>NZ_JAEPBH010000031.1 GCF_016632365.1 Tenebrionibacter intestinalis | reverse complement strand
AACCGCAGGGAGAGCTTCACATTCGGCCTTCAGTACCTGCTGAAGGTGCGTTCCCGGCTGGAGTGGATTTGGATGCCGATGAAATTACCGCTGGCGTTGCTGGCAGGGGTGGCGCGCTGGGTGGCGATGCAGACCAGCGCGATTCCGCAGTGGCCGCAGGCCGTGCAGGACGCCTGTGTGACTGAGCCGGACGATCCGGTGAACGTGAGCACGGCAAATAACCCCCGGCATCTGTGGCGCTATGTGCTGGCGAATGAAGCGCGGGAGGAATATGAGGCCCGCTACGCGCGGCAGACGGCGGCGAATAACCGAATCAGGGCAAAGCTTGCCGAACGTTATGGAAAAAAGATGGCCTGATACACGGCGAGCGGCCGTATGAAGGCGATTTTTTACGGTACGGAAAACGATAAGATTTAAACCTGTTTGACCGCTTGCTTACAGAAAGGTAAACCTTCTTGTTAATAGAATAATCTCGTAAAACGCAAAGCGTTGTATTTACCCGCCAGCAGGAATGGTTGCGTTTATTAAGCCATGCCGATAAAACATTTCGTAAAACAGCCGCATAATTCCGATATGCGGGAAGCTTTCTACTTTTCTTTCGGTCGATACAGTAATTTTGTTTAGCCTGCTGACGTGCAGGCCGCGTCTGCGGCGTTGTGCGCTTTTCTTATTCAGTCAGCCTCTTGCGTGCATATCACAAGGCCCGGGAAGGCGCGGCCCCCTTGTCGACAAAAACTGCCCCATGCTGAAGCGTGACTCATCTTTGCGGCTCAGGCAGGCGTGATACATTTTTTTATCGATTCCTCCGGCGAAATAGCGTGGCATCAGTCAAACTTTTGACTCACCCTTGCTTCTCCTCCCTTATCCCAGCCGGGGTAAGGTTGTTTAGCGAGGGCCTGGCGTACTGACAAATATACCGTTTCACCTACTACAGGAAGCCGATTGCTTATGTCACAGCCCACCTTCAACAAAACCCAGTTTCAGGCGGCCCTGACGCGTCAGTGGCAGCATAACGGACTCCACGGCGCTGAAGAGATGACCCCGCATCAGTGGTGGCATGCCGTTAGCGGCGCTCTGGCGGAAATGCTGGCCGCGCGCCCGGTAAAAAAAGCGCGTAACGGGCAGCGCCACGTTAACTATATTTCGATGGAGTTCCTGATTGGCCGCCTGACGGGGAATAACCTGCTGAATCTGGGCTGGTATACGGCGGTGGCGGAAGTATTGCGCGATTATGGCGTCGAGCTTAGCGATCTGCTGGAGCAGGAAGCCGATCCGGCGCTTGGCAACGGCGGCCTGGGGCGCCTTGCCGCCTGTTTTCTGGATTCTATGGCGACGGTTGGCCAGCCTGCGACGGGCTATGGGCTGAACTATCAGTACGGCCTGTTCCGTCAGTCTTTTGACGATGGCCGGCAGGTGGAAGCGCCGGATGACTGGCAGCGCGGCCGCTACCCGTGGTTTCGGCACAACGCGGCGTGGGATGTCCGTGTCGGTATAGGCGGGCGGGTGGAAATAAAGGGGGGCCGGCATGACTGGCAACCGGCGTTTGTGTTACAGGGAGAGGCCTGGGATCTGCCGGTGCTGGGTTATCGCAACGGCGTGGCGCAGCCGCTGCGCCTTTGGCAGGCGAAACACGCGCATCCTTTTGATCTTACGCGCTTTAACGACGGTGAGTTTTTGAAGGCCGAGCAGCAGGGGATTGATGCGGAAAAGCTCACAAAAGTGCTCTACCCGAACGATAACCACCAGGCGGGTAAAAAGCTGCGCCTGATGCAGCAGTATTTCCAGTGCGCCTGTTCGGTAGCGGACATTCTTCGCCGCCACCACCTGGCCGAACGCGGGCTGGCGGCGCTGCCCGATTATGAAGTTATCCAGTTAAACGACACGCATCCAGCCATCGCGATACCTGAACTGCTGCGCGTGTTGCTTGATGAACATCAGCTTGGCTGGGATGAGGCCTGGGCCATTACCCGCCGCACCTTTGCCTACACCAACCATACCCTGATGCCGGAGGCGCTGGAGCGCTGGGATGAGCGTCTGGTGCGTTCGCTGTTGCCGCGCCATATGCAGCTTATCAAAGAGATAAACGCCCGCTTTAAAAAACGGGTAAACGAAACCTGGCCTGGCGACGAGGCCGTATGGGCGAAGCTTGCCGTGGTATATGAGGGTAAGCTTCGCATGGCGAACCTGTGCGTGGTAGGAAGCTTTGCCGTTAACGGTGTGGCGGCGCTGCATTCGGAACTGGTCATCAAAGATTTGTTCCCGGAATATCACCAGCTCTGGCCGAACAAATTCCATAATGTGACAAACGGCATTACGCCGCGTCGCTGGTTAAAGCTGTGCAACCCGGCGCTGGCGACGCTACTGGATGAAACGCTAAAAAAGGCGTGGGCCAGCGATCTGGATGCGCTCAGCGGGCTGGAAAACTGGGCGGATAACGCGGCGTTTCGCGCGGCGTATCGCGACATTAAACTGCGCAATAAGCAGGTACTGGCCCGGTTTGTGAAAGTACGCACTGGTATCGATATTAATCCGCACGCGCTGTTTGATATTCAGATCAAGCGCCTGCATGAGTACAAGCGCCAGCATCTTAACCTGCTGCATATTCTGGCGCTGTATAAAGAAATACGCGAAAACCCGCAGGTTGACCGCGTGCCGCGCGTGTTCCTGTTTGGCGCGAAGGCGGCGCCGGGCTACTGCCTGGCGAAAAATATTATCTACGCCATCAATAAAGTGGCAGAGGCGATAAACCGCGATCCGAAGGTGGGCGACAGGCTGAAAGTGGTGTTTTTACCAGACTACTGCGTCTCGGCTGCGGAAAAACTGATTCCGGCGGCGGATATTTCCGAGCAGATTTCTACTGCGGGCACGGAGGCTTCCGGTACCGGTAATATGAAGCTGGCGCTCAACGGCGCGCTGACCGTCGGCACCCTGGATGGCGCAAATGTTGAAATTGCCGGGGAAGTGGGCGAGGAAAATATTTTTATCTTCGGCCACACCGTAGAGGAGGTAAAAGCGCTAAAGGCGAAGGGCTATGATCCGGTGAAATGGCGTAAAAAGGATAAACTGCTGGATGCCGTGTTAAAAGAACTTGAGAGCGGCAAATATAGCGGCGGCGACAGGCAAGCCTTTGCCCCCATGCTACACAGCTTAGGTAAAGAGGGCGGCGATCCGTATCTGGTGATGGCGGACTTTGCCGCCTACGTTGAGGCGCAAAAGCGGGTGGACGCGCTCTACCGGGACCTGGACGCCTGGACGCGGGCGGCTATCCTGAATACAGCGCGCTGCGGCATGTTCAGCTCAGATCGCGCAATACGCGATTATCAGCAACGTATCTGGCAGGCTAAACGCTAAGAAGGAAAGAGCATGGGGAGCAAACACCTGGCGAAAGCCGCCGCGCGCGCGGGGATCGCCGCCAGCTATATCAACGCCCGCGGCGAACGCCAGAACATTTCCGCCGATACCCGCCAGCGTTTGCTGGCGGCAATGGGTAGCGCGACCGACCACGAAGCCAACGCGCCGCTGCCGCCGGTTAAGGTCTTTATCGTCGGTCGTACCATGGCTTTCTCGCCTCAGTGCGAAGGCGAGTATCAATGGTTGCTGATTACCGAAAGCGCAGAGCGGCAGTATCGCGGATACGGGCAGAGCGGACAGGCGCTGACGCTGCCGCCTGATTTGCCGCTCGGCTATCACCGCCTGACGCTGATGCGTGAGAATCTGTGCTGGCACTGCCGTATTATCGTTGCGCCGCAGCGCTGCTATGAGCCAAAAGCGGTACGGGCAGGAAAAAAACTGTGGGGCGCCTGCGTGCAGCTTTATACCCTACGATCCGACAATAACTGGGGGATTGGCGATTTTGGCGATTTAAAAAAGATGTTGGGCGAAATCGCCCGGCGCGGTGGTGCGTTTATCGGCCTTAATCCGGTTCATGCGCTCTATCCGGCAAACCCGGAGAGCGCCAGCCCGTATAGCCCATCTTCCCGTCGCTGGTTGAATGTCATGTATATCGACGTAACGGCGGTTGAGGACTTCCAGCATAGCGCCGCGGCGCAGGCCTGGTGGCGCAGGGATGAGACGCAAAACGCGCTGGCGGCGGCGCGTGAGGCGCAGTGGGTGGACTACAGCGCCGTGGCAGCCCTGAAGATCGCCGCGCTCAGGCTGGCCTGGCAACAGTTTACGACGCGCGATGCGCAGGACGATGCGTTTATCGCTTTTCGCCAGTATGTAGGCGAGCGCGGCGCCGGGCTGTACCGGCAGGCCGCCTATGACGCGCTACACGCCCACCTGATGCAAAAAGATGCCGCTAACTGGGGGTGGCCCGTATGGCCGGAAGGCTACCGGGAGGCCGCATCGCCTGAGGTTGCGGCATTTTGTCAGACGCATGCCGACGAAGTGGATTTCTGGCTGTGGCTACAATGGCTGGCCTACAGCCAGTTTGCCGCCTGCTGGGCGGCGTGCCGCGACGCGGATATGCCCATCGGTCTGTACCGGGATCTTGCCGTGGGCGTGGCGCAAGGCGGTTGTGAAACCTGGGGCGATAGTGAACTGTATTGCATGGAGGCGACGGTGGGCGCGCCGCCGGATAACCACAACCCGCTTGGGCAGAACTGGGGGCTGGCGCCGATGAACCCGCACGTCATGGCGGCACGCGCCTACGATCCGTTTATTGCGCTGCTGAGCGCTAACATGGAAAACTGCGGCGCGCTGCGTATCGATCATGTGATGGCGTTGCTGCGCCTGTGGTGGATCCCCTGTGGTGAAACGGCGGATAAGGGGGCCTATGTGGCTTACCCGGTAGACGATTTGCTGGCCATTCTGGCGCTGGAGAGCCATCGGCATCGTTGTATGGTGATAGGCGAGGATCTTGGCATTGTTCCGGTGGAACTTGTCGATAAGCTACGTGACAGCGGCGTGTACTCCTATAAAGTGCTCTACTTTGAGCAGGACGGCGCAAACCACCTGCGCGCGCCGCAGGCATGGCCCGAGCAGGCAATGGCGGTTGCGACCACGCATGACCTGCCGACGCTGCGCGGCTGGTGGGAAAGCGGCGATCTGACGCTGGGCAACAGGCTTGGGCTGTATCCGGATGAAGCGGCGTTCAATGCGCTCTGCGCCGACAGAGCCAGAGCGAAACAGGGCTTGCTTGATGCGCTGCATCAGTACGGATGCCTGCCTGCCGGCGCCGGGCGCAAGGCGTCGCGTATGGCGATGACGCCGCTGCTAAACCGGGGTATGCAGCGCTATACCGCCGACAGCCGCTGCGCGCTGCTGGGGCTTCAGCCTGAAGACTGGCTGGATATAGCAACGCCGGTCAACGTGCCTGGCACCAGCAGTGAGTATAAAAACTGGCGGCGTAAGCTGACTGCCACGCTGGAGGCGATGTTTGCCGATGAGGGCGTCAACCGCCTGTTAAAAGATCTCAATCGCCGCCGCCGTAAGCTTACTCGCGCCAGCCGTAAGGCGTGAAGACGGTGCGGGCCGTGTCGCGACTCCTGGGCTACTCAGGATACTGCGCCGGTCAGAGCACAGGCGGAGGCTTTTATAAAGGCTTCGCCATGAGGAGGGAAACGGACTACAGGCTTATGGGCGCTTCAGCTGGCCCTGTTATTGCTCCCACAGCCAGACGAGCGGAACGCCCTGTAAAGCTGAACCGGCCTGGCTTGTTGACGCTAGACGGTGCGATAAATGCGCAACGATAACGTCGTGCAGGCCAGGGAGGTGAAAAGCGTGACGCCGCGAAAGCGGCGCCGGTTTTAATCAGTAGTAGGAGTGCTCGCCGCGCTGGTGCTCGGTGAGATCGCGCACGCCTTTCAGGTCGCTGAATTCGCTGAGAAGCTGTTTTTCGATGCCTTCTTTAAGCGTAACGTCAACCATTGAACAGCCGTTGCAGCCGCCGCCAAACTGAAGGATAGCATAGCCTTCATCGGTAATTTCCATCAGCGAGACGTGGCCGCCATGGCCTGCCAGTTGCGGGTTAATTTGCGCCTGAATGAAATAGTCCACGCGCTCAATCAGCGGCGCGTCATCGGCCACTTTACGCATTTTGGCGTTAGGCGCTTTCAGCGTAAGCTGTGAACCGAGCTGGTCGGTGACGAAATCAATTTCCGCCTCTTCCAGAAACGGCGCGCTTAGTTCGTCGACGTAGGCAATAAGCTTATCAAATTTAATCGCAGTATCCGTTGCCTCAACCGCGTCGGGCGGGCAGTAGGAAACGCCGCATTCCGCACTGGGGGTACCCGGGTTGATGACGAACACGCGGATTTGTGTTCCTTCCTCCTGATTTTCAAGGAGTTTTGCAAAGTGTGCTTGCGCAGCATCGGAAATACGGATCATAAGCTGTAACCTAATAGTTGACTCATTTACCTGGTTATAATACGCCCATCCCGGATAGGCTACAAGGTGCGGCACAGACACCAGACCTGTAGTGACGCCGCGCCGCAGCGCTTGAGCAGACGCGCGACTTCCGTCGCAGTGCTGCCAGTGGTAACGATATCATCCACGATAGCGATATGGCGATCCTTTAGCGCCAGATCAAGCTGGAACGCATTTTTCAGGTTGCGGGCGCGTAACCGGGCGCTGAGCCGGTGCTGTAGCGCGGTGGATTTTATCCGCGTCAGCGCGCGCGTTTCATAGCGACAGCCGAGCCAGTGGGCAAGCGGCTGCGCCAGCAGGGCGCTTTGATTATAACCACGCCGCCACTGGCGGCGGCGGTGCAGCGGCACGCTAACCAATAGTTCCGGCAGCGCCAGCGCGCGTTCGCGGCGAGCCTGAAGTACGCGCAGCAGCATCAGCCGCGCCAGCGGTGCGGCCAGGGCGGGGGTTTGACGAAACTTGAGGCGCTGCGCCAGCGTTTTGAGCGGCGCATGATAATCGCCTACGGCCACCATATGCTGCCAGAGCGGCGGCTTTTGTATGCAGCGCCCGCACGGCGATTGACTGCTTAGCGCGGGCAGGCCGCACCGGGGGCAGACCGGCGCGCTTTTTAGCAGCGCTCGCGTACAGCAACTGCAAAATCCGTGCTGCGCCAGCGCCAGCGGCGAAGCGCATAGCCAACACAGGGCAGGGATTGTTAGCATAGGTTCCTCCTGATTGCGTGAAGAGAATCCTACCTATGAATGAGATCTGGTGGCAGACCGTGGGCCAGGAAAAACGTCAACTTGTGCTGCTGCACGGGTGGGGGCTGAATGCTGAAGTATGGCGCGGCATAGTTCCCCGACTGCGCTCGCAGTTTACGCTGCACCTGGTTGATTTACCGGGCTTTGGCCGCAGCCAGGGCTGGGGCGCGATGACGCTTGAGGCCATGACGGATGCGGTAGTGTCGCGCGCGCCTGCGCAGGCGTTATGGCTTGGCTGGAGCCTCGGTGGACTGGTGGCAAGCCTGGCGGCGCTGCGCTACCCACAGCGGGTGGGCGGCCTTATTACCGTTGCCTCTTCGCCCTGCTTTAGCGCCAGGGATGACTGGCCGGGTATCCGGCCTGAGGTGTTGGCGGGGTTTCAGCAGCAACTGAGCGCGGATTACCGGCGTACCGTGGAGCGTTTCCTGGCGTTACAGACGCTGGGCACAGACAGCGCGCGCCATGACGCGCGCTTGCTTAAAGAGGTGGTATTGCATCAGCCCATGCCGACGGTGGAGGTTTTGAACGGCGGGCTGGAAATTCTCAAACAGGCGGATTTACGCGCGGCGCTGTGCGCGTTGAACCAGCCATTTTTGCGGCTTTACGGGCGGCTTGATGGCCTGGTGCCGCGCAAAATCGCCGGTTCGCTTGACGCGCTATGGCCGCGCAGTGAATCGCTGGTTTTCCCGAAGGCGGCCCACGCGCCGTTTATTTCTCATCCGGCGGCGTTTTGTGAGTCGCTGCTCGCATTCTGTGACCGGGCGCGGGAGAAGACGCCTGCCGCTTAACGTAAAGCGCCGAGGGTAAACCCGGCCCGTAGACCTGCGCCCACGTCGTGATGACGATATTCGCTGTGGCTGTACCAAAGGCGGCTGTCGAGCGTCAGCCATTCCCGTACCGGCGCGTGCCAGCTCAGTTCGCCGCCGGTGTACTTATCTGCCGTTGGCCACGCCAGGTTGATGGGCTGAGAAAGCCGGTTAACCTGCGCATGTTCCAGCCTTGCGCCGAAGCGCTGTCCATCCTCCAGCGTGACGTTAACGCCGAACGTGTATTGCGTTGCGTCTGCGCCGATGGAAGCGCCCAGTGGGTAGCCTTGCTGATAGTAGCCTTCTTTATAGTTACGATGCGTGTAACTTATGCCTTCTTTATGCATGCCGGTACGGGTATCCGCACCTTCCAGATACCAGCTTACCTGCCGGGTATCCCACGTATGCATAACTTCCAGACCAGCCATATACATCACGTGTGACGGCGTAAAGCCGGACTCGTCCTCGCCAATAATCTGTCCGTATACAGCAGCAGGCATATTCGCCAGCGGGTTGAGATTCAGGCGAAAGTCTATCCCACCGAGCTGGTTGCCGGGGTCTTTACTGGCGTCAGTGGTGTTGTCACGTCCGATAATGGCGTTGCCAAATGAAGACAGGGACTGGGGGCGGCCGTCTCCTCCCCACATCAGGGTGCGGGAAAGCCCGATTTGTAGCGCGGAAAAGGGCATAATGCTCAGCCTGGCGCCAAACAGTTTTGGCTCACTGGGCGCAGAATACTGGCGTAGCTGTCCGGCGCTGAGCTGGTAATTCCACGGCCCAAGCCAGGCAAGCCAGGGGGTTTTAAACGCAGCGGCGCTGGCGCGCTGGAGCTGAAAGCCGGCGACGGGTCTGGCCGCATCTGAGCGTATCAGGCTACTTGCGCGCCCCGGTCCCCACCACTGGGGTATTTCGCCAAAGCTTAGCCACTGATCGAAAAGTTTTACCGAGGCGCGGGAGCCGTTGAGCGTAAGGCGACCGTCGTCGGAAATATAGCGGTGGCTTTCGAGCTGGCTTTGAAGCTGCAGTTCCCAGTGTTCATCGCCGCTGCGAAGCCCTAAATCCAGCCCGTGCGCTGCGGTTTGTGATTGCTGAAAGCCAGGGGCAAGCCTGGGTTGCTGACTTGTGGTCCACAGTTGAGCACTGACAGGGGCCTGTAACTGGCGGATGCGCTTATCTATCCGCGCCAGCGCGTTGCGGGTGGCAGGATCATTTTCTGTGCGTAAAGAAGCCAGCGATTCCTGTACAGCCTCTTCGCTTAGCGGCCAGGTGGTGAGATCCAGCGCCAGAACATGGCGGCTGGTAAGCCAGGTAAGATCGTTGCGCAATGCTTCATCGGGCATCAGCAGCCCGGCGTAAACGGACGACGAACCTGACATCAACAGGCACAGCGCGCTGGCGCAAATGGATAATTTGCGAGATCCAAACAACATAAAATTCCCTTTTAATCATTGTTAATGCGTTTTCGCGGTCGGATTATTTGTTAATAAATATATTAAAGTCAAATTTTGTTGATTATTTAAATTATTGTTTGGAGGCGTTTGCGAGATTTTATGCTTTTAATTATTAGGAGATTTCTTGGTGTATTTAGTTTGAGGAAATTGAAATAATTTTTTTCTGAATTTGTTTTTTATTTTTGATTAATAAACAGATAGTTAAATAGGGTTGATTATTTTGAGTGTATTCTTAAAAATAAGTTTATCGTTATTTTAGAGGATTGTTTTTTTACGACGTGAAGTGGTTTTACCGGTATTTTATCGTTTGTAGCAATGTTGATGAAATGACCAACAATATTAAATTCCGGTTAGAATATGTTCAGAATAAGTATTCAGGCTGCGCCTCTTGAGCCAGCATCATGAGAATTAAGGGACACAGCCTGGAATAGGGGAGCAGGCTGTAGAGGGCGTGTATTTTACCTGCGAGGGGAGAGAACATTAAAAGGAATAGCCGGGAAAGTAAAAATATGCCCGCGCGCTGAACTGGCGGGCATACGAGGCGCTCAGGAAAGTAGTGTCCACTGCTCCGACAGGCAGCTTTTGCGCTGCGGGCAGCGTCGACAACTGCCGGGAAAGCAGGCGTCGTCAGACGCCGGCGACACGCGAACGGCAAGCTTCATTCTCTCAAGGTGCGAGAGCAGCGCCTCAATGCGCGGCAGCGGCGTAGCGAGCAACTGGCTAATTTGCTGTGTTTCCAGGCGCCCGCGCAGCGCCAGTAAATCCCGCACTTCTTTCAAACCGGCCATATGCTCTCCTTAGTGGCAGCTACCACTGCTGGCGGCGCCAGGGCGGCTTGCGTTCAGCAGGTTGACGTTAATGCGGCTGCGGGCGCGGCGCAGGCCGCCGATGAGCAGCACGTTGAAAAGAATGACCGCCGCAATGACTACCATGCTGTAGCGCGGATGTGCGCTAAAGGTGGCGCACTGGTACCACAGCGCCGCCAGCGAATAGCCGATGTTCAGGCCCCACAGAATGGAGAATGTCATCCAGCCGCGGCTTGATTCCCGGGCGATAGCGCCCATAACCGAGATGCAGGGCATATACAGCAGAACAAAGATGAGGTAGCTGTAAGCGGCGGCATCGCTGCCGAATTTGCTGCTCATCACGCTCATCGCGCCGCTGGCCATTTCGCCGTCGCCTTTGCTGGCTTCGATGGGGTTTGCCAGCACGCTCAGGCTGAACGTGTCCTTCAGGCTTTGCCAGGTGTCGCTGAGCGCTTCCCCCAGCTCCTCGCGCAGGCTGAAGGATGCCGGATCGAACTCATCGTCATGCAAATCTTCCGCGGTGTAGAGCGTGTTCAGCGTACCGACCACGACTTCTTTAGCCATTGCGCCGGTAAACAGCCCAACGGTGGCCTGCCAGTTATCCTGTTGCACGCCAATAGGGTGCAGCAGCGGCGTGAGCGTTTTACTAACCGAAGCCAGGGCGGAATCATTGATGCTGTCTACCGGTTTGCCGCTGAACGAAAAACTGTTGAGCGCGCCGATAAAAATACTGACGATGACGATAACTTTACCGGCGCGCAGCACAAAGCCCTTCAGACGCTGCCAGGTTTGCAGCAGCAGGCTTCGCAGATGCGGCACGTGATAAACCGGCAGTTCCATCACAAACGGGCTGGCCTCGCCGCGCATCAGCGTATGCTTGAGCATCAGACCGGTCAGGATCGCCATAACAATGCCCAGCAGGTAGAGCGAAAACACGACCAGCGCGCCGCTCTTGCCGAAAAAGGCGGCGGCGAACACGGCAAAAATGGCCAGGCGCGCCCCGCACGACATAAATGGCGCCATCATAATGGTCATCAGCCGTTCGCGCGGCGCATCCAGCGTGCGCGCGCCCATCACTGACGGCACGTTGCAGCCAAAGCCGACAATCAGCGGGACAAAGGATTTCCCCGGCAGCCCCAGCGCCTGCATCAGTCTGTCCATAACGAACGCCGCGCGCGCCATATAGCCGGAATCTTCAAGAAACGACAGGAACAGATACATCATGCCAATCTGCGGGACCAGCGGCAGAACCGTATTAATGCCCCCGCCGATGCCCTGGGCCAGAAATACCGTCAACCAGTTTGGGAAGTGCAGCACGGCCCCTAACCACTGTATGCCGTGGATAAAGATTGCCGCCGAACCGCCGTCAAAAACAGGCTGAAGCGCGCCGCCAATATTAATTGCCAGCAGAAACATCAGGTACATCACCAGTAAAAAGACAGGCAGCCCTAATACGCGATTGAGTACGATTTTATCCAGCGCGAGAGTGAGTCGGTTTGGCTCGGCAGTCAGGCTGTTGCTTGCGCCGTCGCACAGTACGGCGATGCTCTGATAGCGCGCGTCGGCAATTTGCAGCGCCGGATCGCCGCCGTTGGCCTGTAACTGTTCGCGTACCTCGCGCAGCAGCGCGTTCGCCGCATCGCCGGCGCGCGCCTGGCTGTAGATATCGCCTTCCAGCATTTGCAGCGCCAGCCAGCGCCGCTGCTGATACGGAACGGTTGCCGGGATGCTTTCCGCCAGCTTTTCAGCGCCGGCCCGCAGTGGGCGAGGGTAGTGTACGTGCTCAATGTCCTGATTACCCTGATGGCGATCGATAGCCAGTTTCAGGCCATCAATGCCGCGCCCGCGCGTGGAGATAAGCGGCACGACCGGGCAGCCGAGACGGGCGGATAGCGCGTCGATATCAATGCGGATATGCTGCTTTTCGGCGATATCCAGCATATTGAGCGCCACTACGCAAGGGATACCCAGTTCCAGCAGTTGCAGCGTCAGGTAGAGGTTGCGCTCAAGGTTGGAGGCGTCCACTACGTTAATCAACATATCAGCCTCGCCGCTCAGGATATAGTGGCAGGCTATTTGTTCATCCAGCGAGGTTTGTGAAGATATGGTGGTCAGTGAGTAAGTGCCGGGCAGGTCGATGAGCGTGACCTGGCGGTCGATGGTGCTGAACTGCCCTTCTTTGCGCTCCACCGTTACGCCTGCCCAGTTGCCCACCCGCTGGCGCGCGCCGGTGAGCTGGTTAAAGAGCGTCGTTTTACCTGAGTTAGGGTTGCCAATCAGACCAATGGTTAATTTTTTCATTTTTAACGTGAACTTTTATTATGAATTTCTGAAAGCTGGCGTTATGACGCGGCTTCGGTATTGAGCAATGCGAGATCTTTTTTACGCAGCACCAGGCTGACGCGACGCGTTTCAATATGTATCGGATCGCCAAAAGGCGCAACGCGCACCACGCGAAACGATGATCCAGGCAGCATACCGAGTGAGAGAAGCTTTTGCCGATACGCAGGGCGGATCTCGCTGGCGAAACCTGTAATCTTCCACGTACTGTTAGGGAGAAATCGCATAATGGCCTTCCTGTAATAATCGAGAAGCGAATAAAAGGCGGCTGGTGCTGCCTGGTGAAATACGTCAACCAGAAGAAGTAGAACTATACGATGATAATGAGAATGGTTTTTATCTGCAATTAACAAATTGTCATGAGCAACGCATTTTTATAGCAAAATGGAAAGAAAGTATTTCAGCGTGAATAAAAAGGATGAAAAGTTAATAATGATGTGCTGAGGTGAAGAAATTGCACGTTATTACCTCCCGATATTTCAGTAAAAATAAGCTGCGCTAATACTTTATATTAAAATTCGCGAATAAAAACCGGTTAGTTTTCCGGTAATTAATTAGGGGAAAGGAGAATTTTTGATATTAATTTGCGATTTTTCTGCGTAGCCATAGCCCCTGCTCCAGGTTATAACGCTGCGGTCAGTTTATCGTTGTGCCACAGAGGCTGATGAACTGTTATGGAACGCATAATAGTTAAAGGAGAATCCTGATGAATAAGCGCATTGCGCTGGCATCCCTGGCGTTTTGCCTTTCTGCGTCGGCAATTGCCGGTGAAGCTTACGTCTGCCGGTCAAAGCCGCAACCCATTACCAGCGGGCAATCGCTGAGTAATAAAACGATTTTTGTCTGTTCCGATAGTCTTCAGGGTACGCTGCCGCAGTTGGCGAAAGAAGGCTGGCAGATTGTTCAGGTGTTTCAGCAAACCGATGAAAATGATGATGCGCCTACGCCTGAAATTTACCATGAGCTGATTGTACAAAAACCGTAAAGTAGGGTGCCGTGATGCCTGAGCCGGTAAATAAAAAGCGCCGCAGCGGCCCCGGAGATGATTGTCAAACGCCGGTACGCGTGGCGGCGGCCCGGAATATTCGCAAGGTAAACCAGTAAGTTCAATGAATTATTTTTCGTCTGCTAACGGCAAAAAGGGCAAAACGCAGTTTTGCCCTGAGACTGCTGACAAACCCCATCCTGTCGCAGACAGGATGGACGAAATACAATAAGAAAAATCAATGCATTGATTTTCGCCTGCTTACCACAAAGAAGGAAAACCCCGTTTTTTCCTTCTTTGACAACAAGCTGAAAGGGCAAAACGTGGTTTTGCCCTTTTTGTCGTCAGGCGGAGGGGCCGCAGCGGCCCTTGCTGTTGCCGCAAGCGTAAATTCGCGGCATGCGGACATGCCGTCTCCGGTTCGTTTGCCCGCCGGGTCAGCGCTTTTTGCCAAAGGCTGCCGCCAGCGCATCGCTCATGGCGCTGTTGCCTGCCGTCGTGGTTTCACGCTGTCGTGGTTTTGCGCCAGGGCGCGCCTTACTTTCACGCGCGCCTGCGGCGTTATTGCCGCGTCGGGCGCTGCTTTCTCCGGGTTGCTCATCCAGTCGCATGGTTAGCGCAATGCGCTTGCGCGCCAGATCCACTTCCAGCACTTTCACTTTCACAATATCGCCAGCTTTTACTACCTGATGCGGATCTTCAACGAACCTGTCCGACAGGGAAGAGATATGCACCAGCCCATCCTGGTGAACGCCGATATCGATAAATGCGCCAAAATTAGTAACGTTGGTGACCGCGCCTTCCAGCACCATGCCGGGCAGCAGGTCGTTCAGCGTTTCCACGCCATCGGCAAACTGCGCTGTTTTAAACTCAGGTCGCGGGTCACGGCCCGGTTTTTCCAGTTCTTTAATGATGTCGGTAACGGTAGGTACGCCGAATTTCTCATCAGTAAAATCGTTGGCCTTAAGGCTGCGCAGAGCGCTGGCGTTGCCCATGAGTTCCTGGAGGGACTGGCGCGTGGCGGCAAGAATGCGCTCTACTACCGGATAGGCCTCTGGATGTACGGTGGAGGCATCCAGGGGGTTGTTGCCCTGGTTGATACGCAGGAAGCCTGCGCACTGTTCAAAGGCTTTCGGCCCAAGGCGGCTTACTTTCAATAACTGCTGGCGGTTCTGGAAACGGCCGTTTTCATCGCGCCAGGCCACAATATTCTGGGCCATCATGCGCGTCAGCCCTGCCACGCGGGTCAGCAGCGCTACGGAAGCGGTGTTGAGATCCACGCCTACGGCGTTTACGCAATCTTCCACAACGGCATCAAGTTTTTTCGCAAGCTGGCTTTGGCTTACGTCGTGCTGATACTGGCCTACGCCGATAGATTTCGGATCGATTTTCACCAGCTCTGCCAGCGGATCCTGAAGGCGACGGGCGATCGATACCGCGCCGCGTAGCGAAACGTCGAGTTCCGGAAATTCCAGCGCTGCCATTTCGGATGCCGAGTACACCGATGCCCCGGCTTCGCTGACAATCACTTTCTGGCCTGTGACTTTCGGGAACTGCTTTTGCACGTCGAGATAGAAGCGCTCTGTTTCACGCGATGCGGTGCCGTTGCCGATAGCCACCAGCTCTACGTTATATTTTTCGCACAGCGCGGCAATCGCCGCTGCGGCTTTTGCCGCCTGGCCGGTATGCGGGTAAATGGTATCGGTGGCCACCAGCTTACCGGTAGCGTCAACCACCGCTACTTTTACGCCGGTACGCAGCCCCGGATCGAGGCCCATTGTGGCGCGCAAGCCGGCAGGCGCGGCCATCAGCAAATCATGCAGGTTGCGGGCGAAGACGTTAATCGCTTCTTCTTCAGCGCGTTCGCGCACCGTACCCATTAGCTCTGTTTCGAGGTGCATCAGCACCTTGATGCGCCACGTCCAGCTCACTACGGCGCGGCGCCAGCCGTCCGCAGCGGCGTTATTCAGGCGCAGGTTGAGGTGGTCGATAATGATTTGTTCGCAGTAGCTCTCTTTCGGCGGTTCGTCGAACTGTGGGTCGGCGTTAAGTGAGAGTTGAAGCACGCCCTCATTGCGTCCGCGGAACATCGCCAGCGCGCGATGCGACGGCACTTGAGCGATGGGTTCATGGTGGTCAAAATAATCGCGGAATTTTGCGCCTTCTTCCTCTTTACCGCTTACTACGCTTGAGACCAGGTGAGCGTTTTTCCACAGATAGTCGCGTACCTTCGCCAACAGCGCCGCGTCTTCGGCAAAGCGCTCCATCATAATATAGCGCGCGCCGTCCAGCGCGGCTTTCACATCGGCGACACCCTTGTCGGCATCGACAAACGCCGCCGCTTCGTTTTCCGGCACGGCGTTCGGCGTGTTCCACAGCATATCGGCCAGCGGTTCAAGGCCCGCTTCAATAGCGATTTGGCCACGGGTACGGCGTTTGGGTTTGTAGGGCAGATACAGGTCTTCAAGCTCGGTTTTACTCAATGTGGCGTTAATGGCGCCGCAGAGTTCATCGGTCAGCTTGCCCTGCTCGGTAATGGATTTCAGAATCGCCTGGCGTCGCTCTTCCAGCTCACGCAGGTAGCCAAGACGTGTTTCCAGGTTACGCAACTGCGTGTCGTCAAGGCCGCCGGTGATCTCTTTACGGTAACGTGCGATAAATGGCACAGTGTTGCCTTCATCAAGCAGTTTAACTGCCGCTTCAACCTGTTCGGCGCGGGCCTGTAGTTCACCGGCAATAATGCGACAGAGTGAATCATTCATCATGGCGGAGTGTCGTCCTGTGAGTCAAAAATTCAGGGGGACAGTTATACGGACTGGCGTGCAAAATTGCCAGCCGTCGTCCCCGTGACGCGGCGAATCGGATACTTCCAGCTTCGGCGCTGGTATCTTTAGACACTTTTTAGAAGAAAGCGCGCAATATGACAGGCACCAGACTGATTACCCGTGAGGGATACAATAAACTCAAACAGGAACACGACTATCTCTGGAAGGAAAAACGTCCGGCGATAACGAAAATTGTGTCGTGGGCGGCAAGCCTTGGCGATCGTTCCGAAAATGCCGACTATACCTACAATAAGCGCCTGCTGCGCCAGATAGACAGGCGGGTGCGTTTTTTACGCAAGCTCTTACCGGCGCTAAAAATTGTCGATTATTCGCCGCAGCAGGACGGGCGCGTATTTTTCGGCGCATGGGTGGAAATTGAAAACGAAGCGGGCGAGGTAAAAAAATTTCGTATTGTCGGTCCGCAGGAGATTTACGGCGATAATAAAGATTATATCTCCATTGATTCGCCAATGGCGCGAGCGCTGCTGAAAAAGCAGGTTGATGAAGAATGCGTCGTGCCGACGCCGCAGGGCGAGAGAGTGTGGTTTATTAACGCGATTACTTATGAAAAAGAGAAGGGCGAGACGGCGTAATCGTTGTGGCCGTGCCGGGGGGCTGGCAGGCGGAGATGTGGTTAGCCGCGCTTTTAACCGTTAACAGTGAATATGTGATGGATTGAGCAGTTAAGCTGCTGTTAAATATGCTTTGTAACAATTTTGTCTGGAATTTATACCAGATTTCACTGGTGGCGAGCGGGGGCTTTTTTAGAATAAGGCGAGCTGTTTCCTGCCCGATAGAGAGCACGGCGCAGCCCGATAGACTGAACCTTTGGGAGTATAACAATGCAAGAGAATTATAAAATTCTGGTCGTGGACGATGATATGCGTCTGCGCGCGCTGCTTGAGCGTTATCTTACCGAGCAGGGCTTCCAGGTTCGCAGCGTGGCTAACGCCGAGCAGATGGACAGGTTGTTGACCCGCGAATCTTTTCATCTGATGGTGCTGGATTTGATGCTGCCCGGCGAGGACGGCCTTTCTATCTGCCGCCGCCTGCGCAGCCAGAGCAACCCAATGCCGATCATTATGGTTACCGCCAAGGGCGAAGAAGTTGACCGCATCGTCGGGCTGGAGATTGGCGCCGATGACTACATTCCCAAGCCGTTCAACCCGCGTGAGCTGCTGGCGCGTATACGCGCCGTGCTGCGCCGCCAGGCCAATGAATTACCGGGCGCGCCTTCCCAGGAGGAGGCGGTTATCGCTTTCGGCAAGTTTAAACTCAATCTCGGCACGCGTGAGATGTTCCGTGAAGATGAACCGATGCCGCTGACCAGCGGTGAATTTGCGGTGCTGAAGGCATTGGTAAGCCACCCCCGCGAGCCGCTGTCTCGCGACAAGTTAATGAACCTGGCGCGCGGGCGTGAATATAGCGCTATGGAGCGCTCCATTGACGTGCAGATTTCTCGCCTGCGCCGTATGGTGGAAGAAGATCCGGCGCACCCGCGCTATATCCAGACGGTCTGGGGCCTTGGCTATGTCTTTGTACCGGACGGCGCTAAGGCATGAGGCGATTGCGCTTCTCGCCGCGAAGTTCATTTGCCCGCACTTTGCTACTGATCGTCACTTTGCTGTTTGTCAGCCTGGTGACGACCTATCTTGTCGTGCTGAATTTTGCGATTTTGCCCAGCCTGCAGCAGTTTAATAAGGTGCTGGCATACGAAGTGCGGATGCTGATGACCGATAAACTTCAGTTGGAGGACGGCACCCATCTGGTCGTGCCGCCCGCATTTCGGCGTGAAATTTATCGCGAACTGGGTATTTCACTTTATTCCGACGAGGCGGCTGAAGAGGCGGGGCTGCGCTGGGCGCAGCACTATGAATTCCTGAGCCAGCAGATGGCGCAGCAGTTAAGCGGCCCGACGGAAGTACGCGTTGAGGTCAATAAAAGCTCGCCGGTAGTATGGCTTAAGACCTGGCTTTCGCCCAATATCTGGGTTCGCGTGCCGCTGACGGAAATTCACCAGGGCGATTTCTCGCCGCTTTTTCGCTATACCCTTGCGATTATGCTGCTGGCGATTGGCGGCGCGTGGCTGTTTATCCGTATCCAGAACCGGCCGCTGGTGGAGCTGGAGCATGCCGCGATGCAGGTTGGTAAGGGAATTATCCCGCCGCCGTTGCGGGAGTATGGCGCATCTGAAGTGCGCTCGGTGACGCGGGCGTTTAACCATATGGCTTCTGGCGTAAAGCAGCTTGCCGACGATCGCACGCTGTTAATGGCGGGGGTGAGTCACGATTTGCGCACGCCGTTAACGCGTATTCGCCTGGCAACGGAAATGATGAGCGAGCAGGATGGCTATCTGGCGGAATCTATCAATAAAGATATTGAAGAGTGCAACGACATCATCGAGCAGTTTATCGATTATCTGCGCACCGGCCAGGAAATGCCGCTGGAAAGCGCGGATCTGAATGCGGTGATTGGCGAGGTGATTGCCGCTGAAAGCGGCTATGAGCGTGAGATAGTTACTGACCTGAAAGCCGGTGAAATTGCGCTGCAAATCCATCCGCTGTCAATTAAGCGCGCCATTGCGAATATGGTGGTGAACGCCGCACGTTACGGCAACGGCTGGATTAAGATCAGCACCGGCGTTGAGTTTAACCGCGCCTGGTTTCAGGTTGAAGATGACGGCCCCGGCATTAAACCCGACCAGCTAACGTATCTGCTCCAGCCCTTTGTACGCGGCGATAGCGCGCGCAGCACCAGCGGCACCGGTCTGGGGCTGGCTATTGTGCAGCGCATTATTGATAACCACCGCGGCGCGCTGGATATTGGCGAAAGCGAGCGCGGCGGTCTGCGTATTCGCGCCTGGCTGCCGATGCAGCCAGGCGGGCGCAAAGGCGACGCTTAAGCGGCTCGTGGCGGCGCTTAAGATTGTTGGCAAAGAAGGAAAAAACGGAGTTTTTCCTTCTTTGTAGTAAGCAGGCGAAAATCAATGCATTGATTTTCCGTATTTTTTATTGTGTTTCATCCATCCTGCCTGCGACAGAATGGTTTGTCAGCAGTCTCAAAAACGGAGTTTTTCCTTCTTTGTAGTAAGCAGGCGAAAATCAATGCATTGATTTCCCCTATTTTTTATTGTGTTTCATCCATCCTGCCTACGACAGGACGGGGTTTGTCAGCAGTCTCAGCGCCGCTAATGGCGGCGCTCCACAATGGCAACGTTCAGGCTTGATGCCCCGGTTCATCCGGGGCGTTAAGGTTGTCGGCACGCGCCGGTCAGGGCAGAAAAAACAAAGCATGGATTTTCGGTTGTTCGCCATAAAGCGGGCAAAAAGACGTTTTTTCCCGCTTTATGGCTAAACTGATAACCGGGTTTCACCAGTGTTTACATTGCAAAATATTAAAGTTTAATCCCCGCGCCCATTTCATACAGCGGATTGGCGGTATCGTGCGCTACGTCAGGCTTTTGATCCAGCACTTCCTGCCAGCTTGACGGGAGTTCGAACGGCAGCGTGCCTTCAGCCTTGCTTTTGCCGGTGATGACATCCAGCACCGCTTCATCGGAAGCGCCGAAGTTCGCCATCAATACGTTTACGCGATCTTTTACGTTGGTCAGGATCGCCGGACGGTTGAGGTAAACAGACAGTACGACGGGAATATTGAGCGCTTCAATCTGCTTTATCAAAGCATAGTCGTCGCTGCCGCTATAATTGCCTGCTTTTTTATCAAGCTCTACGGTATCGGCGTCTTCAAAGCCGAGTTGGCCGAAGTCTACCGAACCAAACGGATAGTGCGGATCGTTCTGGTGCGGCGTGTCTACGCGCAAAATGGCGAGTTCGGCCTGCTGTGGCGTATCGACGACTTCCAGGCCATAGCGTGCGGCGACGGTTGCGTTCATATTATGCAGGAATACTTTTTTGCCGGACACATCCAGCGGCAGCATGTTATTGTCGTTTTTTAAAAGCACCTGCGAGCGGCGCTGGGCTTCATCGGCCCGGGCCTGGAACGTTGGGTTGCCAACCATCTGCGCGGCTTTGGTTTCATCCACAAACGGTTTTTCAAACAACCCCAGCTTGAATTTCTGCAGCATAATGCGGCTCACAGCAGCGTCAATGGCTTCAGTGGAGAGCTGTTTTTCATTAATAGCGGCAATTAGATCGCTGGAATTGGTTGTACCGCCGAACTGATCGATGCCCGCTTCAACGGCCTTCACCACGCGCTCCTGGCGGGTCAGGTTTTCCACGCCCCAGGACATCCCGATACCGGCGCTCCACGGCGAGACGCCTGCGGCAATGTCCGCATCGCTGATGCCGGAGGCGCACTTCCCTTCACAGCTTTCCAGAATACCCCAGTCGCTAAGGATGACGCCCTTAAAGCCGAAGCGGCCACGCAGAATATCGGTGAGGACCTGTTTATTATAACCAAAGCCCACTTCCTCGATCAGTTCGCCGTTGTACCACAGGCCGACAGGCTGGCCGTAATAGGGCATTACGGAGGCGACGTTGGCGGCAAATGCGCCTTCGAACGGCACCAGATGATATTCCAGGTTATCGCCCGGATAGTCCTGCTCTTTACCGTAAATATTGTGTGGGTCTAGCCCATCGCGCTGCGGTCCGCCGCCGGCAAAGTGTTTCACCACAGTAATGACGCTGTCGGCGTTAAGGCCGTTGCTGCCGTTCTGGAAGCCTTCGATATAGGCCTGTGTGAGGCGTTTGGCAATTTGATTGTTTTCCCCGAATGTACCGTTAATGCGCCCCCAGCGCGGCTCGGTAGCAAGGTCGGCCTGGGGAGATAACGCCATGTGTATTCCCACAGCCCGGTATTCCTGGCGCGCGTTATCGGCGAAAGTTTTCACCAGTTCGGCATCATTAATGGCGGCAAAACCCAGCGTTTCCGGCCACTGGGAAAAACTGCCCGCTGCTACGCTTGTGGCGTTAGGGTCGTTAACAAAATGATTACGTGGATCGGTACTGATAGTCACAGGAATACCCAGGCGGGTATTTTCTGCTATTTCCTGAATCCTGTTATTGTCTGCGGAAATAAAGTTTGGGTCACCCGCCATACGGGTAATAAAAGTATTAACCTGCGTTTCTCTGATTTCTTTATCGGTGGCGGGGAAATCCACGCGTCCGTTCTCGTCGAGCGTGATAGTGCCGTGCATCATGGCGCCCGCTTTTTCTTCCACCGTCATTTTACTGACTAAATCGCGGGTACGGGTTTCGCTGTCCCGCCGCCAGTCTTCATATTTATCCAGCTTGCCGTTTTTATTTAAGTCTTTAAACTGCAAGCCATTAATAGTCAGTAATTTAATATTCCTGGCATTCAGCTCAGGTTGTTTATCCTTATCCGGGGTTGAGTCATAATGGTGATCGTTATCACAACCGGTCAGGCCAACAGCTAATAGGCTGCTGAATAAAAGAAATCTCTTCCTTTTTAATAACATGCTGATAACTCCATTTCCAGAGGGGAGATAAGAGAAAGGCAAAAGTGAAGATGAACTGATTTATTCTAAAGAATAAAACAATACAAAAGCCTTCCTCGTTTATGGCAGCCATTTTTTATGATTTTTCAGATTGTGCCATGTTTTATTTAAGCTTGAAATAATCGGATTTTAATTTGTGACTTTATTCACAAACAAATGAATTATTAGTATATGTTTATAAATGATATGTCGTAAAGATAGAGGCTAATTATAAATTATTTTTTGTTTGATAAAGTTTTTGTTAATTACTGGCGCGTGGGAGGGAAGATGTTTCCAGTTGGTTTTGGTCTGAGAAATAAACGTATAGTTATTATTTCAAACAGAAATAATATTATTTAGTGGCAAAATAAAAATAATGAAGCAGGCTGTTTTTGTCGCGCTGATAGCGCGCATAATATTTTGGGGGTTTACTACGCTGGCCGCAGGTTTGCTTGCGCTTATTACCTGGCAACTGGCGGCGCCGGTTTCGCCTTTTAGGTTTACGCACTCCTCTTTCGTTTCAAATCAACGTTCCTTGCCGCCGCGCTTTGCGCGCGGGCTGTTCGGGGCAGGCGCGCAAGATGATGCGCCCGCAGCCGCCGGGCTGCCAGATACGGCGCTGCCGCTGACGCTGACCGGGCTTATTGCCAGCGATGACGCCCGCCGGCGACTGGCGGTGTTGCGTTACCAGGGCAGGCAGGCCAGTTACCGTGAAGGCGATACGCTGCCGGTGAAGGGCGTGCGGGTGCGAAGTATTAATGCGCGGCATGTGATTCTCGATGAGCCTGGCGGCCCTAAGCGCCTGGGCTGGCCGCGCCAGGCAACGCTTGCTTCAGCAGATGCCCGAGTGGCGCGCGAGGTGCGCGAGCAGCTAACGCAGCGTCCACAGGATATCGCTGATTTCCTGAGCGTGGCGCCGGTACGCGAAAAAGACGCAATGCGCGGCTATCGCATCAATCCCGGGCGCAAGCCGGAATTGTTTAAATCGCTGGGGTTTGAGCCAGACGATCTGGCTGTGGCGATTAATGGGATCGATCTCACAGATGACCAGCAGGCGCGACGAGTTCTGCAGCAGCTTGCGCAGTTACGCGCACTAACCGTTACCGTTGAGCGGGACGGCCAGCGGCACGATATTTCAGTCTCACTGGATGAGAAAGCATTATGAGGCGGTTGTGTGGTTGTTTGCTGGCGCTTGTCGCCAGCCTTGGGTTTTCGCCGTATGGGGATGGCGCAGAATTTTCTGCCAGCTTTAAGGGCGTGGATGTCAACGAATTCATTAACACCGTTAGCGGCAATCTTAATAAAACGGTGATTATCGATCCCGGCGTGCGCGGCACGATCACTGTGCGTAGCTACGATATGCTTAACGAACAACAGTATTACCAGTTCTTTTTAAGCGTACTCGATGTCTATGGATTTGCCGTAGTGCCGATGGATAACGGCGTGCTGAAAGTAATAAAGGCTAAAGACGCTAAAATGTCGTCAGTACCGGTAGTGGACGATGCCGCCAGCGCGCGAGGCGATGAAGTGATTACGCGCGTTGCGCCGCTGCATAACGTAACCGCGCGCGAACTTGCGCCGCTACTGCGCCAGCTTAACGACAATGCGGGCGTCGGCAACGTCGTGCATTACGATCCCTCTAATGTCTTGCTGCTTACCGGGCGTGCGGCGGTGATTAACCGCCTGATGCAGATTATTAAACGCGTGGACAGCGCCGGAAGTCAGTCTGTGCAGACGCTTACGTTGCAGCATGCTTCGGCGGCGGAAGTGGTGCGGCTGGTCACGCAAATGGTGCAGGATACCGGTAAAAACGCAGCGCCGCCGGGGCGTATTGTCGCCGATGAGCGCACTAACGCGGTAATGATAAGCGGTGACGCCAGCGCCCGCGCCCGGTTAGCGGCAATGGTGCGCCAACTCGACAAACCCCAGGTCAGCCGCGGTAATACCCGGGTAGTGTATTTGAAATACGCGAACGCGGAAAAGCTGGTGGATGTGCTGGCAGGCGTTAGCGGCAGCCTCAATGCCGATCCGCAACAGGCAAAAAGTAGCGTGGCGCTGACGCGCGATACGATAATCAAAGCCGATCCGCAAACGAATTCGCTGATTGTAAACGCCGTGCCTGGCGTTATGAACGAGCTGGAAAATGTGATTGCCCGGCTTGATATCCGCCGCCCGCAGGTGCTGGTTGAGGCCATAATCGCTGAAGTACAGAACGCAGACGGCCTGAGCCTTGGCATTCAGTGGGCGCAAAAAAGCGTGGGGGCTATCCAGTTTACCGGTTCCGGCTTGCCCATTACCCGTGTGATGGCGGGTATGGACAGCTATCAACGAAACGGTGAGGTTCCCTCAAGCCTTGCCAGCGCTATGGCCGCGTTTAACGGTATCGCCGCCGGGTTTTATTCCGGGAACTGGGCCATGCTGTTAACGGCGTTATCCAGCGACAGTAAAAACAATATTCTTGCCACGCCCAGTATCGTTACGCTCGATAATAAAGAAGCGTCGTTTAACGTAGGCCAGGAAGTGCCGGTGCTTACGGGGTCGCAGACCACCTCAGGTGATAATATCTTCAACACCGTTGAGCGAAAAACCGTCGGCATTAAGCTTAAAGTAAAGCCGCAGATTAACGATGGCGATTCGGTGCTGCTGGAGATTGAACAGGAGGTCTCCAGCGTGGCGGACAACAGCCGCGCAAGCGAACTTGGCGTAACATTTAATACCCGCACGGTGAACAACGCCGTGCTGGTCACCAGCGGCGCCACTGTAGTAGTAGGCGGCCTTCTGGATCATAGCAGCCGTGAAAGCGCCAGTAAGGTGCCGCTACTGGGCGATATTCCGTTACTTGGCAATCTGTTTCGCTATAAAAGCAAATCCCGCGAGAAACGCAATCTGATGCTGTTTATTCGCCCAACTATTATTCGCGATCAACTGCACTACGATCGCGCCTCTTCCGGTAAGTACCAGCAATTTCATCGCGACGACAAAGACGATAGTCAGCCTGCGCTGTGGCGCAATGCGGAGCGTGCCCGGCTTGATTTACCGGCGCTGGATGCTGTGCAGAGTTTTAATGAAGTGCGCAGCGCGATTGCGCTGTTTTATAGCGAGGATGCGAAATGACTGCGCTAACCCCCGCCTTTGCCCGCCGCCACGGCGTGTTGTTAACGCGGGGCGAGGGTGATAATGCGTTGCTGCTGTGCCGCAGTGAGGCGATGACGACGGCGTTGCTGGAGGCGCGGCGTGTGGCCGGCGGGCCGATGCAGGTGAGCGTACTTGACGATGAGGAGTTTGAACGCCAACTGGTGGCGTATTACCAGCAAAGCGGCGAGCAGGTGCAGCGCGTCATGGAGGAGTTGGGTAACGATACGGATTTTTACGCGCTGGCCGAAGAGCTGCCGGAGCTTAATGACCTGCTGGAAAGCGAAGACGGCGCGCCCATTATTCGCCTGATCAACGCCATGCTCGGCGAAGCCATCAAAGAAGGCGCATCCGATATCCATATTGAAACGTTTGAGCGCTCGCTCAGCATTCGTTTCCGGGTTGACGGCGTGCTGCGCGAAATCCTTCAGCCGCAGCGTCGGTTGGCTGCGCTGATGGTGTCGCGTATCAAAGTGATGGCGCGGCTTGATATTGCTGAGAAGCGCGTCCCCCAGGACGGTCGTATTTCTTTACGTCTTGGCGGACGCATGATTGATGTGCGTGTTTCGACGCTGCCGGTTAACCACGGCGAACGCGTGGTGTTGCGTTTGTTGGATAAAAACAGCGTGCGTCTCGATCTGGCATCGCTTGGTATGGCGCCTGCGCTGCACAGGCATATGACGCAACTGCTGGCGCAGCCGCACGGCATTCTGCTGGTCACCGGACCGACAGGCGCGGGGAAGAGCACCACGCTATATGCCGCGCTCAGCCAGATCAACAGTAAAGAACGCAACATTCTTACCATTGAAGATCCCGTGGAGTACGAGCTGCCAGGCGTAGGGCAGACGCAGGTCAATACAAAGGTGAAGATGACCTTTGCCCGTGGTTTGCGGGCTATCCTGCGCCAGGATCCGGATGTGGTGATGGTTGGCGAAATTCGCGATGCTGAAACGGCGGCGATAGCCGTGCAGGCTTCGCTTACCGGACATCTGGTGCTATCCACGCTGCATACCAACAGCGCCGCAGGCGCGGTAACACGCCTGCGCGATATGGGCGTGGAACCTTTTTTACTGGCGACATCATTGACGGGCGTGCTGGCGCAGCGGCTGGTGCGCGTGCTGTGTCGTGAATGCCGGCGTCCCGAAAGGTTGACGGAAAAGGGGATATTGCCCGCCGGTAGCGTAATTTATCACCCGGCAGGCTGCCCTGCCTGCAACTTTACCGGATACCGCGGGCGCACCGCTATTTATGAGCTGCTGCGGGTGAATGATGCGCTGCGCGCGGCCATTCAGCGCCAGGATGACGAGCGGGCGCTGGCGCAGAGCCTGTGCGGCGATACGCTGTATCAAAACGGGCTGGCGCTGGCGCTGGAGGGGGTAACGTCGCCTGAAGAGGTGACCCGCGTCACCCGGAGCGTCTGAGATGGCTGAGTTTAGTTTCCAGGCACGGGATGGCGGAGGAAAGACGCGCCGCGGGCGCATTACGGCGCAAAACGCGCGTCTGGCCGGGCAGCGGCTGCGCGAGCAGGGGTTGGTCGTGCTGGATGTGCGCGAGCGTGCGCCGCGGCGTGCGTTGCGGCTACAGCGCCGTATTTCCGGCGCCTCGCAGGCGTTGCTAATGCGCCAGCTTGCGACGCTGGTCGCAGCCGGGCTGCCGCTGGATGAGGCGTTGAGCGTGGCGGCGCAGCAGAGTGAGGAAAAGCGGGTAAGGCAGGTAATACAAGCGGTGCTGGCGCGCGTGGTGGAAGGTTATTCGCTGGCGCAGGCGCTGCGGGAACATCCGCGAATTTTTGGTGCGCTGTACTGCGCGCTGGTGGAGGCCGGTGAAGCGTCAGGCCAGCTTGACAGCGTGCTGCTACGTTTGGCCGATCATATAGAGCAGCGTCAACACATGCGGGGAAAACTGACCCAGGCGTTGGTTTATCCGCTGGTGCTGACGCTGGTCGCGGTGGGCGTGGTGTCCACGCTGCTGGCCGTGGTTGTGCCGAAGGTTGCCGAGCAGTTTATCCATATGAAACAGACGCTGCCGTGGACGACGCGTTTTTTAATGTCATTGAGCGACGGCACGCGCGCGGCGGGGCCGTGGCTGGCGCTGGCGGCGCTGTGCGCGCTGTTGCTGACGCTGCGGATGTTGCAAAACCCCGCGTACCGGCTGGCATGGGATCGTGGGTTGCTGCGCCTGCCGCTGGCGGGGCGTCTGGTGCGGGAAGTGAGCACGGCCCGCTACGCCCGCACGTTGAGCATTCTCTACAACAGCGGCGTGCCGTTACTTGAAGCCATGCGTATTGGCGCGCAGGCGCTCAGTAACAGGCAACTGGCGCGATTATTGTGTGGCGCGCAGGAGCGGGTGCGTGAAGGCGTGAGCTTACATCAGTCGCTGGCGCAAACGTCGCTTTTTTCGCCGATGATGTGCCATATGATCGCCTCCGGCGAGCGTAGCGGCGAGTTGGGCAATATGCTTGCGCGCGCCGCAGATAGCCAGGAAAACAGCCTGAACGCCCGCACGGCTTTATTTTTCAGTCTGTTTGAACCGCTGCTGGTGGTGGCGATGGCAGGCGTCGTGCTGTTTATCGTACTGGCTATCCTGCAACCTATTTTGCAACTTAACTCGATGATGACGCTGTAAAACACGGAGGTGACGATGATGAAACGAGCGACGAGCCGGGCTGCGTCCCAGGCGGGTTTTACTTTGCTTGAGGTAATGGTGGTTATTGTCATTCTTGGCATTCTGGCAAGCCTGGTCGTACCGAATCTGATGGGAAATAAAGAAAAAGCAGACGTGCAAAAAGCAGTCAGCGATATCACGGCGCTGGAAAGCGCGCTGGATATGTACCGCCTTGATAATAATCGCTATCCCTCCGGCGAACAGGGGCTGGCGGCGCTGGTGACGCAGCCTGTGATAATGCCGGTGCCGCGCAACTATCCGCAGGACGGCTATATCCGCCGTCTTCCGCAAGACCCCTGGGGTAATGATTACCAGTATCGCCAGCCGGGGCGGCACGGGCGTATTGATATCTGGTCTAACGGCCAGGATGGCGAACCGGACACAGAAGATGATATCGGCAACTGGGCGCGCTAGGGGGTTTACTTTGCTGGAAGTGCTGCTGGCGCTGGCGCTGCTCAGTATGAGCGCGATGATTGTTGTGGCGGCGTTGCCGGGGCGAGATTTTCGCGCTGATAAAGAGGCCGGGCGGCTGGCGCGGCGCATGACCGGCCTGATGCGTATAGCGGCGCTTGATGGCAGCCTTTATGGCCTGCAGGCGCAGGCCGACCGCTGGCAACTGAAAGCCTGGCGACAGGGAGGCTGGCAGGCTCTGGATCTGCCTGCCGGCGGCGGCGCGCAAACGCTGCCGGAAGGCTGGCGGTTAACGTTGCGCGTGGCCGGGGAGGTAACCGGCAATGCGCCACAGGTGCTGATTTTGCCAGGCGGCGAGATTACGCCCTTCCGGTTGCGTTATATGCAAGGCGATCGCGCCGTGGTCGAAATTGGGCCGAATGAAGACGGGTGGCCGGTTGCAACGGAGCTGCGGGATGCAGCGCGCTAGCGGCATGACGCTGCTGGAAGTGCTGATAGCGCTGGCGATTTTTTCGCTGGCGGCGCTGGCGCTGCTGCAAAGCCTTGGGCAACTGGCGAACGGTACCGGCAGGCTGGAAGAGAAAGCCTGGGCTGACGGGGTGGCGGAAAATCAGCTAGTTGAGCTGACGTTGCTCAACGTCTGGCCGCCGCTGCGCTGGACGGTTGGTAAGAGCGAGCAGGGCGGGCAAACCTGGTACTGGCGCTGGCGCGGTGTGGAAAGCGGGCTACAGGGGTTACGAATGCTGGAAGTTGAGGTATCGCCCACGCCGTGGGCGCACGGCGGTAAAGCAGTAACCACGCTGCAAACCTGGGTGGCGTATCCATGAGCGCGCGCGGATTTACGCTGCTGGAAATGGTGCTGGCGCTGGCGGTTTTCGCACTGCTTGGGCTATTGGCGAACCGGGTTCTTTATCAAAGTATGCGACTGGAGCGAAGCTCGGCGCAGCATGCCGGACGGCTGGCGCAGATTCAGCATGCGCTGGCAATCATGGAAAGAGATTTTTCCGCCGCGATACCGCGTCCGTCGCGCACTCCCGGCGCGCTGGGCGGCGCGTCGCCGCAGGCCGCAGACGGGCGTAACGGCAGCGACGCGATTGCCTTCACGCATACAGGCTGGCCGAACCCCGGCGGCGTATTGCCGCGCTCGACGCTGCAACGCGTTGGTTATCGTATCGATAATGGCAGCCTGGTGCGGGATTTTCTCGATTATCCCGATATGCCCGCAGGCAGCGACGCTCACCGCCGACGGTTGTTGAAAGATGTCAGCGAGCTGCGGTTGCGCTACTGGTCACAGGGGGCGTGGCGGGAGTCATGGCAGGACGACGGCGCGACGGCGCAGGCGATTGAAGTGAGGCTGTCTCTCAAAGAAGGCCGGACGGTAACGCGCCGCTTTCTGTTGGCGGAGGGCGAATGAAGCAAAGAGGAATGGCGTTGCTGTCGGTCCTGTTGCTGCTGGCGGTGATGGTTGCGCTGGCGGCCGTAGCGACGGAACGTTGGTTTTTTAGCTTCCACTATGGCCTGCGCCAGCACCAGCGCCTGCAGGGAAGATGGTTTGCCGCAGGCGCGCAGGCGGTCGCCGGCGGCTTGCTGCGCCTTGATGCGCTGGATGACGCGCGTCACACCCACCTTTCCCAACGCTGGGCCACGTCAGGCGAAAATCTGCCTGTGGCAACGGGGCAACTGCATATGCGTATTGACGATGCGCAGGCCTGCTTTAACCTGAACGCGCTGGAAGACGATGGCGCGCGCGACGTTTTTATACGGCTGTTGACGCTAAGCGGTATTGACGCGCCGCAGGCGCAGTCGATCGCCGCCGCCGCCGCCGACTGGATAGGCGAAGGCGATGAGCCGCGAGCGGGCGGCGCGAAAGACAGCGAATATGCGGCGCTGACGCCGCCTTATCTTACGGCGCAGCAGCCGATGTGGAGCGTAAGCGAACTGCGACAGGTACGCGGCGTGAGCGCGGAAATCTGGCGTACGCTGCGTCCGCTACTGTGCGCGTTGCCGGTAAAAACGCTGGCTATTAATGTGAATACCGTTATGCCGGCGCACTGGATATTGCTCGCCGCGCTGGCTGAAGACATAAGCGAGGAAGATGTGCGGCGCTGGCTGGCGCAGCGGCCTGCAACCGGCTGGGATACGCTGGAAGCGGCCTTCGGCGGCCTCAAGTCGCTCGCCGGACAGCGCCGCTTTATTACGCTTAACAGTGATTACTTTCATGTGCGAATTACGACGCGTATGGACGATGCCTGGTATCGCCAGCGTAGCCTGCTACAGCGCAGCGGCGGGCGAATCAACGTACTGTGGCGCCAGCAGGAGATGGAAGAATGAGTCTCGCAAAACGTGAAATAGTGCTGGTGCAGATTGCCGCGTCAGAAAGCAGGTATGCGTGGATACGCAGACAAACCGATAGCACGTTGCGCGGCGAAGTGGAGGTAGATGAACTGGGGACGCTGGCGACGCGCTTTGCGGATGATGCGTTTTGCCTGCTGGTGTCGGTTGCGACGCTGGCGATTCATCGCGTTCACGTGCCGGGCCGCCACGATGCGCCAGGGCTGCGCGCGCTGCCCTGGCTGCTGGAGGAAAAACTCGGTGCGGCAATGCAGGACATGGTTACCGTACCGCTGGCGTCTGAGGGGCAGTTCGTCTGGGCCGCGGCGCTGGAGCAGGCGCAGTTAACGCGGTGGCAGGCGCCTTTTCTCGCGGCGGGCATACGGTTGGCGAGAATCGTTCCTGACGCCCTGCTGCTGCCGATGCGCGATGGCGCGCCGACGGCGCTGCGCTGGCAGGGCGGCTGGCTGTTACGCACGGGGCGCTGGCAGGGCGCCCAGGTTGACGAAAACTGGCTGAGCGTATGGGCCGACGCCTGGCGGCGCGAAGCGCCCGATGCGCCGGCGACAGGCTGTTATGGCGATGCTCCGCCGGACAGGCCCGAGTGGCAAACGTTGCCGCAACAGGATGCTCTGGCCTTACTGGCGCAAGAGGCAGCGCACAGTCGCGTTTCCCTGCTGGCAGAGCGTATGCCGCGTCGCGGCCTGTGCGCCTGGCGACGCCCGCTATATGCGGCTGGCGTTGCGCTGGCGCTGCTGTTTGCCTGGCAAGGGCTTTCGGGATGGCAGTTAGCGCGACAAAACGACGAACTGAATCAGCAGCTACAGCGGTTATTTCGGCAACGTTTTCCCGATCGGCCGTTGACGAACTGGCAGGCTGAGGTGCGCCGGGCGACGAATCAGCAAGCCCGCGCGGGCCTGACGCAGTGGATGTCAGCGCTGCCTGCGTTGCCGCAGGGGGTGACGATACAGCAGTTTAGCTGGAAAAGCGTGCCGCCGCAGTTGCGGGTTGTGTTGGCCGGTGAAGCGGCACAGCTTGCGCAGGCGCAGGCAGTGCTTGAGCGCGCCTTTATGCTTGAGCGCCTGCGGGATGGCTCGCTGTTGCTGCTTCCTGCAGAGTCGCTATGAAGAGCGTGATACGGGATATCTGGCGCCGGCGGACGGCGCGCGAACGTGGGTTACTGGCCGCACTGGCGATGATGTTTGCTGCGCTGATGTTATGGCAGGGAATATGGCGGCCGTTACACCGGGCGCTGGAGCTTCAGGAGCAGCGTCGGCTTCAGCTTACCACGCAGGCGCGGCAGCTAACGCGCCTGCCTGCGCGTACAAAGGGAGCGCTTGTAGCGCGCGAATTGCAGGAGGATGCGGCGCGGCGGGGGATTGTGCTGAAAACGCTAAACGCGCAGACAGGCCAACTAAGGGTAGGTATCGCATCAACGAACGCAGATGCTTTGCTTACGTGGTTACTGACGCTGGAAGCGCAGGGCGCGGCGGAGGTGCTGACGCTGGAGATGCAGGGCAATACGCCTTCGGATGGCAACGTTCGCGCCGATATATTGCTGGAGCCTCGCTGAAATGAGGCGAAACTGGCGCGGCGGCGCGCTATTTCTTCTGCTTTATCTTATGGCGCTGGCGGCCACTGCGCCTGTAAGCCTGGCGGTAAAACTGCTTCCCGGCGAGGTTATTGCTGAGGATGCAACGGGTGCAGTGTGGAAGGGAAATTTCCGGAACCTGCGCTGGAAAAACATCACCCTGAGTCGCCTGAGCTGGCAATGGGGCTGGTATAACGGGCGGCCTGGCGTTAGCGTTGTCGCGAACGGCGAGACGGGACGCATTGAGGCCGCGTTTGGCTGGCTGGGGAGCTGGTGGGTTGCGGGCGGACGCTGGCAGGCAAGCGCGCAGCGTCTGGCGGCGGTGATGGAACGCGCGGGAATAGCGCCGCCTCTGCCGCTTGAGGCCAGCGGCGAAGTCATTTTACGGTTGGACAGGCTGCGTTTTACATTGAGTGAATGCCTGGATCTTGCGGCAGAGCTGGACTGGCGCGACGCGGCCTTATCTGCATCCGGACAGAGGTTGTTGCTTGGCGCGCCGCGCCTTGAGCTGAACTGCCAGGGGCGCACTATTCATGCCGCACTGCATCAGCCTGCGGCGCCGCTGCCGCTAAGCGCTGAGGGCCGTCTGGCATTGAGCGGCGATTATCGCATTTTTCTGCGCGCAGGCCCGGCGGATGCGCTTCCCGCGCAGTGGTTGTTAATACTGGAAAACATAACGCGCCCTGCGGATGGCGGGCAAAGGATTATGGAGATATCAGGAAAATGGATACGTCACCCCCGCTGAGCGCATATCGAATCCCGGTCTGGCTATTGACGCTCTATGCTTTGCTGCTTTTTTCTCTCGGCTGGTTTGCCGCAGATATATGGGCGGCAAGAGACATACCCCGCCAAAACGAACGCCATACCGTAGCGACATTGCATGTCAGAAAGGCGGATACTGCCTTCGTCAGCAGGGAGAAACCGGTCTGTCATGACAATGTGTTGCTGGCGCTGCGTTACAGCGCGCACGTTTGGGCGGATAGCCCCGACCAGCGTAGCGTCACCCTTAACGGGCAACAATATCGGGAAGGCGACACGCTGCCCTGCGGCGAAGAAGTCATGGCTATTCAGCCTGCGGCGCTGATTCTGGTATCACTGGGTCGCAGGCTCCGCCTTGATGCGACATGGGACTGGCCAGGCGGTGATACAGACGCCATTGTGATGCGCGACGGTGATAACGTATGGTGATGTGGCTGACAGAGATGTTTGCGCTGGGCCTGATAGCGGGCAGCGTATTGAACTGCGTTATCTGGCGATTGCCGGTGATGGTGAACCGGCAGCTTGCGCCTGCCGATACGATTCCGCAGGATGGTCTGCCTGCGCGCTTTAATCTCTTTTTGCCGCGCTCATGCTGCCCGCGCTGCCATCACACCATCGCGTTTTATGACAACATCCCGCTGATTAGCTGGGTACTGCTGCGCGGGCGCTGCCGCCGCTGCGCCCGTCGCATCAGTTGGCGCTACCCGCTGGTTGAACTGGCAACGGCGCTGTGTACGGAATGGGTTGCGTTTGCGTGGCCGCCGGGTTTACAGGCGCTGATGCTGGCGCTTTGCTGTTGGCTGTTGATAGCGCTGGCGTGTATCGATCTGGAACATATGCTGCTGCCGGATGTGTTAACGCTCTCGCTGTTGTGGCTGGGGCTGTTGGCAAACCTGCAGGGTAATATTGTGCCGCTGGCGGATGCGGTTATCGGGGCGATGGCCGGATGGCTCGCGCTGTGGGGCGTTTATCAGGTTTTTCTATTATTTACCGGCCGCGAAGGCCTGGGCTATGGTGATTTTAAGCTGCTGGCGGCGCTGGGGGCCTGGTGCGGCTGGCAGGCTTTGCCGGCGCTGCTGCTGTGTGCCTCGATATCAGGCCTGGTGTGGATGGGGGGGCTTCGTCTGGCAGGGCGTATACAGCGTGCGCAGGCCTTTCCTTTCGGGCCGAGCCTCGCCCTTGCCGGTTGGTGGTTTATCGCCGCGCCCGGCGTCGGGTAATTCGGGGTTACGGTGTGAAGCCGGGCAGTAGCGTATTCGTCGGTTGCCGCTACATGACGTTTCGGGCCAGGCGTTATCCATTATTTGGCGGGCGTATATCGCCGGTAGATTTATCGCTTTTTTAACTTTTTACCGGCAGCGTGGCGATAAAAGGCTGTAGCAACTGGCTGAATTCGGCGCACTGGGTGGCCGGCGGGGTGGCGTCTTTCAATAGCCCCTGATAGAGCCGCTCGCTGTAGGGGCGAATGTCCGCTGAGGGCGACCAGCCACGATGGCGCGCTGCGCGGTAGGCGCTCTGTTCTATCTGCCCATCGCCGGGAAAATCGCCGCGGCCGCACTGCTGCTTCAGATAGCGCGCGCCTGCAATGAGCGAGGCGATTTGCAGACGCTGGGTTTGCGGGTAGCGCTGGTGGCAGGCGGTAAGTAGTACGGGGAAGATGAGGCTGAGTAGCAAGACGTTGCGCATACATTTATCCATTTTTATAACACTGCTCCCTGATGGTTGGCAAAGCGTGGTTTTGCCTGCTTTGCGGCTGTCAGCCGAAAAGCAATGGTTTGGTTTTGCCGCCAGCGCGGGGCGTAGCCCATCGATCAGGCGTTGGGCGGCCGCCTTATTTGCTGGCGCGTTGAAGATATTCAGGCGGCCGGTGATTTACGGCGCTGCGACGCGGCCCGTCAGGGGCGCATGGTCGATAGCCAAAAATTTGCCCGCCGCAGGGCGGGCAATATCAGTTTGTGGTTATCAAAGCTGCGGCCCGGCGCTGATGAGCGCACGCCCGGCAGGCGTGTCGGTGTATTTTGAAAAATTATCCACGAACAGATTTGCCAGATGCGAGGCTTTTTCCTGCCATGCCTGGGCTGAAGGCCACGTATTGCGCGGGTCAAGTATACTGGGATCGACGCCCGGCAGCGCCGTGGGAATAGCCAGGTTGAATAGCGGCAGGGTAAAAGTTTCAGCATCGTCGAGCGCGCCTTCAAGGATGGCGTCAATAATTGCGCGGGTATCCTTAATCGAGATGCGCTTGCCGGCGCCGTTCCAACCCGTATTGACCAGATAGGCCTGTGCGCCTGCGGCCTGCATACGCTTCACCAGCACTTCAGCATATTGCGTTGGGTGCAGCGTCAAAAATGCGGCGCCGAAACAGGCTGAGAAGGTTGGCGTGGGCTCCGTTACGCCGCGTTCGGTGCCGGCAAGCTTAGCGGTGAAGCCAGATAAAAAGTGGTACTGCGTCTGGTTAGCCGTCAGGCGTGAAACCGGCGGCAGCACGCCAAACGCGTCTGCGGTCAGGAAGATGACTTTTGTCGCGTGACCCGCTTTAGAGATGGGCTTAACGATGTTTTCAATATGGTAAATAGGGTAAGAGACGCGGGTATTTTCGGTTTTAGCGGCATCGTCAAAATCAATTGAACCATCAGCCCGGACGCTTACGTTTTCCAGCAGCGCATCGCGGCGGATCGCGCGATAGATATCCGGCTCCGCTTCTTCAGACAGACGGATGGTTTTAGCGTAACAGCCGCCTTCGAAGTTAAACACGCCATCGTCATCCCAGCCGTGTTCGTCATCGCCAATCAGGCGGCGTTTAGGGTCGGTGGAGAGTGTGGTTTTCCCCGTGCCGGACAGGCCGAAAAATATGGCTACATCGCCTTTTTCACCGACGTTTGCCGAGCAGTGCATGGAGGCGATGCCGCGCAGCGGCAGCAGATAATTCATGATGGCGAACATGCCTTTTTTCATTTCGCCGCCATACCAGGTGCCGCCAATAAGCTGCATGCGTTCGGTAAGGTTGAAGGCGATAAAATTCTCTGAATTCAGCCCCTGCTCCCGCCACTGTGGATTAGTACATTTTGCGCCGTTCATCACGACAAAGTCAGGCTTAAAGTTTTGCAACTCCTGCTCTGTAGGGCGAATAAACATGTTTTTCACAAAATGCGCCTGCCAGGCGACTTCAGTAATAAAACGTACGGACAGGCGGGTGTCGGCATTTGCGCCGCAAAAAGCGTCGATGATAAAAAGGCGCTTACCGGATAGCTGTTGTGTGACCAGGCCTTTCAGTTGCTGCCAGGTTTCCTGAGAAAGCGGTTTGTTATCGTTTTTGCCTTTGCCATTATCCGCCCACCACAGGGTGTCGCGGGTGGTGTCGTCGCGCACAATATACTTATCTTTTGGGGAACGCCCCGTGAAAATGCCGGTATCGACGGCAACAGCGCCCAGGTTTGTCAGCGTCCCGCGTTCAAATCCTTCCAGGCCCGGAGCCATCTCTTCCTGGAAAAGCGAGTCGTAATTGGGGTTATAGATTACGTCGACGACGTTATGAATGCCATATTGCAAGAGGTCCTGAGGGGAAATGCCACTGGCGTGCATGTCACTGCTCCTTTGCTAACTTATATTGTTTTAAATTGTAGGGCGTTACAGGTGATTTTGGCCGCGACCGACGTTACAGATCTGCGTGAAACTTCAGGCTGAAAGGTAAGAAGGCCCTGAGGCCGATAACAACGCGTCAAAGTATGACAGCATTTTGATCTACGGCGGGGGAAATTATCCGAATATGATAAGACGCGCATCAGTAAACGGATAATTTGTGAGTGTAAGCGCTTTCCTGGGGAATATTCGATGAAACGCGCCTCTGGAAACAGGAAGAGGCGCGAAAAGCAGGGGCTGTCGTTTAATGAATGTGGGGCGCGTCCGGCGCGGCATTATTGCGCAGTGCGGCAATATCCATCGCTGTGAAGACGTAATGGCTGCCGCAATAGTCGCAGTGCATATCAATTTCGCCATCTTCGGCGATAATGCCGTTAATTTCATCTTCCGGTAGCGTTTTAAGCGCATCGGCACAGCGCTGGCGCGAGCAGGTGCATTTGAATTCAACGTCCTGCGGGTCGTAAAGCGTGACGTGTTCTTCATGGTACAAACGCCACAGCACCTCGTTTGCCGGTAGCGTTAGCAGCTCTTCGGCGGTAATGGTTTCGGTAAGCGTGGCCAGATGGTTGAAATCATCGGTTTGAGCGTTCTGCGCAGGCAGCACCTGAAGTAACAGGCCGCCTGCCGCCGCCTTGCCATCGGTATCGCCGGTGCGGATAAACAGGCGAGTCGGCAATTGTTCGGAACGCATAAAGTAGTCTTCCAGACATTCGGCCAGCGTATCGCCTTCCAGCCCAACCACGCCCTGATAGCGCTCGCCGTCCTGCGGCGTGATAGTAATAACCAGGTAGCCGTTGCCGACCAACGTTTTCAGGTCTGCGTCTTGCGGGATGGCGCCCTGCATGCGCGCGACGCCGCGCATTTGTTGGTTGTTATTACCGTTGATAACCGCCAGCGTCAACGGACCGTCCCCCTGGAGTTGAACAGTGATGTCGCCGTCGAACTTAAGCGTGGCGGTGAGCAGGCTGGTGGCGACCAACAGCTCGCCCAGCACGTTTTTCACCGGTTGCGGGTAGTCGTGGTTTTCCAGTATATGCTGCCAGGTTTCAGATACCGTCACCAGTTCGCCGCGTACGGCGTGGTTTTCAAATAAGTAGCGGTGTAGCTGGTCATGTTGAGCCATAGTCATTCTCTCTCGGGGCGAACTTATTCGCGATCGCCATACTTAAATTTCATCAGATCGCGACGCTCTTTTTTATCCGGGCGTCGTTCAGGGTGAGGCATTGTCAGCGCATTGAGTTTGCGCGCCTGCGCAAGTTTTTCACGCGTTTCGATACTTTGCGCTGTTTCTTCATACAGCAGCCCCGCTTCGTTGGCGGGTCGACGTTTGTCGCTAATGGCCTTCACCACGACATCTCGCCGGTCGTTACCCTGGCGAAGCGAGAGTTGCGCGCCTTCTTCAACGATTTTGCTCGGCTTGCTGCGCTGTCCGTTATAGTGCACCTTGCCGCCTTCAATCATCTCTCTGGCCAGCGCGCGCGTTTTATAAAAGCGCGCCGCCCACAGCCATTTATCGAGACGTACGCCTTCGGTTGGTTTTTCCTTCATATCTGCTCCGATAGTGCAGGGATCAGGCGGCGATAGTCGCCCAGCGCCGGATAGCGCGTCCAGGCTTTCTCTGCTGTGCCGGAGTCCGGGTTTGTGACGCCCAGACAGTAGCGAATGCCATACTGCGAGGCGGCATCCAGAATAGGTTCGCAATCGTCGATAAACAGCGTTCGCGCCGCCTCCAGACCGGTATGGGCCGCCACGGCCTGCCAAAGCCGCTCGTCTTCCTTCGGATAACCAAATGTATGGGTGGAAAGTAATAAATCAAGGTGTCGGGCCAGGCCGGTATGCTCAAGCTTTACCGCCAGATTATGCGGGTGGGCGTTCGTGAGCAGAATACGACGTTTGCCGCAGGCCTTTAGCGCACGGAGAAACGGTATTGTATCGTCGCGCAGCGTGGCGCGCGGCCCCATTTCGCGGGTCATGGCATGAATATCCAGCGCCAGGCGCTCGCTCCAGTAATCCAGACAATACCAGTTTAGCGTATGCCGCACGGCGTGGTATTCCTGGTTTATTAGCGCCGTGGCCGCCTCAACGGAAATACCGCGTTTGCGGCTAAGCGTTTCCGGCACCAGCGAGAGCCAGAAAAAGCGATCGAAAGCCAGGTCTAACAGGGTACCGTCCATATCCAGCAAAACAGTATCCACGTCGCGCCAGTTGATTTTCATGAAAGCTCCGGAAAAATAGTGGCGTAACAGGGTATCACAACGTGTACAGGGCGACAGGCGTATAAAGACAAGTTAAGTAAGGGCCGGCGAGACGAAAAACTTTCCGGCCCGTTTACTCAGTAAAGAGGGTCGTCATCCGTTTGCGGCAGCAGCCTTGGATTAAAGCAGCTTTCATAATACTGATGGATAGACGTCAGACGATGGCGGTAACGCTGGTAGCGCCGCACGGCCAGTATGCCGTTGACAATAAATGAGGAAACCAGCACGAAAAACAGCAGGGTGGTGCCCACAAAACGCCATTGTCCAACGCTGTCCGGGATGCTGTGCAACGTGACGTGCCGCGTGCCGTTAGCATCGGTCTGAATGCTGGTAATAATGCCTTCGGCGCTAAACGGCGTATTTGTCAGCATGGTGGCCAGCCGCTGAAACTCATGCCACTGCTCGCGGGGAGGATAATCGTAAAGCGACATTGGCGGCAGCGCCTGATCCACAAGATCGGCGCCTTCATCGCTAATAATGACAAACCCGCCGGGAGCCGGGCTGTTGAGCGCCTGGGCCGCGCGCGCGGTCTCGCGTATAAAGAACGGCGCTGTAGAGGTGGCAACCAGGTTTTCCAGCGATTCAGCGCTAACCGGGCGCAGGATAACGTTGAGGCCGTTGAGTTTGCCGTTTCTGGCGCGACGAAGTAGCGCATCCCAGCTTTTGCTGTTACCCAGATTGACCAGCGCATTTTTCAGGCGTACGCACTCGTCAGGGCTGATACACAGCGCCTGTGTTTTCAGCACAATATCTGAGAAGTCGTATAGCAGCACCATGCCGGATTTTTGAATGGCTAAGGCAAGCTGCGGGCTGACTTTGCTATTATCGTCGTTGCCAGGGTCAGGATGGAGCTGCTTATTCACCGTATCCGACAGCGCGATGGCTTTTTCTACAATATCAGATTCCGGTAGCGGCGCCGTTTGCGCGCTATTCCAGACGATTTGTGAGCAATCGAAAGGCGTAAACGGAGAGTTCTGGCGCGGCGTATAGGTATTGGGAAGTTGGATATTGCACATGCCTGTGCCGCTGACGCGCAGCGTATCGCCAACGCGGACATTGATTTTCTCCAGCGCTTCAACACAGACTGTCTCAATGGTTTGCGCGCCTTTAAGCCACGAAAGGGTCATTTTAAGCGGCATTTCCAGCGGCGCCCACAGCATCAGCATCAACAGGATAAGCAGCGCGCCGATAGCGATGGTCAGATTACGCATCCACTGCTGTAGCGGAAAGTTCGTTACTTCATCATGCAGCGATAAAAAACGGCCCTGACGCACAACCTGGCGGTCCAGATAGATATCAATATCGGTTTTATTTCCCAGATCGTGGGCGATAAACGGCTGCCAGTGCGGCGGGTAAATCAGATCGATAATGCCAAGGGAAATATTGTTGTTTTGCTCCTGATTGGATTCGCCAAACAGGCCCCAGCGCCTGGGAGTGCCGCGCAGACAGTGTATTTCACGTAGCGTATTTTTTGCCGGCGGCGCGAACAGCCCCCACATCGCCGCCGCCAGCAGCATGATCGCGCCGCCCAGCAGCCAGGGCACCATAACCCCGGGGCTTATCACGCACAGAAATGACAACAGAAACGCCCCAACAATAAGAAACGCTTCGCGCAGGCCGTCTGGCCGGCTCAGAGCATGCTCTTCGTGGGTTTCCTGTCGAATATTAAGCAGCTCGATTTGCTCGCTTTCTTTGCCGCGAATAGACGCCTGGAGGCCTTCACTGCGCTCAAGGGTGAATTTTTTAGCTTCGCTGCGATACTCCTGCAGCGTGTGGCCGTTGAGGGCAATGATGAGCGGCAGTGTTTCGGTGCGAATAAGCTCAATATTATTATCATTGGTAATGTATTGCTCCCAGAACGGTGGGAGATGCACTTCAACGGAGTCAAGATAATAGCGCCACTTATTAGGATCGTCGGTTGACAAGCCATAGCGTGTGATCGAGCGGGTAAAAGAGAGAACCGTGTTGCTGCTGGCGTTAAGCGTAAGCGTTGCCGCGCCGGCCGGAGAAATGCCTGAATCGGTCAGAGAATCAAGATAGCCTTCTATTGCGGCGCGCTCTTGCTCGTTTAACGGCCGTTTTTCTGCGCCGGCAAAAACGGATGCAGGCTGGCCGTGGCGTAACTGCAGCACGCGGCGAAACAGCCAGACCGCAATGACCAGACACACGAGCATCGCTGCAATAAAAATGGATACAGTGTTTATGCTTTTCACGTCAAACCATCGTCATATTTTTCAAGCGCAGCAGTTCTCAACCTTTCGGCGTGATAATGGATTCTGGCAGGTATGGCGTACGGCCCGGTATACTTTTTACGTCCTGATAGCAGCGTCGGAGATGACTCGTGACAGGCTGATGAAAGCTTCCGTGCTGGCTTTGCAGATTTGGTAAGTGCAAAGCGAATCATTTCTGGCATATCCAGTAAAGTAAATATAATAGCAGAGGTATGCGCGATGAAATATAAGCAAATTCTCAGATGGATTCCATTTCCTTGATAAATTTACTGAATATACATATTAGCATCATCATGCTTGCTTGAAATTTAGGCGAAACGATTTGCGTTGCCGAAACCATGCGCGATACAGCACAATAACAGATGTGTTTCATTACCGGTCTTATCAGGATGCATAATCTGAAAAAACCAAAAATCCTCCATGTGGAAACGGTGGCGCGCTCGCGCCTGTTTAATGTTGAAGCGGTGGATCTTGAGTTCAGCAACGGCGAGCGGCGCGTTTATGAACGTATGCGCTCAAGCGGGCGTGAGGCCGTTATGATTATCCCGGTTGTGGATAACCAACTTATCCTGATTCGTGAGTATGCTGTGGGCACGGAAAGCTATGAGCTGGGTTTTGCTAAAGGGCTGATTGACCCCGGTGAAACGGTAAACGAAGCGGCAAATCGCGAGCTGAAAGAGGAAGTGGGCTTTGGCGCAGTAAAGTTTACCTTCCTGAAAAAGGTCGGTATGGCGCCTTCATACTTCTCCAGTCTGATGAATATTGTGGTGGCGGAGGAGTTGTACCCGGAATCGCTCCAGGGCGACGAACCTGAGCCGCTGGCGCAGGTTCGCTGGCCTGTAGATAATCTGCTGGGGCTGCTTAATGAGACGGATTTTAACGAAGCGCGTAATATCAGCGCGCTATTTCTGGTACGGGAATGGTTGAAAGCGCAGGGGCGGGCCTGACTTCGCGCGCAGCGGATATGGCCGCGCTCTTTAGCGAAAAAGGACTTAATAAAGCACATTGGCCTCCCCTGAACAGAAGGTCTCAGAGTGTTGACAAAGAAGGAAAAACGGGGTTTTTCCTTCTTTGTGGTAAGCAGGCGAAAATCAATGCATTGATTTTACTTATTTTTTATTGTGTTTCATCTATCCTGTCCGCGTCAGGATGGGGGTTGTCAGCAGCCTCGGCCCCCCTGAAAAGGGGGGTTTTTGTTGGTTTTGTCGGCGCGTATTCGGGGCTGGCGATAACGTCGCTCAGAGCGCGTGTTTCAGCGTACATAGCGAAGAAACGGGCAAAAAAGTATTTTTATCCGCTTCAGATTGTTGTTAAAGAAGGAAAAAACGGTTTTTTTCCTTCTTTGTGGTAAGCAGGCGAAAATCAATCCTTTGATTTTCCGTGTTTTTTATTTTTTCATCCATCCANTTTTTCCTTCTTTGTGGTAAGCAGGCGAAAATCAATGCATTGATTTTACTTATTTTTTATTGTGTTTCATCTATCCTGTCCGCGTCAGGATGGGGGTTGTCAGCAGCCTCGGCCCCCCTGAAAAGGGGGGTTTTTGTTGGTTTTGTCGGCGCGTATTCGGGGCTGGCGATAACGTCGCTCAGAGCGCGTGTTTCAGCGTACATAGCGAAGAAACGGGCAAAAAAGTATTTTTATCCGCTTCAGATTGTTGTTAAAGAAGGAAAAAACGGTTTTTTTCCTTCTTTGTGGTAAGCAGGCGAAAATCAATCCTTTGATTTTCCGTGTTTTTTATTTTTTCATCCATCCAGTCCGCGTCAGGATAGGGTTTGTCAGCAGATTCAAGCGGGCAAAAATGTGTTTTTACCCGCTTTTTGTTTGTTGGGAAAACTCAGCCGGCTCATTTTTCTTGTTTACGCCTTCCAGACGTCCCGGGCCGAAACCGCCGGCCCGGATTGCTATTAAGCTGTATCCTTTAATCCAGCATCATGAGGATTAAGGAACACAGCCTAATCTCAGGCGCCCTTGCGTGGCGTTGGACATATCAGAACAGCTCTACGGCTTCGCCATTATCATAAAGCGTCGTGCCGACATCACTGACCACCCGTTGGGTAGGCTGCGTGCCTTCTATAAAGTATTCGTCCCGACTGTTTCCGCCATTTGAAAGCTGCCCGGAATAACGATCGATCTTCATTGTTACTATGCCAGGCGGCGGCGTCAGCGGCTCTTCCGGTACGCCGTCGAGTACTGCTTTCATATAGGCATCCCATGCCGGTTGCGCTGTTTTAGCGCCGCCTTCATAACCTGATATCTGTTCGCGTATTGCGCCGGAGGCGGTGGTGCGCCCCAAATTCCGACGGTGATCGTCAAAGCCTATCCATACCGATGTCACGACACCGGGGCCATAGCCGGAGAACCAGGCGTCTTTGGAACTGTTCGTGGTGCCCGTTTTACCGCCAATATCCTTGCGCTTCAGGTCGCGTGCGGCACGCCAGCCCGTGCCCTGCCAGCCCGGTTCGCCATAAATATTAGTATTAAGCGCGCTCTTAATCAGGAACGCCAGCGGCGTGTTAATGACGTGCGGGGCATAGCCTGACGCGTTGTTTTGCGCGACCTGCGCCTGACTTGCCGGTTGCGATGGCGGCTGAGGCGACGCCTGGTCTTGTTGGGGCCGGGAAGCGGCAATGTCTTCCACATTCTGCTCCTCCGCCGCCGCTTTTTGCGTCGTGCCATAAATAACCGGCGCATTACACTGTGGGCAGGCTACTTTTGGCTGCGCTTCATAGACCGTTTGGCCCTGCACGTCCACAATGCGGGTAATGAAATAGGGTTCGATCAGGAAACCGCCGTTTGACATGACGGCATAGCCGCGTACCAACTGTAGCGGCGTGAAGGCTGCGGAGCCTAACGCCAGCGACTCGGTGCGCACAATATTCTGCGCCGGGAAGCCGAAACGCTGAAGATATTCCGCTGCGTAGTCAACGCCCATCGCACGCATGGCGCGCACCATAACGACGTTTTTCGACTGGCCCAGCCCCTGACGCAGGCGGATTGGGCCGGCATACTGCGGCGGCGAGTTCTTCGGGCGCCAGTCGGAGCCGGAACCAACATCCCAGCGCGTAATGGGCACGTCGTTGAGAATACTCGCCAGCGTCATACCCTTATCCATAGCGGCGGTGTACAGAAATGGCTTGATGTTCGAACCGACCTGACGCAACGCCTGCGTGGCGCGGTTAAATTTGCTCAGGTTGAAATCAAAGCCACCCACCAGCGCGATAATAGCCCCGTCGTGGGGGTTGAGCGAAACCAGCGCCGAGTTTACTTCAGGTATCTGGCCTAGCCACCAGCGATTCTCGTCCTGGCGTACCCAAATCTGCTGGCCGGTTCGCACCACGTCGGTGACTCTACGCGGCGTTGGACCTTGCTGCGTATCGGAACGCCACGGGCGCGCCCAGCGCACGCCGTCCATTGTCAGGTTCGCTGTGCGGCCGTCGGCAAGCATTATCGTCGCCGCGCCCGCTGCGGCGTGCGTCACCGCCGCAGGCCGCAGCGGCCCGTAAGTTGGCAGCGCCTTCAGGGCATCGGTGATTTGTTTCTGCGCCCAGGGTTTTTCGCCTGCCTTCCACAGGCGGGTCGTCGCGCCGCGATAGCCGTGGCGCATATCGTAAGCGATGACGTTATCCATCAACGCCTTTTGTCCTGCCTGCTGTATTTTACGGGTAATCGTAGTGTAGACGCGGTAGCCATCGTTGTAAGCATTCTCGCCGTAACGTTTCACCATCTCCTGGCGAACCATCTCTGCAATATAAGGTGCCGAAAATGCGATTTTTGGCGCGTGGTAGTTGGCGACCAGCGCTTCGCTACGCGCCTGATTGTATTGCGACTGGTTGATATACCCTTCGCTGAGCATCCGCGCCAGCACAACATTGCGGCGCGCGGTGGCGCGATTGAGGGAATAGAGCGGGTTGAATGTGGATGGCGCTTTGGGCAGCCCGGCGATCATGGCCATTTCGCTGAGCGTCAAATTATTAATCGTTTTGCCGAAGTAAACCTGTGCGGCGGCGCCTACGCCGTAGGCGCGATAGCCGAGATAAATTTTATTTAGATAAAGTTCGAGGATTTCATCTTTATTTAGCAACTGCTCAATACGTATTGCCAGAAATACTTCTTTAATTTTTCGAAGGAGCGTGCGTTCCGGGCTGAGATAAAAATTACGCGCCAGTTGTTGCGTAATGGTGCTTGCGCCCTGAGAGGCATGTCCGGAGAACATAGCGACGCTGACGGCACGGAAAATGCCTACCGGATCCACCCCGTGGTGTTCGTAAAAGCGGCTGTCTTCGGTAGCAACGAAAGCTTTAACCAGTTGTGGCGGTATTTCGCTTAGTTTCAGCGGGATACGGCGTTTTTCACCAAACTGATCTATAAGCTCGCCATCGGCGCTGTAGACCTGCATAGGGATCTGAAGCTGAACTTCTTTAATTGCGGCGACGTCCGGCAGTTGCGGCTCAACAAATTTGTATAAGCCGTATATCGAACCTGCTCCCAGCAGGATGCAACATATTATAAGAATGAATAAATACTTTACGAACTTCACTCGGATTTTCCCATTTAGTTTCAGCTGGGCAGTTTATAAACAAACGCGCGGTAGTATAAAGGCAAGCCAGACGCTTTGATATGTCATTTTCATCACTATAGCCAGGGAGAAGCAGCGTATGGCGTTCAGTAACTGGAAAATAGGCCTTGATATTCAGGTCGAGGGTATTGCGGCTGTCGCCGTTTCGCCGGGCAGGCGCGGCTGGCGGCTGCGGCGGTGGTGGCATTTCGCCTCGCCGCTGCAGGCGCAAACAGGCGCAACGACGCTACCGGCTACGTTAGCCGACTGGCGTCGTCAGTTACCGCTGGGCGCGCAGTTGCGGGTATCGTTCCCCGGTCTGAAAACGTTGCAACGCACGCTCCCGCGCGAACCTGCCGCCTTAAGCGAAACGCAGCGCGTGATGTACCTGGCCGGGGTTATGGGACAACAGCTTCGTATGAACGCTGCCGAACTGCAGGTGGATTATTGCGTTGGGCCTGCCGGGGAATATGCCGTGACGGCGGCACGGCGGCATGAGGTTGATATGCTGCTGGCCGCGCTGCGTCAGGTTGGGCTAATGCCTGAAATGGTTACGCCTGACGCCTGCGCGCTTGGCAGTCTGTTGGCCGCTCTTTGCGTGCAGCCCCGGGCGATGTTGATACATCGGGCGGGCGATCGCTGGCTGTGGGCGGATACAGAGCGCTGGGGCGTACTGCCCGTTGCTGATGCGCAAACCCCGCAGGCGCTCTGCCAGCGGCTGGAAGTGCAGACAAAAATGACGATAACGAGCTGCAAGCTGCTGGCGGATAAAGACATTCTTTACGTCGATCCCTGGCGTTCGCTGACGTGTCTACAGCCGCCGTTGCCGGAAGACGGCGACCGTTTTGCCGTGGCGTTGGGGCTGGCGCTGGCGAGGTGGCCGCGATGATCCCCCCGGCTAATCTGTTGGCGTGGCGCGAGCGGCGGCTGAAATCTCGCCTGCGATTCTGGCAGTTAATTATGGGTGGGACGTTATGCGCCGGGCTGATGTGGGCCGGCGTTGGTACGCTTTGCGGGCGGCAAGAGACCCTGCGTCATCGGCTGCTGGCCGATCGGGATCGCGCGTTTGTTAGCCATATTGTCTCACTCAGCGCCCAGACGCGCGCGTCACAACAGACGCTGGCCGAGCGGCAGGACAGAGCGCGGCGTTACCGACTGCGTCAGGAAAAGACCCGGCGCTGGAGCGATGCGCTTAATGCGCTGGCGCAGGCTATGCCCGATCAGGCGTGGCTGACCGTGGTGGATGTACAGGCAGAAAAAATGCGGGTGGAGGGGCTGGCGCGCGATATCGCCTGTATCGATGCGCTGGAAAAAGCGGGGCTTAAGCTTATTAGCCAGGGCGCGCTGCAACGCCAGAACAGCGGTGAGTGGCGCTTTACGATGATATTCAGTACGGAATTCGATCGTGCCTCTTTACCTTGAACGCTGGCTTACCGCGCACTGGCGTTGGCGGCTACTGAGCTGGCTGCTGGCGGCGTTGCTGACAGGCGCGGGAGCGCGGTTGATAGCGCCTGGCGAGACGTCGGCGCCGGAAAGTCATATACAGGTAATGGCGCAGATACGTGAGCATCGCCGCCTGCTAAGGAAACTGACGCCGCTTGCGAATATCCGTGAGCAACTTCGGTTACCGGCGCCGGAAGCCGCGCAGTTGCCTTTTTCGGCGCTCAGGCTTAGCCGTGAGAGCCACGCCATGCTTATGAACTGGCAGCCGGCAAAACCGCTCTCCGAATTGACGCTTGAGGTTAGCTGGGCTTGTCTTCCTGCTCTGTTCATGCTGCTGGGAAAGCAGCGTATTGAGCCAGTAGGTTTTACGCTGCAAATGCATAAGCAAGCGCTCACTTTGATACTCAGGCTTGGTGACGTTGAATGAAGGCCTGGCTACTGGCGCTGATGATCGCTTTGCCATGCCAGGCGGCGCGTAATCCCTTTATTCCTGTAACAAATCCCTGTGAAAGCCCGTTTAAGGGATGGACGTTACGCGGTATGGCGCGCTCGACAGGCGGTATGACGCTGGCGGTCATTAACACGCCGGGTGGCTGGGTCAGATTCCGGCAAGGGGATGAACCACGTTCCGGCTGGCGTATTGAGCGGATAACGGAGAATGGCGTGTATCTACATGCGTTAAATTCGTGCAAGCCTGTGAATATTCGGCGGGAAGAAAAAGGAGAACATCATGACAGACAGGAGAGGCATTATCACGCTGTTGCTGTGCCCGGCGCTGGCGGCGGCGCAGGCGCAGAGCGCCGTATCTCTGCTGATGGATGACGTGCCAGTTGCGCAGATTTTACAATCGCTTGCAGAGAGCCAGCGTTTTAGTCTGGTGATTGCGCCCGGAGTGGAAGGCAGGCTTTCTCTGAACTTTAATGCTGTTCCGTGGCAACAGGCGTTTGAAGCGGTTGCCGGCGCTGCGGGTCTGGGCTGGGAAAAGCGCGGAGATGTGCTCAGCGTTTGGCCTGGCGGCCGGCGAAGCGTGCCGCAGCCCACTACAGGCGAAGTAAAAAGTAAGCGTTTACCTACACAGCGTGAAATTTTCCCACTCAGCCACGCGGATGCGGCCGAACTGGCCATAGCGATGAAAGCCGTAGGGGATCGCCTGTTAAGCCGCCACGGCAGCGTGACGGTAGACAGGCGTACTAATCGTCTGCTGATAGACGATACGCGCGCCGCGCTTCGGGGCATTCGTACGTGGATTGAGGAGATGGATCGTCCTGTTGAGCAGGTAGAGCTTGCTGCGCATATTGTAACGATGACGCAGCAGAGTCTGCATGAACTGGGGGTAAGGTGGTTTCGTCATACAAAGTCAGCGCCGGGCGGTACGCCAGAAGGCCACGTTTTTGGGACGAATCTTACAGTGGCGCAGCCTGCTGGTTTCATCAGCTTTAATATCGGGCGTATTAACGGGCGGCAGCTTGAACTGGAGCTTTCGGCGCTGGAGCGTAAGCAGCAACTGGCGTTTATCGCCAGCCCGCGGTTGTTGGCCGCGCACCGCCAGACCGCCAGCATCAAGCAGGGAACTGAGATACCCTATGTTACGGCCTCGACGGCTAACGCCAGCGGTAATGTGCAGTTCAGAGATGCAGTGCTGGGGATGGAGGTGATGCCCACCGTTTTACCGCAACAGCGCGTTAGATTGAAACTGCGTATCAGCCAGAATGCGCCAGGGCAGAAACTTCAGCAGGCTGAAGGTGAAGTGCTGCTTATTGATAAACAGGAAATTGAGACTCAGATAGAAATAAAAGAGGGTGAAACCGTTGCGCTTGGCGGTATTTTTCAGCAGCGCGGGCGTTTTGGTAAGGATAATGTGCCGGGTTTGGGCAATGTTCCGCTGCTGGGAACGCTGTTTCGGCACAGCGCCAGCGAGCGCGAGCGACGGGAACTGGTTGTGTTTATCACTCCACGGCTGGTGAAAGCGTCGGGGCTGTAGATTCAAGGGCCTGCGTATCGGTATGACAGGGTTTCTGGACATGCCATACCGATGCGGCGCTGCGTTTTTTTATCCTGAATAAGGTTCAACCATTTGACGGCTGGAGGGAATTAGCATACAAGGTGTAGCGATTCCGTTAAGGGCGATGGGGCGTTCTTCGCGCCGGGGACCGAACTTTTACGCGATGTGCGGCAATGTCCTACATGGCGCAGGGGGGATTTAATCGGTTGCCAAACCGCCTTGAGTGTTGAGATAATTTTCAGTCTGACTCTCGCACTATAGCTAAAGAGGTTTCAGTTCATGTCCTGCTCCGTAAGGCTGGAAGGAGTGGGTTTATCATCAACGAATTGTCTTACGTAGTACCGAAAAAATGGCAGAGAAACGCAATATCTTTCTGGTTGGGCCTATGGGTGCCGGCAAAAGCACTATTGGGCGACAGTTAGCTCAGCAACTCAATATGGAATTTTATGATTCTGATCAAGAGATTGAGAAACGAACCGGAGCTGATGTGGGATGGGTCTTCGACGTAGAAGGCGAAGAAGGTTTCCGCCAGCGTGAAGAAAAAATCATCAATGAACTCACGGAAAAACAGGGTATTGTGCTGGCGACAGGCGGCGGTTCGGTAAAATCACGTGAAACCCGCAACCGCCTCTCTGCGCGTGGCGTGGTGGTTTACCTGGAAACGACTATCGAAAAGCAGCTGGCGCGTACGCAGCGCGATAAAAAGCGCCCCCTGTTGCAGGTTGAAACGCCGCCGCGCGAGGTGCTTGAATCGCTGGCTGGCGAGCGCAATCCGCTCTACGAAGAAATTGCTGACGTAACGATTCGTACAGACGACCAAAGCGCAAAAGTGGTTGCCAACCAAATTATTCATATGCTGGAAAGCAACTGATTTTGCTCCGTTAATGTTTCGCCTGCGGGCATCAGCAACAAAGGGTACTGAGCGTCATGGAGAGGTTGACTGTCACACTTGGGGAACGTAGTTACCCGATTACCATCGCGGCCGGGTTGTTCAATAAGCCGGATGCCTTCTGGCCCCTGAAGCGTGGCGAACAGGTAATGCTGGTTACCAACGAGACGCTTGCCTCTTTGTATCTGGAAAATGTTAGCGCTATGTTGGCCGATGCCGGCATGAAGGTAGACCATGTTATTTTGCCGGATGGCGAAAAATACAAAAGTCTGGCCTGCCTTGACACGGTATTTACTGCGCTGTTGCAAAAACCACACGGCCGGGATACAACGCTCGTTGCGCTGGGCGGCGGCGTTATCGGCGATCTGAGCGGCTTTGCCGCGGCCTGCTATCAGCGTGGCGTGCGTTTTATTCAGGCGCCGACCACGCTGCTTTCGCAGGTGGACTCTTCCGTGGGCGGTAAAACGGCGGTTAATCACCCGCTGGGTAAAAATATGATTGGCGCTTTCTGGCAGCCCGCTTCGGTTATTATCGATCTTAACTGCCTCAAAACGCTGCCGGCGCGTGAACTGGCGTCGGGGCTGGCGGAGGTTATTAAATACGGCATTATACTTGACGCCGACTTCTTTAACTGGCTGGAAGCGCACCTTGATGCGCTATTGCAATTGGATGACGCGGCGCTGGCGTACTGCATTCGCCGCTGCTGTGAAATTAAAGCCGACGTCGTTGCCGCCGACGAGCGGGAAAGCGGGTTACGTGCTTTACTGAATTTGGGTCATACCTTCGGCCACGCGATTGAAGCAGAAATGGGGTATGGGAACTGGCTTCACGGCGAAGCCGTAGCGGCCGGTATGGTAATGGCCGCGTATACCGCACACAGGCTTGGGCAGCTCCCGCAGTCGGACGTGCTGCGTATTATTGCATTGCTTAAACGCGCCGGGCTGCCGGTTACCGGACCCGGGGAGATGACGCCGGACAGCTATCTGCCCCATATGCTGCGGGATAAAAAAGTGCTGGGCGGCGAGCTGCGGTTAGTGCTGCCGTTGGCCATCGGGAAGAGTGAAATCCGCGCGGGTGTTGCTCACGATGTCGTTTTAAGCGCTATCGCAGATTGCCAGCCGGCGTAGCTGTATGAATAATCCGCGAGCTGGCTTATAACTTCGTGGAAGCGCTAACAAATTATTGCGGGCTTCGTCCTGCGGATGAGGTGTTAAATGGATGGGTATAAACCAGAAGACGAACTGAAAACCGATCCCAGCGATCGCCCTTCAGATCGTTTGCGACAGAATGCCGATTTCGACAATGAGCCGCGAATCAACATTGATGATGTTGATATCGATGCCGATGAACGTCACGACAGGGAAGAAAAGCCGTTTGCCGATCGCAGCGATCGCGACAGAATGCGTAAGCGTCGGGCTGCTCCGGTCGGCAGGCCGCCGGTTTCCCGTCAGCACGTTATGATGGGCATTGGCATTCTGGTGCTGTTATTGATTATTTTTGGCATCGGTTCTGCGCTGAAAGGACCTTCTTCCGACAATACCGCCAGCAGCCGCAGCGAACGCAGCATATCTCTTTCAGACGACAGCGTGCGACAGCCCTCTGGCGACGCAGAGACGCTATCCGGCAACCCGGCGCGGCCGGGAAGCGATCCGCGAGAGATTACGTTGCCGCCTGTTTCACCCACGCCGACGCAGTCGCAGCCCGTCTCGCCGCAGGAAGGGCAGCGGCGTATGGAGATTCAGGGCGATTTGAACAATGCGCTGACACCGCCGCAAAGCGAGCAGAGCTATCCGGGGCCGGTTGGCGATATGGCGAGTTCTACGCTGCCGACTCAGCCTGCGACCGTAGCGATTACCGGCAATAGCGGCGCGCGACGTCCGTCTCAGCAGACGGCGCGCGTTAACGAACCGGTGCGGCATCAGCCGCGACAGACGGCGAATGTCGCGCCGACGCACAAAACGCAGGCTGCGCGTACGCACGCCAGAATTGAGCCGAAACCTGCGGTAAAAACACAGGTAAACAGCGCGCCGTCCGCGTCAGTGAAAGCGCCGACGGCTGGCGCGGCCGCTAAAGCGAAACCCGCCGAGAAAAAAACGGCCGCTGCCGCTACAGCCGTAGCCTCAACCGACGGGGTGAAAAGCAGCACTGGCAATATCGGCGCGCTCAGGTCAGCCGCGCCGTCACATTACACGCTTCAGCTCAGCAGTTCGTCCAGCTATGCCAATTTGAATGCATGGGCGAAAAAAGAGAATTTACAGGATTATGTGGTTTACCAGACAAAACGCGAAGGCAAGCCCTGGTACGTGCTGGTTAAAGGCGTGTATGCCTCTAAAGATGAGGCAAAACGCGCGGTTTCCTCGCTGCCTTCGGATGTTCAGGCTAAAAACCCCTGGACTAAGCCCATCAGCCAGGTTCAGTCCGATCTTAAATAGCGATCGAAGCGCACATTGCTGTCGGAGCTTCTCCACAGCGGGAGAAGGTTTAAATAGTCAGGCAGCATGAAGAAAAATCGCGCTTTTTTGAAGTGGGCAGGGGGGAAGTTCCCCCTGCTGGAAGAGATCAAAAACCATCTTCCTGAGGGAGAATGTCTGGTCGAGCCCTTCGTTGGCGCTGGTTCTGTGTTTCTTAACACTGATTATCAGCGCTATGTTCTGGCGGATATCAACCGCGATCTCATTGAACTTTATAACATCGTTAAACTGCGCACGGATGACTATATCCGCGAATCGCGTAAGCTGTTTTGCGAAACCAGCAACCGGGCTGAGGCGTATTACAGTTTACGCAGTGAATTTAATCTGTGTCGTGACGATTTTCGCCGCGCGCAGTTGTTCCTTTATCTTAACCGCCACGGCTATAACGGCCTGTGTCGTTACAACCAGAGCGGCGAGTTTAATGTACCGTTTGGCCGCTACCGCCGCCCCTATTTTCCGGAAAATGAGCTTTATCATTTTGCCGAGCGGGCGCAAAACGCCACATTTCTTTGCCAGTCCTACGCTGACAGCATGAGCGGCCTGGCGCCTGGCGCGGTGGTTTATTGCGATCCGCCCTATGCGCCGCTGTCGGCAACGGCAAATTTTACGGCCTATCACACCAACAGCTTCAGCATGCAACAGCAACAGCATCTGGCGCGGCTGGCGGAAACGCTGAAAAGCGAAAAAATTCCTGTACTGATATCTAACCATGATACGGCGTTGACCCGCGTCTGGTATCAGCAGGCAAAGTTACACGTGGTGCGCGTAAGGCGTAGTATTAGCAGCAACGGTGGGACGCGTAATAAGGTGAACGAACTGTTGGCGCTTTATCAGCCCTGATTCCAGGCGTTTCGCCCGTCGCAAAATTAAAACTGGAGAAGCGGATGAAACAGTATCTGATTGCCCCCTCAATCCTGTCAGCCGATTTTGCCCGACTGGGCGAAGATACGGCTAAAGCGCTGGCGGCGGGGGCCGATGTGGTACACTTCGATGTTATGGATAACCACTATGTGCCGAATCTGACTATCGGCCCTATGGTGCTTAAGGCGCTGCGTGATTATGGCATAACCGCGCCTGTTGATGTGCATTTAATGGTGAAGCCGGTAGACAGCATTATTCCTGATTTTGCTGCGGCGGGCGCCAGTATCATTACTTTCCACCCGGAGGCGTCCGAGCATGTGGATCGTTCACTACAACTGATTAAAGAACACGGTTGTAAAGCAGGGCTGGTGCTTAACCCTGCGACCTCGCTCGACTGGCTGGATCACGTGATGGATAAGCTGGATGTGATATTGTTGATGTCCGTGAACCCCGGCTTTGGCGGCCAGTCCTTCATTCCCCATACGCTTGAAAAGTTGCGCCAGGCGCGTGCGCGTATTGATGCGTCCGGCTACGATATTCGCCTTGAAGTCGATGGCGGCGTGAAGGTCAGCAATATTCGTGAAATTGCCGCCGCTGGCGCAGACATGTTTGTTGCCGGTTCAGCGATTTTTGGCCAGCCGGATTATAAACACGTCATTGATGAAATGCGCTGTGAACTGGCGAAGGTAGAGCATGAATAAGTTAACTTCTATTCGCGGCGTGGCGTTTGATCTCGACGGTACGCTAATTGATAGCGCGCCGGGCCTGGCGTACGCGGTGGATAGCGCGTTGTATGCGCTGGAATTGCCGCAAGCTGGCGAAGAGCGGGTTATCACCTGGATAGGAAATGGCGCTGATGTGCTGATGGAACGCGCGCTGGCCTGGGCATTAACGGAAAAATCGCGACCGCAAGCCGACGATGAATTGAGAGCCATGATGCGCAGGCTGTTTGATCGCTATTATGCGCAAGCGGCGCAAGAAGGCAGTTTCCTGTTCCCCGGCGTGGTCGAAACCCTAAGCGCGCTGAAACAAAGCGACATCGCGCTGGCGCTGGTGACCAATAAGCCGACTGCTTTTGTTATGCCTATTCTCACAGCGCTCGGCATCAGTGATTTCTTTAGCGTGATTATCGGCGGTGATGACGTTGAACATAAAAAACCGCATCCCGAAGCCGTGTTGAAAGTGATGCAAAAGCTTCATTTGCAGCCAGACGCGTTGCTCTTTGTGGGAGATTCACGCAATGATATTCTGGCTGCACGGGCCGCGGGCTGCCGCTCTGTGGGCCTGACATACGGCTATAACTACGGAGAAGCGATCGCGCTTAGCAAACCTGACTACGTCTACGATCGTCTTCAAGAGATTTTGCCCCTGGTTGGGCTACCGCACTATGAACATCAGGAATGAGTAAATGACTAAGCCCATCGTCTTTAGCGGCGCGCAGCCGTCAGGAGAATTAACCATCGGGAATTATATGGGGGCGCTGCGCCAGTGGGTGAATATGCAGGATGATTATCACTGCATCTACTGCATTGTCGATCAGCACGCCATTACCGTGCGCCAGGAACCCGAAAAGCTACGTAAAGCTACGTTGGATACGCTCGCGCTTTATCTTGCCTGCGGCATCGATCCGAATAAGAGCACTATTTTTGTTCAATCGCACGTGCCGGAACATGCGCAACTGAGCTGGGTGTTGAACTGCTATACCTATTTCGGCGAGCTCAGCCGTATGACGCAGTTTAAGGATAAGTCTGCCCGCTATGCTGAAAATATTAATGCCGGTCTGTTTGATTATCCTGTGTTGATGGCGGCCGATATTTTGCTGTATCAGACCAATCAGGTGCCAGTGGGTGAAGATCAGAAACAGCATCTGGAACTGAGTCGCGACGTAGCGCAGCGTTTCAATGCGATTTATGGTGATATCTTCAGCGTGCCGGAGCCGTTTATTCCGAAGTCTGGCGCGCGTGTCATGTCGCTGCTTGAGCCGACAAAGAAAATGTCTAAGTCTGACGAAAATCGCAATAACGTTATCGGGCTGCTCGAAGATCCGAAATCCGTTGTGAAAAAGATCAAACGTGCGGTGACCGACTCCGATGAGCCGCCGGTAGTGCGCTATGACGTTGCTAACAAAGCGGGGGTCTCTAACCTGCTGGATATTTTATCCGGCGTGACGGGACAAAGTATCCCTGAGCTGGAACAGCACTTTGAAGGCAAAATGTACGGCCATCTGAAGGGGGAAGTGGCGCAGGCCGTTTCCGGCATGCTGGGGGAACTTCAGGAGCGCTATCAACGCTATCGCAATGATGACGCTTTCCTGCAGCAGGTTATGAACGACGGCGCGCGAAAAGCGCGCGCGCGCGCTGCTGAAACGGTGAAGAAAGTTTACGAGGCGATAGGTTTCGTGGCGCAGCCCTGAAAAGACGTTTTATTAGCGCCCCGGATGACGTCCGGGTTTAGTTTGTTAACAAAGAGGAAAAACGATGTTTTTCCTCTCAGTTTATTGGCAAAGAAGGAAAAAATGGGTTTTCTCCTTCTTTGTGGTAAGCAGACGAAATTCAATGCGTTGATTTTCCTTATTTTTTTATTGCGTTTCATCCATTCTGTCTGCGACAGGATGGGGGTTGACAGCAGTCTCAGAGAAAAAACGATGTGTTTCCTCTTTGTATTTAACAGATTCCATTCAACGCGTTGATTTCCCTTTTTTATTTCCCTGCCGCTTCTGGCTGTCGTTTGTAACCGCCTTAACTTCAGGCTCTCGCGCACCAGGCTGTGTCCCTTAATCCAGCAGCATCATGAGGATTAAGGCACACAGCCTGATAGTATCTCTTGTTGCCAGCCATGTTTTGCAAGGGGGTTAAGCGCCCCGCGCCGCTGAGGGATCCCCACAAACTCAGCACTAATAAACCAG
>NZ_JAEPBH010000030.1 GCF_016632365.1 Tenebrionibacter intestinalis | reverse complement strand
TCTTTTTTCACCCGCCCATTACTGGGGATTCCTCAGCAGTCCATTGGGGCTTTAACCGTTTAACCGTAGCCGGAATAGCGCCGGAACGTGCTGAATGTGATTTATTACACCAGCTTTTTCACTAACGCTTCGCTGTGTCTGATTCGTTCCGGCGCATTTTCCAAATCTTTTTGCACTAATGCCATAAAAAGCAGGTCCGTAAGCAACATCTGTGCGCTGGTGCAGGAAATGGCAGCGCTGCGCGTTACCTGCTCTTCAGCAATGGTATAAAGGCAGTGGCTGGCGCGCTGTTGCAGTGAATTAGGCGTAAACCCGGTTATAGCCAGAATTTGCGCGCCGATACGTAAGGCTTCTTCCGCTGCCAGGTTTATCTCACGCCGTTCACCTGAATGGGAAATAGCCAGCAGCACATCCTGCGCATTCATTGCCTGAACGGTAGCCAACAGCGCGTGCATGTCCTGTTCGGCGACGGCATTAATACCAATTTTCATAAGCTTCCATGAAAGGTTTTTCGCCACTAAACCGGAAGCGCCGATGCCTACCAGTAAAATGCGACGCGCGCTGCCCAACAGCGCGGCAGCCTGTATCAGCTTCTCTTCACTATTGATGTCCAGGCTGGCATGCATTGCTGACATATTTTCTTTAAGCAATTTCTCGCCTACGCGCCGCAGTGAATCATCCGCCAGGATTTCGTTATGCACCGGCACAGGGCTGGCATTGCTGGCCAGCGCATCGCTGAGTGCGAGTTTTAGCGCGGGAAAGCCTTTATAACCGAGCTTTTGCGCGAATTTCACCACGCCTGACTGACTGACGCCAGCTTCCGCCGCCAGTTGTTGAGAACTGAGGTGACGTGCGTGTTCGGCGTTCTCCAGCAGGTAATCAGCCAGCTTTTGGTCGCTCTGAGCCAGCGTAGCGTAGCGCTGGCGAATGCCTAACAAACAGTTCAAAGCTTCTCTCCTGTGTTTTCGCATACGTGCGATCATCGCCAAAAAAGCGATAAAATACTACTCGCTCGTTTAATCCGTTGATGTTTGTTGTAATACCAGCGGCCGTACATTTGTTGCAGGCATAAATGCCGAACCATAATTTGCCTTTGCGGCTTTTATTTTTTCAATTATGGGTTAATTGCAGCCAGTCTCGCGTAGGTGAGTAAGGATATGAAGCACAGGCTGGCCTTCGGGGGAAGGGCCTCGGTGTCTGTAATACGCGAAAAGCGTCTGATATCTGGCATAGGCCGCGAGCGCCTGAAAACTGTGTATAATGCGCGGCGCTTTTTGACTGTGCGGAGAGGGGCGTATTGGATAATCACGATCATGAATACTGGATGCAGCATGCGCTAACGCTGGCGCAACGCGCCTGGGAAGAAGGCGAAGTGCCCGTCGGCGCCGTACTTGTGCTGAATGGTCAGGCGATTGGCGAGGGCTGGAATCGTCCGATAGGCCGCCACGATCCTACCGCGCATGCTGAAATGATGGCATTGCGTCAGGGCGGAGCGGTATTACAAAATTACCGACTGCTGAACGCGACGCTGTATGTCACGCTGGAACCATGCGTGATGTGTGCTGGCGCGATGGTACACAGTCGTATCGCGCGGCTGGTATTTGGCGCGCGCGACGCTAAAACCGGAGCGGCGGGATCGCTGTTGGATGTGCTGGCTCACCCCGGGATGAATCATCGGGTAGCGGTTACGGAAGGAGTGCTTGCGCCAGCGTGCTCAGCTCTGTTGAGCGATTTTTTTCGTCAGCGTCGCCAGCAACAGAAGGCGTTAAAGGACGCGAACCGAAAACGGGATTAAACATCTCTCGTGGGTTCACGACCGGATAGTGCTGTGCCAGTTGTTGACGCAGCGTCTTTTGTTTATCCTTTTCTAACAAATACCCCACCAGGCTGAGATGATATTTGCGTATATTTTCGACGTAAGTATAGGCTTCGTGCCCGCGAGCATATCCCCAGGTGGTATTTTTGTAATAAGCCTTCTGGCTTAACAACGGCAGCGTCTGTTTCACATCGGCCCAACTGTCGGGGTTGCCCTTCATGCGTACCGTCAGCGCGCGGGCATCCAGCATATGGGCATAACCCATATTGTATGCCGCCAGCGCAAACCATATCCGCTCGTCTTCCGGCACGGATTCCGGCACTTTGCTCATCATTGACTGCAGATAGCGTGCGCCGCCGCTGATGCTCTGCTCCGGGTTAAGTCTGTCGCTTAACCCCAGGCTCTGGGCCGTGTTCCGGGTCAACATCATAATGCCGCGCACGCCGGTAGGCGATGTGGCAAGACTATCCCAGTGAGACTCCTGATAGGCAATGGCCGCCAGCAGGCGCCAGTCAATGTTGATAGCGTACTTTTCAAACAGTGGCTGCAGGTCGGGCAATACGTTATCCACTGCCCGCAGGAAACTACGCGTATCCACATAGTCGAAGCTACCGACATGTCCGAGGTATTTTTCCTCAAGCCGCGCCAGCGTGCCGCTGCTGTTCATCAGATTGAAGAAATCCAGCATCGCAGCGGACAGGCTGTCATCATTGTTGCGCAGGCTAAACCATGTTACGGGTTGCTCGTCGGTCACGTCCAGCGCGACTGCCAACTGTGGGTGAATGCGCTGGAACATGCTGATAGCGACGGAGTCAGCAATGGTGTAAGCCACGCTGCCGTCAACGACCTGGCGCAACAGCGCCGTCGTGTTCTGCTTGTCGGCAATCGTCCAGCTTAGTCTGGGATATTTTTGGCTTTTAAGCGTACGTAATTCGCTAATCGCAGCCAGTCCGGGCGCCAGGGTTAACTGATTTTTTTTTACGCTATTTAACGACTTTGGTCGTGGGGCGCCCATCCGGTACACCATTTGTTGGGAAACGGAGTAATAGGCGGGGCCGGCATTGTATTCTTTGCTGCGGTCGCTGTTATAAACCAGGCCTGCGGCGAGCACATCGGCGCTGCCATTATCCAGGTCATCAAACAGTTTATCGATGCCGGAGCGTATAGTTATCTGCAATCTGACGCCAAGATAGTCGGCGAACCGCTGCGCCAGCTCGTAGTCCAGCCCCGTATCCCGGCCATTAATGCGGTTGAGCGTTAGTGGGCCTGATACTGTACTGACGCGCAAAATGCCGCGCGTTTTGATATCAGCGATGCGGTTTTCAGCTTTACTGGTCCAGGGAATGGAAGGCCAAAGCGCCATCGCCAGCAACAGGGTCACAACACCGATAAGCAGATAATTAAGCTTTAGCTTTTTCAATAAGTTAAATCTCTGCTGTACCTGTAAATTCAATAAAGAGTGATGATGAGACACGAAATGTATGGTTTAAGGCGAACTGCATTTTGCTTAACAATACGCAGGCTGGCAACACTTCAGGCGTAATTCGTGCACGAATTAACACTGGCGCGGCGATATTTTTATTTCTACGCAAACGGTTTCGTCTGCCCGGCGGATTCTTTATAATGACGCCCGCTTTCTCCTGAACGCCCGTAGGGGCGTCATACAGCCGCTTCGAAGACGAGAGACCTTATGATGGAAATTCTGCGTGGTTCGCCCGCCCTGTCGACCTTCCGTATTAACAAACTACTGGACAGTTTTAAGGCGGCGCAACTGCCGGTAAAAGACATATATGCTGAATATATGCACTTTGCTGACCTGACGGCCCCCCTCGACGATGACGCGCGCACTCGCCTTACCCGGCTGCTGAAATATGGCCCAACCATTGACGATCGCGCCGCGCGGGGCGCTCTGATTTTGGTAACGCCGCGTCCGGGCACGCTTTCGCCGTGGTCATCTAAAGCAACCGATATTGCCCGTAACTGCGCGTTAAGCCAGGTACGCCGCCTTGAGCGCGGCGTGGCGTATTACATTGACGGCGATGCCCTGAGCGAAGCGCAACTGCGCGATGTGGCCGCGCGGCTACACGATCGGATGGTGGAGACGGTATTCCGTTCCCTGGATCAGGCCAAAGCGCTGTTTGCTCACCATCAGCCTGCACCGGTACAAAGCGTTGACCTGATGGGTCGGGGGCGCCAGGCGCTGGAGGAGGCTAACCTGCGCCTGGGGCTGGCGCTTGCAGACGATGAAATTGACTATTTACAGGCGGCGTTTACGAAGCTTGGCCGCAATCCGAATGATATTGAGCTCTACATGTTCGCTCAGGCCAACTCTGAGCATTGCCGCCATAAAATTTTTAACGCCGACTGGATAATTGACGGCGTAGCGCAGCCGAAGTCGCTGTTCAGGATGATTAAAAATACCTTCGAACAGACGCCGGATTTTGTCTTGTCGGCCTACAAAGATAACGCGGCAGTAATGGAAGGATCTGCGGTTGGGCGCTTTTTTGCCGAGACGGGCGTGGATAGCTATGCCTGGCATCAGGAGCCTACGCATATTCTGATGAAAGTAGAAACGCATAATCACCCTACCGCTATTTCGCCGTGGCCGGGCGCGGCAACGGGGTCCGGCGGCGAAATTCGCGATGAAGGCGCTACCGGGCGCGGCGCGAAGCCGAAAGCAGGGCTGGTAGGATTCTCTGTGTCAAACCTGCGTATTCCAGGCTTTGAACAGCCGTGGGAGCAGGATTTCGGCCGCCCGGCGCGTATTGTTTCTGCGCTGGATATTATGACGGAAGGCCCGCTGGGCGGCGCGGCGTTCAATAATGAGTTTGGCCGCCCGGCGCTTAACGGTTATTTCCGGACTTATGAAGAATGTGTCGATAGCCATAACGGCAGGGAGCTGCGCGGCTATCACAAACCGATTATGCTTGCAGGCGGCATCGGCAATATCCGGGCCGATCACGTGCGCAAAGGCGAAATTCCGCCGGGTGCGAAGCTGATTGTACTCGGCGGCCCGGCGATGAATATTGGGCTTGGCGGCGGCGCGGCGTCATCAATGGCCTCCGGCCAGTCCGACGCCGACCTTGACTTTGCCTCCGTGCAGCGAGACAACCCGGAAATGGAACGCCGCTGCCAGGAGGTGATTGACCGCTGCTGGCAAATGGGGAATGACAACCCCATTTTGTTTATTCACGACGTGGGGGCTGGCGGCCTGTCTAATGCTATGCCGGAACTGGTGAGCGATGGCGGGCGCGGCGGGCGTTTTGAACTGCGTGATATTCTCAGCGATGAGCCAGGTATGAGTCCGCTGGAAGTGTGGTGTAACGAATCCCAGGAGCGCTATGTGTTGGCAATCGCACCGGCGCAACTGTCGCTGTTTGACGCCATTTGCCGCCGTGAGCGTGCGCCCTATGCCGTTATCGGTGAGGCGACGCAGGAACAGCGCCTGACGCTTAACGACAGCCATTTTGGCAATCGCCCTATCGATATGCCGCTGGATGTGTTGCTTGGCAAAACGCCGAAAATGACGCGGGACGTCATTACGCAAAAAGCGGGCGGCAAGGCGCTGGTTCGTGATGGCATCAGCCTGCGCGAAGCGGTTGAGCGCGTGCTGCATCTGCCTGCCGTGGCGGAAAAAACTTTTTTGATAACCATTGGCGACCGTTCGGTTACCGGTATGGTCGCGCGGGATCAGATGGTTGGACCGTGGCAGGTACCGGTGGCGGATTGCGCGGTCACTACCGCCAGCTTCGATAGCTATTACGGTGAAGCGATGGCGATTGGCGAGCGTGCGCCGGCGGCGCTGCTTGATTTCGCCGCCTCGGCCCGTCTGGCCGTTGGCGAGGCGCTGACCAATATTGCCTGCGCGCGTATTGGCGACCTCAGGCGCGTGAAACTTTCAGCGAACTGGATGGCGGCAGCCGGTCATCCTGGTGAAGACGCAGGGCTTTATGAAGCGGTGAAAGCGGTGGGTGAAGAGCTTTGCCCGGCGCTGGGGTTGACTATTCCAGTGGGCAAGGATTCTATGTCGATGAAAACCCGCTGGCAGGAAGAAGGCGAGCTGCGTGAAATGACGTCGCCGCTGTCGCTCATTATTTCCGCGTTTGGCCGCGTTGAAGATGTACGCCTGACGGTAACGCCGCAGCTTTGCACCGATGACAATGCGCTTTTACTGATCGATCTTGGCAAAGGGATTAACGCGTTGGGGGCGACGGCTCTGGCGCAGGTTTACCGCCAACTGGGCGATAAGCCTGCGGATGTGCGCGACGTACAGCAGTTGAAAGGCTTCTTCAACGCCATGCAGGCATTGCTGGCGCAGGGTAAACTGCTGGCCTATCACGACAGGTCTGACGGCGGTTTGATAGTAACGCTTGCAGAGATGGCTTTTGCGGGCCACTGCGGTATTGATGTCGATATCGCAACGCTGGGCGACGATAGTCTGGCGGCGCTGTTTAGTGAAGAGTTGGGCGCGGTAATACAGGTAGCCGCGTCCGAGCGCGTATATGTCGAACAGGTGTTGAGTGAACACGGTCTGGCAGACTGTGTGCATTATCTTGGCAAAGCGTTGCAGGGCGACGGCTTCAACCTGAGCGCCGGGGGCAAAACGGTGTTCAATGAAAGCCGTGGACAACTGCGTATATGGTGGGCGGAAACCAGTTGGCAGATGCAGCGTCTGCGTGATAACCCGGTTTGTGCTGACAGTGAACATGAAGCCCGACGTAACGAGGCCGATCCGGGGCTTAATGTGGCGCTGACTTTTGATATGAATGAAGATGTGGCCGCACCTTACATCGCTTCGGGCGCGCGGCCGAAGATTGCCGTGCTGCGTGAACAGGGTGTTAACTCGCATGTGGAAATGGCTGCAGCGTTTGATCGGGCGGGTTTTGAAGCGATTGACGTACATATGAGCGATCTTATCGCCGGGCGTCGCGGCCTTGATGATTTTCATACGTTAGTTGCCTGCGGCGGCTTCTCTTATGGCGATGTGTTGGGCGCGGGCGAAGGGTGGGCGAAGTCTATCCTGTTTAATTCGCGGGTGCGCGATATGTTTGAAACCTTTTTCCATCGCCCGCAAACGCTGGCTTTGGGCGTATGTAACGGCTGCCAGATGTTGTCTAACCTGCGTGAATTGATCCCCGGCAGCGACCTGTGGCCGCGTTTTGTGCGTAATCAGTCGGAACGTTTTGAAGCGCGCTTTAGCCTGGTAGAGATAAGCGCCAGTCCTTCGCTACTGCTTGAGGGGATGGCAGGATCACGTCTGCCGATTGCCGTTTCCCACGGCGAAGGGCAGGTAGAAGTACGCAATGCCGCTCATTTGTCTGCGCTGGAAAGTAAAGGGCTGGTGGCGCTGCGTTATGTGGATAACTCTGGCAACGTTACGCAAGCCTACCCGGCGAACCCTAACGGTTCGGTAAACGGCATCACAGCCGTTACCAGCGAAAGCGGACGCGTAACGATTATGATGCCGCATCCGGAGCGCGTTTTCCGAAGTGTCGCGAACTCGTGGCATCCGGCTGACTGGAACGAAGATGGGCCGTGGATGCGCCTGTTCCGCAATGCGCGCAGGCAACTAGGCTAACGTTGCCTGGCGGTATATTACCTCTGTTAAAGTAAACTGTCGGTTAATTGCGACATGGGCAGGTAAAAGGTGTCTCTAAAAAGAGACACCTAACCTTATGATTTACTATACTATTTTTTTAATGCCAAAACATTGTCGCGAATAGGCGACAGTCTGGTTTTTAACTGGCTATTTCATTTTATTGAATTGTTTTAATTTGTTTTTATAAATCAACAAATTAAGATGTTAACTTTATATTGGCATAATTAATGCATATGTTACCGTAGTGGCTCATTCACCTCCTTATGTCAGCCCCGCAAGGTTGTGCTACATAAGCCTCGAATGACGCACAAAAAGGTGCCTGCCGTCCGCCTTCTGATCATTGTGACATTGTCCTTTATCAGGCTCCGGGCGCAACGTTGAGTAAGGCACCGCCTGATTCCATAGCCAGGGTAAATCTTACCGTGGCCCTGCTTTATAGAAAAAGCCTGCTTTGGCCATTGCCGAAGCAGGCTATTTTTTTGCTGCAATTTAGCGACAGGCCAGCATTGTGCCTGTTTTTATTCCGCGCTTAAGGGTATTGATGAATACTCATCCTCCTGATGAGTATGGCGAACGCCGTATTTGCGAACTGAATTCCGTCATGGCCTGATGCTTCTGTCGTTTCTTGCGCGGCTGCGTTAGCATCGTTGCAGCAAACTACAGTGAGAGAAAAATATTGAAACGCTGGCTCGCTTTTCCTCGTTCGCTGCGTCAACTGGTGATGATGGCTTTTTTGCTGGTGCTGCTGCCGCTGCTGGTGCTGGCATGGCAGGCATGGCAAAGCCTGAATACGCTAAGCGCTCAGGCTGCTCGTATTAATCGAACGACGCTGGTTGACGCTCGCCGCAGTGAAGCAATGACCAATGCCGCGCTGGAAATGGAGCGCAGCTATCGCCAGTACTGCGTGCTGGATAACCCAACGCTTGAGCGGGTGTATCAGAATCAGCGGCAGCGCTACAGTGAAATGCTTGAGGCGCATGCGGGCGTACTGCCCGATCAACGTATCTGGAAAACGCTGCGAGACAATCTCAATCGCCTCTCTTCGCTCCGGTGCCAGAACAGCGGGCCTGACGCGCTCGCCTCCGTGCAACTTGAAGCCTTTGCCCATGCCAATGCGGAAATGGTACAGGCGACGCGAACCGTCGTTTTTTCTCGCGGCCAGCGGCTACAGCAGGATATTGCCGAGCGCGGCCAGTTTTTTGGTTGGCAGGCGCTGGGGTTGTTCCTGGTGAGCCTGGCGCTGGTGATGTTGTTTACAGGAATGATTATCGGTCCGGTTAAAAAGCTGGAGCGCATGATCAACCGACTTGGCGAGGGTAAAAGCCTTAGTGGATTACAGTTGTTTCGTGGCCCGCGCGAGCTGCGCTCGGTAGGGCAGCGTATTATCTGGCTAGGCGAGCGGCTGGCGTGGCTGGAATCACAACGCCATCAGTTCCTGCGCCATATTTCTCATGAGTTAAAAACGCCGCTTGCCAGTATGCGAGAAGGTACGGCGCTGTTGGCAGATAGAATTGCCGGCCCGCTAACGGTTGAGCAGGAAGAGATTGTCGCTATTCTTGATGACAGCAGCCGCAACCTGCAAAAACTTATTGAACAATTGCTCGACTATAATCGCAAACTGGCAGAGAGCGCCGTGCAGCATCGGCCTGTTGATCTCGCACCGTTAGTTGAGCGGATTCTGGCTGACCATTCGCTGCCGGCAAGAGGGAAAAAATTGCAAACCCATGTCACACTGGCGCCGACGGCATGTCTTGCCGATCCTGAACTGCTGCACAGCGCGCTGGATAATCTCTATTCCAATGCGGTGCACTATGGCGCTGAATCCGGTACCATTTATCTGCGTAGCCGACAGGAAGAAAACCGGCTGGTGATTGAGGTTGCCAATACGGGACCGCCGATTCCACAAAATGAAAGCGTAATGATTTTTGAACCTTTCTTCCAGGGAAGCTTGCAGCGTAAAGGCGCCGTTAAAGGCAGTGGGCTGGGATTGAGTATTGCCAGGGACAGCGTGCGGCAAATGCAGGGTGAACTCAGTCTGGTTGAGGATGACCAGGCCGATGTCTGTTTTCGTATTAAGCTGCCAGCATGGACCGGACCAGGAACTGATGAAAAAAATGATGATTAAAGCTGCATGGCGTAGCGCGTTGAATACCGCGCGATGGCTTATTTTTCCGGCAGCGCTACTACTGGCAGGGTGTATGGCGGACAAAGAGGGGTATGGCCCTTCTGTCAAAGCTGAGGCGCCGCCTCCCTTACAAAAGCAGATGACAGACTACCTTAACGTTGATTGCCAGGCATTATGGCATATAAAAGGCCAGGCGGCGGAAACCAACCCGCTGTACTGGCTGCGTGGAATAGGCTGCGCTGAACGCCTTTCGCCGGCAGATGCCAGAGCGTTGGCGCGCCGCTGGGATGAAGGGACCTGGCAGGCGGCGCTGCGCCAGAGTATTTTATTAGCGAAAGCCCGTATTACCCCGCAGGAGCGCCGCCTGTATACAACAAAGCTGGACAATTTTAGCTATGATATTCCAGGTCAGGTTCGTCCGCTGTTTCAGCTATGGCGAGATGGGCAGTTGCGTGAGCTGGAGCTTGTACAGTCCCGCGGCCGTTACGCTGCGCTGCAACAGAGCGCCGATCGCGATCTGGATGCGCTACGCCAGCGGGAAAAACAGCTTCGCGCTCAGCTTGAGCAAACGACGCGACAGTTGCAAAACCTGACGGATATCGAACGCCAGCTTTCAAATCGTAAAACAGCCAGCGGTTACCTTCCGACAGATAAAAACGAAAAGCATGACGAGCTGACGGCTCCCGGGGATAAAAAGCGCGAAAATGCGGCGCAACCGGAGGAGATAACACCATGACGCAACGTAAAGCGGCGCGCCTGCTGCTGGTGGACGACGATCCCGGCCTGCTGAAACTGCTTGGCATGCGGCTTATTAGCGAAGGATATACCGTAGCAACGGCGCAAAATGGGCCTGAAGGCCTCAAGCTGCTACTGCGCGAAAAAATCGATCTTGTCATCAGCGATTTATGTATGGATGACATGGACGGTATGCAATTTTTCTCTGAAGTGCAAAAAGCGCATCCGGGGCTGCCTGTTATTATCCTTACGGCCCACGGCTCAATCCCGGACGCGGTGGCGGCAACGCAGCAGGGGGTATTTAGTTTTCTCACTAAACCCGTAGATCGTGACGCGCTCTATAAGTCCATTGACGATGCGCTGGCCCATACGGCTGCTTCCGGCGGCGATGAGAAGTGGCGTGAGGGGATCGTCACCCGCAGCCCGATAATGTTGAGGCTGCTGGAGCAGGCCCGGATGGTGGCGCAGTCTGACGTGAGCGTATTAATCAACGGGCAGAGCGGCACCGGTAAAGAAATGCTTGCGCAGGCTATTCATAACGCCAGCCCGCGTGCCGGGAAGGCTTTTATTGCTATCAACTGCGGCGCGCTGCCTGAACAGTTGCTGGAGTCTGAGCTGTTCGGCCATGCTCGCGGCGCGTTTACTGGCGCTGTCAGCAACCGTGAAGGGCTGTTTCTCGCCGCGCAGGGCGGTACGCTATTTCTTGATGAAATTGGCGATATGCCGGTACCGCTGCAGGTGAAACTGCTGCGCGTATTGCAGGAGCGTAAAGTGCGCCCGCTGGGAAGCAATCGCGATATTGATATTGATGTGCGCATTATCTCTGCAACGCACCGCGATCTGCCTAAAGCGATGCAGCGCGGTGAGTTTCGTGAAGATCTGTTTTACCGCCTTAATGTCGTCAGCCTGAAAATTCCTGCGTTGCAGGCGCGTGCTGAGGATATTCCTCTGCTGGCGACCCACCTGCTGCGCCAGTCCGCAGATCGCCATAAGCCATTTGTGCGAAGCTTCTCAACGGATGCGATGAAATGTCTGATTGCCGCCAGTTGGCCGGGGAATGTACGCCAGCTTGTCAATGTCATTGAACAATGCGTGGCGCTTAGTTCAACGCCGGTGATTGGCGAGGCGCTGGTCCATCAGGCGCTGGAAGGGGAAAATACCGTATTACCCACTTTTGCTGAGGCACGTAATCAGTTTGAACTCAACTATTTGCGTAAACTGCTGCAAATTACGAAAGGCAACGTCACGCAGGCAGCGCGTATGGCCGGGCGTAACCGCACCGAGTTTTATAAACTGTTGGGGCGACACGCGCTGGAAGCCAACGATTTTAAAGAGTGATTAACCCGGTAATGTGCAGCCTCCCTCGGTTTTCCGGGGAGCGGGTCTGTGTTAACGTAAGCGACCATTGAGGCATTTAACCGGCGTGCGCCAGGTTAACTGAAGGAACCGCGATGAAAAAGATTGATGCAATTATTAAACCGTTCAAGCTGGACGATGTGCGTGAGGCGCTGGCTGAAGTGGGTATTACCGGTATGACCGTTACCGAGGTGAAAGGCTTCGGGCGCCAGAAGGGCCATACAGAACTGTACCGCGGTGCGGAATATATGGTGGATTTTCTGCCTAAAGTAAAAATTGAAATTATTGTGCCGGATGACATTGTTGAAACCTGTGTTGAGACTATTACTCGTACAGCGCAAACCGGTAAAATTGGCGACGGTAAAATTTTTGTATTTGACGTGGCGCGTGTGGTACGCATCCGTACCGGTGAAGAAGACGACGCGGCAATTTAATCGATTTTCTTGCTTACCTGATAACCCCGCAGCCCTTGCGCGTACACGCTGCGGGGTTTTTATCGTTGTGGCCTGCTGCGGGGAGAGAGGGCCGTGGTAAGGCGGGGCTGGCCATTCTGAACTTGCCCGGCAGGGTATTGCCGGGCGTCGTGGTTTACGGCCTTCGGGGCAGGCCGCGTTGTATTAAGCGAGCCGGAAAGTGCTGACCGAGTGGGTAAGCCGGTTAGACTGCTCCTGAAGCGAACCTGCGGTAGCGGAATATTCTTCAACCAGCGCTGCGTTTTGTTGCGTGGTGCTATCCATTTCCTGGATTGCGTAACCGACCTGCTCAATACCGCGATGCTGCTCATCGGATGCGACAGTGATTTCCGCCATAATATCGTTGACCCGCTTCACAACCGTCAGGATTTCCTCCATTGTTTTTCCGGCGTTTTCCACTTCCTGAACGCCGGTTTCGACCTGGATTGCGGAACCTTCGATCAGCGTTTTAATTTCCCGCGCGGCCTGGGCGCTGTGTTGGGCCAGGTTGCGAACTTCACCTGCCACAACGGAGAAACCGCGACCATGTTCGCCAGCACGAGCGGCTTCTACGGAAGCATTCAGGGCGAGAATATTAGTCTGAAAAGCAATATTATTGATAACGCCAGTAATATCGGCAATTTTGCGCGAGCTGTCGGCGATATTGTTCATTGTCTGCATGACGCCAAGCACTGCGTTACTGCCGCTTTGGGTTACTTCTGATGCATGGGTGGCCAGTTGGCTGGCCTGGTGGGCGTTTTCAGCATTCATTTTTACCGTGGAGGTGAGCTGTTCCATGCTTGCGGCGGTTTCCTCCAGCGCAGCAGCCTGCTGTTCTGTACGGTGAGCAAGATCGTTACTGCCAAGCGTGATTTCGCCGGCGCCGGTCGTGATAGCGCTGGCGCTGTCGCGTACTTCACTGACGGTGCGGGTCAGTTCATTTTGCATGTAGCGTAAATTATCCGCAAGGATACCCATTTCGTTCGTTCCCTGGACAAGAACAGGTTGGGAAAGATCGCCTTTGGCAATAGATTGTATGTTGCCCAGCAACTGGCGCAGCGGCGTCGCCAGAGCAATGCGCATACCAACAATAGACAGGTAAAAAGCAATAATGAAAATACCCGCCACAGTTGCTATAAACCATAGTGCGCCGAGGTATTCATGATATTTATTTGCGTATATTTTTTGGTAAAGTTTATTATTCATTGTCAGATATGCCTGATAACGTTTTTCAAAGGCATCCTGGTAATCCTGAGTATGTTCTGAGAAGAAACCTTCAATGTTTTTGGTTTTTAAAAGATTGAGCATATGCTCAAGCGCTTCATGCAGAGGCGTATAACTTTGCTTGAGTTCGGCAATGACTTTGGCATTTTGTGAGGGGATTGTAGGTAAGTTCTTAAATTCATTAAAATAGAGATCGGTCTTCTTAAGTAGATTCTCAACTTTTTGGGTAAGCCTTTGAATCATATCTTCATAGTGAGTCCCGCTATTATCCAGCAAGGTACTGATTCCTGCCCGATTAAGCGTATTCCGCGTGCTAAGCAGTGCAACCCAGCTATTATTCAGGATGAACTGTTGCTCCTTGATATTCTGAATTTCTCTTAAATCATTACGGTCATCCTTAATTGTATATAGTAAATAACCGCCTGTTAAAAGTTGAAGTATGCCAAATCCAAGAATGATGATTAGCATTCCGGTAGTGATTTTTACTTTTCTAATCATGCGCGCTTCCCAGGGTCGAGTTTATAAATACGTTTGCGCTGACTATATATTAGTTTTCACTCCGAAATTATCGAGCCAGTGTAAGGGTAATTTGTTTATTGTCGTATTTTTGTTGTGATATATTTTTATGGCATAAACAACTGTCAGTTTTAAGAGGGGAATTATCTAATTGTGCGAATAATCAATACGAATAAAAATAAAAGAGAGTTTGCTGAATAAAGTAGCGTCTTTTCGATGCCAGTCCGGCCGACCAGGCTGAGTTAAGTGAATATGGTTTTTTTAGGGTAACAAACTAAGTAAAAATTAAGTCTGTTTCTATATTTTAACAGTGTTTCGTAAGAAGTAAACGTAAGAAATGGGCGTCGGATCGCCCATTGTCAGTCGCGTAGTTCGGAAGTGTTACAGGATCTTATGGGGGCCGAAGCATTCGTAGTGGATACGCTTCGGATCGACATCCAGTTGCATCAACTGCGAGGCAACGAATTGCATAAAGCCGACTGGTCCACACAAATAGAATTGTGTTTGCGGATCGCTAAAGTGGCTTTTCTGGTTTACCAGGTCCATCAACCCTTTGCTGTCGTAATTGCTGTCTGCGGCAGCCGGATCGCTATACCAGACGTGTTGGTAAAAATGAGCAAGCCGGGCGCCAGCCTGGGCAACCTCATCATTAAACGCATGCACAGACTGGTTCTTTGCCGAGTGGAACCAGTTCACCTGGCCGGTATGTTGGCTTGCCGCCAGTGTGTTGAGCATCGCTAACATCGGCGTTTGCCCTACGCCTGCGGAAATCAGCGTAACCGGTATTTCCGGCGCGACGTCCATAAAGAAGTCACCGCATGGCGCTGAAAGTTGAACTATATCGCCCGGCTGAGCCTGCTGGTGCAGCCAGCCTGAAACCTTGCCCTCGTCCTCGCGCTTAACCGCAATGCGGTAGGTTTTGCCATTCGGGGCGCGGGTCAGGGAATACTGACGAATTTCCCGATGGATGAACCCCGCAGGTTTGATCCAGACGCTAATGTACTGACCGGGACGGTAGCTTTCAATTGGGTTGCCGTCTTGTGGTTCCAGTTCAAAACTGGTGATAAGCGAGCTACGAGGCGTTTTGGCCACAATGCGAAACGCGCGCGTACCTTCCCAGCCGCCCGGTTGTATGGCGCTTTCGTGATAAATTTCCCCTTCGCGGTTAATAAAGATCTGTGCCAGTACGTCGTAAGCTTTACCCCACGCCTCCAGTACTTCAGCGCCTGGGTTGAGCATTTCTTCAAGCGTTGCCAGCAGGTGAGTGCCGACAATCTGGTATTGTTCCGGGCGAATGCCGACGCTTGCGTGCTTCTGGGCAATTTTTTCCACTGCCGGAAGCAAGACGGCCAGATTGTCAATATTGGCGCCATATGCGCAGATGGCGTTGAACAGCGATTCAGGCTGGCTGCCGTCACGCTGATTGCTCATATTAAACGTCTCTTTCAGCTCCGGGTTGTGGCGGAACATACGTTCATAAAAGTGAACGGTCAGCTTTGGACCGGTAGCGGCAAGAAGGGGAAGAGTGGAGCGTACAATAGAAATAGTATGTGAATCGAGCATAGGTCGTTCCTTGCTTTGCGTATAAAAGATGCATTTTTTATGCATCTTATTGATGTGTTTTCTCTGTGTAAAGCAATAGGGCGAAAAAGGTGAATAAAAAAGTAACATAAAGCGTCATCGCTTAACGTTGGGAAGTATTACAAGCCGTTAAATTATGTCGGGCCAATCGTTTGCGTAAAAAGCGCTGTCAAGATCTGTCATCACTATATGAATCAGTTATACTGGGGGCCTTCGCCCGTTCAGGGCCTTGCTGTAGAAGTCCAATTACCGTTTGCTGAGCCAGGAGATGCGGATGTTAAAGCGTGAAATGAACATTGCCGATTATGATGCCGAATTGTGGCAGGCTATGGAGCAGGAGAAAGTTCGTCAGGAAGAGCACATCGAACTGATCGCTTCTGAAAACTACACCAGCCCGCGTGTGATGCAAGCGCAGGGATCTCAGCTAACTAACAAATATGCCGAAGGCTATCCGGGCAAGCGCTATTATGGCGGCTGCGAGTATGTGGATATTGTTGAGCAGCTTGCTATCGATCGCGCGAAGGCGCTGTTTGGCGCTGACTACGCCAACGTCCAGCCGCATTCCGGCTCCCAGGCAAACTTTGCCGTTTACACCGCGCTGCTGCAGCCAGGCGATACTGTTTTGGGTATGAATCTGGCCCACGGCGGCCATCTGACGCACGGTTCGCCGGTGAATTTCTCCGGCAAACTGTACAATATTGTTCCTTATGGCATTGATGAAACCGGCCATATTGATTATGAGGACCTGCGTACTCAGGCGCAGGCGCATAAGCCGAAAATGATCATTGGCGGCTTCTCCGCTTATTCCGGCGTAGTGGACTGGGCGAAAATGCGTGAAATTGCTGACAGCATCGGCGCCTGGCTGTTTGTTGACATGGCGCATGTCGCAGGCCTGATTGCCGCAGGCGTTTACCCGAACCCGGTGCCGCATGCTCATGTCGTCACCACCACAACCCACAAAACGCTGGCCGGCCCGCGCGGCGGGCTTATTCTCGCCAAAGGCGGTGACGAAGACCTGTATAAGAAACTGAACTCTGCCGTTTTCCCGGGCGGTCAGGGCGGCCCGCTGATGCACGTGATCGCCGGTAAGGCCGTTGCGCTGAAAGAAGCGATGGAACCTGCGTTTAAAACCTACCAGCAGCAGGTTGCGAAAAATGCGAAGGCGATGGTAGAGGTCTTCCTGGAGCGTGGCTATAAAGTGGTGTCAGGCGGAACGGACAATCACCTGTTCCTGGTGGATTTAGTTGATAAAAATCTGACGGGTAAAGAGGCGGATGCCGCACTGGGCCGCGCGAATATTACTGTTAATAAAAACAGCGTGCCAAACGATCCGAAAAGCCCGTTCGTTACCTCCGGGATTCGTGTTGGAACGCCTGCCGTTACGCGCCGCGGTTTTAAAGAAACAGAAGTGCGGCAACTGGCTAACTGGATGTGTGATGTGCTGGATAACATCAACGATGAAAGCGTAATTACACGCGTGAAAACGCAGGTGCTGGATATCTGCGCTCGTTTCCCGGTTTATGCCGATTAGTTCCTGATATTTAAAAATGCCAACGCCCGCTTTCAGGCTGGCGTGAGGCGGTTGTCAAACCCCGGGCCGAACGTTTTCGGCCCACAAAATCAGCAAAAACGTCCTGGCGTTGGCAGGTGGCCTGTCGATGTCGCTTGCTAAAAAATACTGGCGATGCGCCCGAACGATGCACAGACACAGGCCTCTCATACGCCTTGTTGCCAGTGAGTTGTCACCAAAGAAATCACCTGAGCCAGAATCAACTGTGTTCCCACCATCGCTCTGTTGCCCGCAATGGCTTAAACCGCAGAACCCGAAATAAACGGTATTAGCGCCGGACGGAGGTTCTCCTGGATTGAGGAGCGAAGTTCAGGCAATTTTGTTTTTATATTGAATACAGTGCAGCAGGCAGGTATTAATACGTTATAAAAAACTGTATCAATTGACGGCCATATTCAGTTTTACTCTGTCTATCTTATTCCTGGTTTTATTGAACTATTTCATGGAATTCGGACGATTCTGTTCGGGTCAGGCTTTAAATACGATGGAGTGTATATGCGAGAAATAACAGTATCACAGTTAAGCTATATTTCCGTGGCTGGAGGTGCGCCGACAGCTCCCGCTAATGCAGTTGGTGCGACAGCCATTGCTGACGCTCTCGCCGGAATTCCGGGCGGCCCGGTAGGAGGTGTGACTGGAGCCGTAGCTGCCGGTTTGACAACAACAACTGGTACGGCCGTGGGAAGCGGCAGCGCCTCTGCCTGCGGCGGTAGCTAATAATATTTTCCTGTATATACAGATACCCTTCGGTGAAGCCTGTAAAATTAATCGCCTTCGTCTAAAGTAGATAACCTGTCTGCTTGTAAGTATTTTTCATGATCAAAACTTTGTTCCTGATGGCGGTATAACCTACAGTAATTAAATTAAATGAATTTAAACGATAATTTTATTTCCGTAATTTTAATACAACTGCAATTAATAACACAGTATTTGGCAGTAATAAGGAAGTACCTGTCAGCAAACTACGACTATTTTGAACACGCGCCATACATCAGCCTCAGCCGGGATATGCAGGGCCGTTGATGCATGACGCCCAACGGTTAAAGTTTGTTATCCGCATGCTGCCCGCTTCCGGCAGAGGAAGCCAGTGCAGATGCTCAGCATGGCTTACGCCTCTCTTGTATTGAACGATTATGCGAGCTTGTCCGTTGGGTTGCGTGGCAGATGGCATATTGTCGTACCCGTTTTCACAGACTGATAACGCCCCTACCAATATACGAGAATGGCCGGTTAATGGATTTTAACGGACTCAGTTGCCTGGTTTCCGGAGATTATCCCGACGATTTTGGGCGCAGATTCCGGCTTACCGAACTGTTAAAAGAACCTGTCGGACTGTAACAGGGGAGCGATCTCTGCCTTTATCCCGGAAAATATCACTTTGATTATGCGGCTTTTACTGGAAACGCCATGTCTGGAAAATAATAATTTACTGCCGCAGCGCTGCGTGATGGCTGTCCCGGTAAAACCTGAGTCGGTATTATGAGAATGATCGGAGGTATTTGCCTGTTTGACCAAAAATTACAGACGTTATCAACAAACCAGGGAAAAAAAGCATAGAGGAAGTTAAGGCAAGTAAAACATTAATATCTAATGGAGGGCGTTTTTATTACTAAAAATAAATCCCCGCCAATTGTAAAATTAATTACATTTTTACATTAAAGTTAACACAGATTACTCGTGCTTATAGCAGAAATTTTATTTTTTTATTATCAGGTTGGTGCTACGGTATTGTTCGGCGCAATAATACAAGGTTGTATTAATTAATTTCCGTTATTAATAAACAGAATGTACGCGTGGAAATGGAAAAATCCCATTTCTTAAATGGAGTGTTGTATGCAGTTATCCCCAAGAGAAATAGAGAAGCTGATGGTATATACCCTGGCTGAGGTTGCAATAAAACGTAAAGCTAAAGGTATTAAACTGAATTACCCGGAAGCGGTCGCCATTATCACGACAACCGCGCTTGAGGGAGCGCGTGAAGGAAAAACGCTTGAAGAAGTGATGAACGACGCGCGCCAGGTATTATGTCTGGATGATGTTATGGAAGGCGTTGCCGACCTTATTCCCCATGTGCAGGTCGAAGCTATATTCACTGACGGCAGCCGCCTGGTGACCGTCCACGATCCCATACAGTAGGTACGCCAAAAAGTAACACTTCGGTAGTAAACAAAGATAATAACGTGATTACAGGTTCTATTAATGAATAAAAATGATGAAGAGAAGTATACCCCCGTGGGTGGGTATATTCTGTCAGGGAAACCCATAACTTTTAACGCTGAAAAACCAGAAATTAAATTAACTGTACGCAATACAGGCGATCGCCCCATTCAAATTGGCTCCCACTTTCATTTTTTTGAAGTGAATAAAGCGCTGCAATTTGATCGGTTAGCCGCCTATGGCCGACGTCTGAATATCGCCTCCACAACGGCAATCCGTTTTGAACCTGGCGATGAGATTGATGTACCCCTTATTGCCATCGGGGGTAAACAAATTACATACGGTTTTAATAACCTGGTTGATGGTTGGACGGGAGCCGGAACTTTTGCTGCGGGGAAACAGGCTAAAAAAGACGTTGAAGTTAAACGTGCCATAGAGTCTGGCTATAAGTCTCTGAAGCCGGCGCCTCACATTACGGATAAGGAATAAAAATGCCAACAATTTCCAGACAAGAATATGCAGGGTTATTTGGCCCAACTACCGGCGATAAAATTCGCCTGGGCGATACGCAATTATTTATCGAAATAGAAAAGGATTTACGTGGCTATGGCGAGGAAGCCGTCTATGGAGGGGGAAAGTCTCTGCGTGATGGTATGGGCGCCAATAACCGGCTGACCAGCGAGAGCGTTCTTGATCTGGTCATAACCAACGTAACCATTCTCGATGCCCGGCAAGGTGTGGTTAAAGCGGATGTGGGGATTAAAAATGGTCGTATCGTCGGAATAGGTAAAAGCGGCAACCCCGATATGATGGACGGCGTTACGCCTGGAATGGTTGTGGGGGTGAGCACAGACGCTATATCGGGCGAGCATTTGATATTGACTGCGGCGGGTATTGATACCCATATCCATTTTATTTCTCCGCAGCAGGCGGAGCATGCATTATCCAACGGCGTTACCACGTTCTTTGGCGGCGGCGTTGGGCCGACCGATGGCACTAACGGCACCACCGTCACTGCCGGACCCTGGCATATCCACCGAATGTTACGCGCCTTTGAGGGGTTGCCCGTTAACGTTGGGATATTAGGTAAGGGCCATGCCTCGCACGCTGCGCCGCTGGCAGAACAAGTTCGCGCCGGGGCTGCCGGGCTGAAGGTGCATGAAGACTGGGGTGCTACCAACTCAGCATTGCGCCAGGCTCTGCGCGTTGCCGACGATATGGATATCCAGGTTGCTGTACATACGGATAGCCTGAATGAAGGGGGATACGTCGAAGATACGATAGAGGCTTTCGAAGGCCGGACAATCCACACTTTTCATACCGAAGGCGCAGGAGGCGGACATTCGCCGGATATCATTAAAGTTGCGGCTTTGATGAATGTCTTGCCCAGCTCAACTAACCCGACGCTACCGTTTGGCATCAACAGCCAGGCTGAGCTGTTCGATATGATCATGGTGTGCCATAACCTCAATCCAAACGTGCCGGCTGACGTCGCGTTTTCTGAAAGCCGGGTTCGGCCGGAAACTATCGCTGCGGAAAATGTCCTGCATGATATTGGCGTGTTGTCGATGTTTTCCAGTGATTCACAGGCGATGGGGCGCGTTGGCGAGAACTGGCAGCGCGTCATGCAGACTGCGCATGCCATGAAGATGGCGCGCGGCAAGCTGCCTGAGGACGCGGCGGGTAACGATAATTTCCGCGTATTGCGTTATGTCGCGAAAATCACCATTAACCCGGCTATCGCTCAAGGCATTAGCCACGTATTGGGATCGGTTGAAACAGGCAAAATGGCCGATCTGGTGCTGTGGGAACCGCGCTTTTTTGGCGTTAAGCCAAAGCTGGTTATTAAAGGCGGCATGATTAACTGGGCGGTGATGGGCGATCCGAACGCTTCGCTAACAACGCCACAGCCGACATTCTATCGCCCAATGTTTGGGGCGATGGGGAAATTGCTGCAGGAAACCTGCGTCACTTTTGTCTCCGCTGCTGCGCTGGATGACGGCATCAGGGAGAAGCTGGCGCTTGAGCGCCAGGTGATGGCCGTTCAAAACTGTCGGGCTATATCAAAGCAGGACATGGTGCGCAATGCAGAAATGCCGAATATAGAGGTGGATCCAGAAACTTTCTCCGTGAGGGTAAATGGCGAGCACGCGACAGTACCGCCCGTAAAAAATACGGTTCTTAACCAACGCTATTTCTTCAGTTAGGAGCTGACTGATGATTGTCATTGAAAAAATACTCGGGAATGTCAAAAAAGAAGCGCTCTGGCAACAACGTCTGCAACAGGCAACGGTGGATATTCTGGTGTTGTCACAGTGGGAGGCGCAGAAAAGCCGCTGTCGTAAAACAACGCGCGATGGGCAGGAAATAGGTATCTCCCTCGATCGTCACCAGTTGCCTGGCGATGGCGATGTGCTGCTATGGGATGAGGTGCGTAACTATGCTGTGGTGGTGCAGATAACTCTGCGCGATGTGATGGTTATTCATTTATCGTCTCTGCTGGAAAGCGATTGCGAGACCGTGTTGCAAACCGCGTTTGAGCTGGGCCATGCGCTTGGCAATCAACACTGGAAATCGGTTATCAAAGGCCATCGCATATTTGTGCCCATTACCGTTGCGACCCGGATAGTGGATTCAGTAATGAAAACGCATGGTTTTCACGCGCTGCCTTACTCATTTGTGAAGGGTGAAACTATTTTGCCCCATCTCACCCAGTCTGAAGCACGACTATTGTTTGGTGGGGCAGAAGATTCAGCGACGCATGTTCATGTCGATAGCGATTTTAACCATCAGCAGGCGCTTAAAATGTCATGAATGCCATACAACTTATCCGCATTATGCAGTTTTCCGACTCCGTTTTGCCGGTAGGCGCATTTTCATTTTCCAGCGGCGTTGAATCGGCAATTCAGGCCGGCATTGTGCACGATGTCGCTACGTTAACGTCATTTACTTATACCGCGCTGCAACAAGCCGCGTCAGGCGATAGCCGTGCTGTGGCCGCCACCTGCCGGGCATTGCGGGAGGGGGACTGTGAAGCGGCAATCACCAATGACTGGGCGTTGTTTAACCGCAAGCTGAATGAAGAAAGCCGCACGATGGTCGTGCGGATGGGCAAAAAGTTGGCGGAAATGGCCGTTGACGTGTGTAAAGAACCGTTGATGGGCTGGTGGCTTGAGCAAATTAAGCGCGGCTATGCCGCTGGCACTTACCCGGTGACGCAAGCGCTTGTTATGACCGCGCTGGGCGCCAGCCCACGCGAGGTCATTGTCATGCACCATTACGGCGTGGCTATGACCATACTTAGCGCGGCCATGCGCCTGATGCGCGTCACGCATATAGAGACTCAACGCATATTGTTTCAGCTTAATCAGGATGCAGAGGTATTTTGCGATGAAGCTGAGAGCGGCGGGATCGAACAGATGTCGTCTTATGCGCCTGTGACAGATGTATTAGCAGCGCTACATGTCGCAGCCTTTACGCGTTTGTTCAGCAATTAACCTGCCAGAACGAGGAAGACAAATGAAGAAGATTACCCGTATTGGTATTGGCGGACCGGTTGGTTCAGGCAAAACCGCCATTATTGAGGTTATTACGCCACGCCTGATCGCGCGTGGCATTCAGCCCCTGATTATTACCAATGATATCGTCACGACTGAAGATGCAAAGCAGGTTAAACGCACTCTGAAAGGCATTCTGGATGAAGAGAAAATAGTGGGCGTGGAGACGGGCGCGTGTCCACATACTGCCGTTCGTGAGGATCCAAGTATGAATATTGCGGCTGTTGAAGAAATGGAGGCGCGCTTCCCACAAAGCGATGTCGTCATGATCGAAAGCGGCGGCGATAACCTGACATTAACCTTCAGCCCGGCGCTGGCGGATTTTTATATTTACGTTATTGATGTTGCTGAAGGAGAAAAAATACCGCGTAAAAATGGCCCGGGGCTGGTACAGGCCGATATTCTGGTCATTAACAAAATCGATTTGGCGCCTTATGTCGGCGCCAGCCTGGAGGTGATGGAGCATGATACCCGCGTGGTGCGCGGTTTGCGTCCTTATATTCTCACTAACTGCAAAACAGGAGAAGGTATTGATGCGCTGGTTGATATGATCATGCGTGATTTCCTGTTTACACATACTGCGGCTATGCCTTTATGACACGTATTAACGAAGCTGTGATGCGCGTCAGTCAACCTGGCGCCGATCTCCCCGAACTGGCGGCTTACCAGGATGAGCCGCCGCAAATGGCCAGCGGGAGCGTGGGAAAAACAGGTTATCTGCGTATGATGTTCGCCGTGAGCGGGCAACGTAGCGTATTGAAACAGGTGGACAGAAGAGTCCCCTTTTTGGTGCAGCGCGCCCTGTACTGGGACGAGATGATGCCGCACATGCCGTGTGTGTTTGTTATCTCTACCTCTGGCTGTGTCCTGCAAGGGGACCGGCTGGCGATGGATATCCATGTCGCCGCGCAGGCCTGTGGGCATGTGACCACACAGTCGGCAACCAAGATTCATGCAATGGAAAACAATTATGCAGCGCAGATGCAGACTATCACCCTTGACGAGGGTAGCTACCTTGAAGTCATACCCGAACAGGTGATCCCGCACTGCGGTTCACGCTTTATTTCCGATACCCGCATTACTCTACACCCTACTGCAACGCTGATTTACGCCGAGATATTGATGTCGGGCCGCAAACACCACGATGCCGATCGCGGCTTTCGGTTTGATGTGTACTCGTCGCATATTTGCGCCAGCAGCCACGAGGGCAACCCGCTTTTTACCGAGCGCTATGTGCTGGAGCCGGGTAAACAGCCTCTTAACACACCCGCAGTCATGGGGCCATTCGATGTGTTTGGGAATGTGATATTGCTGACGCCCGCCTGCCATCATCAGCGCATTATCGATCGTATAACGCCGCTTTATGACGAAGCGGCTGGCCTTGCCTGCGGCGTGAGCCGCTTACCAAACGAGTGCGGTCTTATTTTTAAAGCTTTAGGAAAAGAATCTCCGCAGGTGAAAGCGGCAATACGCCTTTTTTGGCGTATAGCGCGCGAAGAAATACTGGGCATAACGCTGCCTGCGCCTTTTATCTGGCGTTGATTTTTCAGGTTATTAATATGGATAAAATACTTTTATGGGATGCGCTACGGGCTCGCCATCGATCCGTTGCTTTTGTCGATATGGTATTGCGTGGTTGCTCGCAGGTGATGTTTCAAAATAACCCGCTTACCGGGCTGTTATTTTTTATTGCTATTGCTGTCGGGGCATATGGCGAAGGGCTGCCGCAGGTTGTTATCGGCAGCCTGCTGGGCACCGTCGTTGCGACGCTTAGCGCGGCATGGTTGGTCAACGAGCGCGAAACGCTGCGCGCCGGGTTGTATGGCTATAATGGTTGTCTGGTGGGGACTGCGCTTCCGACTTTTTTGCAGGCAACCCCCTTTTTATGGGTTGTGGTGATATTTAGCGGCGTTATCTCGGTTATCGTAACCGTTGGTTTGAAAAAACTGCTCCGGACATGGGACGTTTCAGTGTTAACCGCTCCTTTTGTGTTAACGACCTGGATAGTCTTACTGGCCAGTTACCCTTTCGGACAGCTTCATCATATTGGGCTACCCGCGCCGGCGATGCCTTCCAACTATGAACTGGCCGATAGTTATCCTGGTATGTTACCGATTATCACCAGCGCTTTGCACGGAGCCTCGCAGGTATTTTTATCCAGCAATGCGCCGGAAGGTTTACTGGTCATGCTGGGGTTAGCCGTTTCATCGCTGCGCGCTATGTTGCTGGCCCTTATGGCCGCGCTGCTGGCGGTTGCGGCCGCGCTATTGATTGGCGCCGCTCCTCAGCCTGTGTCTTCAGGTTTATATGTTTTTAGCGCGGTCCTTACGGCGCTGGCGTTAGGGTCGGTTTACAAGCCCTCCGGTTGGCATGTTCTGGGTTATATCTTTATCGGCGTTATTTTTACCGTTCTGGTGCAGGGCGCATTTAACACTTTACTTGTTCCACTAGGTATTCCGCCTTTGACCATGCCTTTTGTTGTCACCTGTTGGTTGTTTTTAATCGCCAATCCAAACGTGATCCCAACTACTCAATCGTAACAGTAATGCCTGTTGAATGAATATGATTAAATAAAGGAGCAACCTTATGACGCAGCGCTTTGAATGGCGACACCGCGCCATTTATTTGTTGTCAGGAATAGTAGTAATAAATATTGTCGTTTGGCTGCTGGCGCTGGCCGTTTTTCGTGACAATACGACATTAATGGGTACAGCATTACTCGCGTATAGCTTTGGTTTACGTCATGCTGTAGATGCAGACCATATTGCTGCAATAGATAATGTAACGCGAAAACTAATGCAGCAGGGAAAAGCGCCTGTTGCCGTTGGCACCTTCTTCTCACTTGGGCATTCCACTATTGTGGTTATGGCTTCTGCGGCTATTGCCGCAACCGCCATGATGTTTAGCAGACAAATGGAATGGTTTCATGAAACAGGGGGAGTAATTGGAACGTTAGTTTCATCCTTATTTTTGCTGGCGGTGGCGTTTATTAATTTGATGGTATTAATTTCCGTCTGGCAAACTTTTCGTAAAGTTAAATCTGGCGAGCTTCTTCCCCACCAGACACTGGATGAAGTCGTCAATAAAGGCGGCGTGTTGACAGCGTTATTTCGTTCACTGTTCAGGATGGTAAATAAAAGCTGGCATATGTATCTGATTGGATTTTTATTTGGGTTAGGGTTTGATACGGCTACCGAGGTGGGATTACTGGGTATTTCAGCCGCAAGCGCCGGGCAGGGCGTGAATCTCTGGAGTATTATGCTATTTCCCGCGCTGTTCGCTTCAGGGATGGTGCTTATTGATACTATTGATAACTTTGTCATGATTGGCGCTTACGGATGGGCCTTCTCCACGCCAGTGCGCAAGCTTTACTACAACATGACGATAACGGCGGTATCGGTGATAATTGCGGTGTTTATTGGCGGTGTCGAGGCCATTGGCCTAATCACTGACAAACTGTCGTTAACCGGGGCGCCCTGGGAAGGTATTGCGCGGTTAAACGAACACCTGGGGGAAATGGGATATTGGGTGGTTAGCCTCTTTATTCTTTGCTGGCTGGTCTCTGTTATTAATTATTATCTGCGAGGTTACGATAAATTATCAACGCAAAGCTAGCATCCCGCCAGCTTCGCTCACGATGGCAAAACGTGGCGTTGCCCGCTTTGGTGCGGTTGGATGAAAAACAATGCGTTGAGTTTCCCTGTTTACTTTGCGGGCACTGCAGGCCGAAGGCAATTGCCCCGGCGACAGCGTTGCGGCGTTTTACCGCGCCGCAATTTTATCCCGTTATCTCTGTCATTCTCTTTTGCTCAGCGGTGGCTGCTTTTTTACCCGTCAGCCATCCGCCTGTTTATAAATATGCCCGCTTTGCCTGCCTTGTTCGTTTTCCGTCCCTGAGCGATGCGCCGCGCAACTCAGTTTGCAGAGCAAAAAGACGCACGCGGCTGGCGGGCGTTATTGCGGCTATGCTTATGTGCCGGACTGTGATTTTTCGGCCAGAGGAGAGTGCGGAGCGTTATGAACAAAATTCAGCTATGTCTCACTGCTGCCCTGATTGCTGGCCCGGTCAGGGGGAATGAGACGTTAGCGCCGTTTCAGCCAGCGATGGCCAGCCTCTCTAATGAGCTGGAGTTTGATGCGTTGCGCGGGCGCGTAAAAAATTTCGAACAGGTGCTGCTTGGTAGCGATGAAGGGCAGTTGACTATCGCTAAAGGACGCTTTGACCTGCACGGTTGTCTTAAGGAGTATGAACGTATGGATTTTGTCAATGGGCAGAGCATCAGGCTGGCGCGCGCGGATAATTCCAACACGCTGGTTTCCGCCCGGGACAAACGCAACACCATCGTGTTGAATAAAGCCTGCCAGATAGTCGGCACCACTAACAGCGCCAGCCCGGTCAGCAAACTGTACATTTATGATAAAAACCTGTTGGTCAAAGTGAAGGACGCCCGTAACGCCTGGGTTTATAAAGAATATTTTTATACGCCGGAAGGGATGCCTGAAAGTACGGTATTTTACGGTGAAGAACACGATGTGCTGCTTATTACCGTCCCTAAACGTAAACTGGCCGAACCGTGGGATTTTATTACTCAAGGTTTGGATAATGGCGTGCCGTTTTATCAGGCGTTGAAAAAGTGCCATTACGATAAAAAGGGCAACCCCAGCGTTTGCGATTTCGTCGTGGACACACTGATACAGGGGGGCGCAACAGAGACAGAACACCAGCAAATTCGCTACACCACAACCTATTACTGAAGCGTCTGCGCTTGCCTGTTGACCCGGCCTCTGCCAGAGTATCGGCTCTTCACAGGGAGGGTTTATGGTTTTGCAATCCCCGCGCTGGCTGGCGCTTGGTTACTTTACGTACTTTTTTAGCTACGGCGTCTTCTTACCCTTCTGGAGCGTTTGGCTTAAGGGCGTTGGGCTGGGGGCTGAAGCTATCGGGCTGCTGTTGGGGGCAGGACTGGCGGCGCGCTTTCTTGGTAGCCTGCTGCTGGCGCCTGTCGTCAAAACCCCTGCCCATCTGGTCCAGGCGCTGCGCCTGCTCGCTTTGCTAACGCTGATTTTCACCGTCGCTTTCTGGTGGGGCGCCAGCGCGGCGTGGTTATTGCTGGTCATGGTAGGTTTTAACTTCTTCTTTTCACCGCTGGTGCCGTTGACGGATGCCCTGGCTGGGACCTGGCAACAGCAAATCAACATGGATTATGGCCGGGTGCGGCTGTGGGGATCGCTGGCGTTTGTCATGGGGTCGTCCATAACAGGCAAGCTGGAGACGTTGTTTGGCTATCAGGTCATATTGTTCGTGCTGACGGCAGGTATCGCCGCCATGCTGGGCGGCATGCTGCTGCGCCCGTCAGTTATGCCCAGGGGGGGCGCACTGTCGCAGGAAAGCGTCGGCTGGCCGGCATGGCGACGGCTTTTTAGCGAAAACTGGCGGCTTTTCACCTGTGTAACGCTGCTACAGGGGGCACATGCCGCTTATTATGGCTTCAGCGCAATTTACTGGCAAAAAGAAGGGTATTCTTCGACGGCTATTGGCTACTTATGGTCACTTGGCGTGGCGGCTGAAATCGTTATTTTTGCGATCGGTCACCGTCTTTTCCAGCGCTGGAGCGTGCGGGATTTGCTGCTTTTATCCTGTCTGTGCAGCGTGGTTCGTTGGGGGTTGATGGGCTGGAGCGCCGCGCTGGCGTGGCTTATTGTAATGCAGGTTTTGCACTGCGGCAGCTTTACCGTATGTCATCTGGCGGCGATACGCTACATTTCCGCGCGCCACGACAGCGACGTTATTCGGTTACAGGCTATCTATTCTGCCGTGGCCATGGGCGGCGGTATGGCGGTGATGACAATGTTTTCCGGCTACCTTTACCAACATCTGGAAAATGGTTTGTTCTGGGTGATGGCATTGGTGGCGCTGCCCGTGCTGGCGCTACGCCCGTGAGCGTCAGCAAGCTAATTCTCCCGTGTTTCGCGAATACGCCGCATCTGATGCTCTATGGTAATTTGTTGAAAAACAACCAATTGATTTACCTTGTTTTTATTGTGTTTCATCCATCCTGTCTGCGAAAGGAAGGGGGTTGTCAGCAGTCTCGGCATTATGCTTTGTTTGTGTTTTTACGAGATATTGACGCGTTATTTTCGACCAGATCATGGAGCTTTAAACTGAAAAAGGGCGCCCGAATCTACCGGGCCTGTGCTCCTTTCTTCTGGCGGCGCGGCGTTAATTCTTTTTCCACGCAAAGCAATACCTTTTCCCGGTAAGCCTGGCCTGGCGCTGTTGGCGCAGGTTCGCTTAGGGGGGGGATGGGCAAAGTTAACATGCACGCTTTGATAAGTGATTACTGGCCCAGGTGCCGAGCGCGTAACCTGTAACGTAAGGGATAAGGCAGGGACGTGAGAATGAAAAGGATGAGCCGTTCGCCCGGTTAAGGCAATTTCTCTTCTCGCCAGGCGGCGAGAAGAGAAAGCGTGCTGTTAGCGCTTCAGCGCTTCGCTTAATTCGTCGCGCATTTCCGCCAGCATGTTTTTCACCACGCGTGGATTACCCGCCACGATGTTGCCGGTAGTGAGGTAGTTATGGCCGCCGGTGAAATCGCATACCAGACCGCCGGCTTCGCGCACCAGTAGTTCGCCGCCGGCAAAATCCCACGGGCGCAGCCCTATTTCAAAGAAACCATCAACGCGGCCTGCTGCGACGTAGGCCAGATCCAGGGCGGCAGAGCCGGTGCGGCGGAAGTCTGCACAGCGGGTAAACAACTTACTGACAATCCTCATATAACTTTCGGCGTGCTGCTTAGCCTTAAACGGGAAACCGGTCGCCAGTATGGTGCCATCCAGATCGCGGCTGCTGGCGCCGCGCAGGCGGTAGCCGTTAAGCTGCGCGCCCTGGCCGCGCGTCGCAGTGAAAAGTTCATTACGCATGGGATCGTAAACGACGGCTACTTCAGTGCGGCCTTTAATGCGCACTGCGATAGACACCGCAAAATGCGGCAGGCGTTTAATGAAATTGGTGGTGCCATCCAGAGGATCGATAACCCACTGTATATCTGCGTCTTCACCTGCCAGCTCACCGGCTTCTTCAGTGATAATGGTGTGCTGAGGATAGGATTTGCGGATGGTCTCAACAATCAGTCTTTCTGCTTCTTTATCGATGTTGGTGACAAAATCGTTGCTGCCTTTCTGGCTGGCTTCTACCGCGTCGGGCGTTTCGTAATTTCGGGCAATCAGATTGCCAGCCTTACGCGCGGCGCGCACGGCGATGTTGAGCATCGGATGCATGGGTTACTCTCACTGGATGTTAAAGAACGGGAAAACGGCGCGGAGTATACCAGAGCGATCGGAATATGTCTTCGGAATATGATACTATGCCGGGATAAACTTTTATCGCGCTTAAGGTCATGTTGCAAAATATTCGAATCGTGCTGGTTGAAACCTCTCACACCGGCAATATGGGCTCCGTCGCCCGCGCTATGAAAACGATGGGCCTGACCAACCTCTGGCTGGTCAATCCGCTGGTCAGGCCCGATTCGCAGGCCATCGCCCTTGCGGCGGGCGCCAGCGATGTTATCGGTAATGCGCGGATTGTGGAAACCCTTGATGAAGCCCTGAGCGGCTGTAGCCTGGTGGTCGGCACCAGCGCGCGTTCGCGCACGTTGCCCTGGCCGATGCTCGATCCGCGCGAATGCGGCCTGAAAAGCGTCGAGCAAGGGCGACATGCGCCGGTCGCGCTGGTATTTGGCCGCGAACGCGTGGGCCTGACCAACGAAGAACTGCAAAAATGTCACTATCACGTGGCAATTGCCGCAAATCCGCAATACAGCTCGCTAAACCTCGCGATGGCGGTGCAGGTCATTGCCTATGAAGTGCGTATGGCCTGGCTGGCTGGCGACCCGGTCTCTGATGGCGAAGAAGAGGCGCCATATCCGCTGGTGGACGATCTTGAGCGCTTCTACGGCCATCTTGAAGAAGTACTGTTGCAAACCGGTTTTATTCGCGCAAATCACCCCGGGCAGGTCATGAACAAACTGCGTCGCTTGTTTACGCGCGCGCGTCCGGAAAGCCAGGAACTCAATATACTGCGCGGCATGCTTGCTTCAATAGCGGCAAGTTATAAGACGAAGCCATAAATGCTAAAAGAGGGCGTGAATTCCCCGGACAAATAGTTGACCAATTTACTCAGGAATGTCAGACTTGGCCTCGCTATGTAAAACGTTTTTATGGCAAAACCCCCGGTTCGAGGGGCACATTTCTGAGGTTAAGTAAGACATGAGATTAACATCAAAAGGGCGTTACGCCGTGACCGCAATGCTTGACGTTGCACTTAACTCTGGAACGGGCCCGGTACCGTTGGCTGACATTTCTGAGCGTCAGGGAATTTCGCTCTCTTATCTGGAGCAGCTGTTCTCCCGTCTGCGCAAAAATGGTCTGGTGGCCAGCGTTCGTGGTCCGGGGGGCGGCTATCTTCTGGGTAAAAATGCCGACAGTATCGCGGTTGGTGAAGTTATCAGTGCCGTTGACGAATCCGTCGACGCAACCCGTTGTCAGGGCAAGGGCGGCTGTCAGGGGGGCGATAAGTGCCTGACGCATGCGCTGTGGCGCGATTTGAGCGATCGTCTGACCGGCTTTCTCAACAACATCACGTTGGGTGAACTGGTCAGCAATCAGGAAGTGTTGGATGTTTCCGATCGCCAGTTGCACAGTGAAACCTATCGCAATAGCCGCGTTCAGGACGCGATTGATGTCAAACTGCGCGCATAAGTAACCACAAGAATGACATTCTGAATCAGGCAGGGAGCACGCTCTCCCTGCGCCGAATTTCCCTGGTTCACCGCATTGAGTGATGTACGGAGCTTAAGAGCAATGAAATTACCGATTTATCTCGACTACTCTGCGACAACGCCGGTCGATCCGCGCGTCGCGGAGAAGATGATGCAGTTTCTGACTATGGATGGGACTTTCGGTAACCCCGCATCCCGCTCCCACCGTTTTGGCTGGCAGGCGGAAGAGGCGGTGGATATCGCCCGTAACCAGATTGCCGAGCTGGTTGGCGCGGACCCGCGTGAAATTGTCTTTACCTCTGGTGCTACCGAGTCGGATAACCTGGCGATTAAAGGCGCTGCTAATTTCTATCAGAAAAAAGGCAAGCACATTATCACCAGTAAAACCGAGCATAAAGCGGTGCTGGATACCTGCCGTCAGTTGGAGCGAGAAGGGTTTGACGTTACCTATCTCGCTCCGCAGAGCAATGGCATTATTGATCTTAAAGAACTTGAAGCAGCGATGCGTGATGACACCATCCTTGTTTCCATTATGCATGTAAATAATGAAATCGGCGTGGTGCAGGATATTGCGACTATCGGCGAAATGTGCCGCGCGCGCGGGATTATTTTCCACGTGGACGCCACCCAGAGCGTCGGTAAATTGCCAGTAGATTTGAGTCAGTTGAAAGTGGATTTAATGTCCTTTTCAGGACACAAGCTTTACGGCCCGAAAGGCATTGGCGCGCTGTATGTTCGCCGCAAGCCGCGCGTTCGTATTGAAGCGCAAATTCACGGCGGCGGGCACGAGCGCGGCATGCGTTCCGGTACGCTGCCTGTGCATCAGATTGTCGGCATGGGTGAAGCCTACCGTATTGCGAAAGAAGAGATGGCGACCGAAATGGCCCGCCAGCGTCAGCTTCGCGACCGCCTGTGGAACGGTCTGAAAGATATTGAAGAAGTTTACCTCAACGGTGATTTGCAGCAGGGCGCGCCCAACATTCTTAACGTCAGCTTTAACTACGTTGAGGGCGAGTCTCTGATTATGGCGCTCAAAGATTTGGCCGTATCGTCGGGTTCAGCCTGTACGTCCGCAAGCCTTGAACCTTCCTACGTGCTGCGCGCGCTGGGACTCAATGATGAGTTGGCCCATAGCTCGATTCGCTTCTCTGTTGGTCGTTTCACGACGCAGGAAGAGATTGATTACACAATCGATCTGGTGCGTAAATCCATCGGCCGCCTGCGCGATCTTTCCCCGCTGTGGGAGATGTTTAAGCAGGGCGTGGATCTGAACAGCATCGAATGGGCGCATCACTAACCGGTATCGGAAGTAAGGACTATTAACTATGGCATACAGCGAAAAAGTCATCGATCATTATGAAAACCCGCGCAACGTTGGTTCTTTTGACAACAGCGACGAAAATGTCGGCAGCGGAATGGTTGGCGCGCCGGCGTGCGGCGACGTTATGAAACTACAAATTAAAGTTAGCAACGACGGCATCATTGAAGACGCGCGCTTTAAAACTTACGGCTGTGGTTCTGCTATCGCCTCCAGCTCGCTGGTCACCGAGTGGGTCAAGGGTAAAAGCCTGGACGAAGCGCAGGCCATTAAAAATACCGACATCGCCGAAGAACTTGATCTGCCGCCGGTGAAAATTCACTGCTCAATCCTTGCAGAAGACGCCATTAAGGCGGCCATTGCGGACTATAAAAGCAAACGTGAAGCAAAATAATGACTGAGGTTTTGATATGTCGATTACCCTGAGCGATGCCGCCGCCGCGCGCGTAAACACTTTTCTCGCCAACCGGGGCAAAGGGTTTGGCCTGCGTCTGGGCGTGCGTACGTCCGGCTGTTCCGGTATGGCTTATGTGCTGGAATTTGTCGATAAGCCTGCGGCGGAAGATGTAGTATTTGAAGACAAAGGCGTAAGGGTGGTGATCGATGGTAAAAGCCTGCAATTTCTTGACGGCACACAGTTGGACTTTGTGAAAGAAGGCCTGAACGAAGGCTTTAAATTCACTAACCCTAACGTAAAAGACGAGTGCGGCTGCGGCGAAAGCTTTAACGTCTGATATCCGCACTCCGCCAGGCCCCACCACATTGTCAGCGCGTGGGGCGTACTGGCATCCCTGATGCTTACCCGAGACTGCTATGGATTTTTTTACCCTCTTCGGGCTTCCGGTGCAGTTTGCGCTGGATACAGCCCAGTTGGCGACCCGCTATCAGGAGCTGCAGCGCCAGTTCCATCCGGATAACTTTGCTAACAGCCCCGAAGCCGAGCGCCTGCAGGCGGTGCAGCGTTCCGCTACGATTAATCAGGCCTGGCAAACGCTGCGCCAGCCGCTGATGCGGGCGCAATACATGCTTTCGCTCCACGGCTATGATTTAGCCAGCGAACAGCAAACCGTGCGCGATACCGCCTTTCTGATGGAACAACTTGAGCTGCGCGAAGAACTTGATGATATTGGGCAAGCCCGCGATGAAGCGCGGCTGGAAGGTTTCATCAGGCGCATAAACGCCATTTTCAATACCCGCAGCGAAAACATGGCGCGCGAGCTTAACGACAAAAAGTGGGAACAGGCGGCCGATACGGTGCGCAAGCTGCGTTTTCTCGATAAACTTCGCACCAGCGCAGAACAACTCGAAGAGAAGCTGCTCGATTTTTAATTCTGGAAGCTAACATGGCCTTATTACAAATCAGTGAGCCTGGATTGAGCGCTGCGCCGCATCAGCGGCGGCTGGCGGCGGGCATTGACCTGGGAACGACCAATTCGCTGGTGGCGACCGTACGCAGCGGGCAGGCTGAAACGCTGTCTGACCTCGACGGGCGTCACCTGCTGCCGTCAGTCGTGCATTATCTGCCGCAGGGCCACAGTGTTGGATGGGATGCGCGTCTGCATGCGTCAGCCGATCCGGTGAATACCATTAGTTCCGTTAAGCGCCTGCTGGGGCGCTCGCTGGATGATATTCGTGCGCGTTACCCGCATCTTCCCTATCAGTTTCAGGCCAGCGAAAACGGTCTGCCGATGATCGAAACGGCCGCAGGTCTGGTTAATCCCATCCGTGTATCTGCCGATATTCTCAGGACGCTGGCGGGCCGCGCTCAGCAAGCGCTCGGCGGCGAACTGGACGGCGTTGTGATTACCGTGCCTGCTTACTTTGACGACGCCCAGCGCCAGGGTACTAAAGATGCGGCGCGCCTGGCAGGGTTACACGTGCTGCGCTTGCTTAACGAACCGACGGCGGCCGCTATCGCCTACGGGCTGGATACCGGTCAGGAAGGCGTTATCGCCGTATACGATCTGGGCGGCGGCACCTTTGATATTTCCATTTTGCGCCTGTGTCGCGGGATATTTGAAGTCCTGGCGACAGGCGGCGATTCTGCGCTGGGCGGCGATGATTTTGACCACCTGCTGGCCGACTGGCTGCGTGAACAAGCGGGCTTTAGCGGCCGTGACGATGTTCGGCTTCAGCGTCAATTGCTTGATGCCGCCATTGCCGCCAAAATCGCGCTAAGCGAAGCTGAAACAGCGAACGTTGAGGTGGCAGGCTGGCGCGGCACGGTAAATCGTGAACAGTTTAACGCGCTGATTGCGCCGCTGGTCAAGCGTACGTTGCTGGCATGTCGTCGGGCCTTGAAGGATGCGGGCGTGGATGCCAGCGACGTGAATGAAGCGGTCATGGTGGGCGGCTCCACCCGCGTGCCGCTGGTGCGTGAACGTGTGGGCGAATTCTTTGGCCGCATGCCGCTGACGTCTATCGATCCTGACCGCGTGGTCGCGCTCGGCGCCGCCATTCAGGCGGACATTCTGGTTGGCAACAAACCGGACAGCGAAATGCTGTTGCTGGACGTTATCCCGCTCTCCCTCGGCCTTGAGACGATGGGCGGGCTGGTGGAAAAAGTGATTGCGCGCAATACCACTATTCCTGTGGCGCGTGCGCAGGAATTCACCACCTTTAAGGATGGTCAAACCGCGATGGCTATTCACGTGATGCAGGGGGAACGCGAGCTGGTGCAGGATTGTCGCTCCCTGGCGCGTTTTACGCTGCGCGGCATTCCGCCGCTGCCGGCGGGCGGGGCGCATATTCGCGTCACCTTTCAGGTGGATGCGGATGGTCTGCTGAGCGTCACCGCGATGGAGAAATCTACCGGCGTGGAAGCGTCAATACAGGTGAAACCCTCTTACGGCCTGACGGATGGTGAAATCGTTTCTATGATTCAGGACTCAATGAATTTTGCTGAGCAGGATGTGCGGGCGCGTATGCTGGCGGAGCAAAAAGTTGAGGCCGCGCGCGTGCTGGAAAGCGTACAGAGCGCGCTTGGCGCAGACGGCGCGCTGCTGAGTGAAGAAGAGCGGCAGGCTATTGAGCGGTGCGCCGAACAACTGCGCATCGTTGCCGGGGGCAGCGATGCCGAAGCAATAAAAGACGCCATTAAAATAACAGATAAACAGACCCAGGCATTTGCCGCGCGCCGTATGGATGTATCCATTCGCCAGGCGCTCAAAGGCCACTCTGTGGATGAGGTGTAATATGCCAAAAATTGTTTTTCTCCCTCATCAGGATTTGTGCCCGGAAGGCGCCGTGCTGGAAGCGCAGCCGGGTGAAACGATTCTTGATGTTGCGTTGCGTAACGGCATTGAAGTGGAGCACGCCTGCGAAAAATCCTGCGCCTGCACCACCTGCCACTGCATCGTGCGTGAAGGTTTTGATTCGCTGGCGGAAAGTAGCGAAGACGAAGACGACATGCTGGATAAAGCCTGGGGGCTGGAGCCAGAAAGCCGCCTGGGCTGCCAGGCCCGCGTGACTGATGAAGATCTGGTTGTTGAAATCCCGCGTTACACTATCAACCATGCGCGTGAGCATTAACAGAGGGCTGTATGGGACTGAAGTGGAGCGACAGCCGCGAAATTGGCGAAGCGCTGTATGAAAGCCGCCCGGATCTCGATCCGAAGCGCGTGCGTTTTACCGATATGCATCAGTGGATTTGCGAACTGGAAGCGTTTGACGACGATCCGAACGCGTCGAATGAAAAATTACTCGAAGCTATTCTGCTTGTCTGGCTGGATGAAGCCGGGTAATAAACGGGCTGCCTGGGCGGCCCGTCAGGTTGTTGACAAAGAAGGAAAAAACGGGGTTTTACCTTCTTTGTGGTAAACAGGTGAAAATCAATGCATTGATTTTCCTTATTTTTTGTTGTATCCCCCTATCCTGTCTGTGACAGGCTGGGGGTGGTCAGCAGTCTCACGGGCTGCCAGGGGCGGCCCGTTTTTGTGGCGGGCGATAATACGATAAGGAAAATAAGATGAGTGAAGCCATGAATATTCTGCTTTCCCGCCAGCCTGCGGACGCGCGTTGGGGAGAGAAAGCTATCTGGAGCGCCAGCGACTGCGGCATAACCCTACATCTGACCGGCCAGGATGACCTGGCGCTTATTCAGCGCGCTGCGCGTAAAATCGATGGCCAGGGTCTGAAGCATGTGCGCCTGGCAGGCGACGGTTGGGATGTGGAAAAAAGCTGGGCTTTCTGGCTTGGCTATCGCGCCCCGAAAGGCGAGCGCCAGGTGGAGTGGGCGGTACTGGATGATAAACAGCAGCGTGAGTTTGATAACCGTCTGAAGACCATTGACTGGGTGCGCGACATCATTAATGCGCCAGCCGACGATCTTGGCCCGGAGCAGCTAGCGCAACGCGCGGTGGATTTGCTCAGCGATGTGGCGGGTAAAAACGTCTCTTACCGCATTACAAAAGGCGACGATCTGCGCGATCAACAATATGTCGGGCTGTACACCGTAGGCCGTGGCTCCAGCCGCCCGCCGGTGCTGCTAACCCTGGACTATAACCCGACGGGAAACGAGAGCGCGCCGGTCTATGCCTGCCTGGTTGGTAAAGGCATTACGTTTGACTCCGGCGGCTATAGCCTGAAACCCACCGGTTTTATGGATTCCATGAAATCTGATATGGGGGGCGCGGCGCTGGCTGCGGGGGCGCTGGCTTATGCTATTACCCGCGGTCTGGACAGACGCGTGAAGCTGATTTTGTGCTGTGCGGATAATATGGTGAGCGGCAGCGCGTTCCGGCTGGGTGATATTATCCGCTATCGCAACGGTAAAACCGTTGAGGTGATGAATACCGATGCGGAAGGGCGCCTGGTGCTGGCTGATGGTCTGATTGACGCCAGCGCGCAGAAGCCGGAAATCATCATTGACTGCGCTACGTTAACCGGCGCGGCGAAAACCGCGCTCGGCAACGACTATCACGCGCTGCTGAGCTTTGATGATGCCTTGTGCAACCGCCTGTTAGCGAGCGCGCAGGCGGAAAATGAAGCCTTCTGGCGCCTGCCGCTGGCGCAGATGCACCGCAGTCAGCTACCGTCAAATTTTGCTGAACTGAATAACACCGCCAGTGCGGCATACCCGGCAGGCGCCAGCACGGCGGCGGGGTTTCTGTCGCACTTTGTTGAAAATTATCGTCAGGGCTGGCTGCATATCGATTGTTCCGCCACCTATCGTAAAGCGGCGGTAGAGCAGTGGGCTGCGGGCGCAACCGGCGCGGGCGTGCGCACACTGGCGAATTTATTACTGGCGAAGTAAACGCATGCCCCGCCTTTTACCGGGCGGAAAAGGGCGCATTGTTTCTGAAGTTGTCGCAGGCAGCGCCTGCGGCAGTATTTTGCGCAAGGGTGCGTTGAACAAAAGCGGTTTGTTACCTGAAATGCGCCTTTGTGTTTTAACGGATAATGTATGGCTGAGAACAAAAAAAATGCAGTAGAGACGCTGCTTGAGCAGGCGGCGACGGAACCGGCGTACAGGCCGGCTTTTTTTCGCGCGCTGTTGGATGCCAGCGTTTGGGTGCCCGGCGAATCGGCTAAGGATAGTGCGGATTGCGCCGACGGTACGCTGGATTTACAACGCTGGCAGAAAGAAAACGGGGTGTGGGTTATTCCATTTTTTACCTCTTTGACGGCGCTGCAAGAGGCGGCTGAAGGCGAGCAGGCGTTTGTGGTGATGCCTGCGCGTGCGCTGTTTGAAATGACGCCCGGCGAGACACTGTTTCTTAATGCTAAATTGCCCACAGGCAAAGAATTTACGCCGCGAGAAATCAGCCACCTGCTCAGCAAAGAGGGCGATCCGCTCAGCCAGCAAACGGTGCTGGAAGGCGGCGAGGCGCTGCTGCTTTCTGAAGTGGCTGAGCCGCCGGCGCAAATGGTGGCTTCGCTGACGACGTTATTTAAATCACAAAATACGGTAAAGCGTGCATTTTTATGCTCGCTGAAAGAGAAAGCGCAGGAGCAGCCAGTGTTGCTGCTGGGTATTGAAGCCAGCGGCGATGTTGAGGCGATTATTCAGGCTGCCGGCAGCGTGGCGATGGATACGCTGCCGGGCGACGAGCCGCTGGATATTTGCCGGATTGCTGAAGGCGAGACGGGCATCAGCCATTTTATGCTGGCGCACTTAACGCCGTTTTATGAACGGCGCTGGGGCAGCTTCCTGCGCGATTTTAAAACCAACCGGATTATCTGAAAACAGCCCCGTAGGCAGTGTCTTATTGCAGGGAATAACAACTGCGTACTGGAAATGAAAGAGTGGTAAGCCAGATGCTGAGGTAGTCAGTGTTAAAACCGTTCGTTGCGGAACCGATGTAAATGACTATACGTAAAAACTTTTATAATACTGGCACGCAGAATAGTAATTTATTATTGAATAATTGAGGACATCAGGGTATGGAGACTAAAGCGGCGGCTGAATGCCAGTTAAATAAATCAGATGATAATGTCATTAAAGCGTATCACGAGTCGGGTATGCTCTATTTTCGGCCGCAAACCGAAGAGGTTATTGTGGTTGAGGCGCAGGATGCCGGCGAATTTGAGTCCCACTGTCTGGAAATGATGAAGTGCGTGGATGAGTTTCATCAGGCAAACCATGCTTATTCCGCCGCAATAGAAAAATATGGCCTGCAAAGGCAAAAGCCCGGAATGCATGATACGGATGCCCAGGCCGCAGAGGTGTTTGCCGCAGAAACCGCGCTGGATAAAAAGCGCGAAGCGTTACTGGAAAAACTCCGGGATGATGAATCCAGTAATATGGGTTATCAGGATGTGGTGGAGTTAATTCCGCTACTGGATACCCGCAAAAGAGGAGCCGGAAATCAACGACTTGGGCGGCGTTTTGCCTACGCCAGCCAGCGTTATTATTCCGCGCGCGCCGGCGGGCGTTCTCAGGCGGGGGCGCAAAAGAAGTGGCGTACCGTTTCACTGAATAACGGGGACACGGCGACCGGCCAGCAGAGCATTTATACTGTTGACAGCCGCGGTCGCCGGATAATTGATACCCGTAAACTAAAAGCGCAGATAACCCAAAATATTCTGCCGACAATAAAACTTGAGCTTAAAGACTATATTAACCTGGATGATTATAGTCTGGATGAGACGCTGTTTAACTGGGCGGAAAGCTGGAATGAAAGCGTAAATGGCAGCCATGCCTTTGATAACGGTATAGAAATATCGGGCGCGGCGCAGTTTATGCGCTTTGTGTCCAACGTTGGCGCGGAAGCGGAATTTAACCCCGGTGGGGGGAGCGTAAAAATTAAGGGGGAGGCGAAAGCCTCGCTGGCCGTTGCATCGGGTATTGGCCTTGCGGCGTTTTATATACCGGACCGTCTGGGCTGGCAGGTGAAATACACGCCGGGAGAAGAAAAGCAGGATGGGAGCGCTGACCGGGCGCAGCCGTTTTTAGATATGGGCGTAATGCGTATTTATATCGAAAACAGGCTGATTGGCTTTGTGGGGGCGTCAGCACAGATTGAGGCCCAGCTTCAGGTAATGGCCAAAGATAAGCGGCAGCAGATTGTTGCCGGCCAGCGCGGGGGGCGACTGCCGCGCTTTTATGAGCGCCAGACGGGTCGCAGCGGGCAGTTTTACCGGCAGATGAAAAAGGAAGATGAAGGGGTTTCTGTCACGGCGGAGGCCTTTGCCGGAGCCAGGGCGGAATATGCGCTCAGGGGCGCCGTGCAGTGGCTGAAGCCCGCAGAGCCTGCGAAGGCAGGCAGTGCCGTTGTGCCGACAACGGTGGGGGAGTTTACCGACCTGGCGACCATTGGCGCCAGCATTGCCGGGCTGGCGGGAATAGGCGCCGGGGCTAAATTTCACTGTACGTTTATTAACGGTAAATTCTGCTTTAAGGTTGCCGCCAGCCTGTGCGTGGGTTTAGGGGCCAAAGGGGCGTTTCTGTGCGAGGTGGGCGGCAAAGCGTTGATGGAGTTGGGGCGCTGGCTGGCTTATCAGCTCTTTGCGCTGGATTATCGTTTTTTTGATTTGGTGGATAAAGAGGCTTTTGAAACTTTCACTCGAATGTGTGTAATGCAGCTAACCGATTTAGCAAAAGATATTTATGAGGAGTTTAATACTGCGAAGGCTAATATTTTGGCTGTTCAACTCAGATTTGGTACTTTCATAAATACCCTGGTTGAAGGTGGTAGAGAGGGTTTAGAAGCATCTCAAAAACGTAATCAGTTAGCAAATAACATACTTGCCGAACCGGAGCGCTTATTAAATTATACTCCGGAGGCCAAGGGGATTTTACTTTATCTGTTGACCCGGCATGGACTGTGGGATCACGCTGATACCGATAACCGCGGCAGCTATTTGCTGGATATCTACTCCGATCGCAAAGAGGCGGTAATTCAGGTACTACATAGCATCCAGACTAAACGCGAGTGGCTGAAGGTAATGTGCCATCGCACGAAAGATGGCTCAAGCCTGGCGGCGGGAAAATCTGAGCAGCAGGTAGCAAACGAGCAGGAGCAGCAGTTGCGGGCGTTTCTCCAGGAAGGGTTTAATCGGGACCAGAACATGAGTCGCAGGGCCGCTGAACTTGCGGCACTGGCGCTATCGGAAATCTATCACCGCCTGAAAACGGAGCAGGAACTCTCCCGGGGCTATGCCCTGGCGATGAATAATACTGAATTTTATAACCTGAACCGGGCGCCGAATCCCCATTTTCCGCAGCAATGTGATTTTGACCCCTGTGAAGCAACGGCAACGCAACTGGCTTAAGGAAATAATGATGCATAAATACGGAATACTGCTGGCGCCGCTATTGTTGGCGGCCTGTGATAATGGCACCTCAGTAAAGGTTGCCCCGACCACCGGTAAGAATACGCAACACTCTGCTGAACGTGAGGACTTGCTTCGCCAGATAAAAGCGAACCTGGTTTTTGTGGAGGGGGGGGATTTTTTGATGGGGGACTTTGGTGCGGAGCATGGCCCGGAGAAGATTCAGCTTGATACTGAAGAGGACAGTAAACCGCTGCATAAGGTTACGCTAAGCAGCTACTCCATCAGCAAGTTTAAAACCACCAATCAGGAATATCAGCTTTATCTGAAGCTAAATAATAGTCAGCTTAAAAAAGCGAATAATATACTTACTCAAGAGCTGTTAGATGCATTAAATACACTACCTGATACTCCCGCGCATATGGACTGGTATGATGCGCAGAAATACTGCGCCTGGCTGGGCGAAGTTAGCGGCTTGCCCTTTGCGCTGCCGACAGAGGCCCAGTGGGAATACGTCGCCCGCAGCCGCGGAAAGTTTATTATTGTAGGAACTAACAGTGGTGTACTGGAAATGAAGGGCGCCAGCCGTGGAATTAATATCTCAGGCTCACTGGACCGCGAGGATTTTGCGATAAAAATGGGGCTGAAGGGCGGAACGTTGATAACAATGCCAGTAGATAGTTATCCCCCTAACCCGCTGGGTATCTACGATATGGCAGGTAATGGCTATGACTGGGTAAATGACTGGTACGATCCGGATTATTATCAGAACTCTCCAACTGACGATCCCAAAGGGCCGCAAAAGCCAGTACATAAAGATTATGAAGGCAATTATACCAAAGTCATGCGCGGTGCAGATTTTTCTGGAGCCTTCAAAGGATTAACTGTCGCCAGATATAGCAGTAATCCCTCTACCGAAGTGACAGGTGATAAAACTGTTCGTTGCGTAGTGAATAGTCCGCAGCCTGTAAAATAATGAAGGCGGGGGCGCAAAAGAAGTAGCGTACCGTTTCACTGAATAACGGGGACACGGCGACCGGCCAGCAGAGCATTTGAACGTGAGGGCTTGCTTTGCCGGGTGAAAGCGAACCTGAAACTCAATAAACTAACAATGAAAAAAGCCAGCACGCCACTGACGCAAAAACGGCTGGATGCGTTAAATACTTTACCTGATACGCCCGCGCATATGGGCGGGTAAGAGGCGGAAAAACGCTGCGCCTGGCCTGGCAAGGTTAGCTAACTACCATTTTCGTTGCCAATCTTAGCCCAGACCTTAGCCCAGTGGGAATCCCTTTGCAGGGGCGTTAATATACGCTGGCCGTCGCGGCCCCGGAAAATTAATTTCCTGCGGGCTCAACCGGCAAATCAATGCGGGCGCCCCATTCGCTCCAGGAGCCGTCATATAACTTGACGTCCGTTACGCCAAGGGTATGCAGCGCCAGCGCCACAACTGCGGCGGTGACGCCGGAGCCGCAGCTAACGATAATCGGTTGCTGCAGATCGACATTATTTTTCTGAAAAATAGCGCGTAACGTATCGCTATCTTTGAGTTGCCCCTGTTCCACCAGCTCGCCCCAGGGCACGTTTCGCGCGCCGGGAATATGGCCGCGGCGCAGGCCCGGACGCGGCTCGTCTGCCTGTGCGTTAAAGCGCGGCGCCGGGCGGGCATCAACCAACTGTGCGCCGCCTTCGTGGCTTATCAATAAAATGTCCGTCAGGCGCTTTATCGCGCTGGTATCAAATTTAACTTCAAATTCGCCTTCTGGCAGGGTGACATCACCGGGGATGAGTGGACGCAGCGCTGCCTTCCAGCCCGCCAGCCCACCGGCGAGGATAGAAATGTTTTGTACGCCAAAGGTTTTTAGCATCCACCAGGCGCGCGGCGCGCAGAACAGATCGCCTTCGTCATAAACCACCAGATGCCTGTCGCTGCATACGCCAAGTTCACGCATGGCGACGGCGAAGGCTTCAGGCCGCGGCATCATATGCGCCAGCGTGGTGTTACGATCGGAAAGGGCTTCAATATCGAAGTAAACCGCGCCAGGCAGATGGCCTGAGCGGTATTCGCCGGGCACATCGCGATGTTCCTGGCCTGGAGGCGCCATGCGTGCATCGAGGATCTGGATTTCAGGATCGTTAAGATGCTCTGCGAGCCATTCGCCTGTCACAAATAAAGAAGGGATCATATTTGCCTCCGCGTTGTTATATCGCCGGGGGATTGTGGATGTTTTTTATGTCCGTCACAAGCCGATGTTAACTGCGTTGCGAGCCAGCATGTGTAAAATTTGTTAGGATCGAGGCGCGAACCGGATTGCCGGGCATGTTGAAGAAATGCGTTTTTATTTAAAAAAATGTTACTTTCAGCCATAGTCAATGAGAGTTGCGCTCTTTATAATCCTTGCCACTTTTACCCCCAGGGTGTACTACCGGTACCACAAACACAATACAGGAAAGTGAGTTATGGCAATTGAACGTACTTTTTCCATCATCAAGCCGAACGCGGTGGCGAAAAACGTGATTGGTAATATTTTTGCGCGTTTTGAGTGCGCAGGGCTGAAAATTGTGGGAACGAAAATGCTGCACCTGAGCGTTGAGCAGGCGCGCGGATTTTATGCCGAACATGACGGCAAACCTTTTTTTGATGGCTTGGTTGCGTTTATGACATCCGGCCCGATTGTGGTTTCTGTGCTGGAAGGCGAATCCGCCGTGCGTCGCCATCGTGAAATTCTCGGTGCGACTAACCCGGAAAATGCGTTGGCCGGTACGCTACGCGCCGACTATGCCGATAGCCTGACTGAAAACGGTACTCACGGTTCTGATTCTGTTGATTCTGCCGCGCGTGAAATCGCCTTCTTCTTTGGTGAAGGCGAAGTCTGCGCGCGCACGCGCTAAGCGTCACGCAGCGGCGGCTATACTTTATTTCATCCGTAACGCTTGCGGGAATGGAATACGGGCCGCAGAATTTGTACAATGCAGCGCCTCTGGACGATGATGCCCAGAGGCGTTTCATTTTTTAACCCTCCAGGGGCCATAACGTGTAACAACGAGGCCGGAAAAATTATGTCAGAGCAAATTGTCACACCCGGCGCTACGCCGTCTACCGCCTTCAGCAAAAGCGAAAAAGTCAATCTGTTGGATCTTACTCGCCAGGATATGCGCAAATTTTTCAGCGATATGGGCGAAAAACCCTTTCGCGCCGACCAGGTTATGAAATGGATCTATCACTATTGCTGTGATGATTTTGATGACATGACCGATATCAACAAAGTTCTGCGCGCCCGCCTGAAAGAGGTGGCGGAAATTCGTGCGCCGGAAGTGGTGGAAGAGCAGCGCTCCAGCGACGGCACAATTAAATGGGCGATCCTGGTCGGCGGCCAGCGGGTGGAAACGGTATATATTCCGGAAGAAGATCGCGCCACGCTATGTGTTTCATCCCAGGTTGGCTGCGCGCTTGAGTGTAAATTTTGTTCCACGGCGCAGCAGGGTTTTAACCGCAACCTGCGCGTGTCGGAAATTATCGGCCAGGTATGGCGTGCGGCCAAAATCATCGGCGCGGCGAAAATTACCGGCCAGCGCCCCATTACCAACGTTGTTATGATGGGAATGGGTGAGCCGCTGCTCAATCTGACAAATGTTGTGCCTGCTATGGAAATCATGCTTGATGATTTCGGATTTGGCTTATCCAAACGGCGCGTGACCATTTCAACGTCGGGCGTTGTCCCTGCGCTGGATAAGCTTGGCGACATGATTGACGTGGCGCTGGCAATTTCGCTGCATGCGCCGACCGATGAAATCCGTGACGCAATCATGCCGATTAACAAGAAATATAATATTGAAACATTCCTTGCCTCGGTGCGCCGTTATCTGGAGAAATCCAACGCCAACCAGGGGCGTGTGACCGTTGAGTACGTCATGCTCGATCATATCAACGATGGTACGGAGCATGCGCATCAGCTTGCCGCGTGCCTGAAAGATACGCCGTGCAAAATTAACCTCATTCCCTGGAACCCGTTCCCTGGCGCGCCCTATGGCCGCAGCTCGAACAGCCGCATCGATCGCTTTTCGAAGGTGCTGATGGAATATGGATTTACGACGATTGTGCGTAAAACGCGCGGCGATGATATCGACGCCGCCTGCGGACAACTGGCGGGCGAGGTTATCGATCGCACCCGGCGCACAATACGTAAACGCGCGCAGGGTGAACCAATTGCCGTAAAAGCAGTCTGAAAGTCAGATTGTTAAATCTGTTGGGCGTTATTACGTTCGACGCCCGGCACAAAAAAGCATCATGGCTTTCGCGCCAGCGCTGTCTTGCTTCGCAATATTGCGGCAAATGGCACAATTACGGTGCGTTTCCTGGTGCTTTAGGGCAGTATGTAGCGGTACAACAACAGTTTAGTTACGTATTCCTGTAGCTTTTTGTTCAGATAAATCAGACAGCAGATGAAATTCTGTCTATGGTTAAGGAATCTGGCCGAAGTTTGTTTTTCAGGTACGTAGTGGGCGTTCGGATGGAGCAAATGAGCTTCATGCAAAGTTTTTTTCGCGGCGCGGACATAGCGCGGAGTGCGCTTAAACAGGTCAGCGTCTGTTTATTTCATTGAAACAGTTCCAGCAGTTGTAGCGAATGAATACTGAAGCCAATCACGAACAAAATGCAGCATTAAGTACGGGTGACCGTTTACGTAGCGCCCGCGAGCAGCTTGGGCTGAGCCAACAGATGGTGGCGGAGAGACTATGCCTTAAGGTTTCTACCGTGCGCGAGATAGAAGAGGACAAAACGCCTTCCGATCTGGCTTCTACTTTCCTGCGCGGTTATATCCGCTCGTATGCCCGCCTTGTGCATATTCCTGAAGAAGAGCTGCTTCCCATAATGGAGAAGCAAATGCCGCTGAAATCGTCAAAGGTGCAGGCCGTGCAGGGTTTCGCATTGGGCAAACGTCGCAAAAAACGCGACGGTTGGCTTATGAGCTTTACCTGGCTTGTATTGTTTGTCGTTGTTGGGCTGACCGGCGCCTGGTGGTGGCAAAACCATAAGGCGCAGCAGGACGAGATAAACTCTATGGCCGATGCCGCTGACGAGAACGCGGCCGTTAATAGCGCATCGCAGCCTGTAGCGCTGGATACGCAAGAATCCGCCTCTGGCCTCGCCACGCCATCCACGGCGCAGCCAGCCGCTCCTCAGCCGGATGCGCCGCAAGTAACGGCGCAAAATAATGGTCCGGTTGATTCCGGCGGCGCTACAACGCCGATGCCGACCGATACGCAGCCGCAACCTACGGTGGCTTCGCCAGGCCAGGCTAACGTTGACGCAAGCGCGATGGCAAATGGCGCCGCTGCGAGCGGATCGCTGCCGACAGACCAGGCGGTAGCGGCGACGCAGGCGGATGCCGACGCGATTGTAATGGATTTTAATGCCGACTGCTGGCTGGAAGTGACCGATGCCACCGGCAAGAAGCTGTTTAGCGGAATGCAGCGTAAAGGGGGAGCCCTGAATCTGACAGGCCAGGCGCCGTATCGCCTGAAGATTGGCGCGCCGGCCGCCGTTCAGATTCAGTTCCAGGGCAAACCTGTCGATCTCAGTCGTTTTATCAGAACAAGCCAGGTTGCCCGCATTACGCTGGCCGCAGAATAATGCGCAGCATAAGCGGTAATCATAGAGAAGTAGCATGAATCACGAGCCACCCATTCAACGTAGAAAATCGACCCGTATCTATGTTGGCAATGTTCCCATCGGCGATGGCGCGCCCATTGCCGTACAGTCTATGACCAACACGCGCACGACCGACGTGGAGGCCACGGTTGGCCAGATTAAAGCGCTGGAACGCGCGGGTGCCGATATTGTGCGCGTTTCTGTTCCAACGATGGATGCCGCCGAGGCGTTTAAGCTTATTAAACAGCAGGTAAATGTGCCGCTGGTGGCGGATATTCATTTCGACTACCGCATTGCGCTCAGGGTGGCGGAATACGGCGTGGATTGCCTGCGTATTAACCCTGGCAATATTGGTAACGAAGAGCGCATCCGCCAGGTGGTTGACTGCGCGCGTGATAAAAATATTCCTATCCGCATCGGCGTTAACGCCGGATCGCTTGAAAAAGATATTCAGGAAAAATACGGTGAGCCAACGCCGCAGGCGCTGCTGGAATCTGCGATGCGCCACGTGGAGCATCTGGATCGGTTGAACTTCACGCAGTTTAAGGTGAGCGTTAAGGCCTCAGACGTTTTTCTCGCCGTTGAGGCCTATCGCCTGCTGGCGAAGGCCATCGATCAGCCGCTGCATCTTGGGATCACCGAAGCCGGCGGCGCGCGCAGCGGGGCGGTAAAGTCTGCCATTGGTCTGGGCCTGCTGTTGTCTGAAGGGATTGGCGATACGCTGCGCGTCTCTCTGGCGGCCGATCCGGTAGAAGAAATTAAAGTAGGGTTTGATATTCTGAAATCGTTGCGCATTCGTGCGCGCGGTATCAACTTTATTGCCTGCCCGACGTGTTCACGGCAGGAGTTTGACGTTATCGGTACCGTTAATGCGCTGGAGCAGAGGCTGGAAGATATTACGACGCCGATGGATGTTTCAATTATCGGTTGTGTGGTCAATGGCCCTGGCGAAGCGCTGGTTTCCACACTTGGCGTTACCGGCGGTAACCGTAAAAGCGGTTTCTATGAAGAAGGCGTGCGCAGAGATCGTCTCGATAACGAAGATATGATCGCGCAGCTTGAGGCAAAGATTCGCGCTAAAGCATCCATGCTGGATGAACAAAAGCGCATCAATGTTCATCAGTTGGAAAAATAAAGCAAATTGTGAAGCGGCGCGCTTCACGTGTATGATTGAACCCGCGAGACGTTCTGCAAGCCGGAGCGTGCTCATTACGGGTTCATTTTTTGTATGAGATAACAGAGAACAAGACGTGGCAAAGAACATTCAAGCCATTCGCGGCATGAACGATTACCTGCCGGCAGATACTGCGCTCTGGCAGCGTATCGAAGGCGTCCTTAAACAGGTGCTTGGCAGCTACGGCTATAGCGAAATCCGTACTCCGGTTGTAGAGCAGACCCCGTTATTCAAGCGCGCCATCGGCGAAGTGACCGACGTGGTGGAAAAAGAGATGTATACCTTCGAGGACCGCAATGGCGATAGCCTGACGCTGCGCCCTGAAGCGACCGCGAGCTGCGCGCGCGCGGGCATCGAACATGGTCTGCTGTACAATCAGGAACAGCGTCTGTGGTATATCGGGCCGATGTTCCGCCACGAGCGTCCTCAGAAAGGGCGCTATCGCCAGTTTCACCAGATCGGCGCCGAGGTTTTTGGCCTCGCCGGGCCGGATATCGATGCCGAACTAATTATGTTGACGGCACGCTGGTGGCGCGCGCTGGGTATTGACAGACACGTACGCCTGGAGCTGAACTCCATCGGCTCAACCGAAGCGCGCGCAACCTACCGTGACGCGCTGGTGGCGTACCTCGAACAGTTCAAAGAGCAGCTTGATGACGACAGCAAGCGCCGTATGTACACCAATCCTCTGCGCGTGCTGGATTCAAAAAACCCCGATGTACAGCGGTTGCTCAACAATGCCCCGCAACTGGGCGATTATCTTGACGACGCCTCCCGCGAGCATTTTGCGGGCCTGTGCGCATATCTTGACGCGGCCGGTATTGCTTATACCGTCAACCAGCGCCTTGTGCGCGGCCTCGACTACTATAATCGTACCGTCTTTGAATGGGTAACGGATAGCCTGGGCGCCCAGGGCACGGTTTGCGCAGGCGGGCGCTACGATGGGCTGGTGGAGCAAATTGGCGGGCGCGCAACGCCAGGCGTGGGTTTTGCAATGGGCCTGGAAAGACTGGTTTTGCTGGTTCAGGCAGTTAATCCGGAATTTAAAGCAAATTCCGTTGTCGATATGTATCTCATCTCCTCAGGCGTTGGCGCTCAGGCGGCGGCGATGCGCCTTGCAGAGCAAGTGCGCGATGCGTTGCCGGGCTGTAAACTGATGACAAACTTCGGCGGCGGCAATTTTAAGAAGCAATTTGCGCGCGCGGATAAGTGGGGCGCTCAACTGGCGCTTGTGCTGGGCGAAGATGAGGTCGCTGGCGACAAAGTGGTGGTAAAGGATTTGCGTACCGGAGAGCAGGTAACCGTGCTCCAGAGTGATGTGGCAACTCATCTGCAGGCATTGCTGGGTTGAGAACCGGCAGACTGAGCGTTAAGGAGTAAGACTGCATGGAAATTTACGAGAACGAAAGTGACCAGACAGAAGCGGTAAAACGTTTTTTTGCTGAAAACGGCAAAGCGCTTCTGGTTGGCGTTGTGATTGGCATTGGCGCTTTACTGGGATGGCGTTACTGGACTAACCATAAGGCGGATTCCGCCATGTTAACGTCTCAGGCATACCAGAAAGCGATGTTCGATTTGAGCGGTGATAAGCCTGCGGCCCTGGCCGAGGCTGAAAAGTTTGCCGCCGACACGCAGAACGTTTATGGCGCGCTGGCGGCGCTTAAGCTGGCGCAGCAGTATGCCGATAAAAACGCGTTGGCGAAAGCGGCGGCACAACTGCAACTGGGGCTGAAAAACACGCGTGATGCAAATTTGCAGGCCGTGATGAGCCTGCGTCTGTCGCGCATTCAGATCCAACAAAAACAGGCCGATGAGGCGCTAAAGACGCTGGATACGGTGAAAGGCGAAGGCTGGAAAGCTATTGTCGCTGATGTGCGTGGTGAAGCTCTGCTGAGTAAGGGCGACCGTAAAGGCGCGCGCGATGCGTGGAGCCAGGGGGTTGCAAGCGATGCCTCTGCGGCGCTGCGTGAAATGATGCAGATGAAAATAAATAATTTATCCAGCTAAGAGGGACCCGATGCAATTGCGTAACCTATTTATGCCAGGGCTGCTTTCTCTGACGCTGCTCAGCGGTTGCTCACTGTTCAACAGTGAAGAAGATGTGGTGCAGATGGCGCCGCTGCCGCAGGTGAACAACCAGTTCACCCCGCAGACGGCATGGAAAACCTCTGTTGGGGACGGCATTGGTGATTTTTATTCAAACCTGCACCCGGCAGCGCTGGAAGGAACGGTCTATGCAGCCGATCGCTTTGGTAAAGTCAAAGCGATGGACGGGCGTAACGGGAAAGAGATCTGGTCAGTCGATCTGTCTGAAAAAACGGGCTTTTTCTCCCGAAACCGTTCCGCGCTGCTGTCTGGCGGCGTCGCGGTTTCCGCAAGCCATCTCTATATTGGCAGTGAAAAAGCGCAGGTTTATGCTCTGAATACCGCCGATGGTACGCTTGCCTGGCAGGTACGCGTTGCCGGTGAAGTGCTCGCCAGCCCGGTCATTAGCGATGGGTTGGTGTTGATCCACACCAGCAACGGTATGCTCCAGGCGCTTTCTGAAAGCGACGGCAGCGTAAAGTGGACGGTTAATCTGGATGTATCCGCGCTGTCGCTGCGTGGGGAGTCATCACCGGCTACTGCGTTTGGCGCTGCGATTATCGGCGGTGATAACGGACGCGTAAGCGCTGTAATGATGGACCAGGGGCAGTTGATTTGGCAACAGCGAATCGCACGTACTACCGGGGCGACTGAAATCGATCGCCTGAGCGATGTTGACGCCTCCCCGGTTGTCCAGAACGGCGTCGTCTACGCGATTGCTTATAATGGCGATATGGTTGCACTGGACCTGCGTACTGGCCAGATCATGTGGAAACGCGAGCTGGGTTCGGTTAACGGCTTCATTATTGATGGCGACCGTATGTATCTGGTGGATCAGTCCGACCGCGTGCTTGCGCTTGGCACCGAAGGCGGCGTGACGCTATGGTCGCAGAATGGTCTTTTGCATCGTAATCTGACCAGGCCTGCGCTGTTTAACGGCTACCTTATTGTGGGCGACAGCGAAGGATATGTGCACTGGCTGGATACCACTAACGGTTCGTTCGTGGCGCAACAGAAGCTGGATAGCTCCGGTTTTCAGACTGAGCCGGTTCCGGCTAATGATAAGCTGTTGATACAGGCAAAAGACGGTACGCTCTACTCGCTCAGCCGCTAACGTGCGTTGAGCATCGCCCTGAAACGGTCCCTGTTATCTCAGGGGCCGTTTGTTGTTTCCTGAAACGGCGCTATTGTGCGCTGTCTGATATTCTTTTTAGTGATGAGGCTTTAAACAATGGTACCTGTCGTCGCGCTGGTCGGGCGCCCTAACGTCGGTAAATCGACGCTATTTAACCGCCTAACCCGTACCCGTGATGCGCTGGTGGCGGATTTTCCGGGGCTGACCCGCGATCGTAAGTACGGTCGGGCGGAGGTGGAAGGCCGGGAATTTATCTGTATTGATACTGGCGGTATCGATGGCACGGAAGAGGGAGTGGAGACCCGCATGGCTGAACAATCGCTGCTGGCGATTGAAGAGGCTGATGTCGTGTTATTCATGGTGGATGCCCGCGCGGGCCTGATGCCTGCCGACGAAGCCATTGCCAGACACCTGCGTTCACGTGAAAAGCCAACTTTCCTGGTGGCTAATAAAACCGATGGACTTGATGCCGACCAGGCTATTGCCGATTTCTGGCAGCTTGGCATGGGGGAGATACATGCTATCGCCGCTTCTCATGGTCGTGGCGTAACAAGCCTGCTGGAGCAGGTGTTGTTACCGTGGATGGATGAAACGTCGCCGCCAGAAGAAATTGATGAAGATGAGGCCTACTGGAAACAGTACGCTATCGATCGCGGCGAAGTGGAAGAGGTAGAAGAGGAAGAGGCGTTTAACCCGCAGGATCTGCCGATTAAAATTGCTATCGTGGGGCGTCCTAACGTCGGAAAATCTACGCTCACTAACCGTATTCTTGGCGAGGATCGCGTGGTGGTCTTTGACATGCCGGGGACGACCAGAGACAGCATTTATATTCCAATGGAGCGCGATGAGCGTGAGTACGTACTTATCGACACCGCCGGGGTGCGCAAGCGCGGTAAAGTGACCGAGGTGGTTGAAAAGTTCTCCGTTATCAAAACGCTACAGGCCATTGAAGACGCCAACGTCGTTCTGTTGGTTATTGATGCCCGTGAAGGCATATCCGATCAGGATTTATCGCTGCTGGGCTTTATCCTCAACAGCGGTCGTTCACTGGTCATTGTGGTAAATAAATGGGACGGGCTGAGCCAGGAAGTCAAGGAGCAGGTAAAAGAGACGCTTGATTTCCGCCTGGGCTTTATCGACTTTGCCCGCGTGCATTTTATCTCCGCGCTGCACGGCAGCGGCGTAGGTAATTTGTTTGAATCTGTGCTTGAAGCCTATGACAGCTCTACGCGCCGCGTGGGAACATCTATGCTAACGCGCATTATGACGATGGCCGTTGACGATCATCAGCCGCCGCTGGTGCGTGGTCGCCGCGTGAAGCTGAAGTATGCCCATGCCGGCGGATATAACCCGCCTATCGTAGTCATACACGGTAACCAGGTTAAGGACCTGCCGGACTCCTATAAGCGCTATCTGATGAACTACTTCCGTAAATCGCTTAATGTGATGGGGACGCCTATTCGTATTCAGTTTAAAGAAGGTGAAAATCCCTACGCAAATAAGCGCAATACACTTACGCCAACGCAAATGCGCAAACGCAAACGCCTGATAAAGCACATCAAGAAGAATAAATAAAGCAACGCGAAGATTTATTAAATCTTCAATCACTCTTAAGCCCGCATTATGTTCTGAGAAATTTCCGGTAACGTGCGGGTGAAAAAAGACAGGCATAGCGATTTGTGATCTACCGATGCGCTAACACATCCCAGTCGATCGCCTCTATGCCTGCTCGTCAATTATGCCGAAAAGACTTTCATGGCGTTTTATCGCCATTGCACAGATACCGACAAAATGTACTTTTTGATGCAACCGCCGCCTTAACCTGTGATATATCGCTGATTTTGACAAATCCTGGACGACCAGGGGCATGAGTCCAGGCGGCTAATACGGTAAGCTGACAAAATTCATGATGGTTGCAGGTTGCTATGTATAAAATTTATGTGATAAAACAGCGGCGCGGTGGTAGCGAGCGTGTCGCAGGCAGTCAAACCAGCACGTATTCCCCTGACATTGCAATCGCAGCATTCCGGGCGGCGTACAGCGATCCACGCTGGCAGTCACCCGAGTATTTGTTGCTGCTAACGCAAAGTCATCAACAACGCGCGGCGTTTCGTTTCGGTAGCTCGCCTGGTGAGCGTGACTACATTGCCCCTGATCAGGAGATTCTTTTATAAAACGCCTGAATCACAGCGGCGCGCCGTTTGTAGTGGCACACTGTATTTAGCCGCCTGAACAGCGGTGATCTGCTCACCTCAGAACGCACGGGCATTCATGCGCGAAACCGTTGCCATGACTGGGAGGGGGATTACAGGCCGAACGGATGAGGCAATAAGCCACCATTTTTCTGGTGGCCTGGAAAAGTCTTTATTATGATTTCGCCTCTTTTTGCGCTCGGGTAAAGCTCTGGATAAGATTAGCGTAAGGGGCAATATGCGGCCCCAGAATGCCGGCAAAGCCTTCCATATCGTTACGCCAGTCACGCTGAAGCTCTCCGGCAGCGGCAAACCAGGTAAGCACCTGCGCCCCGGCAACCCGCATTCTGTCCAGCGCTGTTTCGCGCGATATTTCATCAAAAGTGGCTGAAGCATCTGCGATAACGAATACGTCATACCCTTCAGCCAGCGCTGATAGCGTAGGGAAGGCAACGCATACTTCTGTTACCACACCGGCAATAAGTAACTGTTTTTTACCCGTGGCTTTGACAGCGTTAACAAAATCTTCATTATCCCATGCGTTAATTTGCCCGGGGCGTGCAATATAAGGCGCATCAGGAAAGCGTTCCAGTAATTCCGGTACCATCGGGCCATTAGGGCCGTTTTCAAAGCTGCTGGTTAATATAACCGGTAGTTTGAAAAATTTTGCAAGGTCCGCTAAGCCAGTTACGCGATTTTTAAACTGGTCAGGATTATAATCGCGGGTGATATTAATCAAGCCTGACTGATGGTCTATGAATAGCACTGCCGCATTATCTTTATCAAGGCGAATATAAGGTTTACTCATCATATTTCTCCACGGTGAACAAAGCGTAGAACCACGGGTAACTGAGATGGCATGCTACCCACCTGTAAAATATAGCTGCTTTGTTACTGTCTCCTGAACGTACAGGAGCCGTTTTTATATCCATTCCATTAACGCGTTGTTTAAAAAATAAATTTTCGTCAGGCAGGCCTCAGCTGCGGCAGCAATGTCACATGTAGGTAAAACGCGCCCTGCGGCGATGATGCCTGGCATTTCCGTCAACGCGGCCCCGCGCCATTTGTGAAAGTTTCCGGGCCGGCGCCATTGTCCATCCACCGGGTTTACTTATCGTAAAACACATTCAGCGCACTATTGTGACGTTGGTTGCGAGGGCTACAGGAAAAATGCCTGTTAATAAACTCTGTTGATTCAGGCAAACGTATCATGTGGAAAATAGCCGCTTTTTTCATGGACTACATAACAGATAGCCCTGGCCTACATAAAAAATAGGATGGTGGTACGTGGTAAATGTTATTTACGGTTTGTAATATTGGTTACTGAAAACAATACGTCATAAGGATATTAATTTATGAGCAGAAAAACATTATTTGTACTCCCTCTGTTACTCTGGGGTGTTAGCACCACTGGTTTTGCTGGCGAACCTACGGGCTACGATTGCCAGTCCAAGCGCCTGGAAGTGGAAAAGCGCATTGAGCAAGCCGGCGATACGATAGATGTTGGTTTGCAAACGGCGCTGAAAGAATTAACCACCCATTGCACTGACAGCGGGTTGCTGGAAAAAGCGAAGAAGAAGCTGACCAAGCTGGAACGTAAAGTTCGTGAAAAACAGGATGATATTACTGAAGCAACCAACGATCTTGCTGAAGCACAGGCTGAAGGCAAAACGCTGAAGGTGAATAAATATCAGCGCAAGATTAAAGAAAAACAGGCTGAACTGGCTGAAATTAAAGCTGAAATTGAAGAACAGCAGTCTATTGTAAAAGCGCTTCAGTAAGTCCCCTGAATTAGTATTCTCTTCCGTTCTCTGTTTAATTGAAATCAAACCCGCAGTTTGCGGGTTTGAGAATGTTAACAAACGCCAGTCTGAGCAATTTTTACCCGCTATGCCAGAAAGTTAAATAAGGCAAATCAACGCATTGAGTTTCGAAGGTTAGTGGTAAAATAAAAAATACACGTTTTGTTCACTTTGCTTTCAGAAAGAAACCCGCAGTTTGCGCTTTTTTCATGTCTTAATCACCTTCGCTTGCTGAAAAGTAAAAATAGCTTATTTACCGAACGGCGGCTCCTGCTATTCCTGACTTTATCACTATCAATCCAGTTCATTACATTTTTCCTTACAGACTTCGTTTCAGAGACAGTCTCACTCATAGAATATTGACTGAAAAGGTAACAAGCCCGAAAATGGCTGGTGAGTTTGCCTGGATGCTATCGTTTACGCTATAACGTTAGCGCTGAGTGGCATACAACGTTTACAGAAAACGCACTGACATAAGGCGACAGAATGAAAAATGTGTACTGCCCGGATTGTAACGCGGCGCTGGAATTGTGCACCGGAAGTGGGCGCTGCGCGGCCTGCCATAAAGTCTACCGGCTTGAAGCACGTTGCCCGGTCTGCCAACAACCGCTGGAAGTGCTGAAGGCCTGTGGCGCGGTGGATTATTTTTGTCGCAACGGGCACGGGCTTATCTCGAAAAAGCGCGTGGAGTTTACGCCTGTGTAGTGGGCGCTGCGTAACTTTCTCCGTGTGTTATTTGCCTGTGGAAAGAATATTAATCAATTTTTATTGCTAAATTGATATACCGGCCAGGGAATATCGCCGTCATTATAGAAATATGTTTCACTCCGTATAAGGGCAACTTAAAACAATGCGGTGTATTAATGAAGTACTAAAAACTATTATTAATCATGCGGATTTTCCTGGTATTTATTTGCGCTAAATATCCTTCTGACGCATAACTTTTTTCTTAATAAAATATGCGCGCTAACGCACGATGATTAACGGCAATAAGTCGCGAGCAGGAGAATTAACCGATTTTGGGCTTTTTAATGGTCGTGCTACGTCAGTAGAGGGTGTCTGTGGACGGTGTCTGGAATATATAAAATTAATGTTCATTAAGGGCGCGCCAGAGCAGAACATTAGCGTAGCGTTCGCAAAGCGCGCCTGTTCGGCCTGGGTTTCTACCCAGAAGCTGCTTACCCGCGAGGGGTGGGTAAAAACAGCGTTTTTAAGGGTTGACTTCAGGAAGGTGATTTTATGTAGCGTCGCCTGTGAGAAATACAGCTCCGGGAGCGTTCGTTCCATAAAAAATCCGCTGTCCAGCCGGGCGCGGTGAAAGCGGCAGCGGCTTATCCAGGTTTTGTAAAATAACAAATTTTCAAAGCTTGCTTCGTTGAATTCGCCGTTAACAAACAGCGTTTTCTGTAACTGGGTTTCCTTAAGCTGGCCGGTGCTAAAGTCGCTGTAGCAACGCTGAGCCAACGACAGGCTGGCACCAGTAAAATCGCACTCGTGCAGCGTCGTATGATGCACGAGTGCGCCTGCCACGGCGGCAACGCACCCTGCTACACCGGTTTTTTCGGATGCATATTCCAGATGCGCCAGGCCGCCTGCGGGGGTAGCGCGTTGCGATCGTTTCACCACTGGACCGGGGAGGCGGCATTGAAAAGTCGCCAGTCGGTATCCCGGGCAAAGCCCGGGAAAACGTGCTGAAACCCGCTATCGTCATACTGCTTGCCCGCGCGTTTAAGCCGGCGCGGCCAGGTGAAATCCAGCGCGCTGAAGCTTGCTGGTTCAGGCTTTTGCCGGGGTGAGATGATGCGCGTATGCGCAGCTTCGATATTGGGGAGCGGGTGTACTTTTAGACCGCTGCGCTCAATAACTTCAGCGCCCAGCCCATGCGCTGAGGAATCCCCAGTAATGGGCGGGTAAAAAAG
>NZ_JAEPBH010000003.1 GCF_016632365.1 Tenebrionibacter intestinalis | reverse complement strand
TTAATACATTGGCAGTTACACAGAATTACTGACAGGCTCATCTGTCGGTAAAAAATCGCTATGCATATCCCCATCTCCAGTAAAAACGAACAACTAATATTACGCACTGCAATTTATAATAATTATTACGGTACTCCGGATAGTCTTTCCACAGATTCCGGCATGTTTTCCAGGCTAAAATTCACTCTCCCCAACCTTATTCATTTTGTCTGGATTGGTGATATCAATGCGCTGGATCTCAGCTATATTCGCATCTGGAAGGCCATCAATCCCGATAAAATCTGTTGCCTGTGGATCGATTCCGAAAGTAGCGACTGCCAGCGCTTTCATCAGCTATTGGACGATCATATCAAAACCGCACGGCCCCGCGATCGACATATTGCGCTGCTGAGGCTGCAAAACGAGGCGTTCGCCTTTATTCATCCGCAAATGAACGGGGAAAAAACCTTTAACACGCTTGCCGCACAATTCCTGGAACATAAAGGGATCCCCAACCAACCGCAGCACGTCTGTCACGATACTGGCTTCAATCTGCAAATCGCTGAAATTAATGCGTTATTTACCGGCAGGTTTTCCGCCCTGAGACGATTTTATGATTATGAGGTGATACTCAGAGGCAACTTCGCGGCTGCCAGCGATATAGCCCGACTGTTAATCCTCTACCAGTACGGTGGTCTCTATATCGACGGGGACACCCTGCCCGATATTGATGAACTTTTTACCACGGCCAACGCCTGGCTACGCCAGGTCGGCATCCCAGGACATCATGCCATAGCCCAGGCTAAATCCACCGCGTTGCTTGCCAGGCTACACCACCCAAATGAGGAGGCTGTAACGCAAATCCAGGAGTGCCTGCAACCCTTTCCGCAATCGCTGCGGGAACCACTTTGCCGAAACATTATTATGGATGCCGCAACGATTCGTCTGACCGATATCCGCCCGCTGGGTTCAGTCGCCTGCTATCGGGATTTGCCGGTACTCAGCGCCCTATCCTGGCTCCCTGAAACGTGGTTCAGCAACGTTATCGGCTGTTTGCCTGGCGCCAAAGCCGTCGCGATACTGCTACGCACCATCCATAAACGCTATCGCTTTCTGGAAGCCAACGACGCCATTTTTACGCTGATTAAAGACCACGACAATAGCCACTATCTCTCACGTTTACTGCCCTGGCGCTATGAAAGCCGCTACCAACCACCTGGATGAGCACAACGAACGGCTAATTAATCAGGCCATCTCCGGGCTTGCGATCACCCGCGTTATCGTAGCCCATCGCCCCTCCACTATTGATTCAGCCCAGCGGGTGATAACGCTATAGTTAATTGACCGATGGTTTACTCCCCTGCCCGCCAGCGCTACAATGCCTGGCCTTAATTTGTGGTAACCCACTCGCGTATTGTCCCCTCACCTGGTGAGGTGGATCTGACCTGTCATCAGACGAGACCATCATGTTTAAACCCGAACTACTTTCCCCGGCGGGAACGCTGAAAAATATGCGTTACGCCTTTGCCTACGGCGCGGACGCCGTGTATGCCGGCCAGCCGCGCTATAGCCTGCGCGTGCGCAATAATGAATTCAATCATGAAAACCTCGCTATCGGCATTCAGGAAGCCCATGCGCAGGGCAAAAAATTCTATGTGGTCGTGAATATCGCGCCGCACAACGCCAAGCTTAAAACCTTTATTCGCGACCTGAAGCCGGTGGTGGAGATGAACCCGGATGCGCTCATCATGTCTGACCCCGGGCTGATTATGCTGGTGCGCGAGGCGTTCCCGCAGGTGGCGATTCATCTGTCGGTTCAGGCCAACGCCGTAAACTGGGCCACGGTGAAGTTCTGGAAACAGATGGGGCTGACGCGCGTTATCCTCTCGCGCGAGCTGTCAATTGATGAAATTGCCGAAATTCGCGAACAGGTGCCGGACATGGAGATTGAAATCTTTGTTCACGGCGCGCTGTGCATGGCCTATTCCGGCCGCTGCCTGCTCTCCGGTTACATCAATAAACGCGACCCCAACCAGGGCACCTGCACTAACGCCTGCCGCTGGGAATACAACGTGAAGGAAGGCAAAGAGGATGATACCGGCAACATCGTGCATATCCAGGAGCCGATCCCGGTGCAGACTATCGACCCAACCCTTGGCAGCGGCGCGCCAACCGACAAGGTATTTATGATTGAAGAAGCGCAGCGCCCCGGCGAATACATGAGCGCGTTTGAAGACGAGCACGGCACCTACATCATGAATTCAAAGGATCTCCGCGCTATTGAGCACGTAGAGCGCCTGACCCAGCTTGGCGTACACTCTCTCAAAATTGAAGGCCGCACCAAGTCGTTCTACTACTGCGCACGTACCGCCCAGGTCTATCGCCAGGCCATTGACGACGCCGTCGCCGGTAAACCTTTCGACGCCACGCTGCTTACCACGCTTGAAAGCCTCGCCCATCGCGGCTATACCGAGGGCTTTCTGCGCCGCCATACCCACGATAGCTACCAGAACTATGACTATGGTTATTCACTTTCCGAACGCCAGCAGTTCGTAGGCGAATTTACCGGCGAACGCCGGGGGGAACTGGCTGGCGTGGCGGTGAAGAATAAGTTCAGCGTTGGCGATAGCCTGGAGATGATGACGCCGCAGGGCAATATTACTTTTACGCTGGCGCAGATGGAAAACGCGAAAGGCAAACAAACAGACGTCGCGCCGGGCAATGGACATACCGTATGGCTGCCGGTTCCACAGGAGGTGGCGCTGGAGTATGCGCTGCTGATGCGCAACCTTAGCGGGCAGACCACGCGTAATCCCCATGCGAAATAGTTTTTCAGCGTTATTTTTACGGTAGACTATTTTTTCGAAAGCGATCACAGTCACTTTTCCACTGTAGAGGTAGTATTATCGCGCTAAGAAATAAAGATACCTATAAAAGATAAAGCTGTACCAGGAAATCACCTCCTTAGCCTGCGCGGGCCCCTCACGCAGGCTAATTTTTATATCTCTGCTCCCCCTTTACTTCGGTTACACTCACGTTATTGCTGTGGAAACCGGGGTCAGACATGGATAAAAACGCAACGTCATTCATCATTGTTAATGGTAAAGGCGCGGGTAACGACGCGCTGCGCGCCGCCGTTAGCAAACTGCGCGATGAAGGCCATAGCATTGCCGTACGCGTCACCTGGGAACGCGGCGACGCAGGGCGTTATGTGAATGAAGCCCTCGCGCAGGACGCACAAACGGTCATCGCCGGCGGCGGCGACGGTACCATCAACGAAATCGCTACCGCGCTGGCGCTGGCGTCCGTTGAAAAACGCCCGGCGCTCGGCATTTTACCGCTCGGCACCGCCAACGACTTTGCCGCCAGCGCCGGGATCCCGCAGGAGATAGACCCGGCGCTGCGCCTGGCGATAGCCGGGCGCGCCTGCCCGGTGGATCTGGCGCGGGTAAACGACAACGCCTGGTTTATTAATATGGCAACCGGCGGCTTTGGCCCCCGTATTACCTCTGAAACCCCGGAGAAACTAAAGGCCGCGCTCGGCAGCATTTCCTATTTCATTCACGGTATGCTGCGCCTCGACACGCTTAAGCCAGATCGCTGCGATATTCGCGGCGAAAACTTTCACTGGCAGGGCGAGGCACTGGCTATCGGCATTGGTAACGGCCGTCAGGCAGGCGGCGGCCAGGCGCTCTGTCCACAAGCGCTGATTGACGACGGGCTGTTACAGCTACGCATTTTCACCGGTGAAGAACTATTACCGGCGCTGTTTAATACGCTCACCCGCTCGGATGAAAACCCAAACGCCATCGACAGCGAATCCGCCTGGTTTGAGATAACGTCGCCGCACGATATCATTTTTAATCTCGACGGCGAGCCGCTAAGCGGTCGCAAATTTCGTATTGACGTTGAGCCTGGCGCGCTAAGCTGCCGCCTGCCGCCGGGCTGCCCGCTGTTGTCCGTGCGTTAATACCCGGTTCAATGTTTTTCACGCCGCTGCATTACCGCCAGGGCCATCAGCAAAAAACGGCATATCGGGGCACACAGGAAAAACGCGGCAGGCCGCCAGAACGGCCCCCCCGCCGGGCTGTAAATGCTGCCCGGCGTGATGTTTATAGCTATACCACGCTCAAGCGCCTCAGGCGATGGTCACGCTGTTATCCAGATAGACATCCTGCACCGCGTTAATCAGGCGCACCCCGTCAGGCATAGATTTCTTGAACGCTTTGCGCCCAAGAATCAGCCCCATTCCTCCCGCTCGCTTATTAATAACCGCTGTGCGCACGGCGTCCGCCATATCGGTTTCACCGCCGGATGCGCCGCCGGAGTTAATCAGCCCGGCACGCCCCATATAGCAGTTGGCGAGTTGATAACGCACCAGGTCAATAGGATTATCGGTCGTCAGGTTGCTGTAAACGCGATCGTCGGTATAGCCAAAGCCAATCGCTTTATAACCGCCGTTGTTTTCAGCCATTTTCTGCTTCACGATATCAGCGCCGATGGTAGCCGCAAGATGATTGGCCTGGCCGGTTAAATCGGCGCTGGCGTGGTAGTCTACGCCCTCTTTTTTGAAAGCGGAATTACGCAGGTAGGCCCACAGCACCGTCACCATTCCCAGCTCATGAGCACGTTCGAACGCAGCGGAAATTTCTTCAATCTGGCGGCGCGACGCTTCAGAGCCGAAATAAATGGTCGCCCCAACGGCAACCGCTCCCATATTGAAGGCCTGTTCCACGCTGGCATACGGCGTCTGGTCGTAAGTGGTCGGGTAACTCAGGGTTTCATTGTGGTTTATTTTGACTAAAAACGGGATGCGATGCGCATAACGGCGCGCTACCGACGCCAGCACGCCGTAAGTGGAAGCCACGCAGTTACAGCCAGCCTCAATGGCCAGTTCAACGATATTCTTCGGATCGAAATAGAGCGGATTAGCCGCAAAGGACGCGCCTGCGGAGTGCTCCACGCCCTGATCGACCGGCAAAATAGACAAATAGCCGGTTCCCGCCAGACGCCCTGTATTGTAAAGCGTTTGCATGTTGCGAAGCACCGCCGGGGAACGATTATTGTCCATCATAACCCGCTCGACATAATCATGGCCTGGCAAACAGAGCCTGTCGGCTGGAATGGTCATACAACGATGCTGTAACAGCGTATCGGCGTCTTTACCTAACAACTGCGTAATATCAGTCATAATAAACTCCCGAAACAGCAGCGGACACCGCGCCCGCCGCAACAGTGTACTTGCCCGCACCGGTTGCGGACACTTCCATACTGGCCCTGTGCGCGGCGTTTTGCCAGTGTCGCTTACACTTTCAGCAAGTCAGGCTGACACGTTTCACTCCCTGTTACCGCACAGGCTGTTTCGTTTCACCACCAGGCGTGAAAATGGTGAACCGGCCCCTGTCCAAGCCCTACTTGCAGGCTATCCGCCTGGGCCAGCGCCGCTGACAGCCACGCCTTAGCCTCAGCTACGGTATGCGCCCAGCTATCGTGACGCGGGCGCAGCGCGGCTAACGCCGCAGACAGCGTACAGCCCGTACCGTGCGTATTTTTAGTTAGCACGCGCGGCGCGGTAAAACGCTGCGCGCCATCGCAGGTAAACAGCCAGTCGGGGCTTTCCCTGTCATCCAGATGGCCGCCTTTTATCAGCACCGCCTCACAGCCGAGCGCCAGCAGCGCTCTGCCCTGCTCAAGCATGTCGCGTTCGCAGGTTGCCAGCGGCGCATCCAGCAGCGCCGCCGCTTCGGGAAGGTTAGGCGTAATCAACGAAACCTGCGGCAGCAGGCGCTCGCGCAGAGATGAAACCGCCGACGGCGACAGCAGCGGATCGCCGCTTTTCGCCAGCATGACCGTATCGAGCACCACCGTGCGCACCGCCCAGCGCGCCAGTCGCTCAGCCACCGCCTCAACAATATCCGTTTCCGCCAGCATACCGATTTTTGTGGCATCAATACGCACGTCGCTCAGTACGGAATCAAGCTGCGCCGCCACAAAATCCGGCTCAACGCGATAAACCGACTGCACGCCGCGCGTGTTCTGCGCCACCAGCGCGGTAATCACGCTGGCGCCATAGGCGCCGAGCGCGGAAAACGTTTTCAGATCTGCCTGTATCCCCGCGCCGCCGCTGGGATCGGTACCGGCAACAGTGAGCGCATTAATCCTCTTCATGCCAGCGCCTCCCCGTTGAGCGACCAAAGCGCGTCCAGAAAAGCCGGAACAAAGCTGCCTGGCCCGCGACTCTGGCGTGCCGCCTGCTCGCCGGCCCGCGCCATTATTGCGCAGGCCGCTCCGACATGGGTAAGCCGGTCGCCGGGGAGCGCACAGCAGGCGGCCGCCACGGCTGACAGCGCGCAGCCTGTACCCACCACGCGCGTCATGACAGGATGCCCGCCCTCTACGCTCAATACGCGTTCGCCATCGGTCAGATAATCCACTTCGCCGGTAACGGCTACCACGGCGCCATAGCGGCGCGCCAGCGCCTGCGCTGCCGGTAGCGCGGCCAGCGCGCTGTCGGTACTGTCCACGCCCCGCCCGCCGCTGCTCGCGCCCGCCAGCGCAAGGATTTCAGACGCATTGCCGCGCACCGCCGCCGGACGCAGAGCAAGCGCGTCATGAGCGAAGGCCGTACGCAGCGTCAGCGCCCCCACCGCTACCGGATCGAGAACCCACGGCGTACCGGCGCTAACCGCACTGCCGATAGCCGCGCGCATAGCGCGCTCGCGCGCGTGCGTTAACGTACCGACGTTGATAAGCAGCGCCCCGGCCATTGTGCTGAACTGCGCGGCTTCATCATCATCAATAACCATCGCCGCAGAGGCGCCGAGCGCCAGCAAAACATTAGCGGTAAAGCCTTGCACTACGTCGTTTGTCATGCAGTGTACGAGGGGGGAATGGGCACGCATCAGCGCCAGGGTTTGCGCGGCTTCACGGCCGCAAAGCGTTTCGATTAGCACGGGTCAGTCTCCTGTCCGGCGTGAAGAAGGGATACCGGACAGGCATCTGACTTCCCTACGCTGGCATTATCCAGATCAGGTAATACGGGTATTTCTCAGCCTTCACAACGAAGGGCACCCCGAGTCATGTAGATTACATTTCTTTATCAATTAACAGCTTAGGGGAAGTAGCCTGACGATGCAAGTTTGCGCTCAGGGCAATCGCTCCTTCATGCTGTATCTCGCCTTAATCGGTATCGTTGGCGGCAACAAGCCGCAGTTGGCCGCTGCGCTCGCGAAAAAAGGCATTATAGCGCTGCTGAAATGCTTTCATTTCTTCCATTTCCGGCTCCATTTCACGCAGCAGGCTGAATGCGAGTCGAATTCGCGCATCGCTTAGCGGTGAGGCCAGGCGCGCACGTTGCAAAACACGGTGCCAGCCGAGCAGGTTCTCATCGCCGCCATCAATGATAAATACCTGCCAGATGAGCAACGTCTGCGCGCCGTGCTGTAGCGCCGTTTCATCCGGGCGCGCCAGCAGCGTCAGGAATTCAGCGCTTGCGGCTTTGCCCATTTGATCCATAATCGATTCGATCATCACGGGCGCAATCGCCAGGCGCTCGCTCAGGCGTTTGACCGCGCGGCGCGAATCCGACGTCAGCACCCGAAAGCCCGCGACAAACACCACCGCCAGCGTTAACAACATCAACCAAATCATGCATTTTCCCATGAGTGAACCAGAAGGCACATCATACGGGGAAACTCGCCCTTTCGGACAGTAAAAAACGGCGCGCCGCGCTACCGGCAAGCGACCAGCGTCTGGCCAGCCCCTTGCTCACACGCAGCCATAGCGCATAAAACGCAGTCAGCCGATTGCTCATATAGAGAACAACTCTCTTTTCATCTTTTTTTGCGCTCAACAGCGCACGGCAAATTTAAATAACATCGCTATTTTACGTTGGTTTACAGTGCATAATTGACGCGGCGTTTCGTGATGTTCTTCCCATATCATCACGAAAACAATGCAAATAAATTGTGTCACACGGCAAGAAATGACAATTTTGCACACAAATTCAAACTTGCCGCGCCCGTCAACTGCGCGAATGATAACGGCGCACAGCATACATTGCTGACAGATTTATTAAGGAAAACCACCCAGCCCGGACGCGGGCTGATACCAGAAACCGGAGTGATTATGGGTAAATCAGTGATTTTACTGGCAGCAGCGCTGCTGCTGGGAAACGTAGCCGCAAATGCGGCGCAGGCGCGGGAAAGCCTGGACGAACAGGCTGACGCATTGACCCAGCCGCAGGCCGAGACCCGCGGATCATCCTATGAACTTAAGGAATTTACCGCCGATTTCCGCGCCTTTAAGCCCGGCGATATCGTGCCGGAGCTGTATCGTTCTAAGCCTTATGAAATCGAGCAGTGGAGCCAGCGCAACCTTCCCGCGCCGGAGCCTGACAGCCACTGGACCTATATGGGCGGCAACTACGTACTTATTACGAATACCGAAGGGAAAATCCTGCGCGCCATGTCAGGGGATATTTTCTACCAGCGCTAATATTTCTAACGAATGCGGCAATGAGTGCCGTATTCGTTACTTTAACGTTGCGGCTTTCATTACGATACTATCAGGCGATGCGCCTGCCTGCTGTGTTTACCGCCGTCTTTTTGTTAACATCAAAAAAACAAAGCATAAACATTAATTATTTGGAGTGAGCCGCAAACAGATAAATAAAAAGCGAGCAGCCGAGGTTCGATATCAAAGCTTTAAAAATTAGATAAGGATATGCGCAAGCACAATATTTCCCGCGCCCGGTTTACCTATACGCATAACGCAGTGAGATTCGACATCCTCTTTTTCACCGACTGTCAGCTATATAAATTATTATTTAGCGCAATCGGCCAACAGTGTGATGTTAATCGGGGATACCTGATTACTGCGAAAATTACGCCCTAAAGCGCTTTCCACGACTTTTGGCGGGCGCTGGGGCTGAAATACAATCCAAATCGCCCATTTAGCTCTAAAAAATTTTTCAGCGAATTTGCAAAAAGCATTCCTGCTTTCATGCCTGATAAGAAAGAAGCGGCCCTCCTTCCCTGCAAGCCTGCTGAACGCATTGATGATGACGCCAGACTCTATTTTCCCACTGGCGCAGTAATGGTATTTCCAGCCACGTTAGCGCTAATAATCTGAGCAAAACGCGTAAAGCTTTTGGCGAAACCATTGATAAGTTTCGTCAGAGGCGAAATATCAGCAATTGCTGGTCAGCGACGAATAAAAGAAATATTTCGCTCAGCTAAGGCGATTGTCTGTCTCCCGCCAGCGAGGCTCCCCGGGTAGACGGATGCCGGCAATTTACAGGCAGCGGCAAAAAATTCTTCGCAGGCCAGGCTGAACTAAAAACGACGCCCATCACAGAGCGCCGTTAATTTTACGGGCCTGATGCGGCCTGTCGGCTACATCACAGCGCGCGAAACGCGATATCGCCGGGAATAACCTCACCCTGCCAGTAAAGCTGCGCCGCCACGCGGCCCGCCAACTGACGGTAAAGAGCGGTAAATTCGCTGTCCGGACGGCTGACGACCGTCGGCTGGCCGCGGTCAAGATCTTCACGCAGCGTAATATGCAGCGGCATTTGTCCCAGCAGCGTCGTATGGTAGGCCGCCGCCAGCTTCCCGGCCCCGCCAGTGCCAAAAATAGGTTCATGGTGGCCGCACTGGCTACAGATATGCATGCTCATATTCTCGACAATACCCAGTACCGGCACGTCTACTTTACGGAACATCACAATACCCTTTTTCGCATCAAGCAGCGCCACGTCCTGCGGGGTTGTCACCACCACAGCGCCGGTAACCGGGATGTTCTGCGCAAGCGTAAGCTGAATATCGCCCGTTCCCGGCGGCATATCCAGCACCAGATAATCCAGCTCCGGCCATAAAGTCTCCTGCAGCAGTTGCAGCAAAGCCTTGCTCGCCATCGGCCCGCGCCAGACCATAGCGTTATCATCCGTGACCAGATACCCTATCGAGTTGGTCGCCAGGCCCTGAGCCATCACCGGCGCCATGTGGGTGCCGTCAGGAGAGGTCGGGCGCTCGCCTTCCGTGCCAAGCATGGTTGGGATTGACGGGCCGTAGATATCGGCATCCAGGATGCCAACCTTCGCCCCTTCCGCCGCCAGCGCCAGCGCCAGGTTTACCGCCGTTGAGGATTTCCCTACGCCGCCCTTACCGGAACTGACGGCGATAATATTCTTTACGCCGTTAATACCCGGCTGTTCCTTTACGCGCCTGAGGGTGGCAATATTGTGAGCCAGCTTCCAGTCAATGGCTTTCGCACCGGTAATACGCAGCAGTTCAGCGCTGCACGCTTCTTTAAGGGCGTCGAATCCACTCTTCCAGGCAAACGGCATTTGCAGCTCGATATGAACGGTTTCGTCCATCCAGGCGACGTGGTGCAGCGCCTTTAGCGTAGTGAGATTATGCGTTAATGTTGGGTGCTGAAAATTAGCCAGCGTCCCGGATACCATAGCCCGCAGGGCTTCCGGGGATCTGGACGGGGATTGAGAATTCATCCCGACTCCTTTGTTGGTGTGGTAATATCGCTGCCCTTAATCATACCAGAGCGTGAATAAATCCCCCATCACTCGCTTTTGTCTTACTAAAGACAGCCCCTTTTGGTACTATCGGAAATCCTTTTTAGCTAAGAAAACTGTACGATAACTATGGCTCACGTCGCGAAAAAAATACTGGTAACCTGCGCCCTTCCTTATGCGAATGGCTCCATTCATCTCGGCCACATGCTGGAGCATATCCAGGCGGATGTCTGGGTTCGGTACCAGCGAATGCGCGGCCATAACGTCAACTTTATCTGCGCTGACGATGCGCACGGCACGCCGATTATGCTAAAGGCGCAGCAGCTTGGCATAACGGCGGAGCAAATGATTGGCGAAATGCGCCAGGAACATCAGGCCGACTTCGCCGGCTTTGATATCAGCTACGACAACTATCACTCCACGCACAGCGAAGAGAACCGCGAGCTGTCTGCGCTTATCTATACCCGCCTGAAAGAAAACGGGTTTATTAAAAACCGCACCATATCCCAGCTTTACGACCCGGAAAAAGGCATGTTCCTGCCGGATCGTTTTGTTAAAGGCACCTGCCCGAAGTGCAAGTCTGCGGATCAGTACGGCGATAACTGCGAAGTGTGCGGCGCCACCTACAGCCCAACCGAGCTTATCGAACCCAAATCCGTCATCTCCGGCGCCACGCCTGTGATGCGTGAATCCGAGCACTATTTCTTCGACCTGCCGTCCTTTAGCGAGATGCTCAAAGCCTGGACCCGTTCCGGCGCGCTCCAGGAGCAGGTGGCCAATAAAATGCAGGAGTGGTTTGACGCAGGTCTCCAGCAGTGGGATATCTCCCGCGATGCCCCTTATTTCGGTTTTGAAATCCCGGATGCGCCGGGTAAATATTTCTACGTCTGGCTGGATGCGCCAATCGGCTATATGGGATCATTTAAAAACCTGTGTAATAAGCGCAGCGATCTGAACTTTGACGACTGGTGGAAAAAAGATTCCGATGCCGAACTGTACCATTTTATCGGTAAAGACATTGTCTACTTCCACAGCCTGTTCTGGCCGGCCATGCTCGAAGGCAGCGGCTATCGCAAGCCGACTAACCTGTTCGTACACGGCTACGTCACGGTAAACGGCGCTAAGATGTCCAAATCCCGCGGCACCTTTATTAAAGCCAACACCTGGCTTAAGCATTTTGACGCCGACAGCCTGCGCTATTACTACACGGCCAAGCTATCGCCGCGCATTGACGATATCGACCTGAACCTGGAAGACTTTGTGCAGCGCGTAAACGCCGACATCGTCAACAAGGTAGTCAACCTGGCCTCGCGTAACGCAGGTTTTATCGCTAAGCGCTTTAACGGCGAGCTGGCAAGCGAGCTGGCCGATCCGGCGCTGTATAAAACCTTCACCGACGCCGCGCAGAGCATAGGCGAAGCCTGGGAGGGCCGTGAATTTGGCCGCGCGGTGCGTGAAATTATGGCGCTGGCTGACCTGGCGAACCGTTATGTGGATGAACAGGCGCCCTGGGTGGTGGCAAAACAGGAGGGCCGCGATGCCGATCTGCAGGCTATTTGTTCAATGGGCATTAACCTGTTCCGCGTGCTGATGACCTGGCTTAAGCCAGTTCTGCCGTCGCTTGCCGGGCGAACGGAGGCATTCCTGAATAGCGCGCTGACGTGGGAGGGTATCCATCAGCCTTTACTCAACCACAAGGTGAATACCTTTAAGGCATTGTATAACCGTATCGATATGAAGCAGGTCAATGCGCTGGTCGAGGCATCTAAAGAAGAAGTGAAGGCTATCGCGCCAGGCGGCCCGATGACGGACGACCCCATTGCAGACGCCATCGGCTTTGACGATTTCGCAAAAGTGGATATGCGTATTGCGCTTATCGAAAACGCCGGTTTTGTGGACGGCTCCGACAAACTGCTGCGCCTGACGCTGGATCTCGGCGGCGAGAAGCGCAACGTGTTTTCCGGCATCCGGTCCGCCTATCCGGATCCTCAGGCGCTGATTGGCCGCCTGACGGTGATGGTTGCCAACCTTGCGCCGCGCAAAATGCGCTTTGGCATGTCGGAAGGCATGGTGTTGGCCGCAGGCCCTGGCGGTAAAGAGATTTTCCTGTTAAGCCCGGACAGCGGCGCCCAACCGGGCCAGCGCGTAAGCTAAGCGCGCGGCCTGCTGGCGCAAAACAGTTAAAGCCAACCTGCTGTTTGCAGGTTGGCTCAGATTGTTGACAAAGAAGGAAAAAACGGGGTTTTTCCTTCTTTGCGGTAAGCAGGCGAAAATCAATGCATTGATTTTCCTTATTTTTTATTGTACTTCAACCATCCTGTCTGCAGCAGGATGGGGTTTGCCCGCCGTCTCAGCCAAAAGTAAATGGAAAATTATGGCGTTTCATTTGCCGCAGATTTCGCCAGTAACGGCGTATTCACTGACGGATTATTACCCTGCCGGTAATATTTTAGCTACCTTTCCAGTCCGATCATCGCCACCCCAGCTATTTCAAAAACGTGACGCAATGAGGCTACCCGCCTGCTTATTGATGAGTTTAACGACAAAGCGGATAATAACGCGCTCCACCAGTTAACTTTTTATCCATTTCATCGCGCGCCAGACATTAAATTGTCAAAGCGGAGTATACCGCTCAGTGACCGGTCCCTGATGTATACGGCCGCCGCCAGGATCGCTAATCTGTCCAACGCCTGATAGGTTTATCAGCAATTTACCCAACCGCACTCATTTAGCGCCAGATAAAGCGTAATCCAGACACCGCGCTTTACGGCACGCAACGCCTCGTTAACCTGAACACTTCATTGTATAATCCTTTCACTAACAAAAGGAGCACATTGTGAATACAGTAAAAATCGCGCTGATTGTCGGTATGGCATTAATGGCGCTGGGCGCGATTGGCGGCGTGATGCTTGCAGGCTACAGCATTATTCTGCGTGCCGGGTAAAGCATTTTTGCAGGCGCTCAAAGGCGCGGTCTACAACAATCGCCATCAGCGCCACGGTCAGCGCTCCCTGAATTACCCAGGCGGTATTAAAACCGCTCAGGCCGATAATGACCGGCGTCCCAAGCGAGCGCACGCCAACCGTTGAGGCAATGGCCGCCGTACCGATATTAATAATAACCGAGGTTCTTACGCCCGCGAGAATTACCGGGGCCGCCAGCGGCAGCTCCACTTTCCACAAACGCTGCCAGGCGCTCATCCCAACGCCATTCGCCACCTCGCGCACGCCCGCAGGCACCGCCGCCATACCGGCAAGCGTTCCCTGTAAAACCGGCAGCAGCCCGTAGAGCACCAGCGCAATCAGCGCGGGCGCCTGCCCAAACCCCAGTACTGGTACCGCCACGGCTAACACCGCAACCGGCGGAAACGTTTGCCCGACAGCGGCAAGCGTCTCCGCCAGCGGGCGAAATTCACGCCCGGCCGGGCGGGTGACGGCCACGCCAGCGCTGATGCCCATAGCCGCCGCCAGCAGGCTGGAAACCCCCACCAGGCCCAGATGGGCCAGCGCCAGCGAAGCAAAGCTATCCTGCTGATAGAGCGGCCTGTCGAGCTCGGGAAACAGCCATGCCCACAGCGCTTCACTATACGGCAGCGCCGCCAGCAGCGTGATAAACAGCGCCAGCAGCCAGAACAGCGAAGTTCGCAGCACCTTCATACCGACGGCTCCGCACCGGCCAGATCGTTAAAATGCAGCACGCCGCACGGCTGCCCTGCGGCGTCAGTCACGCCAAGCCGGACCACGCCCAGCTCCACGAAACGCGACAGCGCCTCACGCAGCGTCATATTGTACGGCACGGCGGCGCCGTTAAACCGCTCCTGCGCGCGCATACGCTGGGCCACCGTTTCCAGCGACAGCAGTCGTACGCCCGGCTCGCTGCTGGCGAAAAATTCACGCACAAACGGGCTGGCAGGCTGGCGCAAAAGGGCATAAGGCGCGCCCTGCTGCACGACTTCGCCAGCATCCATCAGCACCACCCGGTCAGCCAGGTACAGCGCTTCATCCACATCGTGCGTGACCAGTACAATGGTGCGCCCCATTAACCGGTGAATACGGCGAATTTCACGCTGCAGCGCCGCGCGCGTCACCGGGTCGAGAGCGCCAAACGGTTCGTCCATGAGTAAAACGTCCGGATCAGCGGCCAGCGCCCGCGCCACGCCTACGCGCTGCTGCTGCCCGCCGGAAAGTTGATGCGGGTAGCGGCTGCGAAACTGCGCCGGCTCCAGCCCCAGCAAGCCAAGCAATTCATCCGTCCGGTCGTTGATTTTCCGCTTCGGCCAGCGCAGTAGCTGCGGTACGGCGGCAATATTCTGCGCCACGGTCCAGTGCGGAAACAGACCTACCGACTGAATAGCATACCCGATACGCCTGCGCAGCGTTTGCACGTCAGTATCGCGGATATCACGCCCGGCAAAACGTATCTGCCCGGCATCGTGCTCCACCAGCCGGTTTATCATTTTTAGCGTGGTGGATTTGCCGGAACCCGAAGTTCCTGCCAGCACGGTAAACGCGCCTTCCGGGCAGTTCAGCGTCAGGGCGTTTACCGCCGCGCGCCCCTGGTAATATTTGCTCACCTGCGTAAATTCAATCATGGTTTGCCGCCTCCAGCCCGGCAATCAGCAGGTTAAACAGCGCATCCGCCAACACCGCCAGCGCAATCACCGGTATGACGCCAAGCAGCACCAAATCCAGCGCGCTGCTCATTAACCCCTGAAAAACCAGCGCCCCAAAACCGCCTGCGCCAATCAGCGCGGCAATAACCGCCATCCCCAGCGTCTGCACGGTGACCACTTTCAGGCCGCGTAACAACACCGGTAGCGCCAGCGGCACATCCACCTTTAAAAATATCTGCCAGCCCGACATCCCCATACCGCGGGCGCTCTCACGCACCTGCGCCGGCACCTGCTCCAGCCCGGCGACCACGCTGCGTACCAGCGGCAGCAGCGCGTACAGCACCAGCGCCAGTAGCGCAGGCGTAAGGCCAGTACCGCTGATGCCGGAAATACCGATACCGGACAAATATCGGCCGATATCCGCCAGCGGTGCAATCAGCAGACCAAAAAGCGCCACTGCGGGCACCGTCTGGATAACATTAAGCACGCCAAAGAGCGGCCCGCGCAGCGCCGTTCGATGGTAACTCCAGACGCCGAGCGGCACGCCGATAAACAGCGCAGGCAGCAGCGTAGCGCCCAGCAGCAGCAAATGACGGCCCAGCGCGTCGTTAAAAACATCGCGCCGGTTAGCGTATTCTTTCATCAATGAGAGATTATCGAACAGGCCGCCTGTCAGCATCAGCAGCACAATGAACCCGATCTGCGCCAGCAGCAGCCAGCGCCAGACGCCAGCGTTAACCAGCCTGCTTGCCGCATCGCTGCACAGCAGCAGACAGAGCGCCAGCGTCAGCCACAGCCCGCTTGCCGGGGAGGTGCGTGCCGCAGGGCTGGCCTCCGCCCCCAGCCGGGCGGCCGCATGGGCCAGTAACAGGAGCAGCACAATAATAATGCCTTCGCCAAGCGCCAGGGTCGCCGCCGCAGCCGCGCGCGGGCGCGGAACAAACGCCAGCGCGGTTAACGCAACCAGCGCCGCCGGTAATAGCCAGAACGCGCCGCCTGCCAGCGCATGCAGCATAATCGGCTCGCCGGAAAGCAGCCTGTTGGGCGAATGCGTAATAAAAGGCAGCGCCAGCGCCGGCCACAGCAGCGCCGCCAGCAGCAGCGCAACCCGGTTATGGCATATCAGCCGCAAACCACTACTGCCCTGCCTGCAACAGGCCTTTTTGTTTCAACCAGTTGCCTGCCACCTTGCGGGCATCCAGCCCATCGACGGCGATACTCGCATTCAGCTTTTGTAATGTTTTCTCATCCAACGCGCTAAATACCGGCTTTAGCCAGTCCCCTATCTGCGGATAGGCTTTTAGCACCGCTTCACGCACCACCGGCGCAGGCGCATATATAGGCTGCACGGCTTTAGGATCGCTGAGCGTGACAAGCCCCAGCGCCGCTACCGGGCCGTCTGTGCCGTAGGCCATTGCGGCGTTTACGCCGGAGGTTCGCTGGGCTGCCGCGCGCAGCGTAACGGCCGTATCGCCGCCCGCCAGCGACAGCAACTGCGCCTGCTCAAGCTTAAAATCGTACGCTTTTTCAAAGGCGGGCAGCGCATCCGGGCGCTCGATAAATTCTGCCGACGCCGCCAGCCTGAACTGGCCTCCCTGTTTCAGGTAGCGACTGAGATCGGCAAGCGTCGCAAGCCCGCCCTTTTGCGCCAGATCCTGGCGCACCGCAATAGTCCAGGTATTGTTCGCCGGGGCCGCCGTAAGCCAGATAAGATGATTTTTCTGCGCATCAAGCGCCTTCACTTTGTCGTAACCCTGCTGCGCGTTTTTCCACACCGGCGATTTCTCCTGCTTAAAGAAAAACGCGCCGTTGCCGGTATATTCAGGATAAATATCCAGCTCCCCGGCAGCGATCGCGCCGCGCACGACTGGCGTCGTCCCCAGTTGAATCTTATTCACGGTTTTAACGCCGTGGCTTTCCAGCACCAGCAGGATAATATTGCCCAGCAGCGAACCTTCCGTATCAATTTTCGACCCCACTTTCACCGGCTCGGCCGCCTGCGCGCCTGCCGCCAGCGTCATTGCTGCCGCCAGCGCATATCCCATCCACTTTCCTGCCATTGCCACATCTCCGTTTTTACAGAAATATTCATAGGGTTGCAGAAAGTGTAGTCGGAAATCCGCGGTTTTCCCGCTTCGTCGCTGGCAATGAGCGCAAGCCTGCAGTCTGTCACAAGTTTCAGGCAATACAGGCCCGTTGGTATTAGCAGATAAAAAAGGCCGGTTGCCCGGCCCCAGATTGATGACAAAGAAGGAAAAAACGGGGTTTTTCCTTCTTTGTGGTAAGCAGGCGAAAATCAATGCATTGATTTTCCTTATTTTTTATCGCATTCCATCCATTCTGTCTGCGCCAGGATGGGGTTTGTCAGCAGTCTCAGGCCGGTTACCCGGCCTGGATTGATGACAAAGAGGACAAAAGCCGGGTTTTGTCCTCTTTGCGGCGATCGGATGAAAAACAATAAATTGCTTTTCCTCGCTTATTTTCTGACTTTCGGGCCAGTGTCGCCTGTACCGGCGCTTAACAACCGTCTCAGCCGGTTTACGGCCTTTTGTTTATTTCAGTTCAAACTCACTCTGCTTCACGCGAGCGGAATCCAGCCCGATGAAGACATTAAATTTGCCCGGTTCGGCGTCATAGATCATCTGCTGATTCCAGAATTTGAGCGCGTTGACGTCAATGGGAAACGTAACGGTCGCGCGCTCGCCCGGCTTCAGATTCACCTTTTTAAACGCCTTTAACATTTTTACCGGACGGCTCATGGAGGCTGTTATATCCTGCAAATACAGTTGCACTACGGTCGCGCCTTCGCGCTTGCCTGTGTTGCTCACGCTCACGCTGGCGTTCACAATACCGCCGCGCGTAAGCGTCGGCGCAGACATGTTTACATCAGACACGCTAAATGTTGTATAGCTCAGCCCGTAACCAAACGGATATAGCGGGCCGTTGGCCTCATCAAAGTAGCGCGAGGTATATTTATTCGGCCTTTGCGGGTTGTAAGGGCGCCCGGTATTAAGGTGGCTGTAATAGACCGGGATCTGCCCAACTGAGCGCGGAAATGACATCGGCAGTTTGCCGGAGGGGTTAACATCGCCAAACAGCACGTCGGCAATGGCGTTACCGCCTTCAGTGCCCGCAAACCAGGTTTCCAGAATCGCATCGGCCTGTTGATCTTCTTTCACCAGCGCCAGCGGGCGACCATTCATCAGCACCAGTACCAGCGGCTTACCAGTGGCTTTTAGCGCGGCAATCAGGTCGCGCTGGCTCTGCGGGAGAGTAATATCGGTACGGCTCGATGCTTCATGGGCCATGCCCTGCGCTTCACCGACGACGGCCACCACCGCATCGGCCTGCTTTGCCGCCGCTACCGCCTCATCAATCATCTCCTGCGCCGGTCGCGGGTCCTGCACCACGGCCTTCTCATATTGATTAAGAAAATCGACGATGCCCTGATGATTTGTAACGTTTGCGCCTTTGGCGTAGAGGATATTCACTTTATCGCCCGCTACGTTGCGAATGCCCTGCAATACAGTCACGGTCTGGCTGATAGTGCCAGCCCCCGACCAGCTCCCCATCATGTCACGCTGGCTGTCGGCAAGCGGCCCCACCACGGCGAGCGTACCGCTCTTTTTTAGCGGCAGCGTCTGTTGGCGGTTTTTTAGCAGCACCAGACTTTCACGCGCCACCTTACGGGCCGCTTCACGGTGCAGACGCGATTCTGCGTTCGTATCCTGTGGATCAGACTCTTTTGGCCCCAGGTGACGATACGGGTCGTTAAAAAGCCCCATATCATATTTCACATTGAGTACATGCCGGGCGGCATCGTCCAGTTCAGCCAGGGTCACATCGCCATTTTTCACAAGCTCTGGCAGATATTTACTGTAATATTCATCGCTCATGCTCATATTGATGCCGGATTTGACGGCCACGCGCACCGCATCTTTCGGATCGCTGGCAGTGCCGTGTTTGATGAGTTCTTTAATCGCGCCGTGGTCAGACACCGTAATGCCGGTGAACCCCCATTTGTCGCGCAGCACCGTTTTAAGCAGCCACGCATCGGACGAGGCTGGCGTACCGTTAAGCGAGTTCAGCCCCACCATTACCGCGCCGCTGCCTGCCTCAAGCCCCGCCTTGTAGGGCGGCATATAATCGTTGAACAGGCGCTGAGGGCTCATATCCACCGTGTTGTACTCTTTTCCGCCTTCCACTGCGCCATAGGCGGCGAAATGCTTAACGCTTGTCATTACCGAGTAGCGATCCGCCGGGCTTTTCCCCTGCATGGCCTCTACTATCGCACGCCCCATCACCGACGTCAGCCAGGTGTCTTCGCCAAAGCCTTCAGATACGCGCCCCCAGCGCGGATCGCGCGATACGTCCACCATCGGCGCCCAGGTCATATTCAGTCCATCGTCCGCCGCTTCGTAGGCCGATACGCGACCGACCGTTTTTACGGTATCCAGATTAAACGATGAGGCCAGCCCAAGGCTGATGGGAAATACGGTACGCTGGCCGTGGATAACGTCAAACGCAAAGAACAGCGGAATTTTCAGACGGCTTAGCGCCATAACCTGATCCTGCATCGCGCGAATATCCGGCCGGGTGACGGTATTAAATATCGCTCCGACCTGACCTTTTTTGATCATCTCACGAATAGCCTCTTTTGGGTTATCAGGGCCGACGCTGATAAGCCGCAACTGGCCGATTTTCTCATCAACGGTCATTTTCGTCAGCAGCTCGCTGACAAAGGCGTCGCGCGCTTCGGGTGTGAGCGGGTGGTTGCCGAACACTCCTTCTGCCAGCGCCGGTTGTAACGCCAGGCTGGCGGCGATTCCTGCGTAACAAAGCCATTTCATGGGATTAATTCTCACGTTGCGCGACCGGCTGCTGGCCGCTTACTCCTTTAATAAGAAACGCAGTTTGCCACAAGCTATAGCGCTGATGAATTGAAACAGGCTGTTATGTCGTTTATTTTCTTCCCCCTGAGGCGCTTTTCAGCGCTATGCTTAGCGCTGCCACGGCCAGGCGCGCCGACAGGCCGAAATAAAAGCAAACAAATGAACCGGCCATATGGACCAGGCCCTCGATATGCATACTTTTTCCACCATAAGGAATGGACCATGTCCCGCAATTTGAATAACAACAGTGCAGCACTGATAAATGAGCTCTCCCGCCTTGTCGGCCAGGCGCACGTTCTGACTGAGCCGGCTAAGACAGCACGCTACCGCCGCGGCTTTCGCTCCGGAGAAGGCGATGCGCTGGCGGTTGTTTTCCCCGGCACCCTGCTGGAACTCTGGCGCGTGCTGAGCGCCTGCGTTGAGGCCGATAAAATTATCCTGATGCAGGCGGCAAACACCGGCCTTACGGAAGGCTCCACGCCTAACGGCCGCGATTACGATCGTGAGATAGTCATTATCAGCACGCTGCGGCTGGACAAGCTGCAGCTTCTGGATAACGGCGAACAGGTGCTGGCCTTCCCCGGCACTACGCTTTATACCCTGGAAAAAGCGCTGCGCCCGCTGGGACGCGAACCGCATTCGGTGATTGGCTCGTCGTGCATCGGCGCGTCGGTAATCGGCGGTATCTGCAACAATTCCGGCGGCTCGCTGGTGCAGCGCGGCCCGGCCTATACCGAAATGGCGCTATTCGCGCGTATTGACGAAAACGGCAAACTGCAACTGGTAAACCATCTCGGCATTGAGCTGGGCGCCACGCCCGAGCAGATCCTAAGCCGCCTGGACGACGAGCGCGTGCGCCCGGAAGATATTCGCCATGACGAGCGCCTGGCATCGGCTAATGACTACGTAGCGCGCGTGCGCGATGTGGACGCGGATACGCCATCACGCTACAACGCCGACCCGACACGTCTGTATGAAGCGTCAGGCTGCGCGGGCAAACTCGCGGTCTTTGCCGTGCGACTCGACACGTTCCCCGCAGAAAAAGAGCAGGCGGTATTTTATATCGGCACAAACCAGCCGCAGGTGCTTACCCAAATCCGCCGCCATATCCTCTCCACGTTCAAAAACGTACCGATCGCAGGCGAATATATGCATCGCGATATCTATGATATTGCTGAGCGATACAGCAAAGATACGTTCCTGATGATCGACAAGCTCGGCACCGACAGAATGCCGTTTTTCTTTACGCTAAAGGGGCGCGCCGATGCGCTGCTGGAGCGCGTGCCGTTTGTGAAGCCGCACTTTACCGATCGATTTATGCAAAATATCAGCAAGCTGTTCCCTTCCCATCTGCCGGCGCGTATGAAGGCCTGGCGCGAAAAATATGAGCATCACCTGCTGCTGAAAATGTCCGGCGACGGTATTGCCGAAGCGCAAGCGTGGCTGAGTGAGTTCTTTAAAGACGCCGACGGCGATTTCTTCGCCTGTACGCCAGAGGAAGGCGCCAAAGCGTTTCTGCACCGCTTCGCCGCAGCCGGCGCCGCCGTGCGCTACCATGCGGTGCATGCCGATGAAGTAGAAGATATTCTGGCGCTGGATATCGCTCTGCGCCGCAACGATCGGGAGTGGTACGAAACGCTGCCCGCCGATATCAACGATAAGCTGGCGCACAAACTCTATTACGGCCATTTTCTGTGCCACGTATTCCATCAGGACTACATTGTGAAAAAAGGCGTGGATGTCCATGCGCTAAAGGCGCAGATGCTGGCGCTGCTGCGCGAGCGCGGCGCGCAATATCCTGCCGAGCATAACGTCGGGCATATCTATGAAGCGCCGGAAACGTTAAAAACGTTTTATAAATCAAACGACCCGACCAACAGCATGAACCCCGGTATCGGTAAAACCAGCAAGCTTAAATATTGGGGTGAATGCGGCTGCGGTGAAAAGCATTAAGCCAGGCGGAATTACCCTGACGCGTAATGCCCGACCGATAAGTCTGTTTATGTCCTGTTAATACAAAAGCACGCCATGCAGAGGCCCGTAACCGGGCCTCTGAGACTGCTGACAAACCCCATCCTGTCGCGTACAGGATGGACGAAATACAGTAAAAAATAAGGAAAATCAATGCATTGATTTTCACCTGCTTACCATAAAGAAGGAAAAACCCCGTTTTTTCCTTCTTTGTCAACAATTTGAGAGGCCCGTATCCGGGCCTCTTTTCTTTTTATTTGACCCGCATCCCTGTTCGCTTTTAACGCATGCAGGCTTACCGTTTAGCGGCTGTCGGGCGCTGAAACCCGCGAAACGCAGACAAAGACAAAGTAAGGCGACCGGGGGAGTTGAAGCGAAACAAGACAGGAGTGATGAGCGGATGGTGAGCGCGCCGCAAAGCGGCGATGCCTTTGCTGTATCGCAGGCGTTTGTCAGGCAGGCTGCGGCGGCCCGCTTTGTCCGTTCACCGTTGATGACGATCCTTTTGTCATCGACGTTGCGGTGAACGGACATCCGCTTAACCTTAATATGGCCGGCATTAGGCACAGCGCGCTCTAATTTAATATCACGAGCTATGCCCGACGCGGAAAAATTATTTCTCCGTAACGTTAATATCGATACGGCGGTTGCGGGCGCGATTCTCAGCGGTATCGTTTGGTACAATCGGATGCGCAGAGCCATAACCTTTAGCCGTAATGCGATCCGGCGATACGCCGCGCTCAATTAACGCCAGGCGCACGGAATCGGCGCGCTGTTGGGATAATTTCATATTGATTTCATCCGTGCCGGTATTATCCGTATAGCCGCCAAGTTTAATTTTCACGGTATCCCAGGCGCGCAGGATATTGGCAATATTATTAAGCTGCTCTTCAGACTGCGGCTCCAGTTGGGCGCTGTTGGTTTTGAACACCAGGCGGTCAAAGGAGAACCACAGATCTTTACTGACCGGATCGCCGCTTTCAATATGGGCAATAAGGTGATTCTCAATGCCGTTTTTGGGGATATCCAGCGTCACGTCGTTCGGCAGACGTTTTTTGAAAAATTCGCCCAGGTCTATCTTCGGCATTGACCAGTTGGTTGTCGTATCCGCAGCCGGCGTCGTTGCGCTGGCGGGAGTCGCTTGCTCACGGGTATTGCAGGCGCGCAGCAGTAAAAACGCCAGCAACAGCAGCAGAATCAGCAAAATCCACGGCCAGAATTTACGGCGCTTCACCGGCGACGCAGGCGTCGGGGTTTTAACAGCAGCAGCGGCGGGTTCTGCGCCGAGGGTGGCCGGCGCCGCCGCACGCAGTTCCGGCAGTTGCGATTCCAGCCAGCCGACCAGCGAAACGGACTGCGCGTTGCGGTTACGCAAATACTTGCCAGCAATACCCAGTACAATGCTGCCCGCCACGCTCAGTAGCGAAATGGCTTTCTCTTTATTGATCTTTAACGACGATGCGATAGTTTCAATTGTTTCGCTGGTGCGATTATTTAATACGGCAGAAAGTAGCTGCGGCAAACCGGCTGTTACAAGCGTATTCAAAGCAGATGTGGAAAACTCCGGAACATCATGTAATTTTCTTAAAAAGTCGGCAGGATAATTCCCGCTCTTGAGATAATTATAAAGCTGGGCGATTAATATCGGACACAGCTGCGGCAGCGAGGCTGCAGCGCTGTCGCCCAGTTCCGTCGCAAGTATTTCTTTTGTTTGCGGACTAAAAACATCCGTAATTTGCTTCAATACACCGTCCATGTTAACTCCACTTTTTATTAATCCTACAAGCCGGTTAATAATCACCGGGGGCAGGATAATATCACCAGATGAATTAAACGCAAAACCGCGTATTTTCATTTGGCGCCGTGAGGTGTAAAGAGAAGCCAGGCGCGCATTCGCCCACGCGCCTGTCAACAGAAAGCATTAATCGTTACTGGCGGTTAACTGCCCTGCGCGCTCGCGTTTATAAGCCAGCGCAGAGGCCGGTACGGGTTTTATTTCACCCGTTTCAAGCCAGGTACGCAGGCGGCTGGCATCGGCAAAGTGGGTATATTTGCCAAACGCGTCCATCACTACCAGCGCAACGGGACGCTGGTTAATAACCGTACGCATCACCAGGCAATGACCTGCAGCGTTGGTAAAACCGGTTTTGGTTAACTGGATATCCCAGTTGTCGCGGTAGACAAGATGGTTGGTATTACGAAAAGGCAGCGTGTACGCCGGTTTACTGAACGTCGCCATATTTTCGCGCGTCGTGCTGAGCTGGCCGAGAAGCGGATACTGTCTGGTGGCCATCAGCAATTTAATCAGATCCCGGGCGGTGGAGACATTCTGCGCCGACAACCCCGTCGGCTCCACGAAGCGCGTGTGGGTCATTCCCAGCGCCCGGGCTTTGGCATTCATGGCACGGATAAACGCGTCGTATCCCCCCGGATAATGATGGGCCAGGCTCGCCGCCGCGCGGTTTTCCGAAGACATCAACGCCAGTAGCAGCATGTCATGGCGGCTGATTTCGCTGTTCAGGCGCACACGCGAATAAACCCCCTTCATTTCCGGCGTGCGGCTGATATCAACGCTTATTTTTTCATCAAGCGGTTGATGCGCGTCAAGCACCACCAACGCGGTCATCAGCTTGCTGATAGAAGCAACGGGTCGCACAAGATCGGGGTGGCTGGAATACAAAACCTCATGAGTGCTGAGGTCGACTATCATGGCGCTGCCTGCGGCAATCTGGGGTTGGGCGACGCTTGCGGCAACGTCTTGTACCGCCGCCGCGCCGGGCGCAGGCGGCAACGCGCACAGCAGCGCCAGGCTAAGAAAAAAAACAGGAAATTTCGGCATAGACGGATCTCAATCCATTCACTCAAATGATAATATTTTCCGCCCCGCAAACCTGAAAACGAATGGAAGCAGTCGCCGGGCATGATACTCTGCGGCCAGGCCCTGCTGCCACAGGATTAACGTGACCAAATGCTGCGGCGCTGCAAAAAAGCCAGCGCCGCAGCGGTTTTTAGAATAATCGGTATCCGTATCCCCAAAGGATCACGGTTAACGCCAGCAGCACTTCCAGCACCAGCACGCCGATGGCAAGCGTTGAGCTGGAAAAACTTATCCCCTCATCGCGGGATATATCCAGAAAGGTAGGTATTCCCACATACAATAAATAACCGGTATAAAACAACGCCAGCGTGCCCACCAGCGCGCAGAACCATACCAGCGGATAAAGCGCGACAACCCCGCTCAAAAACAGCGGTGTCGCCACATACCCGGCAAACACCATACAGCGCCCCAGCGACGGCCTTTGCGGATAGTTACGCGCCATCCAGTGAATAACGTAGCCCATCACAGCAACGCCGCCGAGCATCAGAGCATAAAACAGCACTGCCAGCCCCAGCCCTGTCCATAAAGAGAGCTTCACAACCGCCCCGTCGCCAAAATTCCAGCCTATTTGCGTGGTACCAATGAATGCGCAAATAACGGGTATCGCGGCAAGTAACAGCACATGGTGGCTGTAGTGATGAGTAACGGTTTCATTTTCACGTTTAATCGCCTGCATTTCACGGTTGGGATGGGAGAACAATCCCCAAACATGGTTCATACAACCTCCTCATCGGCAGAAAAGCGTAAAAACCCACATATGAGCAAGTATAATTCACCGCTGCCTTTTAGCAGGTCTGGCGCGTATTTTTTAGCCTCGATGGCGCTCCCAAAGTAAAGTGACTGTGACAAACAGCATGTATGCTTAGGGAATAGCCTGCTGAAGAGAACGTTATCAACCATGGATATCAATAGCCTGATTGAACACTATGGATATGCCGCGCTGGTCGTGGGCAGCATCGCAGAAGGGGAAACCATAACCCTGCTCGGCGGCGTGGCGGCTCATCAGGGTCTACTGAAATTCCCGCTGGTTATCGCGGCTGTCGCGCTGGGCGGTATGACAGGCGATCAGGTTCTTTACTTCATTGGCCAGCGCTTTGGCGTCTCGCTGCTCAAACGCTTTACCCGCCATCAAAAGCACATTGCCCGCGCGCGCAAAATGATTAACCGCCACCCGTGGCTGTTTGTCATAGGTGTCCGTTTTATGTACGGTTTTCGTATTGTTGGGCCAGTTTTGATTGGCGCCAGCCGGCTGCCGCCGGGGATTTTTTTGCCGCTCAATATACTGGGCGCCATCCTCTGGGCAACGCTTTTTTCCACGCTGGGCTATGCAGGCGGTGAGCTGATTGCGCCGTGGCTGCACAGCGTGGATAAACACATTAAGCAGCTTATCTGGCTGGCGCTGGCCGTTGCGCTGGTAGCGGCGGCGCGCTACTGGCTGAAGCGACGCGCGCGCCATAACAGCAAAGAAAACCGTTCGGGCCGATAAGCAGGCGCTATCGTCTGATGCCCGCCTGAACGGCGAGACAAGCGCCTTACCTTTTCAGATTCGCGCCGTTGCTGGCAATGACGTCACGATACCAGTTAAAGCTTTTCTTGCGCGTGCGCGCCAGCGTGCCGTTGCCGCTGTCGTCACGATAAACTTGACAACTTTTCTTCCCTAAAGAATGGGGATTACGGCGCATCGGATAAAACTCGCCCGTCATCCCGCGCGGGCAATCCTCTGCGCCACTGCGCAGGAGGTTTGACAGGCGCGCACCTGCGCAAACAGATCGCTGGCTTCTGAATAGGCTTTACGTAAGTAACCCAGCCACTGCTTGATGCGCGCCAGATGATACAAACCGGTATCGCCCTGTTTTTCAAGGCGCGTGTACTTTTGCAACAGGCTAATAACCTCGCGCCACGGCATCGGCGGTTCGTTATACTTCACCACCCGACTCAGGTTCGGCACACTGAGCGCGCCGCGGCCAATCATCAGCGCATCACAGCCTGTTGCGGCCAGGCACGCCTGCCCGCTGCGCCAGTCACGGATTTCTCCATTAGCAATAACCGGTATAGCCAGCCGGGCGCGGATCTCGCCAATCGCAGCCCAGTTAATACACTCGGGGCGATAGCCGTCTTCTTTAGTACGGCCATGGACAACCAGCTCGCTCGCCCCTGCCTGCTGCGCCGCATCGGCAATTTCAAAACAGCGCGTGCAGCTATCCCAGCCAAGGCGTACTTTCACCGTTACCGGCAAATGGGCAGGCACGGCGGCACGCATTGCCTTCACGCCCTGATAAATGAGCGCCGGATCTTTGAGCAACGTGGCGCCGCCGCCGCTGCCGTTAACCACCTTAGACGGGCAGCCGCAGTTAAGATCCACGCCCCAGGAACCAAGCGCCACAGCGCGGGCGGCATTTTCCGCCAGCCAGCCTGGGTGCTGGCCCAGCAACTGGATACGCACCGGCGTACCGGACGGCGTGCGGCTCTGGTTATGCAATTCCGGGCAGAGCCGATAGAAGGATTTTTCAGGCAGCAGCTTATCCACCACGCGCAAAAACTCGGTAATACACACATCGTAATCGTTTACTTCACTTAGCAGTTCGCGCACCAAAGGATCGAGTACCCCTTCCATCGGCGCCAGTAATACGCGCATTCGCCACATCCGTTAAAAAAAGAGGCGCTATGTTAACGTCTCTTGTCAGCCGGATAAAGCGCCGTAAGCCAACGCCTGCGGCGATTTTTTTATCCTTACGCGGGCGCCTGAGAGGGCAAGCTTTACTCGCGGCGATTTAACTGCCCAGCGATACTATTTCCCGCTACAGTCATAAGAGTAATCGCAATGATGCTGTTATTTCATGTTGCGATCGGTAGCACAGTATCCGCTTTAATTGTATGATAAATGCGTTTCCCAGAGGATAAACGCTATGCGCAAACTATTGCTCCTTGTCTGGCACTATATACGGGCTTTTTTAGTGATTTACGCCTGCTTATATGCCGGTACCGGCCTTGCTGCAATACTGCCTGTCACCATACCCGGCAGTATTATCGGCATGCTGCTTCTCTTTTTACTGCTGTCGCTACAAATTCTGCCAGCGCAATGGGTTAAGCCCGGTTGCCACCTTCTTATCCGCTATATGGCGCTCCTTTTTGTGCCGGTTGGCGTTGGTGTAATGAAGTATTACGATCTGCTAAGCGCGCAGTTTGGCCCGCTTGTGGTTTCCTGCACTGTCAGTACGCTGGTGGTGCTCGCTGCGGTGAGCTTTCTCTCCCACCGGGTGCATGGCGAGCGCAGCATTGCTGGGCAAAGCGAGGTTAAGAGGAATGATTGAAAATATCGGGTGGTCGCTGCCTTTAACGCTGGTTGTTTTCTTCGCTGCGCGTCGCCTTGGCGGCTGGCTGAAAACCCCTCTACTCAATCCGCTGCTGGTATCAATGGCGGTGATTATTCCGCTACTGGTCTTTAGCGGCATCAGCTATGAGCGCTATTTTAGCGGCAGCAAAGCGCTTAACGATCTGTTGCAGCCCGCCGTGGTCGCCCTTGCCTTTCCGCTTTACGAACAGCTTCACCAGATTCGCGCACGCTGGAAATCCATCATTATCATTTGCCTTATCGGTAGCCTTCTGGCGATGTTAACTGGCACAACGCTTGCGTTGCTGCTGGGCGCCACACCGCAAATTGCCGCATCCGTCATGCCCAAATCCGTCACCACGCCAATTGCGATGGCGGTAAGCGGTAGTATCGGCGGCATCCCGGCTATCAGCGCTGTATGCGTTATTTACGTTGGCATACTTGGCGCGGTGACAGGCCACAGCCTGCTGAATATTATGCGTATCCGCACAAAAGCCTCCCGCGGGCTGGCGATGGGCACTGCATCCCACGCCCTGGGAACCGCACGCTGCGCGGAACTGGATTATCAGGAAGGAGCGTTTGGATCGCTGGCGCTGGTTATCTGCGGCATTATTACCTCGCTGCTGGCGCCATTACTGTTCCCGCTCATCATGGCGCTGGCGGCGTAAATCAGACCCACACCTCATAAAAATGCAATAAAATACATTTATTACATACAAAATGTTATATTAATCACAAATTACGCTCTGTTCGCACTGTCAATTGGTGCTCCCGTAAACCGATTTGAGGCCCGCCATGCATCCACGTTTTCAGAACGTCTTTGCACAACTTCCCGCAAGCCTACAAGCTGCGCTGCGCCCGTTGCTTAGCGTTAACGCTTTTCCCGCAATGCTAAGCGCCGCAGAAGGGGTATCGCTCAGGCAGCAGACCGGTATGGACGAGGCCACGCTTACCTTTTCCCTGCTCCCGCTTGCCGCCGCCTGCGCCCGCCCGTCTATCTCCCGTTTTCAGGTGGGGGCCATCGCCCGTGGCGTGAGCGGCAACCTCTATTTCGGCGCGAATATGGAATTCCCCGGCACCACGCTCCAGCAAACGCTTCATGCCGAGCAGAGCGCCGTAAGCCATGCCTGGCTACGCGGCGAAAAACAACTGACCGCTATTACTGTCAACTACACACCGTGCGGCCACTGCCGTCAGTTTATGAACGAACTTAACAGCGGCACCCGGCTACTCATCAACCTGCCCGGCCGGCCGCCATCCACGCTTGGCGATTATTTGCCGGATGCCTTTGGCCCGGGCGATTTGAACATCAAAACGCGCCTGCTGGATGAAGAATGCCACCGCTTCACCCTACAGGGCGATACGCTAACCCAGGCCGCCATCGCCGCCGCAAACCGCAGCCACGCCCCCTACAGTAACGCGCCGTCCGGCATGGCGCTGGAAATGAAAGACGGTACAATCTTCAGCGGCAGCTATGCTGAAAACGCCGCCTATAATCCGTCGCTGCCGCCGCTGCAGGCCGCGCTAAATCTGGCCTACCTGAGCGGCTACGAAAGCCAGGATATTTTGCGCGCGCTGCTGGCTGAACGCCCGGATGCCCCCCTCACCCAGTGGGAAACGAGCGTCGCGGTGCTACGCTCGCTTAACTGCCGCAGCATCGATCGCGTGCTGCTGAACTAAGGCCGCCGGCTGACTGGCGAAACGGCGAAATTTGCCGCATTTACGCGGCGTACGGTTGCGTGGCTTCGGTGGATAAAGTAGCCTTGGGTGAAAATTTTTTCTATTGCCGAGCCTGAGAAGCCATGTTGAAGCGTCTGTTCTACAGCCTGCTGATAATTATCGGCCTGATGCTGTTATCAGCGCTGGCGCTTGACCGCTGGATGAGCTGGAAAACCGCGCCCTACGTTTACGATGAAATTCAGGACTTACCCTGGCGGCAGGTGGGCGTGGTGCTCGGCACCGCCAAGTATTATCGCGCCGGGGCGATTAATCAGTACTATCGTTATCGCATTCAGGGGGCGATTAACGCCTATAACAGCGGCAAGGTGGATTATTTACTGCTAAGCGGCGACAACGCGCAACAGAGCTATAATGAGCCGAGAACGATGCGCCGCGATCTGATTGCCGCAGGCGTTAATCCTGCCGATATCGTGCTCGATTACGCAGGTTTTCGCACGCTGGACTCGATAGTGCGTACCCGCAAAGTCTTTGATACTAATGATTTCATCATCATCACTCAACGATTTCACTGCGAGCGTGCGCTGTTTATCGCGCTGCATATGGGCATCCAGGCCCAGTGTTACGCGGTGCCGTCACCGAAAAATATGCTAACGGTGCGCCTGCGTGAGTTTGGCGCCCGCCTCGGCGCGCTGGCCGATTTGTATGTTTTCAAGCGTGAACCACGTTTCCTCGGCCCGCTGGTGCCTATTCCGGCGCATAACGCGGTTCCGGAAAATACCCAGGGTTATCCGGCGGTAACGCCAGAGCAGCTTCTGGAATTGCAAAAGAGGCTGGAGAAGAAAGTCACCGGGGCGCAGGCTGCGCCCTGAAAGGCAGTACGCCGGTAAACCACGCCAGTGCCGCTACCCCGGGCAAAAACACATGCAATCAGCAATAACTTCTCTATTCGAACTAATGAAGGCTGTGCCGATACGCCATTATTAACATAATTTGCGTTAACGCGCTTTACCTGCCGTCAACTGCCCCACTGCCCTCTGCTGAAGTTTCACAGCGATAGCGATCGGGCCATAGTTAACAACCGTAAAGATAATTATCCCGCTCACCGCGCTAAAGCTAAACAATACGCTTGCCGATTATGCAACCTCACGCACGAGGCCATCTACAATCCCCCGCTGCCGGTTGCGCCCATCTCGCGCCACCCCGCATAAGGCGGCTATTCTGGCCGTGAGCCGCAAGGCCGCGTAAAACGCATAGCGCCGATGAAAACGGCCACAGCAACAGTGTGAACGGATGCAATTTAAATCGGGAGTATCACATTACAAAACAAAACGCGACGTCAGGCGGCGCCACAGCCATTCCACCGGCCCCTGGCGAAACCGCCTGAGCCACAGCGTGGAAAAAAGGAGGTTTATCGTCCACACAACGGGGACAAAGATCAACAGCGTCGGGCGGTCGTACTGCATAAACAGACCGATACGCCAGAACAGCGTGGTGCAGATAAGCGTTTGCAGCAAATAATTCGTCAGCGCCATGCGGCCTACGCAGACTACTGCGGTTGCCAGCCTCAGACGCGCCAGCGCCGGCCAGTAACCGAACGCCAGCGCCGCGTAGCCTGTCGCCTGGAACGGCGCGCTCACCTCACGCGGCGCCTGGAGCAAAAATGCGCACCAGCGATAGTCCCATTGCAACCACCACTGGGCGGCGACAGCGGGAAGATTAATGGCGAAACCCAACGCCACCAACAGCCAGCCGCTGCGCCGGTAGTGACGCTGGCTGTAACGCCCCTGTAGCCAGCCGCTGCGCATCAGCGCCGCGCCAAGCAGCATCATACCCGCTAGCTGCCAGCCGTACTGCACCCCCAGCGCCATAAGGCTATCAGCGAGCATGGACAACCGCGCCTGCATTGCCGCAGCTCCGCCGCCATGCCGCCAGAGCTGCTCAAGTTGAACCTCAGAGGCATCCGGCGTCCAGGCGCGGCTGGTGCCGTCACCCTGAATCAGCCCCAGCAACACCAGCATACCGACGCCCACAAGATACAGCAGCACGCCGGTATTAAAGAGCTGTTTAATATCGTGAGCATCGCGCACCATGCGCCAGCAAATCAGGCCCACCAGCCCATAGGCCAGCAGGATATCGCCCTCCCACAGCAGCAGCGCATGCAAAAAACCCAACAGCGCCAGCAGGCTCAGGCGCACCTGAATCCAGCGTTTTCCGCGCTTAAGCAGCATTTGCAGGCCTGCGCCGAACAGCAGCGCAAAGAGGGTGAGGAATTTAACCTGCGCAACCAGGTCAAGCAACGCCCAGGTTAAGGCGTCACGCAGCGTGGGGCTCCCATACCAGGCAGGATTGAGGTAAGCCGCCTTCGGCAGGCCGAAGGCGAAAATATTTAAAAGCAGGATACCGAGAATCGCAGTACCGCGAATAAAATCCAGTGTAACGTTTCTCTCCATGCGCTCCTGCCCAACGGTGGTTTAACTGTGGTGGCGAACGGCGCGCAAAAACTCCTGGCGCGTATTCTGGCTTGATTTGAACAGGCCGCCCAGCGAAGTGGTAGTAGTGGCGCTGGTGGCATCGCGAATCCCGCGCGCCTTCACGCAATAATGAACAGCATCAATTGAAACCGCCACATTATTGGTGCCAAGCAGCGTTTGCAGCGCAATGAGTATCTGCTGTGTCAGCCGCTCCTGCACCTGCGGACGGCTGGCGAAAAACTGCACAATCCGGTTGATTTTTGACAGCCCTATGACTGAATCTTTCGGGATATACGCCACGGTAGCCTTTCCGTCGATAGTGACGAAATGGTGCTCACAGGTGCTGGTCAGCGTGATATCGCGCACCGTCACCATTTCGTCCACCTTCATTTTGTTCTCAATGACGGTGATTTTAGGAAAGTTGCCGTAATCAAGGCCGGAGAAGATTTCGTCAACGTACATTTTCGCAATGCGGTGCGGCGTCTCCATCAGGCTATCGTCGTTCAGATCGAGATTCAGCAGTTGCATAATTTCCGTCATATGGGCGGCAATGCGATGCTTGCGGGTTTCATTATCCATTTCAATAAGCGGCGGGCGCAGCGGCGTTTCAAGACCGCGCGCAACCAGCGCCTCATGAACCAGGGCTGCTTCTTTACTGAGTGACGACATTTTTCTCTCCTGCAGGTGTGGCGTTCTTTGCCCTGCATGGGGGCAAAGTAAGCGCTCATTGTGCGGCAGCAAACGCGCAGAATCCAGAGCCAGCGGCGATAATTACTGAAATTTCCCCGACTCCTGCGCGAACGCGAAGGTCAGGAAAGCGTGCCTCAAACGCCGGGCGTAAGAAAGTGAAACTGCGTCATCGACGGTGAAATTTTGCGCCACGCTGCTATCATGCGGCAACCTCCGGTGAATAAGGAAGCAAAATGGAAAAGATCGAAGAACACCGCTGTTTTGGCGGGCTGCAGCAGCGCTGGCGGCACAGCTCGACGGCGCTGGATTGTATGATGACATTCAGCATCTACCTGCCGCCCGCACACGAGGAAAACGCCCCACCGGTACTGTGGTGGTTTTCAGGCCTGACCTGCAACGATGAAAATTTCGCCGCTAAATCCGGCGCGCAACGCCTTGCGAGCGAACTGGGCATCGCGCTGGTCATGCCAGACACCAGCCCACGCGGCGAAGCGGTAGCCGACGACAACGCCTGGGATTTGGGTCAGGGCGCAGGCTTTTACCTTAACGCCACCCGGCAGCCCTGGGCTGCGCACTACCGCATGTATGATTACCTGCGCGATGAGCTGCCCACGCTGGTGGCGCGGCATTTCCCCGTGGGCGCAAAAAACGCCCTCTGCGGTCACTCTATGGGCGGGCATGGCGCACTACTGATGGCGCTGAAAAATCCCGGGCGCTACTGCTCAGCCTCCGCCTTTGCGCCTATAGTAAACCCCTCTCAGACGCCGTGGGGCGAGAAGGCGTTCAGCGCTTATCTTGGCGCGGATAAAGCGTCGTGGCATGCCTGGGATAGCTGTGAACTGCTGCTTCGGGCCCCGGATAGCGCAAAGCTGCCGATGTTGATTGACCAGGGCGACGCCGACGCTTTCCTCGCCGTGCAGCTACAGCCTGCGCGCTTTGCCGAAGCGGCGCGTAGCCGGGACTGGCCGCTGGAGCTGCGTATTCAGCACGGCTATGACCACAGTTATTACTTCATCGCCAGCTTCATTGAGGATCACCTGCGCTTTCACGCAGGCTACCTGTTTAATTAGTCTTGCGCGCCGCCGTCAACGCACGGCACGCCCTCCCGGCCATTGACGTGACGCCGGCGCGAATCAAGCGCAATCAGTATTACCGAAAATACGATAAGCAACGTGCCAAGCCAGTCTGGCAGGGTAAACGTCACGCCCAGCAACAGCAGTGAAAGCAGCGCGCTGCTAAGCGGTTCAGCGCAGCTCAGTATACTGGCGCGCGACCCGCCTATGACCTGAGCGCCTTTGAGATAGAGGCTAAAAGTAATCGCCGTACCGACTACCACTAAATAGAAAAACGCAAGCAGCACGCTGCCGCTGTTGACAAGCTCAATACGGCTTACGCCATAAAACGGCGTGAGCGTCAGGCCGCCGAGCAGCATACTCCAGCCCACCACCGGCAGTGTGCCGTAGCAGGCTATCAGCCCCGATGAGTAAGTCGTATAAAACGCAGCGCAGAACGCAGAAGCTATCCCCCAGAACAGCGCTGCGCCGGAAATCGTTAGCGAGGTGGGGTTAGCGTGGGTAACCAGCAGAAACGTTCCGGCCAACGAGGTCATAATAGCGGCAAAAACAAACGGGCCGGCGCGTTTCTTTCGCACCAGCGCAAACCAGGCCACGATGATAGACGGCGACAGAAACTGCAATACCGTCGCGGTGGCGGCATTAGAATTCTGAATGGTCAAAAGAAAAGTGAGCTGCACCAGCAGCGCGCCAAAAAAGGTAAACAGCAGCAGGCGGCGAATATCCCGCCAGGCAGTAAAGATGCGAAACACGCGCTCACCCTGCATAAATGAGAGCGTTAATAAAATCAGGCCGGAGAATAACAGCCGCACCATCGTCAGCCACTGTGCCGAGGCACGGCTGTTTTCCATAATATACTGGGCCGCCACGCCGGAGCTACCCCAGAGCACCGCCGCCAGCAGCACAAACAAAATACCCTTTTTAGTCTGCCCCATTGTTAACTCCAGTAATACTAAATACACATGGGTCCGCTGCGGCTATTTCACTGTCCGCGCAACGTCTCACTGCGGTTATTTGCCCGAATGGCTTTTTACGCCGGCCGGGCAGGAGCAGGCTATGGCCGCAACAACCGACTATTGCGGCGCCCGGTCTGATACATTCACGCCAGCCTGAAGGCCCTGGCAGGACATTTACCCCACAGGATGTACCACAGGGCGATAATACCCGAAAGCTGAGCGCATCGACACGCGCTTAACGCAATACGCGGCTCCCGGAAATAACGGCGCGGCCAGGCCCGCAACAGGATGTAATAGATGGAAGATTATTTACGTAAACCCGCGCAGATAATAAAAGCCGCCTCCACACAAAGCGCTCTGCTCTCCCAAACGCCGGGACAAACGATTCTGGCCCGTGACAACTGAAAAATAAATCAGTAAAATCAAAAGTTTGCATTTTAGCCGATCGCGCTAAAGCAGGCGAAACCACGCCTTGCCCGCTTTGGCGCCAAACGAAGAACCCCATGCAAAAAGCATGGGGCTTGCTAACCGTACAGGGCGGCTTACGCCCGGATAACCTGTTAAAAACGATAGTCTGCCGCGATAAAATAGCGACGCCCGTCTTCGTTATAGCTGTAGTCATCCCGGTTGAGGTCTTTATCCCCCAGATTCAGTACGCCAGCGCGCAGCTTCAGCGCTTTTGTCGCCTGCCAGGCCGCTCCCGTGTTCCACACGGTATAACCGCCTGGCGTTGGGTTGCCGCTGGTAGTGGTGCGCCGCTCGCCGGTGTAGTCGGCCTGTACATAGAACGTCCAGTCGGCAAACGCCAGCCAGTCCAGCGTGGCGTGCGCGTTATGGAACGGTAAATCCTCCAGAGGTTTATTGCCGCCGTTGCTCAGATTACGCCCGTCGGTATAGGTGTAGTTCAGCGTCAGTTTCCACTGCTCGTCAAACGGCACCTTCAGCTCAGTTTCCACACCGCGAATACGCGCTTTATCCACATTGTAATAATGGAAAGTCGGTTTACCATCAATAATGCCGACGAAATTAGGATAGCCTGGCGCCAGCCCGGCGTTAGCGGTGCGATTGATATTAATCATGTCGTCGATATTGTTCTGATAGGCGGTGACGCTTGCGGTTACGCCATCCAGCCAGCCCTCATCGCCCGCATAGTACAGACCCACCTCAAAACTTTCGCTGGTTTCCGGTTTTAAATCCGGGCTGCCGACAATTTTACAGGCGCCGCGACAGGAGTTGCTCTGCCAGTCCGGGCTCAGTTGCAGCAATGACGGCGCTTTAAACGCAGTAGCCCAGCCGCCCTTTAACGTCAGCGTGTCGGTGGCGTTATAAACCAGATACGCGCGCGGGCTCCAGTGCTCGCCATAGGTTTCATGATCGTCCATACGCAGTCCGGCGGTCAGCGCCAGCGGATCAAAAATGCGCCATTCATCTTCCACAAACAGCGCATATTGATTAGCCGACGTTTTGCTGCTGGTACCGCCGGTAATATTAACCGGATCGCTTAGCCTGTCGTTACGCCACTCACCGCCGAAGGTCAGCACCTGGTTGTATTCACTAAGCGCCAATCCCACCTTGCCATCGACCGTATTATTGCGCGAAACGATAGCCTTGCGGTTGCCGGGGTTGCGGTTATCGGTTTTATCGCCGTAAAAACGAAGCTCTGTGGTGCCAAAATCCCAGCGCCCGTTGTGTGACAGCGAATAGTTCTGCCTGTCCATGCGGTTTTTATCCAGCGAGTCAGACTCGCGATCCTGGCGGTCAAAACCGTAGGCCAGGGCGATATCCTGGCTCTGCGTGGGGGTCAGCGTAAACTCAACGTTACCGTTGCGTGAGGTATATCCCTCAATGCGCGGCGACTGGCCGCTGGCGCTGGCGGCAGAAGGCTGCTGAGCGTCTTTTTCCCGCTTACCCAGGCCGCCGTAGGCCTTCATGCCAAGCAGATCGTCAACCAGCGGGCCGGAGACAAAAAAGTTGCCGTTATAGCTGTCGCCGCGATCACGATGCTCCTGCACGGTGGTATCAGCGCTCAGCGTGCCGTGCCAGGCGCGCCCAACCTTGCGGGTAATAATATTGACCACGCCGCCCAACGCGTCGGAACCGTAAAGCGAGGACATCGGCCCGCGAACGACTTCAATACGCTCAATGGCGTCAACCGGCACCCAGTTCAGATCGAAATCATTATGGCGAAACAGCGCGTTACGCGAACTAACGCGTTTACCGTCCACCAGAATCAGGGTATAGCCGCTACTCAAACCACGAATACTTACGCCCTGGCGGTTATCGCCCTCGTTGGTCAACTGAATACCCGGCACATCTTTGAGCACATCTTTGAGGTTCTGTACCGGACGGCGTTGCAAATCTTCAGCGGTGATAACGCTAATGCTGGCAGGCGCATCCTTCAGGTTTTGTTCAACCGCGGAAGCGGTGACCACCATGACGTCCTCTTTACCATGACGCCCGGCATCGTTAACTGCCGCAGCCGCCGGCAGACTCAGAGATAACGCCGACAGGCACAGCCCTCCCCGGACCACAGAATTTAACCTAAACATTCCAATTCTCCATGAGATAACAAAATGAAATACTGCCCACACAGCAGATGCACCGATCGCGACATTGGCGGAGGTTGCGTTTTATACAGCGGAACATCCCCCCTTATCACCGCCGTCTCCCGGCCCTGCCGGCACAGGCGAACAGCAATTTCACACGCCCTGCGGCTGCATACTGCCGCAGGGCGTGTAAAGATAAGTGAGGAATAGTTGGCCTCCTGGCGCGCTGAGTTTCCTGTTTGATCAATTTGTGCAAACGATAAAGCAAATGATAATGGTTATCAATCAAATTGATATATAAAAGTAATTTTGCGCAGCGCAGTGGCCAACTTTTGAGTAAAAATACGCGGCGGGAAGGAATGCAGGGATAAAAAACGGCCCCGGAAAAGTCGCCTTTACCGGGGCCGCAAGCGCGTCAGCTAAGCCATATTCACGGCCCGGCAACTATTTCTGCATATGTTCGGGGAACGTCATTTCGCTATAGCGCACAAAACGCGAACCTTTAACGATTTTGTAGCCAAACCAGATAGCCAGGAACAGCGGAATGCCGATATAGGTTGCACACACGCCTACCCAGTCGATACGGTCAGCCAGGAATGCTTCATAATTCTGGCCCAGCGTAATAATAAGGCACAGCACGAAAGCGAAAATGGGACCAACCGGGAAGAAGCCTGAACGATACGGCAGATTACTGATATCGTTGCCCTGCAACACATAGCCGCGGCGAAAACGGTAATGACTGATAGCAATACCCAGCCAGGCGATAAAACCGGTCATCCCGGAAGTATTAAGCAGCCACAGGTAAACCGTCTGGTTGCCGAACATCGAAGTCAGAAAACACAGCGCTGCGACAACCGTTGTGGCATACAGCGCGTTGCGCGGCACGCCGCCTTTGGACAGCTTCGAGAAAATACGCGGCGCTTTACCGTCACACGCCAGCGTATAGAGCATACGCGTGGAAGCATACATGCCGGAATTACCCGCTGACAGCACCGCCGTAAGAATAACGGCGTTCATCACTGCCGCCGCCGATAACAGGCCTGCATGTTCAAACACAAGGGTAAACGGGCTGACGCTAATATCTTTAACATCATTACGCAGCAGGCTCGGATCGGTATACGGAATAATCAGGCTAATAATCAGAATCGCAAAGATATAAAACAGCAGGATGCGCCAGAACACCTGCCGCACCGCGCGGGGAATATTCTTCGCCGGATCGGCGGATTCGCCTGCGGCAATACCGATAAGCTCAGTGCCCTGGAACGAAAAACCGACGATCATCGCCACGCCTATCATCGCGGAGAAGCCGCCTGCAAAGGGCGCGTCGCCCACCGACCAGTTGCTCCAGCCCGCCGGCTGGCTGCCTTTAAAGATACCCATAATCATCAGCAGGCCGGTAATAATAAAGATAACGACGGTCGCCACTTTAATCAGGGAGAACCAGTATTCCGCCTCGCCGAAGCCTTTTACCGAAATATAATTGAGCAGGAACATAATACACAGGAAAAGCGCGCTCCAGATCCAGCCTGGCGCGTCCGGAAACCAGTAAGTCATCACCAGTTGCGCAGCCACCAGGTCAACGGCAATCGTGACCGCCCAGTTATACCAGTAGTTCCAGCCCAGTGCGAAGCCGAATCCCTCTTCTACATAATTCTGCCCATATGTGGCAAACGAACCGGAAACCGGCATATAAGCCGCCAGTTCGCCCAGGCTTGTCATCAGGAAATAAACCATCAGGCCGATAATAATATAGGAAAACAACGCGCCGCCGGGGCCTGCCTGAGAAATAGTTGCGCCGGAGGCAACGAAAAGCCCGGTGCCGATAGAACCGCCGATGGCGATCATCGTCAGATGGCGCGCCTTCAGTTCACGGCGCAGCCCGGAGGATGCTGTGTTGTTATTTTGAGAAACCATATAAAAATGCTGCTTATCCAAAAAATGAGGCGCGATTGTAGCAGAAACGCAGGCAGCCACTCGCCTGAAAAGCACGGTTATAAGAGAGCTTCATGATCGCCAGGCAATTATAAGCAACACCGCAAACCGCGAGTGAAGCTGAAAAAAACCTACCCTGCGTTAACAAAAACGGCGCACGGGGCTACGGCTGCGCTTCACAGTAGCGTAAAAAGCGCAGCAGCGCGCAGGAGAGATGCTTCTGGCAATGGTGGATTCGGTACAGCGTGCGCGTCAGGCGCGCCAGCGGCACGGGCACCTCCACCAGCGAACCGCTTTGTAACTGTTCGGCAATAACCCGACGCGACAGACAACTCACCCCAAGCCCGTGACGCACCGCGTGTTTAATCGCTTCTGAGTTTCCCAACTCCATCGCCAGGCGCAATCGCGGCAGCCGGGCCAACAGCAGATAATCGACAATTTCACGGGTGCCGGAACCCCGCTCACGCAAAATCCACGGCGCAGCGGCGAGGGTTTCCAGCGTCACCGGTACGTTAAGCAGCGCAGCGCCGGGCGCGGCAAATACCACCAGTTCATCTTCAAGCCAGGGTTCAGTAATGATAGCTACGTTATGGCACGGCCCTTCAATCAGGCCAATATCCACGCGAAAGTCCATGACCGCGTTGATCACCTCCTGGCTGTTGCCCACGCTCAACTCCAGCGGCAGAGCGGGAAAATCACGGCGATAATGGGCAATAACCTCAGGCAGAATATAGTTTCCGACAGTGCTGCTGGCATAAACGCGAACCGCGCCGTTATTATCGCAAAACAACTGTTCAATTTCCCCCGCCTGCTCCAGTAGCGCCACCGCCCGTGGATAAAGCAGCCTGCCGTGTTCATTTACCACCAGCCGTTTGCCGACGCGATCAAAAAGCTGCACGCCGAGCTGATTTTCCAGGTCAGCCAGCGCAGCGCTTACCGCCGATTGCGACAGCGCCAGTACTGGCGACGCCTGGGTAGTGGACCCCTTTTTCAGCACTTCAGCAAAAACCGCAAGCTGGCGCAAAGTGATATGCATCGGTTAACGCTCTTATTTCACCAAAGTCATCACGTTACCATTATTAGTGGTTAATGTTAAAATTATAAACGATTTTTTATTTATACCATCACCGTTTACCTGCCCGGTGAGTACCGCTGCGACGGCAAGTTACGGCTGGCGCTCCCCCCCTTTGCCGCGCCCCGTCATCGCCATAGCCTTAACGCGCTCAGGCCCGTGCGCGCTGGTCTTCGTCACCCTTTCGGGGCTGACGGGCGTCGGCGCGCAACGATGCGAGAGCGCGGGTAATCCTGCGGCATAATCGTTATCATTAAGGTAACGCCCCCAACAGCGGGTATGAGGAGAACACCCATGAAGTTTATTGGAGCGCACGTCAGCGCCTCAGGCGGGCTGGAAAACGCCGCCATCCGCGCAGCGCAACTGGATGCCACGGCCTTTGCCCTGTTTACCAAAAACCAGCGCCAGTGGCGCGCCGCGCCGCTTACGCCGGAGATAATAAGCCGCTTCAGGGCCGCCTGCGAAAAATACGGCTATCATTCATCACAAATTTTGCCGCACGACAGCTATCTGATTAACCTCGGTCACCCCGTTGAAGACGCGCTGGCGAAATCGCGCGAGGCGTTTATTGATGAAATGGATCGCTGTCAGCAACTGGGTCTGACGCTGCTGAACTTTCATCCCGGCAGCCACCTGAAGCAAATCTCAGAAGACGAGTGTCTGGCGCGTATAGCGCAGTCCATTAATATCGCGCTGGATAAAACCCGGGGCGTAACCGCAGTTATTGAAAATACCGCAGGCCAGGGCAGCAACCTCGGCTTTCGCTTTGAACAACTGGCGGCCATTATCGAGGGCGTGGAGGACAAATCCCGCGTCGGCGTCTGCATTGATACCTGTCATGCGTTCGCCGCCGGCTATGACCTGCGCAGCGCCGAAGCCTGCGAAAAGACCTTCATCGAGTTTGAACGTATTGTCGGGTTTGAGTATCTGCGCGCAATGCACCTCAACGATGCCAAAAGCGCATTTGGCAGCCGGGTGGATCGCCACAACAGCCTCGGGGCGGGCAACATCGGTTACGATGCGTTCCGCTGGATTATGCGTGACAGCCGCTTCGACGGCATACCGCTCATCCTTGAAACCACAAATCCGGATATCTGGGCCGAAGAGATTGCCTGGCTGAAAGCGCAGCAGATGCAGGAAGTTGCCGCATAAACCGAAAAAGGGCAGGTTAACACCTGCCTCAGATTGTTGACGAAGAAGGTAAAAACGGGGATTTTTCCTTCTTCGTGGTAAGCAGGCGAAAATCAATGCGTTGATTTTCCTTATTTTTTATTGTGTTTCATCCATCCTGACTGCAACAGGATGGGGTTTGTCAGCAGTCTCGGGCAGGTTAACGCCTGCCTGTGAAATCCGCGCGCCTGCGATTAAAATTCGCCTGCCTGGCCTGCCCGGGCGTTGCGCAAGCTAGTTGACCGGCGTTTCTGACTTCGCCACAGCGTTAATCGTATCCCGCAGCGAGGCGCCGAACATCGGCCCGTGGCTTAGCCCCGGATAGTATCGATATCGCGCTATTACCCCCTTTTTACGCAGGCTCGCCGCCAGCCGCGCATTTTTATTCTCACTCGCAGGGCCATGACTGACATTCCCGCTATCGCCTTCCGCCAGCAGCAAAGTACGCCCCGCCAGCGCCGGGCTGCGAAGCGCTTGCGCACGCTGTAACATGACATCCTTACCCCACCCCAGCGACGCGCTGGCGGCATAATAATGACGAAAACTGCCAGGCGCGTTATAGAGCGTATCGAGCACAAACAACCCGCCGTAGGAGTGTCCCCACAGGCTAAGCTGTTTTGGGTTCAGCCGCGTCTGAGTTTTTACCCACGGCATTATCTTATCAAGCAAAAGCCTGCGAAATTCAGCGCTGCCGCCGCCGTTAGCCTCTTTATAAATAGCGTGTCCGGACTCTGGCGCACGCGGTGTGTAATCAAGCGTGCGGGATTTGATATCAAAGGGCAGCGGCGTTTGATAGCCTATCGCCACCAGTACCGGCGCGCCTGCGGCGACAATATGTCCCAACAGCGCGTCATCAAGCTGCGCCATCGCCGCGTTGCCGTCAAGCATAAACAACGCCCGGCTTCCCGCCTGCGGCGCAGCCTTATCAGGTATGGCAACCCACACTTTGTAATGACGTTGTTTATCAGCGGAGTCAAAATTCGCGCTGCGGAAATGATAAAACGCCGAGCCGGTATCGGCGATATTCGGGCCGGTCGGCGTCATATTCGGTCTCGCCAGCCCAGGCCCCACGCCCGCGAGCAGCAAAAAAACAGACAGAAAAAACAGACGAATAAAATGAATCACCGCGCAACCCTCAGAAAAGAGTAAGGTCAGGCTACGAGTCTATGACAAACGCAGCGGCCTTGTCTAACGGGCGCAGACAGGCAGCGGCGTTTCGCATCAGGCCGCTTTTTCTGCGATATCACGCTCGCTCTCCGGGCGTTTAAGAAAAGCGTAAAGCGTCCCGGCCAGCAGCGTACCCGCGATAATCGCCAGCAGATATCCCAGCACCGGCGAAATCGCGCCCGGAATCAGCAGCACAAACAGCCCGCCGTGCGGCGCCATAAGCTGCGCGCCGACGGTCATCGTAATTGCGCCGGTCACCGCTCCGCCAAGAATACAACAGGGCAGTACGCGCATCGGGTCCCGTGCGGCAAACGGAATCGCCCCTTCGGTGATAAAACACAAGCCAAGCACCAGCGCGGCCTTCCCGCCTTCCCGCTGCGCGCTATCAAATTTGCGCCGCGCCAGCAGCGTCGCCAGCCCCAGCGCCAGCGGAGGCACCATGCCTGCAGCCATAATCGCCGCCATTGGCGCGTAGGTATGGGTGCTAAGCAACCCAACGCCAAACGCGTAAGCGGCTTTGTTCACCGGCCCGCCCATATCCGAACACATCATGCCCCCAAGGATTGCGCCCAGCAACACCGCATTCGCCGTGCCCAGCGTTTGTAGCCAGTGGGTCAACGCGGCCAGTATTTTTGCAACAGGCGCGCCAATAACGTAAATCATCGCCAGCCCGACAATCAGGCTTGAGGCCAGGGGGATAATAAGAATCGGCTTAAGCGCCTCCATTCCCGAGGGCAGCGTTACCTTCGCGCTGATAAGCTTTGCCGCATAGCCTGCGAGAAAGCCGGCAATAATGCCGCCAATAAACCCGGCGCCGGCGCTCACCGCCAACATCCCGCCGATCAGACCCGGCGTCAGGCCGGGGCGATCGGCAATAGAAAAGGCGATATAGCCTGCCAGCACCGGCACCATCAGCGCAAACGCGCTTTCGCCGCCAATTTGCATCAGCGCTGCGGCCAGCGTGCCTTTCTCTTTAAACGCCTCAATGCCGAACACAAACGACAGCGCAATACACAGCCCCCCCGCCACCACCACAGGCAGCATGTAAGAGACGCCGGTCAGCAAATGGCGATACGCGCCGCCGCTTTCTTTCTTGCCGCTTTCACCGCTTACCGTCTGCGTCTGGCCGGATGGCTGGAACGGTTTTGCCTGCGCCAGCGCATTATCAAACGCCTGCGCGGTTTTCTTTAGCGCCAGCCCTGTAGTGGTGCGGTACATCGGCTTACCGGCAAACTTCGCCAGATCCACGTCAATATCCGCCGCCACCAGCACCAGATCCGCCTGTGCTATCTCGTCTGCCGTAATAGTATTGCCCGCGCCGACCGAGCCGCGCGTTTCGACTTTCACCCACCAGCCGCGCTTTTTCGCCTCAGCTTCGATAGCTTCTGCGGCCATAAACGTATGCGCTACCCCGGTCGGGCAAGCGGTGACGGCGACAAGGCGCGTCACCGCGCTGGCAGCCGCAGGCGCTGTATAAAGCGCGGCCTGCGCCCGTGCGTTTTTCAAAAACTGCGCCGGATGCTGCACCGCATAATCAAGCTCGCCGACGTAAACGCGCTTACCCTCCAGAGCGCTGTCCGCTGGCAGCTCGCCGCCCACTATCATAACCAGCGCAGCGTCGTGCGGGTTGTCAGTCAGCGTGATGCCAACCTCGCCAGCCGCGCTGGCAAGCCGCGTTTTAACCAACCAGGCGCGCGCCTGTCCGCAGCGGGCGTCAATAATGAGCAGCGTTTTCATAAGTCCCCTCCCCTGAGAGTTTAAATAGGTTGCAAATCGACGCGCGCCATCATGGCCGCCAGCCGCGTGCGTTCTGCAATGCCGACATTGCTCTGACTTACCGCCAGCGCCGCTACCGCCGTTGCCAGGCGCAGCGTATGTTCGCTGGATTCACGCATCAACAGGCCATAAATCAGGCCGCCGACCATAGAATCGCCCGCCCCCACGGTGCTGACCACTTCGCAGGCCGGCGGCCTGGCTATCCATTCGCCGGAGGCGTTAACCCACAGCGCGCCTTCCGCGCCGAGCGAAATCACCACGTGCGCAATGCCCCGCTCACGCAGTTGATGCGCCGCCGCCACGACATCGCTAATTTCCGCCAGCCTGCGCCCGGCCCAGATTTCCAGCTCGCGACGATTGGGCTTTACCAACCACGGCGCCGCCTTGAGGCCCGCCTCCAGCGCCGCGCGGCTGCTGTCGAAAATGATGCACGGGCACAGGCTGCGCAAGCGCGACATCCAGCCAGTAAACGCCTCAGGGCTGACGCCGTCCGGCAAGCTACCGCTGACGCACACCATATCAAACTGCCCCAGCCAGCTCAGGGAGTCGCTGACAAAGCGTTCCCAGTCCGCAGAGGTCACCTCAAAGCCGGAGAAATTCAGATCGGTAACTTCGCCATCTTTTTCCGTCAGCTTTACATTAATGCGGGTACGCCCGTTCACCACCTGGAAACGGTTGGCAATGCCAAGTTCGCTGAAAAGCTGCTGAAAGCCATCCTGGTTATCTTTTCCCAGAAAACCGCCCACGGTCACGTCAATACCCAGGTCTTTAAGCACTTTTGCCACGTTAATACCTTTGCCCGCCGCATGCAGGCCAGTGGTGCGCACCAGGTTGACTTCGCCACGCTCGATTTCCGGGGTAAATCCCACCAGATCGTAGGCCGGGTTCAGGGTAATGGTTGCCACGCGTCTGCTCATGCCAGACTCTCCCCCAGACCGGCGGCAATCGCTTCGCCAATAGCCGTCAGCGCCTGTTCAGCGTCGTCTCCGCTGGCGATAAAACGCAGGCAATGGCCCTTTTTCACACCCAGCGCCACTACTTTCATCAGGCTGCGGCCATTAACCGGTTTGCCTGTACCATCAAGGTTTATCACGGTAATCTCACTTTTAAATTGTTTAATCACGTTCACCAGCAACGTGCCGGGTCGGGCATGCAGCCCGTGTTCATTGCGAACCACAAATTCCGCACACTGCGTGTGCGCATGTTGGTCTGTCGGCGTATCGCTTAAGAGGAGCGCCAGCAGCGTGGCGGCATCGGCCTTCAGCAGCCGTTCAGCCTGCCGCCGCGCCAGCAAATCGCTAAGTCGGTTCAGCACGTTAAGCGGTGTCTCATCAATTACGGATACTGTCATCAACAGCGCGACCGGTTCTCCCCCCTCCGTAAAGCGCACTGCCGGGCGGGCAATGGCCACGCCGTTTTCCGTATTGCCGCTGGTGCTATCGTTTAGCCAGATACCCTGGCCCAGATTCAACGGCGGCTGGCTGACGGCGCTGCTGACAAACGCAGCGTCCACCGCGCCGGCGGCTTTCAGCCGACCTGCGTTTAGCGCCTGTAGCGTCATCAGGTCGCCGGCCGCCACATCCAGCGACAGCGTACTGGCGTCAAAAACCAGTCCGCGGCTCTGCGTCTCTCCCATCAGCAACGCGCGCAGGGTTTCAGCGCCCGTAGCCGTACGCAACTGCTGCGCGACAGACTCATCGCTCAATACGCGGGTAAGCTGGCGCAGTAGCCCCAGGTGCTCATCCGAACGGGCGGCAATACCAATAACAACATAGGCTGTCTGATCGTCGCCCCAGGCCACGCCCTCGGGAAACTGGAAGACCTGTACGCCTGTTTTCAGTACCCAATCGCGTGTATCGGTAGTGCCGTGCGGCATTGCGATGCCGCTGCCAAGAAACGTGGAGGTTTGCGCTTCGCGCGCCAGCATCCCCTCCACGTAACCAGGCGCGGCGTTGCCGGCCTGAACCAGCGCATCAGCCACCAGGCGAATCGCCGCGTCTTTATCCGCAGCCTGCGCGCCGGGGTGGATAGCCTTCACAGTTAACTGGAACATGTTTCTCTTCTCCTGTTAAAGGAATCGTTTCAGCTTTTGCCGTCGCAGAGAGAGCGGATAAGCCGCAGATACGTTCAACTACCTCGCTGAAACGTTTCAGGGAGTGTGGGAAAATTTAGGGTTTACCACAAGTTATCCGGGCATAAAATTCTCGAAAGTTAGAGTTTCAGCACGTTTCAGCATGTTATTGTTATCCTCCGTGCTGTATTGTGCGCCGCCTCGCAGCGCGTCAGCCTGATTTCAGCTACGCGCGGTAAAACTGGAATAGCGTTTTAAATTTATGCCTCACGCCGCCATTAGCGCTATGTATTTAACTTTAACGCGCGTAAACTGCGCGCGTTCTCTCTATTCGCCAATGGTTTCTCATGCACGCTGACTCTACCGCACCGCGCCCCCGCGCCTCCAGTTTCACCTCGGCAGCCTTCCTGCTGGTGGCCTTCCTTACCGGCATCGCCGGCGCTCTGCAAACGCCTACCCTGAGCCTGTTTCTGAGTGAGGAAGTTCACGCCCGTCCGGCAATGGTCGGCTTCTTTTTTACCGGCAGCGCCGTTATCGGCATTCTGGTCAGCCAGTTTCTGGCCGGTCATTCAGATCGCAGGGGCGATCGTAAAAGCCTGATTGTCGTCTGCTGCCTGCTGGGTGTGCTGGCCTGTTTGCTGTTTGCCTGGAATCGCAACTACTTTGTGCTGCTGTTCGCGGGCGTATTTCTTAGCAGCTTCGGCTCCACCGCCAACCCGCAGATGTTTGCGCTGGCCCGTGAACACGCCGAGCAAACGGGCCGCGAGGCGGTCATGTTCAGCTCAATTCTGCGCGCCCAGGTCTCGCTGGCATGGGTAGTCGGCCCGCCGCTGGCCTATGCGCTGGCGCTGGGATTCGGCTTTACGGCAATGTACCTGAACGCAGCGGCGGCATTTGTGGTCTGCGCGCTGGTCGTGCGCCTCTTTTTACCCTCAATGCGCAAAGCGCCGCTGGCGGCGGGGGCCGTTGCCGAAGCGCCGCGCCGCAACCGCCGCGACGCGCTGTTGCTGTTTATTGCCTGTACTATGATGTGGGGCACCAACAGCCTTTACATTATTAATATGCCGCTCTACATCATTCACGAACTGCACCTGCCAGAAAAACTGGCGGGCGTAATGATGGGTACCGCCGCCGGGCTGGAGATCCCAACAATGCTGATTGCGGGTTATTACGCGCGCCGCTTCGGCAAACGCTTTTTGTTGCGCGTGGCGCTGGCGAGCGGCCTGCTGTTTTATACCGGTATGTTGACGGCGCGCCATACCGCGCTGCTGCTGGCGTTACAGGTGCTGAACGCGGTTTATATCGGCATCCTTGCCGGTATCGGCATGCTCTACTTTCAGGATTTGATGCCCGGACAGGCAGGCGCGGCAACCACGCTTTACACCAATACAACCCGCGTCGGTTGGATTATTGCCGGATCGCTGGCAGGCGTGGTAGCGGAAATCTGGAATTACCATACGGTCTTCTGGATTGCGCTAGTCATGATCGCCGTGACCGCGTGGTGCCTGTGGGCGATCCGCGAAGTTCAGGGCGCAGTCAGCGCTTCAAGGTGAATTAAATACGCCATTGCCTGCGCTCTGGCGTCGCCGCACATCTCTCGCGTGGGCTGAAGCCCGGCGCATACCGCCGGGCGCTGCGGCGAACCAAACAGCCTGCAGCGCTGACGCGCATCGAGCTGCACACACGGGACATTGGCCGGTTTGCCGTGCGGCATACCCGGAATAGCGCTGGTAATAGACGGCGCGGTACAGCAGGCGCCGCAGTCAGGCCGGCATTCCATAATGCTCTCTGCGGATAGCGAAAACGTTGATTCTGGCAGGCAACGTAACGGCTGACCAGCAATTTTTGGCTATGCGCCGGCGCGGGAAAAGACTTGCCTGTGGCCCCGTGCGCGGGTACCTTGACGCGATATTCGCTCTCCTCATATTTCTACAGGATTAATCATGCCAAGAGCTAACGAAATTAAACGCGGTATGGCCATTAACTACAACGGTAAGCTACTGCTGGTAAAAGATATTGATATCCAGGCGCCGAGCGCCCGCGGCGCGGCTACGCTCTATAAAATGCGTTTTTCCGACGTTCGCACAGGCCTGAAGGTGGAAGAGCGCTTTAAAGGCGACGACATCCTGGATACCATCGTGCTCTCCCGCCGCGCCGTCACCTTCTCCTACGTTGACGGCAGCGAATATGTGTTTATGGACGATGAAGATTACACGCCCTACAGCTTTACCCACGACCAGATTGCCGATGAACTACAGTTCATTCCCGAAGGCGGCATGCCGGGCATTCAGGTATTGACATGGGACGGCCAGGTGCTGGCGCTTGAGCTACCGCAGACAGTGGATTTAACGATAGTCGAAACCGCGCCGGGCATCAAAGGCGCATCCGCCAGCTCGCGCACTAAACCCGCCACTCTGTCCACGGGGCTGGTCATTCAGGTGCCGGAATACCTGAGCGCCGCAGAGAAAATCCGTATTCACATCGCCGAACGCCGCTATATGGGGCGCGCGGAATAATTCTGCGGGCGACGAACCTTACTCACTTTTTACGCGCGGCCGACAAACGCTCGCGAACGCGCTGACAGTGAAGCGCGAAAACAAGGCCTGTTCATTATGGATGTTCGCTGACAGCCTTGCCCACAGCGCCTGTTTTATCCGTGTACAGGCAGGACTGGCGCGCCCGGTATCAGTACGGCGTAGCGTAACGGTTAGCAGAAGAATCTCATTACCGCGCCCGCGCGCATCGGGCGCTCTTTTCTTTTTCGCATTTTTTCGCAAGGATAGATCCCTCTGCCCCCTCAGGGGCGACAACCCGGAGCATCCGTGACAAAAACAAACCTGATTACCGGTTTTCTTGGCAGTGGCAAAACCACCACTATCCGCCACCTTCTGGCAAGCAAACCCGCCAGTGAAAAGTGGGCGGTGCTGGTCAATGAGTTTGGCGAGGCAGGCATCGACGGCGCGCTGCTGGCGGACAGCGGCGCGCTGCTAAAAGAGATCCCCGGCGGCTGTATGTGCTGCGTCAACGGCCTGCCAATGCAGGTAGGCCTTAACACGCTGCTGCGTCAGGGCAAGCCTGACCGGCTGTTGATTGAACCTACCGGCCTGGGTCACCCTAAACAGATCCTTGATATGCTCACTGCTGAAATTTATACGCCGTGGATCGATTTACGCGCTACGCTTACCTTGCTCGACCCGGAACAGCTTATGCAGGAACGCTATTGCAGTGATGAAAACTTCCTCGCCCAGCTCGCAGTCGCCGACATTATTGTGCTTAACAAATCCGACCGCCAGAATGATGCCAGCCGCGCAGCGCTGCAAAGCTGGCTTAGCATAAATCAGGCAGAGCGTGAAACGGTCACCGTCAGTCACGGGCAGGTTGAGGGCAAGTTGCTTGATCAACCACGGCGTAATCAACATGTGCTTAACGCCAGCGCCGCGCACGCTCACAACCTTACAGCCGCCCGTGGGCTGGCGGCATTAAGCTTACCTGAACATCAGCGCTGGCGGCGCAGCCTGAACAGCGGTCAGGGGCACTACGCCTGCGGCTGGATTTTTGATGCCGACACGGTTTTTGATACCGTTGGCCTACTGGAATGGGCGCGGCTGGCGCCGGCGGAGCGGGTAAAGGGCGTAATGCGCATTCCTGAAGGCCTGGTAAGGGTTAACCGACAGGGCGCCGATTTTCATATCGAAACGCTGCCCGGCTCGCCGCCAGACAGCCGTATTGAGCTGATTCACCGTACCGGGTGCGACTGGAATGCGCTACAAATAGCGCTGTTGAATTTACGTTTATCCTGAGAGGATTACTGTTGCGTCCTCTCCCAACCGTTGTTAACAGAGGACTCCATGACCCGCTCACGCCTGGCGCTGATACTGCTGCTTAATTTTACAGGTATCGTACTTTTTCTCTCCTGGTACTGGCCGCCGGGCCACGGATTCTGGATGCCGGCAGACGTTGGCGTTTTTCGCTTTTTTAATAACGCGCTGGCGGGCAACTACGCTTTTGCAATGTTTCTCGCCATTACCAACAATCGCGCCTTTGACGGCTGCTCGCTGCTGTGCATGGGGTTATTGATGCTGTGGTACTGGTGGCACGAGACGCCCGAGGGCAGGCGCCGTATTGTTATTATGGGCGTCGTTATGCTGCTCAGCGCGATTGTCCTTAACCAGGTCGGACACGTTCTGCCGGTAGTGCGTCCCAGTCCGACGCATACGTTAAACGACATTTATCGCGTAAGCGATTTACTGCATTTTCCTACCAAAGACGCCTCGCGCGACTGCTATCCGGGCGACCACGGTATGATGCTGATGATATTTTCCGGTTTCATGCTGCGTTACTTTGGCAAAACGGCGTTTACTCTCGCCCTGGCCATTGTGGCGGTTTTCGCGCTTCCACGCATAATGATCGGCGCGCACTGGTTTACGGACGTGTTCAACGGCTCGCTGTCCGTTGTTCTGGTAGGTTTGCCCTGGATACTCATTACGCCACTAAGCGACAGGCTGATTGACGGATTAAATGCCGCGCTTCCGGGAAAACACAAACAAATAACCCATATCTAATTCATCGCAGAGCTGAAAATACCCTGTTTATATTCCGGCTTTATCCGGAATATAACGCGGAATAAACGCCGCTCTGACTGATTATAAATTAACCCGCCGCCGCATAACAGAGCATTAAACAACGCAGATTGTTAGTAACATTTTGACTTACGCCATGACAATTTCTAATAAAGATTTCCCCTAAAAGTGCTCGCCATAACGAAGGCTATCGGGTACTCTTTCCCCCGTTTATGCGCCTGTAGCGCAAAGACTGCCGAATTTAAAAACGTGCGCTAATCCACATTTTTAAATATCAGGAATTGTCTTAAAACATGAGGATAATTACCCTCAGCCGCGTTTGGCATTTTAATAACGATATTTATCGTTTTATCGTTAAGGACATCAAGGGATTATAAACGCAATGGTCAAATCTCAGCCAATTTTGAGATATATTTTACGTGCGCTGCCCACTGTAGCAATAGCAACCGTACTTTCAGCCTGTAGCTCGACGAATACCGCCAATCATGACCACGCGGGTCTGTATGGCCCCAGCAATAATAGCGGTTTATTGCTTCAGGCATCTCAGGATGAATTCGAAAATATGGTGCAAAATCTGGATATTAAATCCAGGCTTATGGACCAGTATGCCGCATGGAAAGGCGTTCGCTATCGCTTTGGCGGCAGTACGAAAAAAGGTATTGATTGTTCCGCATTCGTACAACGCACCTTTCGCGATCAGTTTGGTCTTGAACTTCCCCGCTCAACCAGCGGGCAGCAAACTTCAGGTAAATTTGTTTCCCGCGGTAAATTACGCACTGGCGATTTGATACTTTTCCGGGCGGGTTCAACCGGCCGCCATATTGGTATCTATATTGGCAACGATCAGTTCGTTCACGCATCGACCAGCAGCGGCGTCATGATTTCTAAACTCAGCGAACCATACTGGAATAAGCGCTACAATACGGCGCGTCGGGTTCTGGATCGCTCTTAAAACAGTTGTAATCCCTGTAATGCCTCATGGATGAATAGTTGAAGTAAAAACGCTGCCCCGCAGCGTTTTTTTATTATCAGGCGGCCTGTGAAATCGATTAATAACAACTTAATCACTCCGCTGCTTTATTAAACAGACGCGTTTTCCGGCGCTAAAGCAAAGGAAATGAATTCACCATGTCATCGACAACGATTTTTTCACGCTCCTTTTCCACGTCTAAACGCATACTGTTAGCAAGTATTTTACTCGGCCTGCTGTGCGCATTGCTGACAGGCGGCGCGACCTGTCTGTGGCTGCGGCATGAGCGACAGGCAAATTACAATGCGCTGACGCGCGATATTCAAAATTACATGCGCGCTTTCTTTAACGATATCAGCATAACGGCAAACGCCGTTATGCCCCTTACCGACAAACCCTGCCATCAGGCCTCCGCTCAGCTTACCTATAAAGCCGCCTTTAATGTCCATATTCGGGCGTTGTTACTCGTGCGCGACGGCATTGTCTACTGCTCCTCCGCCACTGGCGATATGCAAGAAAATCTCCATGAAATCATGCCTGAACTCGATCCAGGAAAAGATCTCAGCCTCGCTCTGCTTAGCGGTACGCCCATGCTGCCTACAAAACCCGCTATCGCCATATGGTACCGCAACCCCGATTCACACCATCGCGGCGTATTTGCCACGCTCAATATAAACCTGTCGCCTTATCTGCTTTATACCACGCGCCAGCACACGCTCGCCGACGCGGCGCTGATTATTGGCGATAACGCGCTTGCAACCTTTTCGCCGCATGTTATACCGGTAAAGTCGCTGAAAATGACGCCAACGCGCAAAATTACGCTTCCCGGTTATCCCGTCTCCGTCTGGCTGTTTGTCAGCGGCTGGACATGGGAAGAAATTGCGCTTGCCGCGCTGGTGGGTCTCGGCTGCGGCCTTGCATTCGGGCTGACGTGCGGCGGGGTGTTTTCTTTGCGCCAGCGTAGCGGAAAAGAGATTCTTACCGGCATTAACCGCGGCCAGTTTTATCCCGTCTACCAGCCGATCGTTGAGGCAAAAAGTCTGAAAACCGCCGGGGTGGAGGTTCTGCTGCGCTGGCAGCACCCCAGCGCCGGGACAATCCCGCCCGACGCTTTTATTAGCTTCGCGGAAGCGCAAAACCTGATAGCCCCGCTGACCCGACATCTGTTTGAACTTATCGCCGCCGACGCTCCAACGCTTTGTACACTATTGCCTGAAGGCACGCGTCTTGGCATAAACCTTGCGCCGGGACACCTGCACTCGCCAGCATTTAAAGATGATATTCTTCGCTTTAGCGCCTCGCTGCCGAAAGGTCATTTTCAGATAGTGTTGGAAATCACCGAGCGCGATATGCTCAAAGGCGAAGAAGCCCCGGCGCTGTTTGACTGGCTACACCGGCAGGGATTTGAAATTGCTATCGATGACTTTGGCACCGGCCACAGCGCGCTTATCTACCTTGAGCGTTTCCAGTTCGACTATCTGAAAATTGACAGAGGATTCGTTAACGCTATTGGTCAGGATACCGTCACCGCGCCGGTACTCGACGCGGTATTGATGCTGGCCGAACGCCTCAATATGACCACAGTGGCCGAAGGCGTGGAAAATGCCGAGCAGGCCAAATGGCTTATCGATCGCGGCGTTAACTACCTTCAGGGTTACTGGTTTAGCCGCCCGCTGACGCTGATGCAACTGCGCCGCCGGGAAAGCGGCAACGCACAGGCGGCATTTATTTCATCGCCTGGCAGTGCTACTTTATGACGCCTGCTTTACGCCTAACCCGGCGCTGCCGCGAGCAGCCGACAAAGCCAGAGCGCGCTTTCTGCCACCGCGGAGTGCTTATACGGGATGCTCCCCTCTTCGCCTGACCGCCCGGTACAGGCGCAGATCCTGAGTCTGTTAAAAACGCTTCAGGCCAGACACCGTCTGGCCTCAGTTTGTTGACAAAGAAGGTAAAAACGGGGTTTTTCCTTCTTTGTGGTAAGCAGGCGAAAATCAATGCATTGATTTTCCTTATTTTTTATTGAATTTCATCCATCCCGTCTGCGACAGGATGGGGTTTGTCAGCAGTCTCAGGCCAGACACCGTCTGGCCTGTGTGTTCATTAGCCATGATTTACAGGGAGTGCGTTCGCAGCGCCGCCAGGCAAAAGTACTGCGCCGGGGCGAAGTTATTGAGCAGGGAGAGTGCCGCCAGGTGTTTGAACGCCCGGCTTCCATCTATACCCGTCAGCGACTTGCGCTGACGTAACCCCTTTAAAACGGGCGAGTAAGAGAGAAGGTTTCCGCGATGGCGACACCGAAATTTTTCAGATGGCAGGTGGCGGTGCATTCGTCACGACAGCAGACAAACAGACACGGCCCGCCGTCACACTCCAGCACGGCGCTTTCCACATCGATGTCGCTGAGGGCCTGGCTCAGTCTGCGAATAATTGTCCAGGCCCCTTCACCTGCGGGGCTAAGCAGCTTTAGCCCAACAAGGCAATTTTCTTCACACCGGACGCCCGGCGGAATCGGTTCAACATGAAAGCCTGATTGTTTTGCTGTGCGGCGGTAGCCCTGCGGCAACCGGTGTACAACCGAAAGCGGTAGTGTGTTCAAAATTTTTTCCCCGGGCATGTCCAAAGCAAATAGTCCTTTAACGTCAGGTCAGTATTATATTTTTATTGAAATAGACGGCCGATAACCTTCTGTACCTGTTCCCTGACGCTATTTTGTTTAATTTTCGAATAAAAAGCCCGATTGCTTAGGCTACCGGGCGAGAAATTACCTCTTTATGAGATCCAACTCAACTTTTTTCAACATGTAACCGCCATTTTTATTATCCATGCATTTACAAATTAAAAACATTTAAGCGCAGGCGCGTTCCGAAAAGAGAGTTACATGCCGCATAACCCAGGAATCATCGCACATAAAGAGGAGCATTCTCTTATGGAGAATCAGAAAAAACGCGTTTGCCGTACGAAGCGCAGGGATGAGCTGACAGGGTATTCATTACCCGCAAAGCCGCCGCTTCCATAACGTTCAATGTCTGACGCAATCCTTCTTAACGTTATAAAGCCCCCTGCTTTACTTATCCTTACGCGTTTGCGCCGCGCCAGCCGAATCAATCTTCCGGCCTGAATATACAGGCCGCTATGAAGACCAGGCGTCAGGAGGTTATCAGTAAAGCGTATTATTTTCAGCGCGCACGGCGCGGGCGGCTGGCGTAGAGGCAAAAAAACAAAGAACAGGTGGCGCAAAGCGCAATGGCTATCACCATCGGCCAGGCTGTATTCAGCGTTATCATCGACAGTAAGGTTGCGCAAATCGCGCCAGTGCCAAAGCGTAGCGTGCCCGCCAGCGACGAAGCGGTACCGGCCATATGGGGAAACGCATCAAGGATGACCGCCATCGCGTTGGAGGCCACCATTGATACACAGCCAATAAACACCGCCACCCCCAGCACCAGCGACCAGAACCCCAGTCCAAGCGCGGTAGCGACAACCAGCCACAGCCCTGTCAGAAACTGCAAAATAAGCCCGGTACGGAACATTGCCAGCGGCCCCACCCGACGCACAAAGCGGCCGTTTATCATTGTCATTATGAACAAAAAGACGATATTCAGCGCAAAGTAATAGCCAAAGTGCTGAGCCGGAACGTGGTTAAGTTCGATATACACAAACGGCCCGGCGCTCAGAAACGAAAACATGCCCGCAAAACTAAAGCCGCTTGCCAACATATAGCTCAGTACGCGCGTGTGACGAAACAGCGTGGCGAAATTCCTGAGCGTCGTTACAAGATGCAGCGGCTGGCGCTTTTCTACCGGCAACGTTTCCTGAATCAGAAAGGTAATCATCAGCGAGGCTAATAGCGCGGCTGCGGCCAGTATCCAGAAAATGACATGCCAGCTAAACCATGTCATCACCGCCCCGCCGACAACAGGCGCTATCAGCGGCGCGAGAATAGTAATCAGCATCATGTAAGACATCATGCGCGAGAACTCCTCTTTAGCGTACAGATCGCGCATCAGAGCGTTGATAACGACGCTGGCCGCCGCCGCCGCCAGGCCGTGCAGCAGGCGCATCACAATCAGCATACCAATAGTTTGCGACAGCGCGCAGGCCACTGCCGCCAGCATAAACACCAGCGTGCCGCCGAGTATCACCGACTTACGCCCAAGGCTGTCCGCCAGCGGACCATAAAATAACTGCCCGATGGCAAAGCCGAAAATGTAGGCGCTAAGCGTCATCTGCGCGCTACCCGCCTCTACGGCGAAGTCGCGGGCAATCACCGGCAGCGCGGGCAAGTACATATCGATAGACAGCGGCATCAGCATTGCCAGCAAGCCAAGAATAAAGACGACCCCCAGCGGGGAATGGCGTCTGTTTGTCACAAAACCTCCCGGATTAACGTAGCACAGCGCCAACGCTTGCGATTTCTTCCTCAGTGAGGGGCCGGTATTCACCGGGGCCAAGGTCGGCATTGAGTACAATCGCCCCAATGCGCTCGCGATGCAGCGTTACCACATGATTGCCTATAGCGGCAAACATGCGTTTGACCTGGTGGTAACGCCCTTCGCTGATGGTCAGGCGTACGTCTGTGGGCGTTAACACCTCCAGGCGCGCCGGTAGCGTCCGCGCTTTTTCATTGTTTAGCTGGATACCCCGCGCAAACTGTTCTGCCGTATCGCTCGCCACCGGCAACGCCAGCCCGACGCGATAGGTTTTTTCACAGCGATGGCGCGGCGAAGTGATGCGGTGAGACCACTGGCCATCATCGGTCAGCAACACCAGCCCGGTCGTATCCATATCCAACCGACCTGCGGCATGAAGCTCATGCGCGACGGGTTCATCAATAAAATAAAGGATAGTGGGGTTATCCGGATCGTCGGTTGAACACACATACCCCTGCGGCTTGTTGAGCATGAAATAGCGCGGGCCGTCCTGCTGCGCCAGCGCGTTGCCGTCAAACGCCACCTCGTGTTCAGGTCGCAGTTTAAACGCGCTGTCGCGCACGATTTCGCCATCAACCGTAATCCGGCGGGCGCGGATTTCCCGACCTGCAATGGCACGACTAATGCCAAGCTGCCGGGCGATAAATTTATCAAGTCGCATGAAGTATTATGCCTGTCTGTACTGAAGTTTCGACCGGGATCGAGATAAATAATGGGAGGAGCCGCGCTAAGTATAGCGGCCTGGCGTGAGGGGAAAAAGCTTTTAATTCATGCCATAATAGCGCCATGTATCTCTCGCCCGTCACCTGCCATGCCGTTTAGCCTGCGTCCCTATCAGAAAGAAGCGGTTGAAGCCACGCTAAGCTACTTCCGCAAGCGTCACGATCCCGCCGTTATCGTACTGCCCACCGGGGCCGGTAAAAGTATTGTGATCGCTGAACTGGCGCGGCTTGCGCGTGGGCGCGTGCTGGTATTGGCGCACGTCAAAGAGCTGGTGGCGCAAAATCACGCAAAATATTGCGCGCTGGGCCTTGAAGCGGATATCTACGCTGCCGGACTCCAGCGCAAAGAGCGCCACGGTAAAGTAGTGTTTGGCAGCGTGCAGTCGGTGGCGCGTAACCCGGAGCACTTCAGCGGCGCCTTTTCGCTGGTGATTATCGACGAATGTCACCGCATCAGCGATGACAAAGATAGCCAGTACCAGCAAATTCTCGCCTGTTTAAAAAACAATAACCCGGCCCTGCGGCTGCTGGGGCTAACCGCCACGCCCTGGCGCCTTGGTAAGGGCTGGATTTACCAGTATCACTACCACGGAATGGTACGCGGCGACGACAGCGCGCTGTTTCGCGACTGCATTTATGAACTGCCGCTGCGCTATATGATTAAGAATCGCTGGCTAACGCCGCCGGAACGTCTTGATATGCCTGTGGTACAGTATGACTTCAGCCGCCTGCAGGCGCGGGAAAACGCTCTGTTCAGCGAAGCGGAACTTAACCGCGAACTGAAACGACAAAAGCGTATTACGCCGCATATCGTCAGCCAGATTGTCGAGTTTGCCGCCAGGCGGCGCGGGGCAATGATTTTTGCCGCAACCGTTGAGCACGCGCGCGAAATCACTGGTTTGCTTCCCATCGGCGAGGCGGCCCTGATCACAGGCGACACGCCAGGCCCCGAGCGCGATGCCCTGATCGCGGCGTTTAAACAGCAGCGCTGCCGCTTTCTGGTCAACGTCTCTGTACTGACTACCGGCTTTGATGCGCCGCACGTGGATCTTATCGCTATCCTGCGCCCGACCGAATCCGTCAGTCTGTACCAGCAAATTATTGGCCGCGGATTACGCCTGGCGCCGGACAAAGAAAACTGTCTGATCCTGGACTACGCCGGCAACCCGCACGATATTTACACCCCGGAAGTGGGCAGTCCGCGTCAAAGCCGGGACAACGCGCCAGTTCAGGTCTTCTGTCCCGCCTGCGGTTTCGCTAATACGTTCTGGGGTAAAACCACTGCCGAGGGCGCTATCATCGAGCACTATGGGCGCCGCTGCCAGGGCTGGTTTGAGGAAGATGACGGCAGCCGCGAACAGTGCGACTACCGCTTTCGCTTTAAAAACTGCCCAAACTGCCATGCTGAAAACGACATTGCCGCCCGCCGCTGCCGCCAGTGCGGCCTGGTACTGGTCGATCCTGACGATATGCTGAAAGCGGCGCTGAAGCTGAAAGACGCGTTGGTACTGCGCTGTAGCGGTATGACGCTTACGCACGGCGCGGATGAAAAAGGCCCGTGGCTTAAGGTTACCTATTATGACGAGGACGGCGCCGACGTCAGCGAGCGTTTTCGCGCGCGCACCTCCGCTCAGCGCACCGCGTTTGAGCAACTTTTTATCCGCCCGCACAGCCGCGCTCCCGGCGTCCCGCTGCGCTGGGTAACGCTTGCCGACGTGGCGGCGCTACAGCCGGCGCTGCGCCACCCTGATTTTGTGGTCGCGCGCAAAAAGGGGGCATGGTGGCAGGTGCGTGAGAAAATTTTCGATTATCAGGGCCGCTTTCGCCGCGCTAATGAACTACGCGGTTAATACGGCCTGGCAACGCGTCAAGGCCCGCAGCGGTCGCGCGGTTGTTTCCGGCCGCTCTGCGCCAGCGCGCAACAGCCGGGCGTTTCGTCTCGCATCGCAGGCATATTTATCAATTCCGGGCAATCAAAACATGTTTGATTTGTTTTCAGGCATTTCGCTTTCTGTAGGCCGGCATATTCGGGCGGTTTACTGCAGGCGTTACGGGAGGAATAAAGGTGTTGCAGAAGGGGCAAAGCAGCGTTTTCTTTTTATTAATCCGGATGGTGCTATGTTCGGAAATCCGGGAACATTGCGGGCAGCTAATTCCTGTCAGGAACGGCCCCTGTTGCGTTTTTTTTCTGTTCTGCATAAGCATGCCTTTTTTAAATAATTCCGGTCAGCGTACAAGGTTATTTTACAAATAGCTCGTTTTATTTTTTCTTCCCTGCGTGAATGACAATTTCAGCCTGTTATCTGAATAAAAAACATTTCGCTTGCTTAAAGCAATTTTCTGTGCGTAACTGATAGGGCAGGTCTGATAAACACATTAATTAACACGTCTGTTATTAAGTCGTCCTCATCTCCGGCGGATTTGTCTTCTATCTCCTCCTCTTTTGAGCAACCGCTTCTTTTATCACGCAATAATTCAATGGCGAATGCAGACTGCCGCTTCATCAATTTCATTTAAAAGGTAAAAAATATGTCTGATAAAATCATCGGCACCGTAAAATGGTTTAACGAAAGCAAAGGGTTTGGCTTTATCGCGCCACAGGATGGCAGTACCGACGTGTTTGTGCACTACTCCGCTATTCAAAGCGATGCTTTTCGCACGCTTGCTGAAGGCCAGCGGGTAACATATTCGGTAGAAGCCGGCCAGAAAGGCCCGTCAGCCGTCAATGTGGTTGTGCTGTAATATCGTGTCCAGCCTTCATTTACATTTCAGATGTCCCCGCTGTCACGGTTCACAATACCGAACGTCAGCTTTTGATATATCTGCTAATAATCCTTTCGGCGCAAAATGTATTTTTTGCAAGTCGAATATGCTGGCCATCCGGCCCGGTTTTAATAAAGCAAAGTTATTCTTTTCACAACAGCCCGTCACGGGGGTCAACTGAAAACGGCGCCGTTTTCAGGTAATAATGACCGGGCAAACCGGCGCAATATCTTCAGGCGACATAACGATGAAAAAAGTGCTGGTATTTTTTAACGCGCGTCCCGCCACGGTGCGCACGGTGCCTGACGAAGCAACCACCGTGCAGGAGCATTACCCCAACGGCGAAATAAGGGAAATGCAAATAATGATCGCCAGACTGTTCTCCCCCAACGGAGAATGTCGGGAATTGTTTATCGCCGCCGATCGGGATATTTCTCAAAAAGATCTTCTCTGCGCAAGCGATAAACTCAACTGACGCCAGCGCGGACGGCTATTATGCCAACGGCAAATATACGCCTTAGACTATTTTTACCGCTCGCTATGCGCCGGTAAGCATGACGGCGGTTGCCGTAACCGCCCGTTACGGCTATAATGTCGCCCGCTTTGCATCCGCAGAGCAGAATCTTCGCCTGCTGCTGGGTCGCCTGTAGCAGGCTTCTATTTTTAAGAGAGAAGTCAATGTTTACTTTTAACGCAGAAGTCCGTAAAGAGCAGGGTAAGGGTGCGAGCCGCCGCCTGCGCGCAGCTAACAAGTTCCCGGCAATCATCTACGGCGGCAACGCTGAGCCGGTTGCTATCGAGCTGTCCCACGATGCCGTTATCAACGTTCAGAAAGAAGAAGCTTTCTACTCTGACGTTCTGATAATCAACGTCGCGGGCAAAGAAGAAAAAGTGAAAGTCCAGGCGGTGCAGCGTCACCCGTTCAAGCCAAAAGTGACTCACATCGACTTTATTCGCGCGTAATCGCGACTTTAGTTATAAAACCGCCGCATAACGCGGCGTTTTTTATGGCTGTAACAAGCCGGTTGCACAAGCTTCAGCGGCTGGTGCCGGACGCGCGGCGCTGCAACTGATCGCGCAGATTGGGCGGCGTGCCTTTAATCGTCAGCGTATCTGTCGCCGGATCCCAGAAAATACGCTCGCCCAACAGCATGGCGTCAAAATTGATAGTCAGACCGCCGCCGCTACCCGCGTATTTCGTTAACTGGCGCAGCGTACTGCGATCTGCCGGAAAGCGCTCTTCCAGTTCATACCCCTGCACGGCAGTAAATTCCTGAAAACTCTGTTCGCCAAAGCTCGGCAATTCTTCAGACAATGAAGAAAGCGCAATCTCCTCGCCTGCCTGTAGTTGCCCGGTGCAGTAGCTATAGACCTGCTGGCGCACATTCTGGCGCTCATGCTTATCAAGCTGCGCTTCGGCGGTGTAGTCATCCAGCGCCTGAAGCAGGCCGCGGTTCTGGGCTTTTGTATCCAGCCCCTCGCTGGCGCCGAGGAAATCCATAAAAAAATCCGCTACTTTGCGCCCGACACGCCCTTTGAGGAAAGTGAGGTAGCGGGTTGATTGCGGATTCGTTTCCCATTCTGTCAGATCGATACGCGCCACGATATCGGCGTGATTGATATCCAGATAGTGAGTGGCGCTGATATCAAGCTGCTCATTCACACGCATGCTGCTGAGATTATTAAGCACCGCGACCAACAGATACTCTACCGCCAGATAACGATAATGGCAGAACAGCACAATACCGCCATCAGCAAAGGGATACTTCGCCAGTTCATCACGCAGACGCCCGGTAGCCGCCCGGCTGAAGCCAAGAAAATCGTCTTCGCCTTTACGGCACAGGCGCAGCGCCTCGGCAAGTTCGCTCTCGTCGCTAAACAGGCCGTACGCCTTATTTTTGGCGCTGTAGACGCGATGCAGCTCCGCCATCATGTCATCAACCGCCGGGCCAGGCTGTAACAGCGAATCACGCAGTACCAGTTCCAGCGTCTGTTCATCGCGTTTGATTAACTGATGTAAGGCTATCTGGTTGATTTCCAGACTCATGATAAACTCTCCTTTTAGACTGGCCGGTATTATACATAAGTCCCACAGCTAAGCATCGCCAATGAGGCTTTGCGCTATCGTCAACCCGCCGTACGGGCCAGTCGGCTTACTTTTACGCTTTAAACGTATCGGTAGCACTGTACGTTGCACGCAACAGGTGATAAAAAAGCGGAAAAGCAACGTCTGCTACGGTAAGATATCGCCCTTTCATGACACAAAGTGATATTGATTTTTATGCCGCAAACATCCCGCTACAGTGACGAACGCGTTGAAACCCTGCTGACAGAGCTGGTCGAAGTCCTGGAAAAACACAAGGCGCCGACCGATCTCTCGCTGATGGTGCTGGGTAATATGGTCACCCATTTAATCAACACCCATGTTTCTGCGGCGCAGCGCAGTTTGCTGGCCCGTTCTTTCGCCGATGCCCTCCAGGCTTCTGTCAACGATGAGCAAGCGCACTAAGGAATAATGTTTACGAAATATGGTGACTAACCGTCAGCGCTACCGCGAAAAAGTCTCCCGCATGATCGGCTGGGGGCACTGGTTCGCCCTGTTTAATATCCTGGTCGCCATGCTACTGGGCAGCCGATATCTGTTAGTCGCCGACTGGCCCGCCACGCTGGCGGGCCGGATTTATTCCTGGTTCAGCCTGATCGGGCATTTTAGTTTCCTGGTCTTTGCCGCCTATTTGCTGGTGCTGTTTCCACTAACGTTTATCGTTATGTCGCAGCGCCTGATGCGCTTTCTCTCGGCGGCGTTCGCTACCGCCGGAATGACGCTTCTGCTGATTGACAGCGAAGTGTTCACACGCTTCCATCTGCACCTCAATCCCCTCGTCTGGGAACTGGTGATTAACCCCGTCCACAGCGAAATGGCGCGCGACTGGCAGCTTATGTTTATCAGCGTGCCGGTCATTTTCCTGGTCGAAATGTTGTTCGCCACCTGGAGCTGGCAAAAGCAGCGCAGCCTGAGCCGCCGCAGTTGCTACGCCCGACCGCTGGTGGCGCTTTTCATTGTTGCTTTTTTCAGCAGCCACCTGATGTATATCTGGGCCGATGCCAATTTCTATCGCCCCATTACCATGCAGCGCGCCAACCTGCCGCTCTCCTACCCTATGACTGCGCGCCGTTTCCTTGAAAAACACGGCCTGCTGGATGGACAGGAGTACCAGCGTCGGCTGGTGGAACAGGGCAATCCGGAAGCGCTGGCTGTACAGTATCCATTAGGCGAGCTCAGTTACGGCGATACTGGCAACGATTATAATGTGCTGCTGATTACCGTTGATGGCCTGAATTATTCACGCATGGCGCAAACTATGCCTGCGCTAACGCAGTTTGCCGACGAGAACGTCAGCTTCACGCAGCATATGAGCGCCGGCAACAGTAGCGATAATGGGATATTCGGTCTGTTCTACGGCATTTCGCCGACCTACATGGACGGCGTGCTCGCCGCCCGGCTGCCGGCTGCACTGATTACCGCGCTTAACCAACAGGGTTACCAGCTTGGTTTGTTTGCTTCAGACGGCTTTAGCAACCCGCTCTACCGCCAGGCGTTATTGTCTGATTTCTCGCTGCCGCCTGCGCATCAGCAAAGCGACGCTCAAACGACCGGACAGTGGATTAACTGGCTGGATAAATATGCGGCGGACGATAACCGCTGGTTTTCGTGGATCTCCCTGAACGGCACGCATATTGACAGCGGCAGTAAGGAAAGCGATTTTTCCCGCCGCTACGAACGCGCAGCCCAGGATGTGGATAAGCAGATTCAGCGTATTCTTCTTACACTGCGTAACCGCGGCAAGCTCGATAAGGTTGTTGTTATTATTACCGCCAGCCACGGCATACCGCTCAACCATCAGCGCAACAGTTTCGGCTGGGATCGCTCGCGCATTCAGGTGCCGCTGGTAATCCACTGGCCCGGCACACCTGCACAGCGCATCAATAAGCTTACCAATCATCTGGACGTGATGGCCACGCTAATGCAGCGGCTGCTTCGCGTACGTACGCCGGTCAGCAACTATTCTCAGGGAGAAGATCTGTTTGCCGCAAGCCGCCGCAACAATTGGGTGATTGGCGCTGACAGCAATACCTTGTCCATCACCACGCCAGACATGACGCTGGTGCTGGATAACAACGGCAATTACAAAACCTGGGATCGCAACGGCAACGAAATTAAAGACCAACGCCCACAGCTTGGCCTACTGTTGCAGGTATTGACGGATGAAAAACGCTTTATTGCTAACTGATTGATTATTTATAAATCAGTCAGGCTAAAGCCCCTTGCAATTACTGGTGAAACCGGTAGTATTGGCTCCCACAATTCGGTACGTAGCGCAGCCTGGTAGCGCACTGTCATGGGGTGTCAGGGGTCGGAGGTTCAAATCCTCTCGTACCGACCAAATTTAATCAAAAAAACCAACCACTTACGGTTGGTTTTTTTGTGCCTTCACTATCCTGATGGTAAAACGATGGTAAAACCATTACCGCTACATATCCGGATTTGCTTCGATGTTACCCTTTCTTTTACGTTTACCTTCGTTCACTAAAAACCACTCGAAGCCATACCCTTTTGCTGGTAAAAATGTTGGTAATGGTAGTATGAAAATTACCTCGTGTTTGGACTGATCCCACAACCGTAAACAAACCCTGTCCTCATGACGAGGCTTGCTCAAAGGTCTCCGGTCTGACATCCCCAGGATAGCTGTGCCTGCGCCCCCCGTCAGGTACCGGTGCGCGCGACTGCGTCGCGAGAGGCATGCTCGCGCTCTTCGCCCGTCAGTTCGCTAAGCTGCCCGTCACGCATTTCAAGCAGGCGATCGGCGTGAACAAAGTAGCTGTCATCATGACTAATAGCGAAAATCGTTTTCCCCATCTGCTGCATCAGCGGCAGCAGAACCTGATAAAATTCACGGCGAAAATGCGGATCCTGATCCGCCGCCCATTCATCCAGCAGCACCACATCGCGCTCCTCAGCCATTGCCAGCAGCAATGCCACGCGTTTTTTCTGCCCTTTGGACAGTTTCAGATCCAGAATGCGGCCATTATCCAGCGCTATTTTGTTATCCATTTTCAGGCGCGCCAGCCACTGCGCTACCAGCCGTGGATCGGCCTGTTGCCCGTCTGCGCCCATCAGGCGGTCAAACAGCCAGACGTCAGTAAACACCGCCGAAAACAGGCTGCGCCAGGCCTCTATATCTTTAGCCTCGACCGGCTGGCCATCAAGACACAGCGTGCCGGACACCGGCTGATACAGCCCGGTCAGCAGCATCGCCAGCGTTGACTTGCCGCTGCCGTTACCACCAATAAGAAAAACCAGATCGCCGCGATTTATCGTCAGGTTCAGCGGACCAACGCTGAAGCCGCCGTCGCCGTAGCTAAACCGCACATCACGCAGCTCAAGCGTTTGCCAGTCACGCGACGCCTGGGGATGCGCAAAGCCTTCACGATATTGTGCAAGCTCAAAGCGCTTAAGTTTGTTAAACGCCACCTCAGCGCTCAGCAGCGTAGGCAGCGCGCCCACAGCCGATAACAGCGGCGTACGCAGGAAAAGCAGCGTTAAAGAATAGGTTGCCGCTACACGGGTGTCGGCCCATCCCAGGCTATTCGCCATCCAGAACACCAGCCCAATCGCGCCAAGCATCATGATATTAGACCAGTTGACCGCGCTAAGATGAAACGTATCGGCACGGATAATGTGGCGGCGATATTCCCGGGCGTTGGGAATATAAATATTCTGAAATATATCCGCCGCGCGTTCGCGGTTGAGCGTCAGTTCACGACGCCCTTCCAGTACGGTCTGGTAGTCGTGATACAGCCTGTCTTCGGTTTCTCGTAACGTCGCCATATGCCGGTATACGCGCGAGACCAGCAGCCAGCCGCCAAAAATCGTTACCGCCACCCACGCCGACGTCGCCGCCAGCATCTGCGGCGACAGCCAGGCAAGATAAGCCGCGCAGGCCGCCGTCAAAATCCCCCCCTGCACCAGCTCAGGCAGTCGAACAAAAGCGAGGGTGATGGCACGAACGTCACTGGTCAGCCCCGCCAGCAGCGACGCGCTACCGACTTGTTCCAGGCGTTCTACATGTGTGTCAAGAATACGTTTAATAAATTCACCGCGCAGGCGGTAGACAAAATGGTGACCGAGTACCGTAAGCGCCAACTGAGAGGCCAGCGTAACCGCCATTAACAACAGCAGTAGCCCGAGGAAAATCGGCAGTACGCTCAGGCTCTTATCAACAGTCTCTATCAAACGCTGGTTAATAAACGCAATCAGACCAATGCCCAGGGCAGCACTGGTAAGGCTGAGCGCCATTACCATCAGAAAAGGCCAGCGGTACTGGCGCCAGACAACAAGCAGAAGTTTCACAAATATCCCCCGGGACAGCATAACAAAGCGAGCAGTTTAATCAGCCATCTCGCGAGGGCAAGAATAATTCTTATTTTTATTCTTTTTCAACCAGCTTCACGGAAAGTGAGATTATAACGGTATGCCCCGGTTAGCGGGTGATTGCCAAGCCTGAGCGGCTGAACGCCATGATAAAACAGACGCGAAGCTCCGCCCCAGACAACCACGTCACCGTGCTCCAGCAGGCAGCGCTGCGTGGGTGCCGTACGCGTAGCGCCCCCGAACAGAAAGCGCGCGGGCAGCCCCAGCGAGACAGAGACAATCGGCGCGCGCAGGTCGCTTTCATCCCGATCCTGATGCAGCGACATCTTTGCGCCGGGCTCATAGCGGTTAATCAGGCAGGCGTCAGGATGGAACCCGGTATATCCCGCTTCGCCAGCCGAACGCTTCGCCAGTTGCAACAGAGGCTTTGGCATCGGCGGCCAGGGCAACGCGCTTTGCGGGTCGAGCCGGGAGTAGCGATAACCGCGCGCATCGCTCACCCACCCGCGTTCGCCGCAGCCAGTCATGGCAACCGACATGGTATGCCCCCCCGGCGTCGCCATCCGGCGAAACGGCGCCTGCTTCGCCACTTCTGCAATAAGCGCAAGCAGCACGCAGGCTTCCCGGGTTGCAAAGCGGCGCAGTATCACTGCCCCCTCCGCCAGCGCTTCCCGCCAGGGAAGCTCATCAGCAAATAAATCGAGCATTGTTATTCCTCCTGCGCCTCACGCGCCAGCAGCGCACGCTTGCGCGCCACGCCCCAGCGATAGCCGGACAGGCCGCCATCCTGACGAACCACGCGGTGGCACGGCACCACCACCGCAAGCAGGTTTGCCGCGCAGGCGCCCGCCACGGCGCGGGACGCACGCGGCCTGCCGATGCGGCGCGCCAGTTCCTGATAGCTTACTGTTGTGCCCGGCGCAATAGCGCGCAGCGCCTGCCAGACTTCACGCTGAAACGCCGTACCGCGCAAATCCAGCGGCAGAGCAAACTCTCCCTGCGGGCGTTCCAGCCAGCCGACTACCTGCGCCACGCGCTGTTGAAATGCGGCATCGCCCGGCGTCAGTCTGGCTTTAGGGAAACTTTGCGTTAGCTCGGCCACCAGCGCCTGCGGCTCATCGCCCAACAAAATAGCGCATACGCCGCGCTCGCTCTCAGCGACCAAAAATTCGCCAAGCTGGCAGCGGCCGAGGGCAAAATATACCGTCACGCCTTCTCCGCCGTTGCGAAACTGACGCGCGGTCATGCCCAGCGCCGCATCCGCCTGCTGGTAAAAAACGCTGCCGGATGCATATCCGGCGTCGTACAACGCCCGGGTCACCTTTTGCCCACCGCTCAGCGCATCGCGCAATTTACTGGCGCGGCGCGCCTGCTGCCAGGCCCGGGGCGTAAGGCCCGTGGCCGCTTTAAACAGGCGATGGAAATAGCCAGGGCTTATTGCCACCTTATCCGCCAGCGCCTCCAGCGTGAGCGGCGTTTCGCTGGCCTCCAGCAGGCGGCATGCCTGGACGATTTTCGCCTGCTGCGCGGCGTGAGGGTGGGATTTATCCGGCTGGCAGCGCTTACAGGGACGAAAACCCGCATCTTCAGCCGCGCCGGCATCGTTAAAAAAACGAACATGCTGACGCAGCGGGCGGCGCGCACGGCAGGATGGCCGACAATAAACGCCGGTTGTGATCACGGCATAAACAAATTCATCGTCCCTGCTCCTGTCCCGCTTTTCAACCGCCAGCCAGCGGCGTTCATCATTATCAGCATACGACATAACAGGCCTCCTCTTCAGATTCGCCGCCAGTGTGCGCGCAAACGCGGTTACAAAAACCCGCATTCTTGCTTTTTAATTTTTTTCGCTCAGCAGAAAAGATGTAAACTGCGGCGACATCCAGGTTGTAAAGCCGTTATCTTCTTTTACGATCAGATAAACCGCCAGCCCCTCTTTTAGCGCCACCTTTTTAGCTTTTTCAACACCCAGCACCATTAAACCCGTATCCCAGCCGTCGGCTTCAAGCGCTGTGGGCGCAATGACCGTCGCTGATACCAGCCTGTGCTGTATCGGGCGCCCCGTTGTAGGATCTATCACATGTGAGATACGCTGGCCGTTCAGTTCATAATAGTTGCGATAGCTACCGGAAGTGCTGATACCGTGGCCGCTGAGATCAACAATCGCCTGAGCGGCATTTTCGCGATCGGTGGGCTTCTGAATGGCCACGCGCCAGGCCCTGCCCTCGGCATTCAGGCCGCGCGTGGTCACCGCGCCCCCGACTGATACCAGGTAACGGCTGATGCCTTCCCGCTCCATCAGCCGCGCCAGGCGATCGGCGGCAAATCCCTCTCCTACGGTAGAAAGATCGACATAAAGCGCCGGTAAATCCTTTTGCAACCACTGCTGGCCCGCGCTGTTAATCACACGCAGGTGCTCCAACCCCGTAAGCGCGCGCGCCGCTTCTACCTGAGCCTGATCGGGCGTATTTATCGGCTGTTTTTCCGGGCCAAACCCCCACAGGTTGACCAGCGGGCCAATGGTGATATCCATCGCCGAATCGGTCTTCCGCCCAATTCTAAGTGACGTTGTCACAATATCGCTCATAGCTTCACTCACCGGCCAGGGCGCGGTACTGCGCGACTGGTTAAAGCGCGAGAGCGCAGAGTCAGGCTTCCAGGTTGACAGCAGGCGATCGTCGGCATCAAGCTGCGCCTGTATTTTTTTGCGAAGCGCCGGCGCCCGCGCGCTGTCAACCCCTGCCACGCTGACGCGCCAGTACGTCCCCATTGTTTTGCCTTCAAGTACCAGCGCCTGCTTTGTCGCCTGCGGCGCGGCGCTATCGCAGGCTGACAACAGCAATACCGCCGCCAGCAGACCGTAGCGTAGTCGTAGTAATTCCATAAGCGTTCCTCAAATTCATCGCGCGGCAAGGGTACAACAAAACGGCGGGCTACGGCAGGAAGCTCGGCAGGTTTTGGCTTACAGCGCTGAAAAAGCGCCCGGCGCGCATGGGTAAAAAATGGCCGCAGCCCTGATGCTGGCCAGTTAAGTCTGCGTGTTTAACCATTCCAGTTAATGCGAAAAACCATGTCATTTCGAGTCCCGAACTTAGCAGACTTCATCACTTTTTATTTGCCCGGCAACTCTGTTCGCTTTTAACGTATCCATGCTTGCAGCGTGGTGTTGCCGACGCCTGCTAACGCTGGCGAACCGCAGGCGAAGGCAAGGCAGGCTAAGGCAAAACGGGGCAGGATGTCGGGCCGGCCATAGGCTGATGGTCGGGCGGTAAGCGTACCGCAAAGCGGTGTTACCTTTGCGCTTTCGCAGACGTTTGCAAAACGGGGCGTTGCAGCTCGCTTTGTCCGTTCACTGTTGATGAAGCCCTCTGGCATCGAGCCCTGAATGAACGGAACAGCCGCTTAAGCTTACCTGACCGGCGTCAGGCCAAAACCCTTTTCCGAAAGAATAAAGAGCGCAAAAAGTAGTTTTGCCCAGTTTATTGACAAAGAAGGAAAAAACGGAGTTTTTCCTTCTTTGTAGTAAGCAGGCGAAAATCAATGCTTTGATTTTCCTTATTTTTACTTGTAATTCACCCATCCTGTCTGCGACAGGATGGGGTTTGTCAGCAGTCTCAGCAAAACGTAGTTTTGCCCTCTTTGGGTCGAGTAACCGAAAACCAACGTAACGACTTTTCGGGTTTATCCTCCAGGCATTTCGGCCTGAAGCGTCTTTTGCGCTGCGTGCAGGCGAAAATCAGAACTGATAGACAACCCCTGCCGCAACGACGTTATCAGTACCGATACCGGCCGCACGGGTGAAATCGTTGTCATCCAGCAGGTTGATTTGATAGTCAACAAAGGTGGAGAAATTTTTGTTGAAGTAGTAAGTTGCCCCTACATCCACGTATTTTTTCAGATCCTGGTCGCCCCAGATACCGAGGTTTTTACCCTTAGACTGCACGTAAGCCAGAGAAGGACGCAGGCCAAAGTCGAACTGGTACTGTGCAACCACTTCAAAATTCTGCGCTTTATTAGCAAAACCGTAAGCGACGCTATCGTGAGAGCCGCCAAAGCGTGTGGCGTTGTAGGCCTGGGTGTACATCGCCGCCAGGTAGACGTTGTTGGCATCATACTTCAGGCCGCCGGTGTAAGCAGTCGCACGATCGCCTCTCCCCTCAGCCAGCGTATTATTTTGATCCCAGGTACGTTTTGAGGAGGCGATGGCGCCGCCGATGCCGAAGCCCTCGCCCAGATCATAGGTCAGTGACATGCCGTAACCATCGCCGTTCTGCTTGAGAACGCTACGCCCGGTAATATCTTCACCGCTGGCGCTACCGTTTTTTCCCTGGTACTGCAAGGCGACATTCAGTCCGTCTACCAGGCCGAAGAAATCGGTGTTACGGTAAGTCAACACCCCATTGCCGCGGCTGAAAAGAAAGTTATCGGCGCCGTAAGTATCGCCGCCAAACTCTGGCAGTACGTCCGTCCATGAGGCGACATCGTAGAGGACGCCATAGTTACGGCCATAATCCAGCGAACCGGTGTCGGCAACTTTCAGCCCCGCGAAAGCGACGCGCGTCCAGGCGTTATTAACGCTTTCATCCGTGTTCGCATTAACCTGGTATTCCCACTGGCCGTAGCCGGTCATTTGATCGTTAACCTGAGTTTCGCCTTTAAAACCGATACGCATATAGGTCCGATCGCCGTCAGAACCGTTGTCATCGGAAAAATAGTGCTCAGCATCCACTTTGCCATACAAATCCAGTTTATTACCGTCTTTATTATAGATTTCGGCCGCATGTACACTGCCGGCAACCAAAAGCGCAGGTACCAACAGGGACAGAACTTTAACTTTCATGTATTAACCCTCGTATTATATGCCTTTTTAATGCCACTTTTGCCACTGCGTCTGATTAACCCCTTAAATCAGGTGGCGGCCCTTGTGTAAAACAACTATTCTCAGCGCGATAGAGATACTAAAACTTTTAAGAAGTTTCAGTCTGCAATTTACATGTAAGCGAATGTAAAATGCAGGGAACTTTTTATTGCTCACAACGGTAAAAATAAGCGCATAAATTGTCAAGATGAATAATTGCCTGATGCGTTATGTAAAGTACGCCGCAATGCAGATAAGCACGCATTGCCAAAACACATCTCACATGTGTATATAAAATCCCTCTGCTATCATCATTAATTTCATTCATTACCTTCATTTTAACTTGAATGAACATTCCCTTTTATTTCAACCGGATGCTTGCATCCGGTTTTTTTATTTCCTTATTACCTGCCAGACTATCTTTTGAACGTTATATACAACAGAAATCACACAACTTTATTCTTCAGATTTATCCAGGTATTTTTTTCAGCAAAGCGTTTTTTTTCGTCTATACTCGCTTCGCTGAGTTATTTCCCGGAGAAACAGTAAGCTATTTTTGCTTTATTTTATCATCGCCCGTTCAGGCTATATTCCGCAATGGAGCGTGTATCCACAATATTTACGCGCATTATCAATTGCGATGTCATGTAAGAGTTGCAATGACGTCACCCGCATTTCCCGGTATGCTTGCCACTTCATTGCACACATTGTGACCCACGTTTTTTGGCAAACGCTCAGGATCACCGGGTTATACAGGAACGAGTTAGTCAGCGCTATGAGCCCAAACCCCAACAAATTTTCGTTGATGCCAGGCAGCATCACTCGCTTTTTTTTACTGTTAATAGTTGTTTTGCTGGTGACGATGGGCGTCATGGTGCAAAGCGGCATTAACGCCTGGCTTAAAGTTAAGAGTTATCAGATAGCCGATATCACACAGGCATTGCACAAACGTGTGGACACCTATCGCTATGCGACCTGGCAAATTTATGACAATATCGCCGCCACGGCGTCGCCGGGAATGGGCGCCAGCAGCGATCTTCAGGAAACCCGCCTGCGCCAGGATGTCTATTATCTGGAAAAGCCGCGCCGCAAAACCGAAGCCCTGATTTTTGGCTCTCACGATAGCGCAACGCTGGAAATGACCCAACGCATCTCTTCCTATCTGGATACGCTCTGGGGCGCGGAAAATATCCCCTGGTCGTTGTATTACCTTAACGGCCAGGATAACAGCACAATCCTGGTTTCAACGTTGCCGCTTAAGGATTTATCCGCCGGTTTTAAAGAATCCAGCGTCGCAAACATCGTGGACGCGCGTCGGGCAGAAATGTTGCAACAGGCCAATGCGCTGGATGAACGGGAGAGTTTTTCGCCGCTACGCCGACTGAGCTGGCAAAACGGTTATTACTTTACCCTGCGTACCACCTTTAACCAGCCAGGTCATCTGGCGACCGTGGTCGCCTTCGATATGCCCATTAACGACCTCGTTCCACATGATATGGCGCTGGAAAGTTTCCGCCTGCAAAGCGAAGATATGCCCCAGAGCGCTACAGGCGCGGACGGCACGCCGCAGGAGCGTGTACATGTGTTTTTTAACGGCACGCGTATTGAAATCCGCGCCCCCGTGGGCAGCACGCCCCTGCAGTTGGTATGGCAGGTGCCTTTCGGCGCAATGACTGCCGATACGCTACAAAATATTCTCCTGCCGCTGCTGCTGAATATTGGCCTGCTGGCGTTAGCGCTGTTTGGCTATTCCACTTTCCGCCACGCCGGCGCGCCGCGCGCAGCGGAACCCAATCCCGCCAGCAAAGAGCTACAAAAGCTGCGCGCCCTGAATGAAGAAATCGTTTCGCTGCTGCCTCTTGGCCTGTTGGTTCACGACCCGTCATCACAGCGCACGCTCATCAGCAACCCTATCGCCGATCATCTTTTGCCGCATCTTAATTTGCAGAATATCGCCTCAATGGCCGAGCAGCATCAGGGCGTAATTCAGGCAACGGTGGATAACGAAGTTTATGAAATTCGTCAGTTCAGCAGCCAGATATTACCGCGCGCGCAAATTTTTGTTATTCGCGATCAGGATCGTGAAATTTTGGTCAATAAGAAGCTGCGCCAGGCGCAAAAGCTCTATGAAAAAAATCAGCAGGGCCGGGCCGCATTCATGCAGCATATCGGCGCCGCGCTTAAAGAGCCGGTACAGCGTCTGGTAGAGCGCATTAGTATACATAGCGACGATACCCATCACGCGTTAATTAATGAAGCGCAGAATATTGTGCGTCTGGTAGAGGAAATTCAATTACTGAACGCGCTGGAATCAGACACATGGAAAAGTCACAGCGAGCGTTTCGCTCTACAGTCGCTGATTGACGATGTGGCGACAGACGTTCTGCCGGTTACCCGGCGTAAGGGGCTACAACTGCTTATTAATAACGGTCTGGCGCCCGACGACGAGCGCTACGGCGACCGGGAAGCGCTGTATCGCATCGTGCTGATGATTATCCAGTATTCGGTCATCAGCACCCAGATTGGCAAAATCACGCTCGATATCAGCGCAGAAGAAGGCGCCGCCGATCGTCTGCTGCTACGCGTAATAGATACCGGAAACGGCATCAGCAGCAGCGAAATTGATAATGTGCATTTCCCGTTTCTTAATGCCACCAGCCAGGACGACAGCGGGCGCGCCAACGGGCTGACGTTCTGGCTATGCGACAGGCTGGCGCGCCGGATGGGCGGACACCTGAATATTAAGTCTCACCAGGAGCTGGGAACGCGTTACAGCCTGCATATCAGGATGCCAGTCGCGCAGGATACGCACATTGAAGAACCTGATTCGCACGAAAGGCTATTGGAAGATGTCGTGGCAATGGTGGACATTACATCAAGCGAAGTGCGTCAAATAGTCACGCGCCAGCTTGAAAACTGGGGCGCAAGCTGCATCACGCCCGATGAACGAGCAATGAGTCAAGCATTTGATCTATTTTTGACAGATAATCCGTCAAATCTTACTGCTTCAGGGCTGCTTTTAAGCGATGATGAGCAAGGCGTGCGTAAACTTGGCCCGGGACAATATCGGGTTAACTTTAATATCAGTTATGCAATGCAGGAGGCAGTGCTACAACTCATTGAGGAGCAACTAGCCCAGGAAACCGTGGCCGAAGCTCCGCCTGCAAACGGTGAAAGCGTGCAGCTTCATGCCAGCGGTTATTATGCGCTCTTCGTTGATACAGTACCGGTTGATGTTGAGAAACTGTATACTGAATCCGCAACCAACGACTTTGCTTCGCTGGCGCAGACGGCTCATCGCCTCAAGGGGGTATTTGCCATGCTAAACCTGATACCCGGCAAGCAGCTATGTGAAACACTGGAGCATCATATCCGTGAGAAAGATGCCTCGTTTGTAGAAAAATATATCAGCAGGATCGACGATTACGTCCAGAAACTGCTGTAGCAAGGTAGCCAAAAAATGAACAACATGAACGTAATTATTGCCGACGATCATCCCATCGTACTGTTCGGCATCCGCAAGTCCCTGGAGCAAATCGAGTGGGTAAACGTTGTTGGTGAGTATGAGGATTCCACAGCTTTAATCAATAACTTACCAAAGCTTGACGCGCATGTGCTTATCACCGATCTCTCCATGCCTGGCGATAAGTATGGTGACGGAATTACGCTCATTAAATACATCAAGCGTCATTTCCCAAATCTGGCGATAATTGTTCTGACAATGAACAATAACCCGGCTATTTTAAGCGCCGTACTGGATCTTGACATTGAAGGCATTGTGCTCAAACAAGGGGCGCCAACCGATCTGCCGAAGGCGCTGGCGGCGCTGCAAAAAGGCAAAAAATTCACCCCCGAAAGCGTTTCCCGCCTGCTGGAAAAAATCAGCGCCGGCGGTTATGGCGACAAGCGCCTGTCGCCAAAAGAGAGCGAGGTGCTTCGCCTGTTTGCAGAAGGTTTTTTGGTCACGGAAATCGCCCGTAAGCTGAATCGCAGTATTAAGACTATCAGTAGCCAGAAAAAATCGGCGATGATGAAACTGGGCGTGGATAACGATATCGCCCTGCTGAATTACCTCTCCTCCGTTAGCCTGACGCCAGCGGACAAAGATTAACGGTTCTCGCGCGCTTACAGTGTAAGCAGACTTGCCTTATCAAGGCGAGCGGCGGGCCTGAAGCAGCCGTCCGCCTTGTATTAAAGGGCCGCCTGCCGTCGGATATGCGCGAAGCAAGCCCCGACGCTGGCCGCCAATCCCGCCTGCTTGCGGGCAAACCGATGTGTGCGCCTTTTGTGCAGCTTATGCCAGGAAAGCCTGACGGCTTTTTATTGCCTGTCCGGCCCGGGATGCGCCGGTAACGGTAAAGCGCGGTTTTATGGCCGACAAGGCGGCATCAGCGCTGCCGATGCGCCTGATGAAACCGATTAGCGTCCTTCTGCTTCACATCGGCGGATTAACCGCGAAGCCCTGTACCCACGTTTAGCCCTCTACCGCCTGCTGCGGATAACATCATTATCGGTTGTCTGGCGAATCACGCGTATTTCGTACTTTTTCAGCGTAGTACGTTAGCGTTTGGGCAATAATGTCCAGCGTCACTGGCTTGGAAAGACAGCTATCCATCCCCGATTCAATGCAGCGCTGTTTTTCTTCCGCCAGCGCATTGGCCGTCACGCCGATAACCGGTAGCGTCATGCCCAGCTCACGGATGCGCTGCGTCAGGCGATAGCCGTCCATATTGGGCATATTGACATCGCTCAATACAATATCAATTGCATTTTTGCTTAATACATTCAGCGCATCGATACCGTCGTTAGCGGTTTTGCACAAATAACCCAGCGTTGAAAGCTGATCGGCAAGCAGACGGCGGTTAATGGGATGATCGTCAACAATAAGCACCATAATATCGTCTTTTTGTTCACACACCGCCTCAGGCGCGGGCAAGGTTCCCACACTGCCAGGCAAATCCACGTCAACGCGATAAATACGCCCCAGCAGCGCAATAATCTCATGCGGCGAGGCCACGCTGTGTAACCAGCGGCCTGGCGTCGGCTCAAGCGGTATACCGATATGCCGGCGGCAGAACATAATCACCGCGCGCCCCGCCCAATCTGCCGTGGATTGCTCATCTGTGATGAGGATGTCGTCCGCATCCACCGTATCGCCCTCATAGCGCCGGGTTCGTATGCCGCTACACTCAAGCAGCGTTTCCAGATAGCGGCACAGCGACGCGTTGCGCACGGCCAGCCAACAGCGCTTGTTCGCTAACTCCTCGACATACTGCGACGCAGAAAACCTGGCGGAATACAGCGGAATACGGATAGTAAACTGACTCCCCATGCCCGGCTCCGTCTCAACGTCGATATCACCGTCCATCATGCCGATGAGTTTTTCACAAATCGCCAGCCCCAACCCGGTTCCCTGGAAATTGCGCTGCACGCCCGTGCCTGCCTGGAAAAACGGATCGAACAGCCGCAGGACTTCTTTCGCCGGAATACCCACGCCAGTATCACGAACGCAAATGCGCAGGTAGCAGTCATCGACCGTAACGTTCAGAATAATACAGCCCACGTCGGTAAACTTAATTGCATTGCTGAGCAGATTGGAAATAACCTGCTGCAAACGCATCGGGTCTCCCTGTAGCGTGAGCGGCACTTGCGGGTCGATAAAGCAGTACAAACCAAGTTGTTTTCGCACCACCAGCGGCAAATAATTGCTGGTGATATGATTCATAACCTCACGCACAGAGAATTCGCGTGGTTCAATTTTTAGCTGTTCTGACTCTATTTTGGAGAAATCGAGAATATCGCTGATTATCTTCAGCAGCAGGCTGGAGGAGTTATTCATCGCCGTAACCAGACGATCGACGCCTTTGGGCAGTTTGCGCGTTTGCAACAGATCGAGGTTGCCAATGATGCCGTATAACGGCGTGCGCAGCTCATGGCTGACGGTGGCGAGGAACATCGATTTTGACTGGCTTGCCTGCTCTGCGGCCTGCGCCATCTCCTGGAGCGATTCTTCCATCCTGACGCGCGCGCTTACATCCACCAGCACGCAAATCGCTACATTTTCGTTGCGATAGCGCGAGTGAACGAAGCTAATTTGCAAATTGGTATTATTACTGGTCAGGACATCGACAAAATTAACCTGCTGGCCGCAAATAATCTGCGTCAGACGCTGCCTGTCTTCCTGCGTCAGCATATTAAGGTAATTATGGGCCAGCTCGTTGCTGAGAATATTAGTACCGTCCTGCGTACGCAGGATACAAATCCCGACCGGCGCGGAGGCCACAATTTTCCGGTTAAACTGATCGTGCTCTTCCAGACGCTGGGCATCATTCTCCGCCGGAATAAACATACGCCGCTCATACATGCGCGCCAGGGTAAACAGCACGATTCCCGCCAGCACATTAAGCAGCACCGCATTGAGGATCAACATGCGAATGCGCCCCAGCACTAAATCCACCGGCACCGAATAAATCACGCTCAACGAAGATGGCGGTAAATTCTTCTTAAGCACCAGAGATTTGAACCCCTGCGTATAGCCAAACCACGCGCGCTCCTGCGCCCAACGCGGATCGGGTCTTATCATGTCGCCGCCGGTAAGGGAAATTAACGGATGAGCGTTCTCATCAAGGATAGTGACGCCGACCGGCAGGCTGCCGGGCGTAAAGAAATTTTCCATACGCACCGTTTGCTCAATACCAAGCATCGCCTGCAGGCGATTTGCTATATAGACGGGCGTGAGCGTATAGAAATAGCCGATACCAGGCCGCGGCCCCTGATTCATCCAGAACAGACTGCTGGCGCGCTCGTTTTGCGGCACGCTGCGATATTTCATGATACGTTCATGCAGGTTCTTAAGCGTATTTTCCTGCTCCAGCGGCACGCTGCGCAGCCCAAAATCGGCCATACACTGGTTGTCGCCATCGACCAGGAAAACACGATTAAGATCGTAAGCAACGGAGAAATTTTCTCGCCAGTATCGCAGGAACCACGATAGAGAATTCAGTTGACCGCGCCAGGAATTGCCCAGCGCTGAACAGTCGGCATCGGAAAACAACGGGACAAAAGTGGGCGGTTCTATTTTATCGTCGCTGGCGGCGGCGCTGTGAAACAGCGCGCTGTCGGCGCCGGGGCGGTTTTCGGCTATGTATTTCAGCTCTTTTATAACATCCGACGTACGCTGAATATAGCGCTGGGCCTGATCGTAGCTGAGCGAAAACTCCTGGTGAATTTCTGATTCTTTCTCATGCAGAACATTCACAATATAAAATACGGAAAACAGCGCAAACACAAACCACAGCAGCAAAGCCAGCGCGCGGAAAAAATAGCGTGAAACTTTCAGCGTGGTGCGAAAGGAGACAAAATATTTCAAAGCAGCTCCGCGTCCTGTGTTCTGCGGTGAAAAAAGAATCCCATAAGGTAGCGGTAATCGGCGGATCCCGCAACGAAAAGCAGGCTGGCTGCGCGTATGGCAATAGCCTCGCGTTCTTATTTCTAAAGCGAGACGCCGCGCCGCACAGCCAGCCTCAGGCGCACATCTGTTGTTAACCTTTACTTTCCCGCCTGGGTTTACAAAAAAACGCGATGCGGCTAAGGCGCAAAGTAAAAAAGCCGAGACTGCTGACAAACCCCATCCTGGCGCAGACAGGATGGATGAAACACAATAAAAATATGGAAAATCAATGCATTGATTTTCGCCTGCTTATCACAAAGACGGTAAAACCCCGTTTTTTCCTTCTTTGTCAACAATCTGAAGCCGGGTTTCCCCGGCCTGCTTTTATGCGTCGTCGGTTTGCGCGTCGTCATCCATGTCCGCTTCCGGCGCAATTTCATCTTCGCCTTCCGCTACGCTGCCGTCGATGCTGTCCAGCTCTTCATCATCAACCGGCTCCGCCACGCGCTGCAGCCCTACCACATTTTCGTCTTCCGCAGTGCGGATCAGAATAACGCCCTGTGTATTACGGCCCACGATGCTTACTTCAGACACGCGGGTACGCACCAGCGTACCGGCATCGGTAATCATCATTATCTGATCGCAGTCGTCTACCTGTACCGCGCCCACAACGCTGCCGTTGCGCTCGGTAACCTTAATGGAGATAACGCCCTGGGTCGCGCGCGATTTAGTGGGGTATTCGCCTGCGGCGGTACGCTTGCCATAGCCATTCTGCGTGACGGTAAGGATGGCGCCGTCGCCGTGCGGAATAATAAGCGAGACCACGCTATCGCCTTCGGCCATCCTGATACCGCGTACCCCTGTGGCGGTACGGCCCATTGCGCGCACGGCATCTTCTTTAAAACGCACCACCTTACCCAACGCGGAAAACAGCATGACGTCATCATTGCCGTCGGTCAGGTCAACGCCAATTAGCTCATCGCCTTCGTTAAGGTTAACGGCAATGATCCCGGCGCTGCGCGGGCGGCTGAATTCGGTAAGCGCCGTTTTCTTTACCGTTCCGCTGGCGGTCGCCATAAATACGTTCACGCCCTCGGCATACTCGCGCACCGGCAGGATAGCGGTAATGCGTTCATTGGCTTCCAGCGGCAGCAGGTTGACTATCGGGCGGCCACGCGCGCCGCGGCTGGCCTCAGGCAACTGATAAACTTTCATCCAGTACAAACGCCCGCGGCTGGAGAAGCACAGAATCGTGTCGTGGGTGTTTGCCACCAGCAGGCGGTCAATAAAGTCTTCTTCTTTAATACGCGCGGCGGATTTACCTTTACCCCCGCGGCGCTGCGCCTCGTAGTCAGACAGCGGCTGATACTTCACGTAGCCCTGGTGAGACAGCGTGACCACGACGTCTTCCTGGCTAATCAAATCTTCAATATTGATATCGGCGCTGTTGGCGGTAATTTCCGTGCGGCGCTGGTCGCCAAACTGTTCGCGAATCAACTCCAGCTCTTCGCGGATAACCTCCATCAAACGATCGGCGCTACCGAGGATATGCAGCAGTTCGGCTATCTGCTCCAGCAGCAGCTTGTATTCGTCAAGCAGCTTTTCATGCTCCAGACCGGTCAGCTTTTGCAAACGCAGATCGAGGATAGCCTGAGCCTGCTGTTCCGTCAGACGATATTTCCCGTCATGGATGCCAAACTCCGGCTCCAGCCATTCAGGGCGAGCGGCGTCGTCTCCGGCACGTTCCAGCATGGCGGCTACGTTGCCCAGATCCCATTGCTGCGCAATCAGGCCCGCTTTTGCCTCAGCCGGCGTCGGCGCGCGGCGGATAAGCCCAATAATCGGATCGATATTCGCCAGCGCAATGGCTAAACCTTCAAGGATGTGGGCGCGCTCGCGCGCTTTGCGCAGCTCAAAAATAGTGCGCCGAGTCACCACTTCACGGCGGTGGCGTACGAACGCTTCCAGAATGCCTTTAAGGGTCATTATTTTCGGCTGGCCATGATGCAGCGCCACCATATTGATGCCGAAAGAGACCTGGAGTTGGGTCTGGGAATAGAGGTTGTTTAACACCACTTCGCCAACCGCATCGCGTTTAATTTCAATGACGATGCGCATACCATCTTTATCGGACTCGTCGCGCAGGGCGCTAATGCCCTCAACGCGCTTGTCTTTTACCAGCTCGGCGATTTTCTCAATCAGACGCGCTTTGTTCACCTGGTAGGGAATTTCATGCACGATGATGGTTTCACGGCCGCTTTTAGCATCCACTTCCACTTCCGCGCGGGCGCGAATATAGATTTTGCCGCGCCCGGTACGGTAGGCCTCTTCAATGCCGCGACGGCCGTTGATGATAGCGGCGGTTGGGAAATCGGGTCCGGGAATATGCTCCATCAGCCCTTCAACGCTGATGTTCTCATCGTCGATATAGGCCAGACAGCCGTTAATCACTTCCGTGAGGTTATGCGGAGGAATATTCGTCGCCATACCAACTGCGATACCGGAAGAGCCGTTAACCAGCAGGTTCGGCACCCGGGTTGGCATCACTTCCGGAATTTTTTCCGTGCCATCGTAGTTGTCAACGAAATCAACCGTCTCTTTTTCAAGATCGGCCATCAGCTCGTGAGCGATTTTATGCAGACGGATTTCGGTATAACGCATCGCCGCCGCAGAATCGCCGTCGATAGAGCCAAAGTTGCCTTGCCCGTCAACCAACGTGTAGCGCAGCGAAAACGGCTGCGCCATGCGCACAATAGTGTCATAAACCGCAGAATCGCCGTGGGGATGGTATTTACCAATGACGTCACCCACGACGCGGGCTGATTTTTTGTAGGCTTTGTTCCAGTCGTTGCCCAATACATTCATGGCAAAAAGCACGCGGCGGTGAACCGGCTTAAGGCCGTCACGGACATCCGGCAATGCACGGCCGACAATGACCGACATTGCATAGTCCAGATAAGAGTTTTTTAGCTCTTCCTCAATATTAACCGGAGTAATTTCTCTGGCAAGGTCGCTCATGTAACCGCTATCCCTCTGTTTGTATGCCGGATTCAAAGTCTGGAATTATAACACAGCCAGACGGGCAAGTAAGCAAGCCAGGACGCTCGCAGGCGCTTTATTCGCAGGCGTGGCCTGATATACTCGCCGTTATCACAATGAAGGAGTCATAAGAGCCATGAATGCTGAAAACGCGCCCCACTCCCGGAACGTCGATCGCGATGAAATCGCCAAATTTGAAGCCGTCGCCTCACGCTGGTGGGATAAGGAAGGCGAATTTAAGCCTCTGCATCGCATCAACCCATTACGGCTGGGCTATATCTGCGATCGCACAGGCGGCCTGTTCGGCAAAAACGTTCTGGACGTCGGCTGCGGCGGCGGCATCCTCAGTGAAAGCATGGCGCGCGAAGGCGCAGCGGTAACCGGGCTGGACATGGGCGCCGAACCGCTGCAGGTGGCCCGGCTACACGCCCTGGAAAGCGGCATACGCGTCGATTACGTTCAGCAAACGGTGGAAGAACATGCCGCTCAGCACCCCCATGCTTACGACGTCGTGACCTGCATGGAAATGCTCGAACATGTACCCAACCCGCAGTCGGTCGTTAACGCCTGCGCCGCGCTGGTAAAGCCCGGCGGCCACGTTTTCTTTTCCACCCTCAACCGCAACGGCAAATCCTGGCTAATGGCGGTTGTAGGCGCGGAATATATTCTGCGTATAGTGCCGCGCGGTACGCACGATGTGAAAAAATTCATTAAACCGGCAGAATTGCTGGGCTGGGTTGACGCCACATTGCTGCAGGAGCGTCACATGACGGGGTTACACTACAACCCGCTTTTCGATCGCTTCAGCCTGGGACCGGGAGTGGACGTCAACTACCTGCTGCATACTCAGGCCAGAGAAGCTGAGCAACCGCCCATCGCCAAAGATGCTTAAGGCCTGGCGCACGCCCCCACTACTGAAAACGCGCGGCTGGCGCCGCTTTAGAACGCTGCGTCAGACGCGTTTCTCTCTGCCCCTACGCCCTTCTCACCCTACCGCGCGCGTTGCCAAACCGATAACGGCAACGCGCATTGCTTTACGCCAGGCCTTGCGGCGCAAACAATATCGGGGCCGTTGACGAACGCCGGGCCAAACGATTTCAGCCCGACACATCAAAAAAATAATCTCTTTATGCTTCTCCCTGGCCGCCATGACGTTAGCAAGCATTTGTTTTTAGTCATTATTATCAATCCCTGCCCTCCCACCGCAAACGCTAAACATAACCTGCACTTAACTTCCTGCCGGCAAACCGCCGCACGCCCGGCGCCATCTCATAAACGCGGCGATATTTTCGCGTTTTCCTATTGTTAATGAAGCGAAACTATGTAGCTTGCGTTCTGTGTGAGCAGGAAATCGGCAGCAATAAATTTTTCATTTTTTTTTGCAAATTATTGACACCTTGCCTGGCCCTTACGTGGCATAGACTTAGCGAAAATCGCCCCGACCCAACCCTAATTTGGGCGCAAAATCAATACTTGTTCTCTGCGGATTCCTTACTAAAATACTCACATATTGTGATAACTTAATCGCCATACCCCTATATATAGTATTTATCCACAGGGTTAATCACAAACGATAGCCTGTGTATAAAGCAGGGGATAATTCCATTCAGGACAGGTAATTCCCACATGAATCAGAACCTACTGGTTACAAAACGTGACGGTCGCACTGAACGCATCAATCTGGATAAACTGCACCGCGTGCTGGATTGGGCGGCTGACGGCCTGAATAACGTTTCTATCTCCCAGGTAGAGTTACGTTCACAGATTCAGTTTTATGACGGGATTAAAACCTCCGATATCCACGAGACGATTATCAAAGCCGCAGCGGATCTTATCTCCCGCGAAGCGCCCGATTACCAGTATATGGCCGCGCGCCTGGCCATTTTCCACCTGCGTAAAAAAGCCTACGGCCAGTTTGAACCGCCTGCGCTTTACGACCACGTAGTTAACATGGTTGAGCTGGGCAAATATGACCGCCACCTGCTGGAAGATTATACCGAAGACGAATTCCGCCAGATGGACGACTTTATCGACCACTGGCGCGATATGAACTTTTCCTATGCCGCGGTCAAACAGCTGGAAGGAAAATACCTGGCGCAGAACCGTGTAACCGGCGAAATCTACGAAAGCGCGCAGTTTCTTTATATCCTGGTCGCGGCCTGTCTGTTTTCCGGCTACCCGCGCGACACGCGCCTTGGCTATGTAAAGCGCTTCTACGACGCCATTTCCACCTTTAAAATTTCGCTGCCGACGCCGATTATGTCCGGCGTGCGTACGCCAACCCGCCAGTTCAGCTCCTGTGTGTTGATCGAGTGCGGCGACAGTCTTGATTCCATTAACGCTACTTCCAGCGCTATAGTGAAATATGTCTCGCAGCGCGCCGGCATCGGCATTAACGCCGGACGCATTCGCGCGCTGGGCAGCCCGATTCGCGGCGGCGAAGCGTTCCATACCGGCTGCATTCCTTTTTATAAGCACTTCCAGACTGCGGTAAAATCCTGCTCCCAGGGCGGCGTTCGCGGCGGCGCGGCCACGCTCTTTTACCCCATGTGGCATCTGGAAGTAGAAAGCCTGCTGGTGCTGAAAAACAATCGCGGCACCGAAGCCAACCGCGTGCGACATATGGATTACGGCGTACAGCTCAACAAACTAATGTATACCCGCCTGCTCAAAGGCGGCGATATCACGCTGTTTAGCCCATCCGACGTACCGGGGCTGTACGATGCTTTCTTTGCCGATCAGGACGAGTTCGAACGCCTGTATGTAAAATACGAAAACGACGACAGTATCCGTAAACAGTCAATCAAGGCAGCCGACCTGTTCTCGCTGATGATGCAGGAGCGCGCCTCCACCGGGCGCATCTATATTCAGAACGTCGATCACTGCAATACCCACAGCCCGTTCAACGCCGGTATCGCGCCGGTACGCCAGTCCAATCTGTGCCTGGAGATAGCGCTGCCGACCAAACCGTTAAATGACGTAAACGACGAAAACGGCGAAATCGCGCTGTGCACGCTGTCGGCTTTTAACCTGGGCGCTATCGATAGCCTGGACGAACTTGAAGAGCTGGCCACGCTTGCCGTGCGCGCGCTGGACGCGCTGCTTGACTATCAGGACTACCCTATCCTGGCGGCAAAGCGCGGCGCAATGGGCCGCCGCACGCTGGGGATTGGCGTGATTAACTTTGCTTACTATCTGGCAAAACACGGCGTACGCTACTCCGACGGCAGCGCAAACAATCTGACGCACAAAACGTTTGAAGCCATTCAGTACTGGCTATTAAAAGCGTCTAACGCGCTGGCAAAAGAACAGGGCGCCTGCCCGTGGTTCAATGAAACGACCTACGCGCAGGGCATTTTGCCAATTGATACCTATAAAAAGGATCTGGATGCCATCAGTAACGAACCGCTGCACTACGACTGGGAGGCGCTGCGTGAATCAATTAAAACGCACGGCCTGCGCAACTCCACGCTCTCAGCGCTGATGCCGTCGGAAACCTCTTCGCAGATTTCCAACGCTACCAACGGCATTGAGCCGCCACGCGGCCACATCAGTATTAAGGCATCCAAAGACGGTATCCTGCGCCAGGTCGTACCGGATTATGAGCAACTAAAAGACCGCTATGAACTGCTGTGGGATATGCCGGGCAACGATGGTTACCTGCAACTGGTGGGACTGATGCAGAAATTTATCGATCAGTCTATCTCAGCCAACACCAATTACGACCCAACGCGCTTTACCAGCGGCAAAGTGCCGATGCAGCAACTGCTCAAAGATCTGCTTACGGCCTATAAATTTGGCGTGAAAACGCTCTATTACCAGAACACCCGCGATGGCGCGGAAGATGCTCAGGACGATCTGGCGCCGTCTATCCAGGACGACGGCTGCGAAAGCGGCGCATGTAAAATCTGACGATCAGGGGCAGGCCCGCCTCCCCCCGAAGCTGTCGGCTGACGCCTGGCTGAACGAATTCAGGCAGAGATATCGGGTTGTTAAAACAGGAAAATCAACGCATTAAATTTCGGCTGTTAACCACAAAGCGAGCAAAACGCCTGTTTTGACCGCCTTGTCAATAATCTGAGGGGGAGAGGCCAGCCTTCTCTCTTCCTGCTTCACAGGACATAGCACATGGCATACACCACATTTTCACAGACGAAAAACGATCAGCTCAAAGAGCCGATGTTCTTCGGCCAGCCGGTTAACGTGGCCCGCTTCGATCAGCAAAAATATGAAATTTTCGAAAAGCTAATTGAAAAGCAGCTTTCGTTTTTCTGGCGGCCGGAAGAGGTTGATGTCTCCCGCGACCGTATTGACTACCAGAGCCTGCCGGATCATGAAAAACACATTTTTATCAGCAATCTGAAATACCAGACGCTGCTAGACTCCATCCAGGGCCGCAGCCCAAACGTAGCGCTGTTGCCGCTTATTTCCATTCCCGAACTGGAAACCTGGGTGGAAACCTGGGCGTTTTCTGAAACCATTCATTCGCGCTCGTACACGCATATTATTCGCAACATTGTTAATGACCCATCGTTGGTATTTGACGATATCGTCACCAACGAAGAGATCCTCAAGCGTGCAAAAGACATCTCTAACTACTATGACGACCTGATTGAGATGACCAGCTACTGGCATTTGTTGGGCGAAGGCACGCACAGCGTCAACGGCAAAACCGTGACAGTAAACCTGCGTGAGCTGAAAAAGCAGCTTTACCTGTGCCTGATGAGCGTTAACGCGCTGGAAGCGATTCGTTTCTACGTCAGCTTCGCCTGCTCCTTCGCGTTTGCCGAGCGCGAACTTATGGAAGGCAACGCTAAAATTATCCGCCTTATCGCCCGTGACGAAGCCCTGCATCTGACCGGCACTCAGCATATGTTGAACCTGCTGCGCAGCGGTGAAGACGATCCGGAAATGGCGGATATTGCCCGGGAGTGTCAGCAGGAATGCTATGACCTGTTTGTGATGGCGGCGCAGCAGGAGAAAGAGTGGGCGGAATATCTGTTCCGCGATGGTTCGATGATCGGGCTGAATAAAGATATTCTGTGCCAGTACGTAGAGTACATCACCAACATTCGTATGCAGGCGGTAGGGTTGGATCTGCCGTTCCAGACGCGCTCTAATCCGATTCCGTGGATCAACGCCTGGCTGGTATCTGACAACGTTCAGGTAGCGCCGCAGGAAGTGGAAGTCAGCTCTTACCTGGTCGGACAAATCGATTCCAACATCGATACCGACGATCTGAGTAATTTTCAGCTTTAATTATGGCGATCCGCATCCTGCTCAGCGCTACCGGCACACAACTACAGTGCCGCCAGCAGGAACACCCTTCTTTGCTGGCGGCGCTGGAGCATCACCGGATAAAAGTGGAATTCCAGTGCCGCGAAGGCTATTGCGGCGCCTGCCGCACGCGGCTGCTGGCAGGAGAGGTCTGCTGGCTAACCACGCCGCTGGCCTTTATTAAGCCTGATGAAATTCTCCCCTGCTGCTGCAAAGCGCGGGGAGATATTGAAATAGATTTATAACCGCCAGATAAAGCGCTGGCAAACCTTATTGCGCAGTATTTCAGCATACTGCGTAAAGTTCCCGGTCCGATAACCCCGACGCTTACCAGGGCTTTTTAGCAACAGGCACGTCCATCCTGCCGGTCTGCCAGGCAAATATATTCTGTATTTAAGTTTATAGATAATAGTTTCACACATGGAACTATAGTTTGACAGACCATCTTATTTACTCTTTTTCACTTTCCTAAAACGTTTACTATTTTTAACATGGAAAATAATAATTACTTCACCGAAAGTATGTAACCATGTTAGTCTTTCTGACAAAGGAATTCTCCCATTTATTTATTGTCCGGCCTTGCTTTTACTTCCTGTGCTAAGCTTATTTTCCGAAAGTTATATTAAATCAAAACCAGTAAATTTCCTAACGAGCAGCGCTTACTTGCCATTTTTTAAACCAACAAGGAATAAAGATGACCTTAACTTTAGAGAATGCATTTGAATGGAAGGTATCCACCAGAAATTATACTATGGAGCAAAGTGAACAGATATGGCAGACGGCTATGGGAAATCTTTACCTCACCGTAAATCATCATTATTCCACTACATTAGATGGGGAAATATTATTTAAGAAATCCCCCGCAGGCATGAGCATAGCGTCAATAACCGGCACACCTCAAACTATCATTGGCACCCCGCCGGGACAGATTGATAATTTATGGTTGGCTATCGTATTACAGGGAGATACTTCACTTCATATAAACAACAAAAATGTTCAATTCGATAATAACTGCATACTCTATGGCTCCTGTAACGCCAGCCACCATATTATACTCAATATGACCAGCCAGTTCCGTCTACTAACCATTGGCATGCCGGTTAACATCTTTTATAAACGGCTCATTAATCCTCATTCTGTTCCGCCAGGCGTACTTAACACAGCGAACGGCATCGGCCACATATTGCACAGCATGCTTGCTTCCGTAGACAGAAAGCTTTTGCAGCTAAACAGCCGGGACTTTCACGCCATCGACATTTCTCTGATTGAATTTTTCCTTTCCAGCCTGGCGGAAAATGTAAACCTCAAGAACTTTACCAATCATGCAGAAACACAGTTGTTTCAGCGTATATGTGATTCCATTGAAGCCCAAATAGCAAATGCGGACCTTAAACTACATACTGTCTCCTGCATCAATCAGGTTTCAACAAGGTACATACAAAAATTATTTACAAGTGCAGGCATGAAATTTAATCAATATATTCGTGAGCGACGAATAGAACTATGTAAACGCGATCTGGCCAACCCACACTATGCTAATTTATCCATTTCTGAAATATGCTACAAATGGGGATTTAGCGACCTGGCCTACTTTAGTAGAGTATTCAGTCAGCATGTCGGTATTTCCCCCAGAGCTTACCGCGAGATGCTTAAAAAAAATATTAACACTCACATATCACACGTTTAGCCCACTATAAAAACAACACTGTAGTTAACTTTTATTTTTTTGCCTGCCTGAATTATGGAAAAATGACACAACCTGCTCGGTTGTACAGGTAATAGCAAAATGGTGAGATAAAATATTTAATGCAGCATCATGGAAATCCGGCCGGTAAGAAGCGCAACCATCACTGACAATAAAAACGGAGTAATCAAGCTGAAAAGCATCACGCGCTGTTGTATCCACACAGCATTCCGTTGTTAACCCGCAGATAATTAGCGCGGTTATTCCTTTATTGATAAGCTGTTGTTTAAAATCCGTTCCCAAAAAAGCACTGTACTTATGCTTATAAATTACCGTATCAGTTTGCGATGGGCTAAGTGGGTAAAAGGTAGCGCCTGCGGTATGCGCCCGACACAGACGAGAGGTTAGCCCGGGATCTTTCCCTGCCCTGCGCATAAATTTCCGCCAAACCGGCGAGTCCGTCTCCGGGCTGGTGTGTAGACCAATAAAGAAAATACACATATCGGCCTGACGGGCCGCCTGATAAAGACGAGAAACGTTCTCCAGAGCGGACCGCACCGCTTCGCAGGCCTCACCTGGAACAGAAAGAGGCGGCACAAAGTCCTGTTGAACATCGATAATACAGAGCGCGCATCGCTCCTGTCTCAACCAGTTATGTAATTCCCGCATATCTGTTCCCCCCGCCTCCCCCGATACCTCAACGCAACGCGGCTTTTACCTGCGGCATAATTTGCCGGCCGAAAACCGCCAGACCGTCACGATATTCAGGAAATGTCAGCATCACGCCATCAAGTTCGCAGGAGCGAATCAACTCAACCAGCAGCCGGGCGCAGGTTTGCGGACTACCGACAATCGTGTGATTCATAAACGCGCTGCTGGCGCGCGCGACCAGGCTGGCGGCGCTTTTAATATCCATACCATAACTTTTCATTATTCCTTCAACGCCCGCAGTATCAATACCTTCCCGGTAGTATTGTTCTGTTTCCTGCGCCTGCTTATCTGTTGCGGCAATAATAAGCGAGCACATGCAATATACCCGTGTTGTTGTATCGTATTCACGTGCGAGCCTGCGGGCCATCTGGCTATTATTTCTTATCGCATTAAGGTCTTTACCCCCAATAAAGCAGGCATCAGTGTGCTGCACAGTAAAACGTAGCCCCCTTTCCGACTGCCCTGCGCAAATTAACCAGGGGCGCGGCTGCGTGACAGGCTTAGGCTCACTGACGCAATCTTCAAGCGTAAAAAATTCGCCGTTTAATGTCACACGCTCCTGCGTCCATAAACGCGTTACTGCCTGCGTCCACTCCTGCGTCATTTCATAACGAGCGTCATGGTTTAGCGATGCGTCCCACGCGCCCATTTGAGAAAATTCATCCCGGTACGAACCGGAAACAACATTCAGCCCCGCCCGGCCGCCGCTAATCGCATCCAGCGTCGCGATCATTTTTGCCGCCACGGCAGGGTTATGCAGCCCGGCATGCATCGTAGCAATGAGTCTGGCGCGCTTTGTACAGGCGGCAATTCCCGCCATTAAGGTTACCGATTCAAGCGAACGCCCCCAGTGGTCGGTTTTGCCGCCAAACCCCCGCCATTTTCCCATAGACATAATAAAATCCAGGCCAAGCTCATCGGCTAATACAGCAGCATCGCGATTTTGTTGCCAGGACGCATCCAGCGGCGGCGTATTTTCAGAAATAATCCACCCGCCGCTTGCAACAGGCAGAAAAACGCCAAACTGACACTCTTTTTCAGTATTCATAAAATCTCTCCGGTTTTAGACATAAATAAGTGGATTACTTTTTATTTCACTATCGAAAAACTGTATCTCACCATAAATCCATATCGGAACTGATTGGTTCTGAAGGCAGGCGTATCCTGTATTTTATATTTATTCTTAACAGGATTAATCACGGCGCCAATCCATAAGTGACGGGGGGCATAACCCAGACTTTTACCTAAATCATAGTGAAGCTCCGGTTTAAAATCGATCATCACCGGGTTTCTTCCCTGGCCAAACGTCATATCATAGGTGCCGGCAATGCGGAAATCGCCGATATCTGTAGAAAAGACGGAGCCAAAATCGAGATGCAGCCTCTGATCGTTCCACCCCTTTTTATCATTATGTTCAAAATAATAAATCGTTCTAAACCAGTCCAGGCCCGGAAGCTGCCAGTCCATTGCCAGGCCTGGAAAATAACTGGCTCCCTGCCCGCGGGTTCTTGAAACCCAAAGCGCCAACGAGGTAACTTTAAATATCCCCCATGAAATATCTTTATCGATATTTTTTCCCAGACTTAAACGCGGTATGAACTTATAATAATAGGAACTTTTAGCTCCCTGATAGTCATTGTTTAACGCCGTCTGCCATGTGCCATAGGCATAAAGATCGCCAATACTATAATCTCCCCACGCATCCACAGCGGTTGAAAAAGTGCGACGTGGATCAACCCTGTTATGATCAAAGAAATAAAGTGAACCGTCCAGCGACTGAAAATTGACAAACGGTCGTGAAGCCGCCCCAGCGGCTTCTGTAAAGGCCATCAGGAAAATCACATATAAGCAATATGAAAAAAATTTATTTTTAAAGATCCATACGTTCATACCTGTCCCCTCAAATTATTTCGATGCTCGCCATAAAAGAAAACATCCGTCACCATCAGGAAGCGTTAAAAAACGCCCGATCGTTGCCACCACTTTATTCTCTTAATCATATTCAACCCTGGAAAAAACAAATTGGATTATTGCGCACAATTATTTGACTATACAAAAAAGACACCTATGCCTATTCTCTGATTTATTGCAGCAACGCTAAATACAAACGCATATTTTTAGAAAAAGAATATGTACAAATAATCCGTATTCACAAACTGCCAATGGTGAAATAATAACTATGCGCTACTATTTTTATCGCTATTTGCAATTAACCCTCTGGCAATTAATCAAATATTTCTTGATTACAATCGCCGTGACGTTTTTACTTTTTTCTCTGTTACGGCTTATGCCGCTGGATCCCACTGCGATGGCACAATCCCCAACAGCGACAACGGAGGATATCGCTAAATTAAAACAATACCTTTTACTGGATAAACCTCTATTGCCGCAATATGGTATCTGGCTACGCAATTTGTTGCATGGCGATATCGGAAACGCCATACAAACGGGAAAACCTGTTGCCGATACCCTTCGCGAGACGCTACCCGTTACCGCTATACTTATTTTTATGGCGCTGTTATCGGCTATTATCCACGGCATATTTATTGCGCTGATCGCTTTTCTGCTACGTAGAAAATGCGTCATCATTTTTATTGATACAATAAATAATCTGTGCATCTCCATACCCGCGTTTTTATGGGCTTTACTGCTTATCTTTTTTTTAGGTATCTATGCTAACTTTTTCCCATTTTTTGGGTTAGTTTCTCCTGGCATGACGCTTGATAGCGGAAATACCCCGCTTATTAATAAAATCATTACCAGCAACCGCCCCGAAATCTGGTTCAACAGCCTGTTGCACTTCATACTGCCCTGTTATGCGCTGTCATTGACGCTAATACCCGTTATCGTAAAAAACACCTTTAACCAGCTCAGCGCCGTTTTCCAGCATGACTACATAAGCTATGCAAAATTACGCGGTATAAGCACGACACGCATCCTGCTTTTTCACGCATTACCTAATGCGCTGCCTCCCGTCATTGCGCTTATCAGCGTCCAGGCCAGCATGTTAGTGGGCGGAACGCTTCTGGTTGAGAATATCTTTGGGCTGCCAGGCAGCGGAATGATGATGCTCAAAGCTATTGCCACTCAGGATTTGCCCTTAATTCAGGGTATTGCGCTGTGTTATGCCATTGCCGTTATCTTTATTCAGGCGGTAACTCACCTTCTTCTGTATTTTCTCACCCCCTATTCACGGAAGCAGTAACATGGGCATTTTTACCGGTTTGTCGTTATTGAGTAATAAAAGAATCATACTGGCGGTTAGCTTACTATTATTTATCATCGCAATAGCTTTACTGGCCCCCTGGCTCAGCCCGCATCCGCCAAATGCGCAAAACTTACAGGCTGCGTTAATACCGCCGGTCTGGGAGCGTGAAGGAACCTGGCGTTATCCTCTGGGCACCACCATTCTTGGTGAATGCATATTATCCCGGCTGCTTTACGCCACCCGTACGGCAATTGAAATCGCGCTGCCAGCAGCGGCAGGCTGCGCAATAGTGGGAATTACGCCCGGCATTTTAGCCGGCTATTTCAGGGGGCGGACGGAAAAAATCGTTCTGGCTTCTATCGAATTATGGATGTCCTTTCCCGCCGTCGTGCTGTCTTTACTTATCGTTATTGTTTTATCTCCCGGTATCGCCAGCATGGTTATCGCAATTGTTCTGATTGACTGGACGCGTTTTTGCCGCGTTATCCATAGTAAGGTCAGCCAACTCAACGCCCGGCAATTCATTATTGTGGCGCGCGCTCTGGGCGCCACGCATCGGCAAATTATTATCAACGATATCTTTCCCCACTTACTCAAGGACATTGTGATGTTATTTAGCATCGAAATGGCCGTCGCCGTGGTCGTGGAAAGCACTGTCTCCTTTATTGGCGTTTCGGTTAATCCCGAAAACCCTTCATGGGGCGCATTACTCGCCCAGGGCCTGGATTATGCCTACAGCGCCCCCTGGGTATTTATTCAACCCGCGCTGTGCATTATCAGTTTCGTGCTGATTTGTACCTTATTTAGCGACGGCTTTAGCCAAAACCCGGCAAATGATTAGCAGGTACCTTATGAAAGACATTAGCGTCTCACATAACCCAGACCGCCCCGGATGGCTGGGCGCCGATAATGTTTGTATCGGCTATCGTATGAATGGCACACTTTATACACTGCTCAATAAGATTCATTTCTCGTTACCCGCCGGCGAAACGCTCGGTATCATTGGTGAATCGGGCGCGGGAAAAAGCCTTTTGCTTCGCACGCTGGCAAACCAGTTACCCGACGGCTTTATCCATACAGGCGGGACGTTTGCCTGGTATAACAGCGATGGGCAAACAAGCCGGCAACTGCAGGCTGGTGTGGAATTAACGTTTATTCCACAGGATCCCATTAACGCTCTTAATCCTCTTTACACCATTGGCCGCCATTTTCGCGAACAGCTCGCGCGCCTTGGTATCGGTAAAAAGCAGGCGAACGAACGCGCTATCGCTATGCTGCAGGAGGTGAACCTGGCTGATGCCCGCGAGCTTCTGGCGCGCTACCCCCATCAGATTTCAGGAGGAATGTGCCAACGCATTGTCATCGCGCTGGCTTTTATTACCAACCCGGTCCTTGTTGTTTGCGATGAAGCCACCAGCGCGCTTGATAATATCAGCCAGGCGCACGTCATCAGGTTAATCCAGAAAATACAAAGGCAAACGGGCACCAGCGTTATTTTTGTCACGCATAACCTTGCTTTTGTTTCGCGTTATTGTGAAAAGCTGCTGGTCATGTACGGGGGCGAAATCGTTGAGCAAGGCGTCGCGAAACACATACTGCGCAGGCCCGCTCATCCCTATACGCTTGCCCTTTTACAGGCGCAACCCCAGCAACATGCGGGCCTGCGGCTACAAACGCTTAAAGGCGCGCCTGCGGCGGTGAACATACTGAACGCCCTGTCCTGTCGTTTCTCTCCTCGCTGCCATTACTGCCGCCCGCAGTGTCTTATTAACGCAATGAAAACAACCTGCGCAGGATATGATGAAGCCACGCTATCGCGTCAGGTACGCTGTCACTATCCCTGGCCTGAGCCATTAAAGCAGACCAAACCTGAGGCTGCGTCTATCGCCGCAACGCCTCATACCTCTGCCGTTTTACAGCTAAAAAATATCGCCAAAAGCTATAAAAATGGCGACGCGTTTACTTCCACGGCCGCGTCGGCGCTGGACAATATTAATTTCAGCGTTTTTCCCGGCGAATTTATCGGCATAACAGGCGTTAGCGGAAGCGGCAAGTCCACCCTGGCAAAGGTTATAGCAGGAATAGAAGCCGCCGACTGCGGCAGTATCCTGTTAAATCAGCAGGCGGTAAGCCAAAGCAGGCAGGATAAAAAGCGCAGAACGCAAGCGATACAGATTATTTTGCAGGATTACAACCAGGCGCTAAATCCCCACCGCACGGTCGAAAGCTTGCTGACGCAACGCATGGAGTACAGCGCAGCGGATACGCAAACCCGAACGCTGCGCGCGCGTGAACTTCTGGCGCTGCTGGAGCTGGACCCTGTATTGCTGCAACGTTTTCCTCATCAGCTATCGGGCGGCCAGCGCCAGCGCATCAATATTGGCAGGGCCATCTGCACAATGCCGCAATTGTTAATCGCTGATGAAATTACTTCCGGGCTGGATGTATCAGTGCAAGCCAGGATATTGAATCTGCTGCGGGATCTTAAAGCGCGCTACGGCATCGCTCTGCTTTTTATCTCACACGATTTGCAGATTGTTCATCATCTGTGCGACAGGGTAATCGTACTGGATCGGGGAAAGATAATCGAAACGGGCGACAGCGAGGCGATATTCCGTCATCCGCAAACCCCTTTCACCCGCCGGTTGCTTCAGCACAGCCTGTGGCATAAGGAGAATTAAATGCCTATTTCACGCCGCCATTTTCTCTGTCTGTCTACGCTACTGTTGATGCCCGCAACAGGCATCAGCAGCAGGCGGGAGAAAACGTTAACCGTGGCCTGGCCTGTCGATGTTTTAAGCCGGGATCCGGCCAGAGGTACGCCGATACAATCACCCATACTGAAATGCGTATACGATCAGCCGCTTGGCCTTTCACCCTCGCTGGATATCGTACCGGCGCTTATCACCCGCTTTCGCTGGCTTGATCGTTTTAACACCATACTGAAACTGCATTTCAGGAACGATGTTCTTTTTCATAACGGTCAGCCGTTTAGCGCCCGAGACTTTGCTTTTTCATTTCTGGAGCGCGCGCGGCTTTTGCCCGGCACACTTCTTTCAGGCATCTGGGGCAATATCGAACGCATCGAGACGCCCGACGCATTCACGGCGGTTGTGCATTTTACCCGCCCTATGGCCACGGCGCTGTCAATGATGGTGGATATACCCTCATACGTTGTTCCACAGGAATATTACCAAAAAGTCGGCCCGCAGCAGTTTCGCGCCAAACCCGTCGGTTCCGGGCCCTATCGACTCATTGACTATCAACCCGGCATGCATATTACGCTTGAGGCAAATCCTTTTTACTGGCGAGGCAGACCGGGCTTTGAGCGAATAACGTTTCTTATCGTGCCCGATAAATTATCGCGGCTTGCTATGCTGGAGGCCGGGCACATTGATTTAAGCCTCGACTTCACTACGCGGGATGCGCAAAGCGTCGCAACAAAGGGAAATCTGACGCCGTATTTTCAACCCACAACCGGCATTACGCTGCTGCAAATGGTTAATAAAGGCGCGTTGCAGGACCGCCGGGTCAGGCTGGCTATGCACCATGCTATTAACAAGCCGCTTATTTCAAAAGCTGTTTTCCAGGGGCATGCCTTACCTGTCTCCACCCCGGCGGGAAAAAATATGCCTGGTTACGATCCCGGGTTTACGTTTGCCTGGGATCGGCAAAAAGCGGCACATTTGCTCAAACAGGCCGGTTATTCCCGCCATAAGCCTTTAAAGTTAAACTTTTACACGACCAAAGGCATGTTACCCGGCGACCTTGAGATAGCCAGCGCCATCGCGTATATGTGGAAAGAAGTGGGTATCGATGCGCGGTTACAAATCGTAACGCCAGCCATGCTGGTAAGTTACCGAAATAGTAATAAATTTGACGGGCCGTTGTTACAGGGCTGGAACCCTGCAGCGGGCGATCCGGCTACCTATTCCGGCCTGCTATTGAATCCGGACGCCGCGTTAAGCCTGTGGAAAAGCGACGATCTCAGGGCGGCGCTGCAAAAACTCTCCCTGATAACGGACTTCCATCAGCGCGCAGCGGCATTCAAAACTTTTGACCGCTGGCAGGTATCGCAGGGATATACTATCCCTCTTTTTCAGAACACCTCTGTACTGCTCTATAAACCAGATTTAGCCGTGCCTGAAAATATGGCAGGGCAGGTAGATTTCTTCAAAATACGTCCCCGTCAGAAAACGCGAGGCGATACACAAAGGTGAAACGGGGGGTTGACCCCCTTACGCCTGATAATAAAGCCCGATAGCAGACCGGGAAAGCCGGCTATCGGGCACAACAGTTATAATTTCGCCGCAGCCTGGCGATGATGCTTATGCTCGCCGACCATCACTATCAGCAACAGAATAACGGCCAGCACGCTGCCGCCGATCATTACAATAAATCCGCCGTCCCAGCCAAAGAAATCAACGGTATAACCGACAATCGCGCTCGCAGCGACAGAGCCGCCCAGGTAGCCGAAAAGCCCGGTAAAGCCAGCCGCCGTTCCCGCCGCTTTCTTTGGCGCCAGTTCCAGCGCATGCAACCCTATCAGCATTACGGGGCCGTAAATCAGAAAACCAATAACGATCATACAGGCCATATCTACCGACGGATTTCCCGGCGGATTGAGCCAGTACACCACGGTTGCAATAGTCACAAGCGTCATAAAGAAAACGCCGGTCGCGCCGCGGTTGCCTTTAAACACTTTATCCGACATCCAGCCGCACAGCAGCGTTCCTGGAATGCCAGCGTACTCATACAGAAAGTAAGCCCAGGATGATTTATCCAGCGCGAAATGTTTCACTTCTTTCAGATACGTCGGCGACCAGTCAAGAATACCGTAGCGCAGCAGGTAGACAAACACGTTCGCTACCGCGATGTACCACAAAAGGCGGTTGGGCAGAATGTATTGCATGAAAATCTGCTTTGCCGTTAACTCTTTTTCATGTTTCTCGCTGTAGTCGTCGGGATAATCGTTTTTGTATTCTTCAATCGACGGCAGCCCGCAGGACTGCGGCGTATCGCGCATCATCGCGAAGGCGAACAGCGCAACGACGATAGCAGCAAAGGCCGGCATATACAGCGCAGCGTGCCAGTCGTTGAACCAGGCCATCCCCAACAAAAACAGCAAAGGCGGGATACCTCCTCCTACGTTATGCGCGCAGTTCCACACCGAAACCACGCCGCCGCGTTCTTTTTGCGACCACCAGTGCACCATTGTGCGCCCGCACGGCGGCCACCCCATACCCTGAAACCAACCGCACAGAAACAACAGCCCAAACATCACCATAATGCTGGAGGTCGCCCAGGGCACGAAACCCATAAGCAGCATAACCAGCGCAGCCAGGATCAGCCCCGCAGGCAAAAAAATGCGCGGATTCGAACGATCCGATACCGATCCCATAATAAATTTGGAAAAACCATAGGCGATAGAGATACCGGAAAGCGCAAAGCCCAGATCGCCGCGCGAAAAACCCTGCTCCACCAGATAGGGCATTGCCAGCGTAAAGTTTTTACGCACCAGATAATATGCCGCATAGCCAAAAAATATCCCTGCAAAAATCTGCCAACGCAGGCGACGATAGACCGGATCTATCTTTTCAGACGGTAACCTCGCCTTATGTGCAGCGGGTTTAAAAATACTTAACATGCAGCCTCCGTGGCTATGTTTATGTTTTTATACGAACCTAAAGAAATATCAGCGCAGCCAGGTATGTCGCGATGTTCTTTTTCGCGCCGGATAATACGTAATACGCGCGCTGATGACTGTGAATTATCGCACATTATGTTGTCTTATTTGTTAAATAAGAGACAAAAATGTACCCAAACGCACATAAAATTTTCCTTTTGTTTTCGACTGCACGCGCAATGCAACAAAAAAGCGCGTCGGGGACGGCTTGCGCGAACATAAAAACAAACATGCCTCCTCCCCGTTAACGTCTCTTAGCCCATAGCGACATGCTCCAGTATCCGCACCCAGCCATATTGATTATCAAGCGGTTCATCATCAAGCCAGCGATGCAGAAGGCTAAGCGCCATGACCACGCAGGTATCCTGCTGTATGCGTCGGGCACGGTTGCTAAAGCCAAAACGAACGCGCACCCCCTGCCCGCGTCCGGCGCTGACTAGTGCAAAGTTGAAGGATTCATCGGGAGCGGCCGCCACCCGTAGTACAATATCGGCAGACGTTTGCGCGACGTAACATGCGGCATATTGCATACACTGCGCCAGCGTTTCCGCCTCCGCAGGCAGCACCTCGCTGCGCGCCAGCGCCACCCCGCCGTCGCAAAGCTCCCAGCTTAGCAATCCGTTGCAGAACTGCTCGCTGACCGCGAGGGAGGCCCCACGCATCGCCAGGCGCTGCGCAACCGCCGCCGCCAGCCCCTGAGTGCCTTCAAAAAGCAGGCTGTCTCCCACTTCCCGTTTAATAGCCTGCCACACAGGCATCATCGCATCGCGCTGCGCCGCCGGGCCTGTCAGCTTCAGCTCAATAACCGGCGCGCTGGCTCGATATCCCAATACAACATCAGCCGGCAGCGCCAGCGCATCCAGGCGCTGGGCTAAATCGCTTTCCCCACGGCCAAAAGTGGTCAGCCGCAGGCAAAGCGGCGGCTCAGGCAGAGAAAAACGCTCACGCAGGCGCGGCAAAATTTGCTGTTCCACCATCACTTTAAATTCAGACGGCACGCCAGGCGTGAAAAAAATCAAACAGCCATTAAGCCCGATGACAAAACCACAGGCGGTGCCGACCGGATTATCTAACATTTCACTGCCCGCAGGCAGCAATGCCTGCTTGCGGTTAGAGGGGGCCATCGTCCTGCCCCGCTCGGCAAAATAGCGCGTCATACGCGCCAGCCATTCGCCGTTTTCCACCAGCGGCTGCCCCAACGCCAGCGCCGCCGCCTGCGCGCTCAGATCATCGCGGGTGGGGCCAAGGCCGCCGTTAACAATCAGCACATCGGCATGCCGGCTACGTTCATGCAGCGCTGCGACCAGCGACGCCAGCGCATCGCCTACCGTACTACGCCTACACATCGCCAGCCCCTGACTGAACAGGTAGTCCGCCAGCCAGGCGGCATTCGTATCCACTATCTGACCGTGCAGCACTTCATCGCCAGTGGAGAGCATTTCAACATTTATCATCGGTTGACTCCTGAGGGGTAAAACATATTTTTATTGCGCGTTTCAGGCAAAAACTCAACACAGGGCTCTGTCGGACAAGGTTAAACCTGTTAAGTGTAATAGTTTGAAACGCTTGCGCTTCACCTGTCAGGAAAAAGAGGTGACTGTAATAGACAGGGCCTGGTTGCTGCAAATAAAGGCATAGCCGGCAATAGCGAACCCGCCCCGCTAATCACACCTGATTCAACAAACTTTAGCGTCAGGAAGATAACGATGAGTAAGAAGAGATTAACAGTCGTCGCCAGCGCACAAAAACGCGGCCTGATGCGGCTCCAGGAGGCCTGGTTACTTGAAAAACCGGCCCATTTTGTTCACGAAGCGAGCCCGAACGCCGCATGTCCGCCAAAGGCTTCGGCACGCAGGCACATTTAACGTTATCGCGGGGGCCGGATAGCTCTCGTTTCACCCCTGCGATGACAAAGGCACCCAGATTGTTGACAAAGAAGGAAAAAACGGGGTTTTTCCTTCTTCGTGGTAAGCAGGCGAAAATCAATGCATTGATTTTCGTTATTTTTTATTGAATTTCATCCATCCTGTCTGCGACAGGATGGGGTTTGTCAGCAGTCTCGCCCCCCTGTTTACCCACAGCCTGGTATGGCGGCAGGGACTGTCGACAAACACCGGCGCATGCGGCATCGGCCCGAAAAATCAAATAGAGCAGAAAAAAAGTTATTGTTTTTTCTCCAGCGGCCACAAAGAGGGCAAACCACGCTTTGCCCTCTTTGTCATCAATCTGCGCCGCCGCAGGCCTGGCGGCACTACATCACTTAAGTTTGCCTTTGATAGTTTCCACCATAGCATTACTCGAAATGCCGTAGCGATCGTGCAGTGTAGGCAGCGCCCCTGCGTCGAGGAATGCGTCAGGCAGCGTGATGGCGCTAAACGCCGCGCGCACGCCTTTATGCATTAAAAGCGACGCCACGGCCTCGCTCAACCCGCCCACACTGGTATGGTTTTCGGCGCTAATGACCAGCCGCCCGGGTTTTGACGCCTGTTCAAGAATGGCTTTTTCATCCAGCGGTTTGATGGTCGGCACGTGCAGCACCGCTACGCTCACATTATCTTTGCGCAGCTTTTCAGCGGCTTCCAGCGCGCGCATAGTCATCAGGCCTGAGGAAATAATCAGCACATCCCTTCCATCTTCGAGCAAATGCGCCTTGCCCGGCACAAACTTATAGTCGTACTTCTCAAGCACCACCGGCACCTTGCCGCGCAGCAGGCGCATATAAACCGGCCCTTTATGCTCGGCCATTGCCGGTACCGCCTGCGCAATTTCAACGGCGTCGCAGGGATCGATAACCATCATGCCCGGAATGCCGCGCATAATCGCGATGTCTTCCGTGGCCTGATGGCTTGGCCCGTAGCCGGTCGTAAGCCCCGGCAACGCGGCGCAGATTTTCACGTTCAGGTGCTCTTCGGCAATCACCTGGTGGATGAAATCATAGGCACGGCGCGTGGCAAACACGGCGTAGGTTGTAACAAACGGCGTAAAGCCTTCTTTCGCCATACCGCCTGCCGCCCCCATCAGCAGTTGTTCCGCCATCCCCATCTGGAAAAAACGTTCAGGGTGCGCTTGGGCAAAGATATGCAGATCGGTATATTTAGATAAATCCGCCGTCATACCAACGATGTCCGGGCGCGAATTCGCCAACTGCGCCAGCGCATGACCAAACGGCGCGGCGCGGGTTTCCTGGCCTTCTTCAGCGATGGAGGCAATCATTGCAGACGTCGTCAGGCGTGGTTTATTCTGCGTACTCTGGCTCATGATTTCACTCCTTCCGGTTTGTTAGCATCCAGTACGGCAATGGCTTTTTGCCATTCATCGGCATCAACGCGAATAAAGTGGTTCTTATCGCGGGTTTCAAGGAATGGCACGCCTTTACCCATCAGGGTGTCGCATAAAATTACGCGTGGCTTCTGTTGCGGATAATTGCAGGCATTTTCAAACGCCTCGACAAGCGCAGCCACATCGTTGCCGTTAACCCGCTGCACAAACCAGCCAAACGACGCCCACTTCTCTTCCAGCGGCTCAAAACCGAGGATTTTGCGCGAATCGCCATCGGCCTGCTGCCTGTTGATATCAACGAGATTGATAAGCCCGGCCAGCCCGTAGTGCGCAGCCGACATCGCCGCCTCCCAGGTTGAGCCTTCGTCCAGCTCGCCGTCGGACATGGAGTTAATCACCCGCGCATGACCGCCCTTTTGTTTCACGCCCAGCGCCATGCCAACGGCGATGCTTAACCCCTGTCCGAGCGAACCGCCGGAAATTTCCATGCCCGGCGTATAGGTCGCCATACCGGACATGGGCAGACGGCTGTCGTCAAATCCGTAGGTTTCAAGCTCTGCTTCAGGAATAATGCCCGCTTCAATCAGCGCGGCGTAATAAGCAATCGCGTAATGCCCGTGGGAGAGCAGAAAGCGATCGCGCGCTTCCCACTGCGGCGCATCCGGGCGAAAGTTCATGATGTGGGCAAACGCCGTTGCCAGCACATCGGCATAACCTAACGCCTGCCCGATATATCCCTGTCCCTGAACTTCGCCCATGCGCAGGGCATAGCGGCGAATTCGCCACGCTGATGCGGCAACTTTTTGTATAACCGTTTGCGACATAATGGCTCTCTCAATTAGTGGATTAACATTCCACCGTTCACGTCAAGCGTGATGCCGGTGGAATAGGCAGACAGATCGCTGCCAAGGAACAAGGCGGCGTTAGCGATATCAGAGGCTTCGCCCAGGCGGTTTAACGGAATACCGGCCACTATCCCGGCCTTCATATCGTCGCTTAATTTGCCTGCGGTGATATCGGTCTGAATCAGACCCGGCGTGATGCAGTTAACGCGCACGTTATCCGGCCCCAACTCGCGCGCCATCGCCTTCGCCAAACCAAGTACGCCCGCCTTCGCAGCGCTGTAGTGCGGGCCGCCGAAAATACCGCCGCCGCGTTGTGCGGAAACAGAGGAGATACAAATAATGCTGCCGGATTTTTGCGCGCGCATAGTGGGGATTACCGACTGCGACATTAACAGCGTACCGCGCAGGCTGACGTCGAGCACGGCATCGTAGTTTTCACGCTTAATCTCCATAAGCTTAATCGGCTGCGTAATACCTGCGTTATTGACCAGGATATCCACACGGCCATATTTCGCCAGCACCTGCTCCATAGCAGCGCTAACCTGCCGCTCATCCGCAACGTTTGCCGCCACGCCAAGGTGCTGTTCGCCCAACATAGCCGCCGCTTTTTTACTGGCACCGTCATCAAGGTCAATGAGAACCACTTTCGCGCCCTGCCCGGCAAACACTTTAGCGGTTGCGAAACCTAAACCACGTGGGGAAGCCGCGCCAGTAATGATGGCGACTTTATCTTTGAGTAACATAATAAACTCCAGCTATAGATTATTCAGATGGTGTTAAAGGCGATTTTTTATTTAACGCGGTTCATCAATAATTAAAATGACCGCAAGTCCAACAGCGGCGCAGATACCAAAATAAGTGAATACGGTATTAAAGCTACCGGTATAATCGAGTAAAAAGCCGGCCAGCATCGGGGAGACAAAGCCCCCAAGATTACCGCCCGTGTTGATAACAGAAGCGGTGACAGGATAGATTTTCGCATCAGACGCGGCCATACCGTATGCGGTAAAAGCAGGCCAGCCAATATTGAGGCAAAAGCCGACAAAAAATAAACCCAGGCAAACGTCGGCCGTAATTTGCGCAATATTGAGCATGATAAACATCATAACCACTGTACTAATAGCGGTGAATATCATGGTCGGTTTACGGCGACGGCCCAGCAGTTTATCAGAGATATAGCCGCCCAAAATCGCGCCCACGAAACCACCGATACACGGCATACTGGCGACAAGCCCCATGCGCATGAAATCAAAACCCTTTTCCTTCACTAAATAAAGCGGAATCCAGGTTAATAATCCATAAAGCACGCTAACCATCATAAAATACGCCAGGCAGTCTCCAATGATATTTTTTGACGTAAACACCCCTTTTACGCTATCAATTGGCGTAAGCTCCCGCACGCGAATCATTTTATCCAGTGCAGAGAACTTCTTATCCATTACAATATTCCAACGCGCGCCTTTGCCTGCGGTACATTCATCATTGATATAACCCAGCTCTTGTTTAGACACAAATTTGCTTTCAGCCGGGCGCGTTTTCACCAATAAATACCAGGCAAGAGCGATAATGATGCCCGGAATAGCAAAAGAGAAAAAGACCCAGCGCCAGCCCCAGGTTAGCGCAATCCACACCGCCAGCGGCGGCACCAGGATAGGAGCAAACATAGTGGAAGCGATATAAACGCCGGTTGCGGTCGCTTTCTCTTTTGCCGGGAACCAGTTATTGATAGTCGAGGCCAGCCCTACCGGACACGGCCCTTCGGTTAAGCCCAGCCCAAGGCGTATACCTTTCAATCCCAGCACCGAAGACGCGGTGCCCATAAGCCAGGTGAATGCCGAAAAGCCGAAAATCGACAGCGCCACCAGGCCACGGATGCCTCTCTTCGCAATTAAAAAACCGGCCGGGATCTGGCTTAGCGCATAACCCAGAAAAAACATACTGGCGATGCTACCGGCTTCAAAGTTACTGATATGAAACTCATCAATAATAAACGGCAGCACAGCGCCGATATTTGTTCTATCAGCATAATTCAGGGCATAAACAATAAAAATAAGTGCCAGTACAACAAAGCGATAATTTGTTTTCCGGGCATTCGCATAAGGTAAGATTTGTTCTATACGTGACATTATTAAAACCTCTTTGTAAGAACAACTATTATATGAGCATTACATTGATGCTCTTATCAGGTACAAATTAACTATATCGATAAGAACGCGTTTTTGAATTCAAAAAAACTCATTTCATATTGAAAGAAATTTAATGAAATTAAAATAAGTCCATAAATGTGACGCCGGTCAAGTTTCTTAATTTGCGTTCCTTGCAAGGAATTTATGTGATCCACTTCGCGATTTTTCATGGCATAAATGTTTCTTTTGCCACTTCCCTTTACAGTGAGGCGGTAAAATACGCGCTCAGGTATAAGAAATGCATAACCCGGCCCTTAAAAAACTTCCCTTACCGTCATTAAAAAATTTGCAGACCTTTATTGAAGTCGCCAATACAGGAAGTATTAACCTTGCCGCCGACAATTTAAATATTACGCCATCGGCAGTCAGCCATCAGATTTCCACACTTGAAGCCTTCCTGGGGCGAAAATTATTTATCCGCAGTGGAAAAGGCATGCGAATAAACGCGCTGGGTGAAGATTACTTACAGCAAATATCCGGAGCATTAAATCTCATTGGGCGCGTAACCGATAAGATAATTAATGAACCCCACGGCGATATTTTACGCATCCATTCTGCGCCCTCCTTCGGAGTACTGTGGTTAATACGCCGTCTCGGTAGTTTCAGAGCAAAACACCCGGATATACTGATTAATCTCACCTGTTCTTACGAAAACCTGCAATTCTCGCGCGATAACATTGACATTGATATCCGCCACGGTATTGCACAATGGGACGGTTATAAAACGCTTACTATTAAAAATGAGCGCCTGCTCGTTATGGCCTCACCCGCCTATCTGCTTACTCACCCGGTTTCTGGCCCTGAAGATATTCCCAACCACAATCTGGTGCACTCCACCGTCACGCTGGCAAGCTGGGAAAGGTGGTTTTCTTTTCATAAAATTGCGACCCGCCACCCCGAATATCATCTCAGTTTCGATCGTTCCTATATGAGTTTCGAGGCGGGGAAAATGGGGCTGGGATTAATTCTGGAGAGCTCGCTGTTAGCAGACGAATTACTTGAGCGTGGAGAGCTTGAACCCGTTTTCCAGGCGCGCTATGCCTACCCTGTCAACGCCCATCATCTGGTTATGCCGCACATTAATGAACGTAGCCGCAAAGTGAAAGTGTTTATTAGCTGGATAAGAGAGGAACTGGCGGCTGAAGGTTATGAAATATAGGACGCAGGTTACGCCTAATGCGGATAAAGTAACCGTCACTTTTCAGCCTTCATGCCGGAAAAAGCAAGCGCCCCTTGAGCAAGAAGCCCCTGCGACAGCCGCCCGCCCCTAAGCCGCCGAAATTTAGCGCATTGCACGCCGTCACGGCTTTGCGGCAAACAAAGAAACCGCATACGCAGGGCAACGTTGAGAAGCTAGCGGCGAACTTCTTTTTCCACCCACGCCTGTACCGCCCGGCGGGAAACTTTAATTCCGCCATTTTTCAGCGGCGGCGGCAGACGAAACCAGCGCACCGGCTGCTGAAAGCGCACCAGTTTATCGGCCACCCACTGCGCCAGCGCGTCGGGCGTGAGGCTGTCATCGCACTCCACTACCGCCACCGGACGCTGGCCAAACTCCACATCCGCTATCGGCACGACAAAACACTGGCTTACGTACGGATGCGCGCTAATCACGCGCTCCACGTCTTCAGGCTGTATACCCTCGCCGCCGCTAAAAAAGAGATTATCCAGCCGCCCAAGCACCGTCAGCCTACCGTTTTTGCACACGCCGCGATCGCGGGTATGAAACCAACCTTCGCTGTCCGTTAGCGGCACCAGCGCACCGTCGCGCCAGTAGCCGCAGGCCAGGCTTGCCGCACGAATCTGAATTTCATCATCACAAACGCGCACCTCGCGCCCGGGCAGCGCTTCCCCCACGTCCGGCAGACCATCGGCACGTTTTGCGCATACCGTAGAGGCCAGCTCCGTCAGTCCATAGCCGCACCAGCAGCTCACGCCTCGCGCCTGGGCCTGCTGCGTGAGCGATACCGGAATCTGCGCGCCGCCCAACAGCACGCTTTTCAACGCCGGCGGCATTTTCGGCTGCGCCAGCAAGCGCCAGAGCTGGGTCGGCACCAGCGAGGCATGAGTACAACCTTCCAGCGCAGTATGCAGCGGGCGCAGGTCGCGCACCGTAAGGCAGCCCCCCGCCCACAGCCAGCGCCAGAAAATCCCCTGTCCGGAAACGTGAAACAGCGGCAGCGACAGCAGCCAGTTATCCTGCCCGCCATATGGCATCAGCGCAAGCAGCCCCTGCGCGCTGGCAAGATGCGCCGCGGCGCTGTGCACGGCCGCCTTCGGCAAACCGCTGGAGCCGGACGTCAGCGTCATGGAGACCAGGCGGGCCGGATCCCACGCAACGGCGCAGCGAAAAGCATCCTCATCGGCAGGCGCTATATGACCGCCGCTAACATCCGGCGGCGTCGTTTCCGGCGAACCTGCAGGCAGCTCCGGCCAGCGCAGCGCCGGGAGCGCCGGGAGCGTGGCGCTATCGTCGAGCGCCAGGCCGTAGCGCAATGTCAGCCCCGGCAGCAGTTCATCAAGCAGCGGCTGCGGCAGTTTCGGGTTCAGCGGCAAAACGCGCGCGCCGCACTGTAACAATGCCAGCCAGGCCAGTAGCGTCCGCGGGCCGTTTGCCGCACACAGCGCTATGCCGCAGCCGTCAATCACGCCCTGCTGAGCAAAGCCGTGCGCCAGCGCGTCCACGCGCCGGCACAGCGCGCGCCAGCTCAGCGCCGCCTCATCAAACCGCAGCGCGATGGCATCGCCGCGTACGCTGCGCCAGCAGCGCCACGGCCAGTCGGTAAAACTCATAGCAGCGGCTCCAGGCTCTGGGTATCCAGACAAGGCAGAACGCTGCCCGGCCAGCGGCGTACCAGTTGCGCCTGCATCAGCGACAGCGTATCCAGCCCCGGTATCACGCCTGGCGTCAGCCAGGCGGCAATACGCGCCAGTTGCGTCAACCCCAGACTTGATTCAATCGATGAACTGATAATCGCCTCCAGCCCCAGCGCATGCGCCTGAGCGACCTGCCCGCGCACGATGTCAAGACTGCCGGTCAGGGTCGGTTTAATTATCACCGCCGTTAATCCCGGTTCGGCGGCAAAAACGAAATCCGACTCGCGCAAGCTCTCATCCCACGCAATCGCAATACCGGTTTCGGCGGCGAACGCGCGCGACTGTTCACGGGTTTTGCACGGCTCTTCAATAAAGGCGATGCGCGAACGGCGCGCAGGCGAAACGTATTTTGCAAACTGCTGCGCCTTAAGCGGCGTCCAGCCACGGTTGGCGTCAAGGCGCAATGTCAGGGCAGGCAGCGCTTCCAGCAACAGGTTTACTACCATGCCGTCACGCACCGCCTCATAAAGCCCAACTTTAATTTTTGCCACCTTTTCGCCAGGCATCGCTTCCAGCACAGGGATCAACGCATCGGGATCGCCTGTGCACAGCGGCGCGGCGCGGTAATCCGCCGCAGCCGGCAACACCTGTGTAAGCTCCGCAGCCGCACAGCTCAGGCCAAACGCCGCCGACGGCGCAGCCGGCCATGCCGGGTTATCGCCTGCGCGCCAGGCATTTACCCACCCCAGCGTTTGCGCCTGCGTCTCGTCGAGCGTTTCAGCGCTAAAGCCCGGCAGCGGCGCTATTTCCCCCCAGCCTTCGTTTTCGCCTTCGCGCAGGCGCACCAGCAGCCCGTCGCGCGTTTTCAGGCGCCGCTCGCGCAGCACCACGCCCGCATCCATCGGCAGTTGGTAACGCCAGATTTGCGCCTGACGCATTACGGGTTCCGTTTATATTTGCTGAAGTCCGGCGCCCGCTTTTCGTTAAAGGCATTACGCCCTTCCTGCCCTTCATCGGTCATATAGAAAAGCATAGTGGCGTTACCCGCCAGCTCCTGCAAACCGGCCTGGCCGTCGCAGTCGGCATTCAACGCCGCCTTCAGGCAACGCAGGGCCATCGGGCTGTTTTCGAGCATTTCCCGACACCAGCGCACGGTTTCTTTTTCCAGTTCCGCCAGCGGGACTACGGTATTCACCAGCCCCATATCCAGCGCCTGTTTTGCATCGTACTGGCGGCACAAAAACCAGATTTCGCGCGCTTTTTTCTGACCGACGATGCGCGCCATGTAAGAAGCGCCCCAGCCGCCGTCAAAAGAACCAACTTTCGGGCCAGTTTGTCCAAAGATGGCGTTGTCCGCCGCAATGGTCAGATCGCACATCATATGCAATACATGACCGCCGCCAATAGCGTAACCGGCCACCATCGCGACTACCGGCTTCGGGCAGGTGCGAATCTGGCGCTGGAAGTCCAGCACGTTGAGATGATGAACGCCGCTGTCGTCACGATAGCCGCCGTAGTCGCCGCGGATTTTCTGATCGCCGCCCGCGCAGAACGCCTTGTCGCCTTCACCGGTCAGCACAATCACGCCAATGCTGTCGTCATAGCGCGCATCGGCCAGCGCCTGAATCATCTCCTTGACCGTCAGCGGGCGAAAGGCATTACGCACCTGTGGACGGTTGATGGTGATTTTAGCGATACCGTCGGGCGATTTTTCGTAACGAATATCGGTGTAGCCTTCCGAGCAGTCGCGCCATTCAACCGGCGCGCAGAGCTTTTGTTCATCTGGATAGATCATGATTAGTCCTCATCGGCCTGAGCCAGTATTTCACGAAGCGCGTTACTAAACGCGCCGGGATTTTCGCGGTGCGCGTTGTGTCCTGCCGCCGGGATAACCCGCAGCGGCAGCGCGCGCGCCTGGGCCAGCGCGCGAAATTTCGCGTCGCGCTCGCCGCATAAATAAGTAAAAGGTATTGTTAACGCCCGCAGCGCCGGGGCCAGATCCGGCTGGCGCGCCAGCGAGGTTGCTTCCAGCATAGCCGCCAGCGACAGTGGATTATTACGACCGCGCAGCGCTATCAGCTCGCTACGCTGTAGAGGGGTCAGATCGCTAAATACCGGCTGGCGGTACCATGCGTCAAGCACGTCGGGAAGCGGTTGCGCGCGCAGGCGCTGCGCCCACTGCATATCGCTTTGCATTCGCTGTTCGCGCCCGGCTTTACAGGCCAGACCCGGATTGCCGCCTTCCACCACCAGCCCGGCCAGGCCGTCGGCATGTCCATAACAGGCGTGATACATTGCGATTCTGCCGCCCAGCGAATAACCCACCAGCCAGTAATGCGTTACCCCATAATGCGCCAGCGTGGCGCGCAGACGCTGGCTGACGTCGGCAAAATCGCGCGCTAATATCTGCGCCGAGCCGCCGTGACCTGGCAGGTCTATCCACAACTGCGACCAGTGCGTAAACTCCCCGGCAAAGGGCAGCCATTCGCGTCTGCTGCCAAGAAAACCGTGCAGCCAGACCAGCCAGGGACGACCAGCCACACTGTTTGCCCGCGCATGTAAAATCACAGATGGCTCACCTGCGCCAGCAGTTGTTGCAGCGTGCGGGTGCCTGCGGTTTGTTCAACGCTTAGTTCAACAATGGTCGCGCCGGGGCGCTGCCACGCGCCCGACATCACCTCGCACAGCGCCTGCCAACTGTCGGGCGCAGAATAGCTTAACCCAAACATGGCCGCGCTTTGTTCAAAGCTGACGTTCTGCGGCATGCAGTAGAAGCGCTCACGTTCGTTTACCGGCGTCGGCAGCAGCGAGAAGATCTGACCGCCGTTATTGTTGACGATAAGCAGCACGAACGGCGCAGGCGCCTGGCGCAGCAGCGCCAGGCTGTTGAGATCGTAGAGCGCAGACAGATCGCCGACCACAGCAAGCGTAGGACGCGCCTTTGCACGCTGTACGCCAGCGGCGGTGGAAATGAGGCCGTCGATACCGCTGGCGCCGCGGTTGCTCCATACCGGGTACCCCTGCGGCAGGCGCGCCAGGGCATCCACCAGGCGCACCACCAGGCTGTTGCCAAGAAACAGTTGCCCCTGTTCAGGCAACAGCAGCGGCAGGCGACGCGCCACCTGGGCTTCGCCAAATTCCGCGGTCATCTTCTCCGCTCTGGCCTGCGCCTGCGCTGAAAGCATTGCCACATCCTGCGCCCAGGGCGCGCGCTTTTCTGCCGGATGCCGCGCCAGCCACTCGCCAATATCCGCCACCAGTCTGCGGCCGCGATGGTGCGCCGGGTCGAGGCGGCCGTCAAGGCTATCGACAATCCAGTACTCCTGCGGCCGACACGTCGCCTGCCACTGCAACAGGCGCTTACCGGTGAGGCTTGCGCCGAACTGAATCACAATATCCGCTTCGTCCAGTTCCGTAACGGCACGGGCGTTACCCAGCCATAAGTCCGCACAAGGCAGGGGCTGCCCGGTTTGCGATAAAACGTCGCCAATCAGCGGCCAGCCCAGCGTTTGCGCCCAGGCCGCCACCTGAGCGCCCTCACGCGCGCTCAGCCGGCCAGCGACAATAACACCGCGCCTGCGCCGCCACGCGGGCCAGTCGTCCTGTTTTATCACGGTTGCCTGATGTGGCTCGCATAGCCACGGTTTATCATCCTGCCACCAGTTGCCCAATGTCTGCTGCCAGGCAAGGCCGCCGTCATTAAGCTCGCCATACAGCGGCTCGGCAAAAGGGCAGTTTACGTGTAGCGCGCCCGCGCTAAGCCGCCCCAGCGCGCTGTCGAGCGTGGATACCAGCCAGCGAGCAGGAATATCCGGCGTCGGGCGCGGCAAAGAAAGCGTTTCAGAAGGATGGGAAGCGAAAATGCCCTGCTGGCGAATCGCCTGGTTCGCACCGCAGTCAATAAGTTCCGGCGGGCGATCGGCGCTCAGCACAACCAGTCGCTCGCCGGTCAGCCCGGCCTCAATAATGGCCGGATAGAGATTGGCTACCGCCGTACCAGACGTAACAATCACCGCTACCGGCGCTTTACCGGCCTTGGCCAACCCCAACGCCAGGTGACCGAGGCCACGTTCATCAAAATGGGTATGACAAATGAAAGCGCCGTTTCCGGCGGCCGCCAGCGTCAGCGGCGTTGAACGCGAACCCGGCGCAATGCAGATATGGCGCACGCCGTGGCGGGTCAGCGTTTCAAGAATGACCGCGGCCCAGCGGCGGTTAAAGGAGCTTGTCGACATCTGTGTGGTCCGGTATCAATATTGCCTGAATATTATAAAGATTACGCCGCGTATTATTTTGATATGCATCGTGTGCGCGTCGCTCAATCGGGAGTTGCAAAGAACAGCGAGCGCAGCCCGGCTGCCTTGTTATTCACTTCCTGCCACTCATGCTCTGCCTGCGAGCCGGCAACGATGCCCGCGCCAGCGTACAGGCGCACGCGAGCGCCCTCAATCAGCGCGCAGCGCAGCGTAACGCAAAACTCGCTACGCCGCGCGCTAAGCCAGCCCGCTGAACCTGCGTACCATTCGCGCGTAAACGGCTCGTGCCGCGCAATAAACTGCCGCGCCGCATCGCGCGGCAGCCCGGCTACCGCCGCCGTCGGCTGTAGCCGCTCCAGGCAAAGCAGATCATCGCCGCCAGCATTGAGCGTAGTCCAGATACAGCGACGCAGATGCTGCACCTTACGCAGGCGCACAACCTGAGGCGCAAGCACCTCCAGCACGCCGCATACGCCCTGCAGTCGCTGGCAGATATCTTCCACCACCAGCATATTCTCACGCTGGTTTTTATCATCATGCATAAGCCAGTCGCCAAGCTGCGCGGCCTGCGCATCGTCGGGATCGCCTGCAACCGTGCCCGCCAACGCTTCTGTACGCAGCCTGTCGCCAGTGCGTCGCCACAAACGCTCAGGCGAGGAACCCAGAAAGGCGCGCTCCGCATCGAATGCCATAAAGAAATGGTAGCAGCCGCCGTTGACTCTGCGGCTCGCGGCCATCAGCGCCGCCGCATCGGGCGCGCGGGAAAAATGCAGATTATCGACCCGGGCCAGCACGACTTTATCAAACTCACCGGCCGCAATGGCATCGGTGGCGCGCGCAATAAGCGCGCCCCACTGCGCGCGGTCGGGCTGCTGGCTTTCTTTAATACAGGCAAGCTGCAAAGGCTTCAGCGCTCGGGAACAGGACAGGCGCGCGAGAAAATCGCGCGCCCGGGGAACGTCGTCGTTTACGCTAACGGCGCTGTAAAGGTTAAGCGTCATCCGGGCGACGGCCCCCCGACGCTGCCAAAGCAGACGCGGCAAAAAGAGCCGCCCCTGCGCCGGATCAAACGCATTAAGGCCGCAAAGCGCAAGTTCAGGCGCATCGGCATACTGCGCCAGAAACGCCTGCGCTGCGGGCATATCGCTAAAGGTCGCGCACGCCCCCAGCGCCGCCAGTTCCTCATCGCCGCTACGTTGCTGCCAGTAAAACTGCGGCCACAGGCGTTGCCCGGCAAGCCATGCCAGCGCGTCGCTGCCGTCGCCCAGAGAAAATGCCATTGTGATTTGCTGTAAACCGGGTGTCGTAGAAAATGCGCCTGAGAGCGCAAGCTGAATCTGCTTCAGCACGTCGGCAAGAGAATTCAAAGTGACCTCACCCTCTGCGAAAACGACGCAGTATACGTGGTTCAGAAGGCAAAAAGAATTCCACCTCAGGAGAAGGGCAAACGCCCGCGTCGTTAACGGCGCGGGCGGGTGTGTTAACGGCGCGCCAGCAACATCCCCAGCACCAGCCCTACGGCTGCGCCGATTCCAACGCCTTGCCAGGGTTTATCACGAACAAAATCATCGGCCTGGCACACGGCCTGTTTCGTGCGGTAATAATAAGTATCGGAAGCCTGGCTGACCCGGTTTTTGACATCATGCAGCGCCTGCTCGGCGCGCGCTTTAAGTTCAATATATTTCTGGTCGGCCGGATCGCCTGAGGCGCGCAGTATCTCTTCGAGCGTTTCGCTCAGTAGCGTTAAATCGTCATCCAGGCTGGAACTGTCAGCGTTTTTGAATCCCATTGCGGTTCTCCATCATTGTGGCAGTTGGTTTACCAGACTATAGACAATAACCCCGCCATTTGCGTAACGCTCAGCCGCGCGCCATGCCGATATGCGCAATGCCGTCTTCGTCGTATACATCGGTAACCGGGATAAAGCCAAACTGCCTGTAGAAGCGCTGTAAATGCGCCTGCGCGCCGAGGTAAATACTGCTGTCCGGCCAGTGGTTAGCGCAAACGTTTAGCGCCTCTTTCATTAACCGGTTGCCAAGCTTTTCGCCTCGCGCCTGCGGCGCCACAATCACCCGCCCGATGACTACCGGTTCGCCCGGCTGCTTCAGTAGCCTCGCATACGCAATCAGCGCATTATCGCGCCACGCCAGCAGATGACGGTTTTCACCCACCATATCGTCGCCGTCAATATCCTGATAGGCGCAGTTTTGCTCGACGACAAACACCGCGCAGCGCAGTCGCAACAATGCGTAAAGCTGCGGGACAGAAAGTTGTGAATGGTGCAGGTCCTGCCACTGAATCATGTTTAATCCTTCTTTAAACGATTAAGTGATAAGCACGCTTCACCGTGCATATATCCGTATGTCGACTATTTTATTCCTTTCGCCAATAAACGGGCATTAATGTTTATCTTTTGCGCAGGCCAGTCAATTTCCCCCCTTCTTCCTGTATTGTCCGGGCGTCCTTACCTTTATAAAGAAATAAACCAGCGGCCGTAATTTTAAGCGCCCCGGATGGATTACAGGCGTGAATAAGCCTGCTGAAATTCAGGCGATACGCCAGCGCCTTAGCACTTTTCACCCGCATGCGCACGCTTAGCCTGATTGCCGTTAGCCCGTATGCTGATGAAGCGTTATATCGGGCCGGCGGGTGCTAAGCGTAAACGTTCGCTGTTATACTCACGCTCTGGCACGTTTGTGGGCAGATCGGTAATCATGCAATTTCACTTTTTAGGCACCTCAGCAGGCGTGCCCACCCGCACGCGCAACGTTAGCGCGCTGGTGCTTAATCCGGGGCTTGCCAGCGGCGGGCTATGGCTTTTTGACTGCGGCGAAGCAACCCAGCATCAGTTGCTGGCCGCCACCGTTAACGCCGGCAAAATTGAGAAAATTTTTATCACCCATCTGCACGGCGACCACATTTTTGGTCTGCCGGGGCTGTTATGCAGCCGTTCAATGGCAGGCAGTCAAGCGCCGCTAACGCTTTATGGGCCGAAGGGGCTGCGAGAATTTGTCGACACTACGCTGCGCCTGAGCGGCTCCTGGACCAGCTATCCGCTGGAAACGGTCGAAATTGACGCAGGCCTGGTGTTTAACGACGGGCAGCTTCGGGTAAGCGCCAGGCGCCTGGCGCACCCGGTGGAATGCTACGGCTTTCGCATTGAGCAGCACGATATACCCGGCGCGCTCGATGCCGCAAGGCTGATTGCCGCAGGCGTGAAGCCCGGCCCGCTGTTTCAGCGCCTGAAAAACGGCGAAACGATAACGCTTGCCGATGGCCGTATCATCAACGGCCTCGATTATCTTGCGCCCCCCAGGCCCGGTAAAACGCTGGCCATTTTTGGCGATACCGGGCCGACGCCCGCAGCGCTGGCGCTGGCGCGCGGCGCCGATGTCATGGTGCATGAAGCCACCCTGGAAGCCGCTATGGCGCAAAAAGCCAATTCACGCGGCCATTCCACCTCGCATCAGGCGGCGGAACTGGCGCGCGACGCGGGCGTCAGGCGGCTTATCATTACCCATCTTAGCTCACGCTATGATTCAGCCGGTGCAACGGCGCTGCTGGCCGAATGCCGTGAGGTATTTGCCAATACCGCGCTTGCAGCAGATTTTGCCGTGTTTGACGTTCGGGCAGATGCGTTTCGTTGATAAAATCAGAGCCGTACTGTTTTGCCGCCCGGCGTCCCGGTTGAAAATCGCCCTCAGCATGCACGACAATTTCACAGGCGCGGCGCGCCCGGTTTTGAATTAGCATCAAAGCCGGAAATGTTAAAGGTTGCCCCCACGCCTTAGGTACGTTTCCTGCTATTACAAGAACAGCAGAATCAGTTGCACGAATGCAGCAATGATTTCGATGACGAGTTTAATAATCGTCGGGATCTCAATCACCCGGTTTTCCTTACGTAAGGAGTGCAGCCATACCGCTTAGCCCTACCATTTCCCCAAAGCAGTATGTGCGGATTGTTGGGTATCCCGTACTGCGATACCTTTAGTCGTAAACAAAAAACCCCGTTACCTCACCAGTGGGGTTTCTTGCTATTTTTAACGCGTTAGGCGGCTTATATCGCTCTCCCGTGGGTTAACGTCAGCGCCCGCCTATCGGTAACGTGCATGCCGGGCGCCCCGCTGGCCATAAACAGGGCAGGAACCTGTAGCCTGGCGCAAAGCGCAAACAAATACCGATAACGGCGAACCTTACTTACCACATCAAATCATCAGGCACTTTAAAATCCGCATACGGATCGTCTTCATCCTGCTCTTGCGAACTCAGCGCACTATTTAACACAATATAGCTCGCATCCCGCTGTGCGATTTTATCGGCAACGCTTGCAGGAATAATCGCATATCCGCTCTCACCGCGGCTATCCGCAGCCAGGCGCGCAATGGCGAGACGGCCGCTGACCAACTGCGCCTGAATAAGTTTATCCACGACAACTTTTTTGATTACGTTATTATCAGTGAAGTTAAAATCGATATCGCCTTTTGAAATATTTATTCTGTTCATTTCAATAAGCTGTTTTATCTGAGCTTTGTATTCTTTCGCCAGGTTAGCCTGCTTTTGCTGCTCATTTAGCTGCTTATCGCGCTCAAGCTGCAACTTTTTATTTTCTTCCACTGCTTCTCTGGCTTCGCGCGCCTGAACGCGCGACTTTTTCGCCGTTTTCTGTACTTTGGCCATTTTTTTGCTGGACACTAACCCAGCCTTGAGCATCTGCTCCTGTAAGGTAAGTTTTGTCATCTTCGTGTCTGGATCCGTTAATTATTTGATGAAACATCGACTAACGCCGATAGTGTGCAGGCGACGGCGCTGCACCCTGGCGCAGCGCCCGCCTGAAGAGGCCGTCAGCGTCTGAGCAGCTTTACTGTCTCATCAATATCTATTTCATCTTCGCTAAAGGTTAACGTTGTGCCCTGGAAGGTGGCAATCGCCAGTTTTTTCAGCGAACGCATATCGTCTGTCCCGGAAGCCGTTTTTGGCCTGATATTTTTCATCAGTAAACCCACAGACAGCACGGCATTTTCTTTATCAATGCGGGTAATGGCAGGCACATCTTCGCTGTAAACCCGCCAGGACTTAACAGACGCGAGCTTGACGCGCTCGCCCGCGATATAGAGGTATTTACTTTGCGCCTGCACTTTCACCGCATAAGCGGATAAACCTTTGTTATTGCTGGTAGGTTCAAATGTCACCGCGGCATCTTTTTTGATAAGCTCAGGGTTAGCGACCTTAACCACATGAAAATAGCGGTTATCACCATTTTCATCTTTGATAAACCCAAAACCTTTATCTTTAAACCAGGTTGTGATCGTGCCTTTCATCGCCATTACCGCCTACCTAACCGTTTCTACACATTTTTGCAGCGCGCAGTGTAAAGCACAACGCCTGCGCAGACTATGCCTTTGGCTTAAGTCTGGACGATAAATTTCGGGTATGAAAGGCCTGAGAGTACGCCGAACCAGGCTGTTTCACGCTACATTCGGCGGTTAAGCATAGACGATGAAAAGCAGTGCGCCGCTTTTCCCTGAAAAGGATGTTTATCGTAACGCCTGCCCGCCAGGAAATATTATACCTGAATAAAAACCAGACTCTTTTTCACCTTTTTTACAGCCGACGAAAAAACGGCCCTGTATACATACAGGGCCGTTTTACAAAAGGTAAAGCGGGGTTACATCAGCGGCTGCGCCATTTGCACCAGGTTAATCAGCGGCTGCGGCCATACGCCAAGCGCCAGCACCAGCAGCGCGGAAATCAGTACTACAATCCCGCCTGCGCTATACGCCCAGTTATGCGGCGCATCGCGGTTTGGCTGCTGCGGCGCGCTCAGATAGAGGCTTACCGCCATACGCAAATAGTAATAAAGACCAATCGCCGAACCAATAATTACGCCAGCAGTCAGCCACCACAGGTGCGACTCAACGCCCACCATCAATACGTAAAGTTTGCCAAAGAAACCTAACGTCATTGGAATACCCGCCAGCGACAGCATCATCACCGTCATCACCGCCGCCAGCACAGGACGATGCCAGAACAGGCCGCGATAGGAGAACAGCGAGTCGGCATCCGGGCCACGGTAGGGGCTTGACATCAGGCTAACCACGCCAAATGCGCCAAGGCTGCTGAACAGATAGCCTGCCAGGTAAACGCCCACGGCTTCTATCGACATCTGGCCGCTTTGTAGCGCAATCAGCGCCACCAGTAAGTAGCCAAGATGGGAGATAGAAGAGAAACCAAGCAGACGTTTGACGTTGGTCTGGCTCAGGGCCATCAGGTTACCGAAGATGATGGATGCAAACGCAATCACGCCAAGCACGATACGCACCGCTTCGGTATTACCCAGCGGCACATAGAGAAACAGGCGCATCACCACGCCGAAAATAGCAATCTTACTGGCAGTCGCCAGGAAGGTGGAAACGGGCGCAGGCGCGCCCTGGTAAACGTCCGGCGTCCACAGATGAAACGGCACCAGCGAAAGTTTAAAGCCCAGGCCAACGATCATCATGCCAAGGCCCGCCAGCAGCAGCGGCTCGTGCATCATGCCGTCAGTGAGATGCTTGCCGATCGCCCCAAACGACAGGTCGCCGGATTGCGCATACACCAACGCCATACCAAACAGCAGGAAAGACGAAGCCGCCGCGGACAAAAGAGTATACTTAATGCTGGCTTCCAGCGAGCGCTTCTGGCGAAACGCATAGCCAATCAGGCCGAACAGCGGCAAAGAGATAAGCTCAATACCGAGGAACAGCGCAGCCAGGTGGTTAGCATTAGCCAACAGGATGCCGCCAAGCGCCGCAATCAGCACCAGCAGGTAGAACTCTTCTTTATTATCGGTATAGCCCTGCAGCCACGGGTAAGCAAACGTACAGGTAGCCAGGCTTGCCAGCAGCACCAGCCCGGTATAGAACATAGCGAAGCCGTCTACGCGCAGAAGCGGCGTGACGTCCATCGCGCCCGCCTGGCCGACAAACCAGAGCGAAATCAGCGCGGCGTTCAGCCCGATAACCGATAGCGTGGCATTCAGGAAATGATTGCGTCGCCACGCAATGGAAAGCATCACTACTACCACCGTTAATCCAACGATCAACAGCGGCAATAGTGCTATCAGATGTTGAGCAGTTAAAGTCATGAGCGAATTACGGCCTTGTAGTTGAAATTGAACTGGTAAACCACTGCTGAATATTGCTCATGGCAGCGTGCGAGGTATCCAGAATGGGCTGCGGATAAAAGCCCAGCAGCACCAGCAACGCAACCAGCAGCAGAATAATAAACAGCTCACGCAGTGACATACCTTCAATATCCTGCTTCGCCACATCGCTTTTCGCCCGTCCAAACCAGGCGCGATGCAGCATCGCCAGCGAATAAACAGAGGCAAACACCAGGCCGAAGGTAGAGATAACGGTAATCACCGGAACAATTTTATAGCTGCCGAACAAAATCATGAATTCGCCAACGAAGTTACCGGTGCCCGGCATCCCAAGCGTCGCTACGGCAAAAAACATTGACATCGCCGGCAACCACTTAATTTTGCCCCACAGCCCGCCCATCTGCGTCATATCACGGGTATGCAGGCGCTCATAGAGCTGGCCGCACAGGATGAAAAGACCGGCCGCAGAAAGCCCGTGCGCAATCATCTGAATGACCGCCCCCTGGTAAGCCAGTTGGCTGCCGGTGTAAATCGCAATCAACACAAAGCCCATGTGGGAAACGGAGGTATAGGCGATAAGGCGTTTAATATCTGTCTGGGCGAACGCCATCCACGCGCCGTAGAAAATACCAATCACGCCCAGCCACATGGCCACTGGCGCAAATTCAGCGGAAGCATTGGGGAACAAAGGCAGCGAGAAGCGTAACAAACCATAAGCCGCCGTTTTAAGCAAAATGCCCGCGAGATCGACAGAACCGGCGGTCGGCGCCTGAGAGTGCGCATCCGGCAGCCAGCCGTGCAGCGGTACAACCGGCATTTTTACCGCAAAAGCGATAAAGAAACCGAGCATCAGTAAATATTCCACGCCGCTGGACATCGGGGTTTTTAGCAGTTGCTCATAGCTGAAGGTCCAAACGCCCGTGGCCGCGTGATGGACAAACACCAGCGCAAGGATAGCAACCAACATTATCAGGCCGCTCGCCTGGGTGTAGATAAAGAACTTAGTGGCCGCCGTGATACGCGTCTTACCGTCGGATGCCTTATGGCCCCAGAGCGCTATCAGGAAGTACATCGGCACCAGCATCATTTCCCAGAAGAAAAAGAACAGGAACATATCGATTGCAAGGAACACACCGATAACGCCGCCCAGAATCCACATCAGATTCAGGTGGAAAAAGCCCTGATATTTTTGAATTTCACGCCAGGAGCATAACACCGCCAGCACGCCAAGCAGGCCGGTTAGCACCACCATCAGCAGCGACAGGCCGTCGATAGCAAGATGAATGTTAATGCCAAAACGTGGGATCCACGCCAGCCGGTAAGTAGACCCCCACTGTGGCTGGTCGCCTGCCTGCATCAGAGAATAGCCGCCCTGTAGCCATAATTGTAACGAGAGCGCCAGCGTCAGCCCCATCGTAATCAGCGCTATCCAGCGCGGCACGCGAACGCCAAAACGCTCTGTCTGCCAGCACAAAAAGCCGCCAATAAATGGGATTAGTATCAACCAGGGTAATAACATGGTGATATTTATTCCTTGTTTAAGTCTGGTTCAGGCTATCTCACTTGCCGATAATACCTGTCCTTTCAGACCTGTTTTTCAACGAATTCTCAGCGAAAATTCACTTATTCTTATCAAACTCAACGCAATACCATCAGCAGCGCCAGCACAACGGCGGCTCCGATACCCATTGTGGCAAGGTACCAGCGCAGATAGCCGTTCTCACTGAGCAGCAGGCCGCGTCCGGCAAAGCGCGAAAGAATGGCCGGTATATTCATCAGCGCATTCAGCGGATCGCTTTTCAGCAGCCAGGCAACGCCCAGATACGGCTTCACAAAGACGTTATTGTAAAGCCAGTCAAAACCCCAGGCGTTATACCACCATGCGCCCAGCAGCCGGCCAGGCGCGCTGTTGGCGACAGCGGTCACAAGCGTGCGTTTGCCCAGCCACAGCGCCGCGGCAATCACAATACCGGCTATCGCCACCACGCCTGAGATGATTTCAAGCGTCAGTACGCGACCATGCTCAAGCTCAGCCGTCTGAGGCAGCACGCCTGCCAGCGGCGGCGCAATCATCGCGCCCACAAAGGTAGAGAGCACCAGCAGCACAATAAGCGGCAGGTGATGGGTAATCCCCTTCCCTGCATGCGCGTGTATCTGCTCTTTGCCGTGGAATACAATGAAAATCATGCGGAAGGTATAAAGCGAGGTCATAAAGGCGCCGACCAGGCCCGCCACCATCAGGTTTATATGGCCGTTCGCCATCGCGCCTGCAAGGATTTCATCCTTACTGAAAAAGCCTGCGGTCACCAGCGGCAGCGCAGCCAGCGCGGCCCCCCCAACGAGGAAGCAGGCGTATACCAGCGGAATCGACTTGCGCAGACCGCCCATTTTGAAGATGTTCTGCTCGTGGTGGCAGGCGAGGATCACCGAACCGGACGACAGGAACAGCAGCGCTTTGAAAAACGCATGCGTCATCAGATGGAAAATCGCCGCATCCCACGCCTGTACGCCCAGCGCCAGGAACATATAACCAATCTGACTCATGGTGGAATACGCAAGCACACGTTTAATATCCGTCTGCACCAGTGCGGCAAAGCCTGCCAGCACCAGCGTAATTGCGCCGATGATCCCCACCAGATGCAACACCTCCGGCGTCAGCAGGAACAGGCCGTGGGTACGGGCGATAAGATACACGCCCGCAGTGACCATCGTTGCCGCGTGGATAAGCGCGGAGACCGGCGTCGGGCCTGCCATCGCGTCAGCAAGCCATGTCTGCAGCGGTAGCTGCGCGGATTTACCCACTGCGCCGCCCAACAGCATGAGCGTCGCCCATTGCAGCATAGTATTACCGGCAGCAAAGTGCGCCGGGGCCAGCTCCACCATTTCACGGAAGTTTAGCGTGCCCAGCTCGTTGTAGAGGATGAACAGCGCAAAAGCGAGGAACACGTCGCCTACGCGCGTGACGATAAACGCCTTCATCGCCGCGGCGCCGTTCTTCGGATCGGTGTAATAAAAACCGATAAGCAGATACGAGCACAGCCCCACGCCTTCCCAACCGAGATACATCAGCAGCAGGTTATCGGCCAGCACCAGCACGACCATGCTTGCGATAAACAGGTTGGTATAGGCGAAAAAGCGGGAATAGCCCTCTTCTCCACGCATATACCAGGAAGCGAACATGTGAATAAGAAAACCGACGCCAGTGACCACACAAAGCATAGTCAGCGACAGGCCGTCCAGCACCAGATTAAAGCCGATGTTAAAATTACCTACCGACATCCACGTCCACAGCGGCTGCACGAACGCCTGCCTGTCGCCGCCGAGGAATTCCATGCCTGCAAACGCGCTGACCAGCGCGGCCAGGCCAACGGAGCCTATGCCTACGGTCGCAGACAGGTTTTCCGACCAGCGACCGCGGGAGAACGCCAGCAGAAGATAGCCAATCAATGGCAAAACAATGGTTAACCAAAGCAGATTCATCCGCGCAACTCACTTACTGAATCAATATTCAGATTCTGGCGACGACGATGGAGCTGCAGCAGCAGCGCCAGACCAATACTGGCCTCTGCGGCGGCAAGGCTGATGGCCAGGATATACATTACCTGCGCATCCGCCTGGCCCCAGTAGCTGCCCGCCACCACGAAGGCCAACGCCGCAGCGTTGATCATAATTTCAAGGCTAATGAGCATAAACAGTAAATTGCGGCGGATCATAAGCCCCGTCAGTCCGAGGACGAACAGCACGGCGGCGAGGATCAGTCCATGTTGTAAGGGGATCATGCATGCTCCTCCGTTTTTCTCTTCACGCTATCGCCGCTGCGATTGCTCAGCACTTCCCCGGCCCGATCTTCGCGGCCAATATGGAAGGCGACGACCAGGCCTGCCAGCAACAGCATGGACGCCAGCTCAACCGCCAGTACATACGGTCCAAATAGCGCGATGCCCACCTCTTTAGCGCTGATGGGATTGCCATCAATGCCCTGATCGTTAAGGCCTACAATAGCGTATACCATCACAACCAACAGCACGGCAGATACGAGGCCCGGGCCAATCCACAACTGCGGCCTGAGCCATTCTCTCTCCTGCTGCACCACGGAATTACCGAGGTTAAGCATCATCACCACAAACACGAACAGCACCATAATCGCGCCGGCGTAGACGATAATTTCCAGCGCGCCGGCAAAGTAGGCGCCGAGTGAGAAAAACACCCCGGCGATAGCCAGCAGGGAAACAATCAGATACAGCAGCGCATGCACCGGGTTGGTATGGGTTATCGTCCTGAGGGTGGTCAGCACCGCCACAAGGGCGCAAATATAAAAGGCAAATTCCATTCCCGGCTCCTTAAGGTAACAGGCCTTTGACATCGACCGGTTTAGCTTCGTTTTCCGCCTCACCTTTGTCTTTGCCGTCAATTGCCATACCCGCCATCCGGTAGAAGTTATATTCCGGGTATTTGCCCGGGCCGGAGATAAGCAGATCTTCTTTTTCGTATACCAGATCCTGGCGCTTAAACTCCCCCATTTCGAAATCCGGGGTGAGCTGAATCGCCGTGGTCGGGCACGCTTCTTCACACAGGCCGCAGAAAATACAGCGCGAGAAGTTAATGCGGAAAAACTCCGGATACCAGCGGCCGTCCTTCGTCTCCGCTTTTTGCAGAGAAATACAGCCGACCGGGCAGGCAACCGCACACAGGTTACACGCCACGCAGCGCTCGGCGCCGTCGGGATCGCGCGTTAGCACAATACGGCCTCGATAACGCGGCGGCAGATAGACCGGCTCTTCCGGGTACATCTGGGTTTCACGTTTGGCAAAGGCATGAAGGCCTATCATCCAGATACTGCGGACCTGGGTGCCAAAACCCACCAGTAATTCTTTTAAGGTCATGGTCTTCTCACCCCTTATTGCGCCTGCCAGAGAATGACAGCCGCCGTTGCCAGCAAGTTGATAAGCGTCAGCGGCAGGCATATTTTCCAGCCGAAGGACATTACCTGGTCGTAGCGCGGACGCGGCAGTGAGGCGCGGATCAAAATAAACATCATCATGAAGAAAGCGGTCTTAATCGCAAACCAGATGAACGGCGGCAAAAGCGGACCATGCCAGCCGCCGAAGAACAGCGTCACAATCATCGCAGAGACGGTAACAATACCGATGTACTCCCCCACGAAGAACAAACCGAATTTCATACCGGAATATTCAATGTGGTAGCCATCGGCCAGCTCCTGCTCTGCTTCCGGCTGGTCAAACGGATGGCGGTGACACACCGCCACGCCCGCGATAGCGAAGGTGATAAAGCCAAAAAATTGTGGAACCACGTTCCACAGATGCGCCTGGTTGTTCACAATATCAGACATGTTAAATGAACCAGCCTGCGCCACCACGCCCATCAGGGACAGGCCGAGAAACACTTCGTAGCTTAACGTCTGCGCAGATGCGCGCATTGCGCCAAGCAGCGAATATTTGTTGTTGCTCGACCAGCCTGCAAACAGCACTGCATAGACGGCAAGGCCCGCCATCATCAGGAAGAACAGGATACCGATATTAAGATCGGCCACCACCCAACTCGGGCTTACCGGCACAATGGCAAAAGCCAGCAGCAGAGAGGTAAAAGCGATCATCGGCGCCAGAGTAAAGATAACGCGGTCCGAGAACTTCGGCACCCAGTCTTCTTTAAAGAACATCTTGATCATATCGGCGGCGAGCTGGAGCGAACCGCCCCAGCCTACGCGATTTGGCCCGTAGCGGTTCTGAAAAAGCCCCAACAGCCGACGCTCGCCAAAGCTCATGAACGCGCCGCAGGTGACTACCACCAGCAGTATAACCACGGCTTTGAGGATACTCAGGAGGATGTCAATAACATCCGGTGTTAACCAACTCATTACTTAAGCCTCCCGCAGATTGTCAAGACGCGCGCCAGCCAGCACCGGCGCTATGCCCGGCAACCCCATCGGCAGCCCAACCAGGCCCGGCGCCAGCCCTTCGGCAATGGCCAACGGCAGAGTGATGGACTGACCTTCATAATTAAAGGCAATCTGCGCGCCGTCGTTGACGCCGAGCTTCGCAGCATCTGCCGGGTTTAGTCTCAGATAAGGCTGCGGCATACGCTGCTGAAACACCGGTGAACGCTGAGACAATTCATCGCTGCCGAACAGAAAGTAGTACGGCGCAACGCGCCATACGCCCTCTTCGGCGCAAAAAGGCTGCGGCACATCGCTAAAGTAGTTTAGCTGACCGTCAGCGGCTTTAATCAGACGCACGCCCGGATCGCCATGACGCAAATGGCCGCCCACTTCATCCTGAAACTTATTCCAGGCCTGCGGGGAGTTCCAGCCCGGCGCCCAGGCGAAAGGCACCTGCGAACGCGGCGCGTCTGGCTGGTTATTGCCCTCCATTGAGAATGCGAACATGGTGTCTTTATCCTGCGGCTGGCGCGGCTCATGCACGCTGATATTAGCGCGCATGGAGGTGCGCCCGCTGTAGCGGTGAGGTTCACGGGCCAGCTTCTGCCCGCGAATACGAAACGCGGCGTCCGGCGCGGCATCTTTCATGCCTGCCAGTTGCGGCAGCCTGGCGACACAGGCGTCAATGACGTGATCAAGCTGCGTCCAGTCCACTTCGCGCTCGTTCACCGTGGCGTGCAGCGAATGCAGCCAACGCCAGCTTTCCAGCATCACTGCGCTGCTATCATAGTAGGCCGGATCGTAGACCTGGAAGTAACGCTGCGCGCGGCCTTCATTGTTCACGACCGTACCGTCGCTTTCAGCAAAACTCGCCGCCGACAGCACCAGGTGCGCGTGTCGCATGATTTCGGTACGCTGATGATCAATTACCATCACCAGCGGCGCCTTGCTGAGCGCCGCGTCTACGCGGGCCTTCGAGGCGTGGCGGTGCAGATCGTTTTCCAGCACGATAACTGCATCGGCGTTGCCGTTTTCCAGTTCGGACAACGCATCGTCCAGCGAGCCGCCGCCGATAAGGCCCAGCCCCACGCTGTTAACGGCACGGGCAACCATCGTGATACCAACGTCGGCGCCGCGGCCTTTCAGCGCTTTAGCCACGTTGGCCGCCGCCTGAATCACGGCCTCGCTGCCGGCGTTGGTGCCGGAGATAATGAGCGGTTTTTTCGCCCCGGCTAATGCCTGCGCAATCACATCAACTTTACCTTTCAGGTCATCATCAAGACCCTCTACCGCAGGCGCGTTGCCGTCAAGCGCATGAGCAACAGCAAAGCCCAACCGCGCCTGGTCTTCCACCGGCGCGCGATAAGTCCACGCGGCAATATCGTCAAGGCGGGTGCTGTCAACGTTAGTCACAAACAGCGGATGCTTCGCACGTTGGCCAATATTCATGATGGCCGCAATTTGCCAGTCGTCCACTTTCTGGGCCGCCGCCATTTCACGCGCCTTGCCCTTCACCGCCTGGCGTACGGCAAGCGCCGCGCGCGCGCCGGTCTGGGTGATATCTTCCCCCAGCACCAGCACCGCATCGTAGCTTTCCATCTCACGCAGCGCAGGTATATGCACGCCGCTTTCCTGCAACACGCTCAGCATGAGCTGAATGCGCGCCTGCTCGCCTGCGGCAATACCTGTATAGAAGTTATCCGCCCCCACCAGTTCACGCAGCGCAAAGTTGCTCTCAACGCTTGCGCGCGGCGAGCCGATGCCGATGATTTTCTTCGACTGACGCAGAATATCCGCCGCGCCCTGCATTGCCTGTTCAGCATTAAGGGCGATAAGATCCTCGCCGCGGCGCTGCACCGGCTGACGCGGGCGATCCTTAAGATTGACGTAGCCATAGCCAAAACGGCCGCGATCGCAGAGAAAATAGTGGTTAACCGTACCGTTATAGCGGTTTTCAATGCGACGCAATTCGCCATAGCGCTCGCCGGGGCTGGTGTTACAACCGAGGCTGCACTGCTGGCAGATGCCTGGCGCAAACTGCATATCCCACTTACGGTTGTAGCGTTCGGAATGGGTTTTATCGGTAAACACGCCTGTCGGGCAAATTTCCACCAGGTTGCCGGAAAATTCACTCTCCAGCGTACCGTCTTCCGGGCGGCCAAAATAGACGTTATCGTGGGCGCCGTACACGCCAAGATCGCCGCCGTCAGCATAATCTTTGTAGTAGCGCACGCAGCGATAGCAGGCGATGCAGCGGTTCATTTCATGCGAGATGAACGGCCCCAGTTCCTGATTGCGATGGGTACGCTTAGTAAATCGATAGCGGCGGAAATTGTGGCCGGTCATGACCGTCATATCCTGAAGATGGCAGTTGCCGCCTTCTTCGCAAACCGGGCAATCATGCGGATGGTTGGTCATCAGCCACTCCACCACGCTTTCGCGAAACTGCTTCGCTTCTTCATCGTCAATAGAGATAAAAGCGCCGTCAGTTGCCGGCGTCATACAGGACATCACCAGGCGACCGCGCGTATCTTGCGCGTTTTGGTATTGCTTCACCGCGCACTGGCGGCAGGCGCCCACGCTTCCAAGCGCCGGGTGCCAGCAAAAATAAGGAATATCAAGGCCGAGAGACAGACACGCCTGTAGCAGGTTGTCCGCGCCATCCACCTCATACTCTTTGCCGTCTACATGAATAGTAGCCATAGTCAGCATGCTTCCAGTTTAGCCTCAATAACCTTCCTCCTTTGCACTGCGGCGGTGTTGGCTGCCTTCGCTCGCCCCGGCCCGGTATTTCGTTGCTAAACGCCCGGGGGACTCGCTCAGTTGCCGCCTTGCCACAGCACAAATGACTGGGTTTCTGATAAGGCGTTAATTATAAATTTCTCTCTGCTCACCCGGAAAACCGCACCAGATGAGGGCAAATAATTACCAGCGCGACTTCAACAGGTTCGGCTGAATACCTTTAATGGCGTTCAGGTTACTAAAGTCCTGTTTAATGCCCGCTTCAAATTCTTCACGGAAGTATTTAATGGCGCTCTGCAGCGGCTCCACGGCGCCTGGCGCATGGGCGCAGAAGGTCTTACCCGGCCCAAGGAAACGGCAAAGCTGCTCCAGGGTTTCGATATCGCCCGGCTGGCCTTCGCCGCGCTCCAGCGCACGCAAAATTTTCACGCTCCACGGCAGCCCATCGCGGCACGGCGTACACCAGCCGCAGGATTCGCGGGCGAAAAACTCTTCCAGGTTGCGCACCAGCGACACCATATTGATTTCATGGTCTACCGCCATCGCAAGCGCAGTACCCAGACGGCTGCCCGCTTTACCAATGCTCGCAAATTCCATTGGCAAATCAAGGTGCGCTTCGGTCAAAAAGTCGGTTCCCGCGCCGCCAGGCTGCCAGGCCTTAAACCTGAGACCATCGCGCATCCCCCCCGCGTAATCTTCGAGAATTTCGCGCGCGGTGGTGCCAAACGGCAGCTCCCACAGCCCCGGGTTTTTCACGCGTCCAGAGAACCCCATCAGCTTGGTGCCGCAATCTTCGCTTTTTGACAGACCTTTGTACCACTCCACGCCGTTGGCAAGGATTGCCGGCACGTTGCACAGCGTTTCTACGTTGTTCACGCAGGTCGGTTTGCCCCACGCGCCGGAACTTGCCGGGAAAGGCGGCTTAGAGCGTGGGTTCGCGCGGCGGCCTTCCAGCGAGTTAATCAGCGCCGTTTCTTCACCACAAATATAGCGGCCCGCGCCGGTGTGAACGAACAACTCGAAATCAAAACCGGTACCGAGGATATTTTTACCGAGCAGTCCCGCTTCAGTAGCTTCGGCAATGGCGCGACGCAGATTAACGGCCGCCTCGATATACTCGCCGCGCAGGAAGATGTAACCGCGGTATGCCTTGAGGGCAAACGCGGAAATTAGCATGCCTTCTACCAGAAGGTGCGGCAGTTGCTCCATCAGCAGGCGGTCTTTATACGTGCCCGGCTCCATTTCATCGGCGTTGCACAGCAAATAGCGGATGTTCATGGACTCGTCTTTCGGCATCAGGCTCCACTTAAGCCCGGTGGAAAAGCCCGCGCCGCCGCGTCCTTTCAGGCCGGCATCTTTCACAAGATTGACAATTTCATCAGGGGCCATGCCGCCTAGCGCTTTGCGCGCGCCTTCGTAGCCGTTTTTGCTGCGGTATTCATCCAGCCATACCGGTTGTTTATCATCGCGCAAACGCCAGGTCAGCGGATGGCTTTCAGCAGTCAGAGTAAGCGTTTTCATTTGTACTGCTCCAGCAGATCGGGGATGCCGTCCGGCGTCAGATAGCTGTGCGTATCGTCGTCCACCATCATCGTCGGCCCTTTGTCGCAGTTGCCCAGACAGCAGGTCGGCAGCAGCGTGAAGCGGCCGTCGAAGGTGGTCTGACCGGGTTTAATCTTCAGGTGGCTTTCAATGGCTGACTGAATACCCTGAAAGCCGGTGATATGGCATACCACGCTGTCACAGTAGCGGATAATATGCCGGCCGACCGGCTGGCGGAAAATCTGGCTGTAAAACGTCGCCACGCCCTCCACGTCGCTTGCCGGGATGCCCAGCACATCGGCAATGGCGTAAATCGCGCCGTCCGGCACCCAGCCGCGCTGCTTCTGTACTATCTTCAGCGCTTCAATGGACGCCGCACGCGGATCTTCATAGTGATGTTTTTCGTGCTCAATCGCCTCACGCTCGGCCGCACTCAGCGCGAAAGCCTCAGTCTGTGGTTGTTGATTTTCGTGCATAATTAGCGATCCACATCAGACATAACAAAATCGATACTACCCAGATGGACAATAAGGTCGGAAACCAGGCTGCCGCGCACCGCCGCCGGGATCTGCTGCAAATGCGCATAGCTCGGGGTGCGGATACGGGTGCGATAGCTCATGGTGCCGCCGTCGCTGGTCAGGTAGTAGCTGTTAATTCCCTTCGTCGCCTCCACCATCTGGAAAGATTCGTTGGCTGGCATTACCGGCCCCCAGGAAACCTGCAGGAAGTGGGTAATGAGGGTTTCGATATGTTGCAACGTACGCTCGCGCGGCGGCGGCGTGGTCAGCGGATGATCGGCCTTGAATGGGCCTTCAGGCATATTGTTCAGGCACTGCTCAAGTATACGCAGGCTCTGGCGTAACTCTTCTACTTTCAGCATAACGCGGGTATAGCAGTCGCTTACGCCGCCGCCTACCGGCACCTCAAAATCGAAGTTCTCATAACCGGAGTACGGCCGCGATTTACGCACGTCAAAATCGATACCGGTAGCGCGCAGCGCAGCGCCGGTACAGCCCCACTCCAGCGCCTCTTTCTTGCCATAGGCGGCAACGCCCTGAGAGCGGCCTTTGAGGATAGTGTTGCGCAGCGCCGCTTTCTCATAAGAATCCAGGCGCCTGGGCATCCAGTCGAGGAAGTCACGCAGCAGGCGCTCCCAGCCTTTCGGCAGGTCGTGCGCCACGCCGCCGATGCGAAACCAGGCCGGGTGCATACGAAAACCGGTAATGGCTTCTACGACATCATAGATTTTCTGTCTGTCGGTAAAAGCAAAGAACACCGGCGTCATCGCGCCGACGTCCTGGATGAATGTGGAGATATACAACAGGTGGCTGTTAATGCGAAATAGCTCAGAGAGCATGACGCGAATGACATTAACCCTCTCCGGCACGGTAATGCCTGCCAGCTTTTCCACCGCCAGCACATACGGCATTTCGTTAACGCAACCGCCGAGGTATTCAATACGATCGGTGTACGGAATATAGCTGTGCCAGGACTGGCGTTCACCCATTTTTTCAGCGCCGCGATGGTGGTAGCCGATATCCGGTACACAATCGACAATCTCTTCGCCGTCAAGCTGCAAAATGATGCGGAATGCGCCGTGTGAAGACGGATGGTTTGGCCCAAGGTTCAGAAACATGAAGTCTTCGTTTTCATTGCCGCGCTTCATGCCCCAGTCTTCAGGCTTGAAGGTGAGCGCCTCCATCTCCAGATCTTCTTTCTGTTTGGTCAGCGTAAACGGATCGAACTCCGTTGCGCGCGCCGGGTAATCTTTGCGCAACGGGTGCCCTTCCCACGTTGGCGGCATCAAAATACGCGTCAGGTGGGGGTGGCCGTTGAAGGTGATGCCAAACATTTCCCAGGTTTCACGCTCATACCAGTTGGCGTTAGGGAAAATAGAGGTGAGCGTCGGTACGTTAAGATCGTTTTCCGCCAGCGCCACCTTGAGCATGATATCGCTGTTGCGATCGATGGAAATCAGGTGGTAGAAAACGGAAAAATCCGCGGCAGGCAAGCCTTCGCGGTGTGTACGAAGCCGTTCATCCATTCCATGCAGATCAAATAGCATGGTATAAGGCTTAGGCAATTTATGTAGTAAATCAACGACTGCGAGCAACTGCTCTCTTTTGACCCACACAACCGGAACGCCGGTACGGGTAGCCTGAACGGTAAAAGCATCCGGCCCAAAGCGGTTGCGCAGTTCGCTGATTACCGGATCATCCAGATGATCGCGGGTTTTCCAGACGGGCTGGGCAGCTTCATGCGCGGTAAATTCGGTCATAATTGTTCACCATTGCAAATGGTTCAGTGGCGGCTGACGCTGGCGGCCTCGCGCTGTGTTTGATTTATATGCGAGGTGGTTTTCCGCCATGACGGACGCCTGTTAAATTTCGTCTGGTGTACGCAGTTGCGTAACAGCAATGCGTTCGCCACGCTTGCGCTCACGTTCTGACTGCATGTTGGCGCGGTACACACCCTGATCGCCAACCACCCAGGAGAGGGGACGACGCTCTTTGCCGATAGATTCCTGAAGCAGCATCAGCGCCTGCATATATGCTTCCGGGCGCGGCGGGCAGCCGGGAATATACACATCGACCGGCAGGAATTTATCCACGCCCTGTACAACGGAATAGATGTCGTACATACCGCCAGAGTTGGCGCAGGCCCCCATGGAGATGACCCACTTAGGTTCCAGCATCTGGTCATAAAGGCGCTGAATCACCGGCGCCATCTTCGTAAAACAGGTGCCTGCAACCACCATAAAGTCCGCCTGACGGGGGGATGCGCGCAATACTTCAGCGCCAAAACGCGCCACATCATGAACGGCGGTAAACGACGTCACCATTTCCACATAGCAGCAGGAAAGGCCAAAGTTATAAGGCCACAGGGAGTTTTTACGTCCCCAGTTCACCATATCGTGAAGAGCGTGTTCGAGTTTGCCCATGTACACACTGCGATGCACATGCTGCTCAAGGGGATCGGTTACAATCTCCTGCTTTTGCAGGGGATAACGGTCATTTTCACCGTTGGGATCTATGCGGGTGAGCGTATAGTCCATTTTATTGCCTCGCGATTAGCGTTGACGGTTAGTGTAACTGTCCGTTTCCGGGTTCATCAGTTCACGACGGGAACGCGCAGGCGTCCAGTTCAGCGCGCCAATACGCACCAGATAAACCAGGCCTGCCAGTAGCACTAAAATAAAAATTGCGGCCTCGGCGAACCCAACCCAGCCGCTTTCGCGTATGGAGGTTGCCCATGCATACAGGTAGAGCGCTTCGACATCAAAGATGACGAAGAACATAGCCACCAGATAGAACTTGGCGGAGAGGCGTAAACGCGCGGAACCGACGGAGTCGATACCGGATTCGTAAGGCGTATTCTTATGCCTTGCGCGAGCGCGCCCGCCCAGAAACCAGGCTCCGATCAACATCAGGCTGCACAGGCCAATAGCAACAATAAGAAAGACGGCAAACGCCCAATGGTGAGCGATGACTTCAGTGGATGTTGACATACTCATTGCTTACTCATCAAAAGCGGCGCTAATACCACTGCCTGTTTTCCGACAGTTGAGCGCCGCATCGATTCACGGGGAGGAAAAAAACCTAATTATCTACCAGAAAAACCGTAAGACAGCAGATTACGAGGTTTTTACTCCTTTCTATAACCTTTTGTCAACTTTAACAAAAGTATCCACACATTAAGTTACATATGCACAATTCCATTAACACTTAATGCGTTATCTAATCCTGACGGAACAAAAATCAAAGTACAGGAAGCCAGTGTTGAGTCGTGTCCGTCACTGTGTGAATTAGGAATAACCCTTTTATTTTGGCAGGAAATGGCGCGCTTTCCTCCCCCTCGCGCAGGCTATTTTTTTGATCCAGGACACGTTTTTATTAAATCATATGAAAAAACAGGCGTTAATGTTACGCAATTTTTAACGTAGCCAATGCACGCAAATCTGTAAAGCGTAACGCAGACATGAAGAAAAAAGAGACAATATACCCTTAAAAAACATAAGGATTAAACAAAAGTGGTAGAGAGAGAAGACGAACAAGTAAAAAACGAGCCTTCCGGCGGTAAAGCCTGGCGAAAGCCCGTTTTTTACTCTATAAATGTTTACGACCCGATAGCCGGGCGGGCTAAAAGTTAGACATCCGGGTCTTCCCCCACGGAGGCCAGCGTTGCTTCAGCGGAAATGCTGTAAATATTCCAGGGGTTAAGATCGTTCTCCACCGCGCGAAATATCGCTTCTGCCAGCGCGTTTTGAGAATCTGCGTTTCGCGACAGCAGGTATTGCGTTTCAGGTAGAACCGGTAGGCCGTCGGAAAAGCCCAGAACGCGCAGCTCCGGGCCCATCATCTCCACAGGGCGCGCCGTGATCCCAAGGCCGGCCTTCACCGCCGCCTTCACCGCCGAGAGCGTGGAGGCGACATAGGAAATGCGCCACGCAATGCCCACCTCGTTAAGGTGTTCTACCATCATTTCACGATAAGGGCTGGGTTCTTCAAGCAATACCAGCGGCACCGGTTCTTCCTTTTGAAAAACATAATCGGCCGAACAGAACCATAATGTCGGGGAGGTGCGCAGCGTCAGGCAGTCGCCCTGGCCGGGATGCACCGTTGTCAACAGCAGATCGGTTTGTTCATCCGCCCGCAGATCGGTAAAGCAAGGGCTACGCTTCACGCGGACATCCAGCGCCACTTTAGGCCAAGTGGCGCTAATGCGGTTAAGCAAAAAAGGAAGGATAGTGTCAGAGCATTCGTCAGACGCGCCGAGTGCCAGCACGCCCTGAAGGTCATTAAACATGACGAAACTGCACGCTTCATCATTAAAACGCAAAATTTTTCTGGCGTAACCAAGTAGCTGAATGCCATGTTCCGTTAAAAGTTTATTACGGCCATGACGCGCAAAAAGTTCTTTACCTACCAGCTGCTCCAGACGCTGCATTTGCTGGCTTACGGCGGACTGTGTACGGCAAACAGCGGCGGCAGCGGCGGCAAACGTATTCAGATCGGCGACGGCAACGAAAGTTCTTAGCAGATCAAGGTCAAGATTAAGTATCGGGCGATTCGCGTTTATCATATTTTTTCACTAGTAGGTGTGCTTTTTTAGAGCAGCCCCGGTTCAATATCTATGTGTAATCAAAGAGATAAATCAATCCCTTTCGAATCAAGTTTCCAGACGGTATCTGACAGATAACCCTGCATTTATTATTGATAGATCCATTACCGACAATGATCTTTTATTGTCAGCTGCATAGTTACTACTTATAGGTTAAGACAACGCATGCAACATACAAACTTTTGAACTGACATACTAGTCCAGATAATTAAATGTCGGTAATTTTTGTCAATTTTCGTTGCGATGTAACAGCGCTTTTTCGCTGACGCAACTTAATCGGCAGAGAATGTCCCTTACGGATAATACCGCATAACGAAGGGGCTATAACTGGATGTAGCAAGCTCGCAGCACCCGGTCCCAGGCCCCTAAGGATGCACATCTTACCTTAGGCGGATGCTTTTTATAAGCACATTTGCGATTAATCTCATCTTATGCCATATATCCTCCTGTTTCAGAATATTTAAGATAACGGCACTCGTCACTTTTAACGTTTTAATAAAAAAAAGCTGATTTGTTTTACGATTAAGAATAACAGCGACTTATCATAAGGCTCATGCTGCGTCGTATCGCTGGGTTGCCGTTTTTACCATAGAAAATATTAACCGTCCTTAGGAATATGATGGTTCTGTTGCCTGTATCGAGAATTCGTTTTAGCTGGCTGCAACAGGCATAATTTTTTGCGGCATTAAGATGAATATATCGTACATCCTCCTGCCGGTTCAGCCGTTCATTATTGAAACAACCCATAACAGGCATCGTATCCAATACCCTTCACGACCATTTAGTTAAATCATCTGTTTTTATTCGTTATGCAATAGCATACTTCAAAATAAAGCGCCGTAGAGTTACATTGGCAGACGGACTGCTTCCATGGCTGGAAGCCGGTAACACTACAAAGGTCTCATCCATGTCCCCCATCGAAAAATCAAGCAAGTTAGAGAATGTCTGTTATGACATCCGCGGCCCGGTTCTTAAAGAAGCTAAGCGACTGGAAGAAGAAGGCAATAAAGTTCTGAAGCTCAATATTGGCAACCCGGCCCCTTTTGGTTTCGAGGCGCCTGATGAGATTCTGGTAGACGTCATCCGCAATCTGCCTACAGCGCAGGGCTACTGCGATTCAAAAGGATTGTACTCCGCGCGCAAGGCCATTATGCAGCATTACCAGCAGCGCGAAATGCTGGATGTAACGGTAGAGGATATTTATATCGGTAACGGCGTTTCCGAGCTGATTGTGCAATCCATGCAGGCGCTCCTTAACAGCGGCGACGAAATGCTGGTCCCCGCGCCGGATTACCCGCTGTGGACCGCTGCGGTATCCCTGTCCAGCGGCAAAGCCGTGCACTATTTATGCGACGAGTCCTCAGACTGGTTTCCCGATCCCGACGATATCCGCGCTAAAATTACGCCACGCACCCGCGGTATTGTCATTATCAACCCGAACAACCCTACCGGCGCGGTGTATTCAAAAGCGCTGCTGATGGAAATTGTGGAAATCGCCCGCCAGAACAATCTGATTATTTTTGCCGATGAGATCTATGACAAGATCCTCTACGACGATGCTGAACATCACTCTATTGCCGCGCTGGCGCCCGATCTGTTAACCGTTACATTTAACGGCTTGTCCAAAACCTATCGCGTAGCGGGCTTTCGCCAGGGCTGGATGGTGCTAAACGGGCCGAAAAAACACGCTAAAGGCTATATCGAAGGGCTGGAAATGCTGGCCTCGATGCGCCTGTGCGCCAACGTACCGGCGCAGCACGCAATCCAGACCGCGCTTGGCGGCTATCAAAGCATCAGCGAGTTTATCGCCCCCGGCGGCCGCCTGTATGAACAACGCAACCGCGCATGGGAAATGATAAACGACATTCCGGGCGTGAGCTGCGTAAAACCGCGCGGCGCGCTGTATATGTTCCCACGTATCGACGCCCGACGGTTTAATATCCATGACGACCAGAAAATGGTGCTCGATTTTTTGCTACAGGAAAAAGTGCTGCTGGTGCAGGGCACGGCCTTTAACTGGCCTTGGCCGGATCATGTGCGTATCGTGACGCTGCCACGGGTGGACGAGCTGGAAATGTCCATTCAAAAGTTTGGACGTTTCCTGTCTGGCTATCACCAGTAACTCTCCGGGGCAAGGCGTTATTGCAACTTCCCGCGCAAGCCCCCACACTGTTTTTAACGCTTAGCTTCACAGGCGCCCGCATTCGGGCGTCCGGTCCTTTTTGCGCAGTACGGAACATGCCGATGAATCAAAGTCATTTTTTCGCCCATCTGTCCCGCCTGAAGCTCATTAGTCGCTGGCCGCTAATGCGCAACGTACGCACTGAGAACGTTTCAGAGCACAGCCTGCAAGTCGCTATGGTGGCGCACGCGCTGGCGGTTATCAAAAACCGCAAATTCGGCGGCCAGGTCAACGCTGAACGGATCGCGCTGCTGGCGATATACCACGATGCCAGCGAAGTGCTGACCGGCGATCTCCCCACGCCTGTGAAATACTTCAATACCCAGATTGCCCTTGAATACAAGGCGATTGAGAAGATTGCCCAGCGCAAACTCATTGAGATGGTGCCAGACGATCTGCGCGATATTTTTGAACCGCTTATCGATGAACAGCGCTACAGCGACGAGGAAAAAGCGCTGGTTAAGCAGGCGGACGCGCTGTGCGCTTATCTGAAGTGCCTGGAAGAGCTGTCGGCAGGCAACAATGAATTTGTGCTGGCGAAAAGCCGTCTGGAGAAAACGCTGGCCGATCGACGCGGCGATGAAATGGACTACTTTATGCAAACGTTCGTCCCCAGTTTTCATCTGTCGCTGGATGAAATAAGCCAGGATTCACCGCTGTAGTAAAGCGGCCCGCCAGGCATCGGTATAAAGCGCATACGTTCACGCCACAACGCCCTCGCCAGCGCAGGCTGGCGAGATTAACGCCCCGTCCCCGCCGGGTAATCAGAACGGGAACAGCGCCGGAATAAGCAGCACGCACACCACCATAACAATGGCCGTAAACGGCACGCCGATTTTAACAAAATCGCTGAAGCGGTAATTTCCCGGGCCGAGCACCAGCGTATTGACCGGCGAAGATACCGGCGTCATAAACGCCGCCGAAGCGGCCATTGCCACGACCATAGCAAAAGGATACGGCGATACCCCCATTGATTTCGCCGCCGCCAGCGCAATTGGCGCCATCAGCACCGCTGTCGCCGTATTGGAGATAAACAGCCCGATGCTTGCGCACAACACAAACAGGCACACCAACATCAGATGCGGTCCGTAACCGCCTCCCAGCTCCAGCAGCCCGCGCACGATAAGATCCACGCCGCCGGTTTTTTGCAACGCCAGGGCGAACGGCATCATGCCCACAATCAGTATAATGCTCGGCCAGTGAACAGATTTCCATGCGCTCACGGCGTCAATACAGCGGAATTTCCCCATCAGCAAACAGGCGATAATAGCCGCAATGGCGTTTGGAACTTCGTCTGTCAACATCAGCGCCACCATCAGCGCAAGGCTGAATATCGCATGCGGCGCCTGTGTGTGCGCCGGTGAGGCATCCTGCTCTTCCACCGGCAGGTTAAGCACGACAAAGTCGCGGTTACGCAGGCCAAGCTGGCGTATCTGCTTCCAGTTCCCCACAACCAGCAGAATGTCGCCAATCTGGAGCGACTCATCAATAAGCGTACCTTCCAGCGCCTCGCCGCTGCGCTTAATCCCCACGATATTCAGGCCGTAGCGGCTGCGAAAACCAATATCGCGCAGCGTTTGCCCCAGCAGCGCCGACTCCGGCACCATAGAAACTTCCGCCATTCCTACATCCATCGCCTGGTCAGAAAAATACTCGCCGCGCAGCACCATCGGCTCCAGCATATGCTCGCCGCAAAATTCACGAAGATCGACATCGGAAGCGGACATATCTATCAATAACACATCGCGCGCGCGAAGCTCAGTGCCGCCGGTGGCATTGACAATCACTTTACGAAAACGCCGCCAGCGCTCAAGGCCGATAACGTTCGCGCCATAACTTTCACGCAGGCGCAAATCGTCAAGCCGGAGGCCCACCAGCGGCGAACCCGGGCGTATCGCCAGGCGGCGCGCCCGCCCGGTCAGGCGATACTCTTTAATCAGCTCGCGGAAAGTGCGGCGCTTCCACTGCTCTTTGCCCTCTTCATTTTTCTGCCCCTTCAGCGCAAAGCGCATCACCAGCATATAGCCAATACCCAGCGCCAGCACCGTCAGGCCTATTGGCGTAACGCTAAAAAATGAAAATCCCTGCAATCCTTCCCGTACCAGCTCGCTGTTAATCACCAGGTTCGGCGGCGTGGCGACCAGCGTCATCATACCGCTGATAAGCCCGGCGAAACTTAGCGGCATCATCAGGCGCGACGGCGGAATTTTCATACGCATACTGACGCTAAGCACGACCGGAATAAAAATCGCCACCACGCCAGTCGAACTCATAAATGCCCCCAGGCCCGCCACAGTCAGCATCAGCAACACCAGCATTTTAATTTCACTGCTACCGGCCATCTGTATCAGCCATGCGCCCATGCGAGTCGCGACGCCGGTACGTACCAGCCCCTCGCCGATAATAAACAAAGCGCCGATGAGAATAACGTTCGGATCGCTAAAGCCGGAAAACGCTTCGCCGACGGTCAGCGTGCCGCTCAGCACAAAGGCAACAATCACCAGCAACGCGATAGCGTCCATGCGGATTTTGCCAGTGGCGAACATCACGACAGCGGCGGCAAGCAGGGCCAGCACCCAGATGAGTTCACTGTTCACAACCGTTCCTTGTAATGCGTTGAAAGATGACAAAATCATGCCATAAAAAAGCCCCAGCGATGCGCTGAGGAATCCCCAGTAATGGGCGGGTAAAAAAGGACGAGCATAGAGTTTTGTGATCTACTGGTTGTGCTAACAATTCAGGGAGATCACCTCTATGCCCGTTCGTTCATTATGCCAGAAGTTTTTCCNGGAGTGGCTATCCCTCTCAGGCATTCCACGTTCTGCGTGCCAGCCTGGTTTGCGACGGGCGTTCTATACCGCTTCTAAGTCAGGTTGTCCCCTCATCCCGGCAGCAACACGCTCAGGTGCATAAGGATTTTCTGAATGCACTTGCAGCAGCCATCTCTCCGGATAAAAAAGTCATCATCATTACTGATGCTGGTTTCCAGAGCGCCTGGTTCCGTCATGTCCGCTCACTGGGCTGGGATTTTATTGGCCGGATACGGGGAAACGTCCAGTTCCGGCTGGCCTGTCTTCCTGAACGATGGTTAAAACTGAAAATGTTGCGAGCCAGCAGTAAAGCAAAATATCTGGGGGCAGGAACGCTGGTCAGGGCTGAATATGGGCGATGTGAGGGCCATTTTTATTTCCA
>NZ_JAEPBH010000029.1 GCF_016632365.1 Tenebrionibacter intestinalis | reverse complement strand
CTGAGCTATCCGGGCAACGGGGCGCATTAAACCGTAAAGGCCTGTAAGCGTCAACGACTTTCATAAAAAAAAGCCGGAAAAGATGCTGTTTGCTTGCTTTTCACGCAATACAGGCGAAACCAATCTTATCAGGTTAATGCGCCGGCAGTCCGGCACTGCGCCAGCCGAAGTATATCTTCGGCGAGGCGCCGGGCGGTATCGACATCATCCTGGCGGCGGCTTACCAACAGGCGGCTCAGGCAGCCTTCCAGCACCAGTTCCATTTGCTCGGCCACCATAGTCGGATCGTCTACTTCCAGTTGTGCCAGTAGCTGGCGGGTGTAGTTTTGCGCCGCGCGTTTTTGCATCGTCGCTAACTGATGGATAGGATGCTCGCTGTCCGGGTAAACGCTACAGGCCGCAATGAACAGGCAGCCGGGATAGCGCTGTTTGCTGACGCATCCGGTTAGCGTTTCGTAGCGCGCCAGTAGCTTCTGTTGCGCAGTGAGCGTGTTATCGTTAATTAACCGGCGGCGCCAGGCGTCAATTTGCTGACTGTGGTGGCGTAGCGCATCGTACAGGAGCGCTTCGCTGTCCGGCCAGTAGCGCGTCAGCGTTTGGGGTGCGCAGTTGGCTGCGGCGGCAACGATTTCCAGCGTGGTCTTTGCCAGCCCTTCTTTCTCAAGGAGTTGCAGCGCCACCTCTAAGATATCTTCGCGTAGCACAATCTCTTCCTTCATCATATTCAGCACGTCTTTCGGGTCAAAGTGTTGTTTACCGCAGGTGATTGCGCAAATGCGCGCTGAATGCCCCGGCGTTCATAAATCCCGTCACCCGTGCCTGCGATTGCTCTGTGCCGTTACGGTCATAAAATAAAATCGTTGGCAGGCCCAGCACGCGCAGGTGTTTTAACAGCGCGGCATCCTCCGGGCCGTTAGCCGTTACGTCGGCCTGGAGTAACACTGTGTCTCCCAGCGCTTGCCGCACCGCCTGTGCGCTGAAGGTGTACTTTTCGAACTCTTTACAGGCGATGCACCAGTCGGCGTACAGGTCGAGCATGACGGGCTTTCCCTTTGCGTTTGCCAGCGCCTGCTCAAGTTCCGCTACGTTGCCGATGCGCGTAAAATTCAGGTGTGACTGCTTTAGCGCTGCCGGCGCGCCAAATGCCCAGTCCTGTAACGGGCGGGCGCAAACCAGCGCTGCGCCGAGCAGTAAAATTTGCGCTATGCGCACTGTGCGGCGCGGGCTGCCGAGGCTGACAATAAATGCCCAGCCGAAAAATGCGACGCTTAGCGCACTCCACATTCTCAGCCCCCAGGTTTCACCCAGCACGCGTTCCAGCAGGAATACCGGCAGCGCCAGGATCACAAAGCCGAATGCGATTTTCACGTTCTCCATCCACGGCCCGCTTTTTGGCAACAGCCTGTTGCCAAAGACAGTAATCAGGATAAGCGGCAACCCCATACCTAATGCATAAAGATACAGTGTGCCGCCGCCCAGTCCTAAATTCCCACTTTGAGCAATGTAAAGAAGAATGGCGCTCAGCGGCGCGGTGGTACAGGGAGAGCAAATTAACCCGGAAATGGCTCCCATCGCGAACACGCCGCCAGCAGAACCGCCCTGCTGGTGATTGCTTATCTGCGTAAGGCGCGTTTGCAGCGAAGAAGGAAGTTGAAGCGTAAATAGCCCAAACATTGACAGCGCCAGCAGAATAAAAAGCAGCGACAGACCAGCCAGTACATAGGGATGCTGTAGCGCGGCCTGGAACTGTAGCCCGGCTGCGGCTACAACCAGGCCAAGCGCAGTATAGGTAAGCGCCATGCCCTGTACGTAAATAAAGGCAAGCAGCAGCGCTCGGGCAGTGGACAGCCGTCTGCGGCCGCCAAGAACGATACTGGAAATTAGCGGATACATCGGCAGTACGCACGGCGTGAAAGCGACGCCGATACCGATAAGCAACGCCCAAAACGCGGAGAAGGGAAGCGTCGCCGTGGCAACTGGCGCGGCGTGTGGGGGATTTACTGGCGTGCTTTCGCTGTTGTGCGCAGAGGCGCTGGCATCGGCGTGTGAGCCTGGCGCGTTTGCCCCGGCGCGCCCGGTTTGCGCGGCTATAACACTCAACGGTACGGTTTTGGTTTCCGGCGGATAGCAGAAGCCCGCTTTGGCGCAACCCTGATAGGTGACGCGCACGTTAGCGCCTGCGTCGGCGCTCAGTAGCCGCAGCGTCAGGCCCGGCGATTGGGTGTAAATTTCGCTTTTACCGTAAAACTCGTCCTCATGCCATTCGCCTGCGGGTAGCGTAAAGTCAGCAAGCGTTGCCCCAATGGGGTCAATATTAATCTGTTGACGATATAGGTAATACCCCGGTTTGATCTGCCATTTCAGCGTGAGTTGCTCTCCTCGCTGTTGAAAATCAAATGCAAATGCCTGGTCAACCGGAACAAACAGGCTTTCTCCCGGGCGGTCAAACAACCCGGCGAACGCCGGAGTGGTGAACAACAGAAAAATTAACGTAAAGACGCGTAGAGCCATGAGAGGTATTCACTATTTCCTTGAATGACGGGAAGCGCCAGCAGTTCCGGCGTTTGATACGGATGGTTCGCTTTCAGATAAGCCAGAAGCCTGTCAAGATTATCTTTGTCTGTTTTGATAATCATCTGCACTTCATATTCCTGCTCCAGTTTGCCCTCCCAGTAATACATTGAAGTGGCGCCAGAGAGCAGCGTGGCGCAGGCGGCAAGCTTTTCTCTGAGGATCTGCGAAGCCAGCTCCTGGGCCGTAGGTTCATCAGGCGCGGTACAAAGCACGACAACAGCATCAGGTGTAGCCATCGCGAATCTCCATATCAGCTTATTTCGTGCGCTGACTATATCACGAGCATCCGAAGTACGGCGAAACGATGATGTAAACGCGGGTAACCTGAACGCCTTCTTCTTTGAGGGGGAGGGGAGAATAACAATCTTTGGTCCGAAACATCAGGAAAATGAATTATAAAAATCAAAGTATTGCTTTCTTGCTGATGGTTGCGAAGAGGACAAAACCGCGTTTTGCCCTCTGAGTTTGCTGACAAAACCTATCCTGTCGCAAACAGGATGGATGAAACACAACAAAAAAAGGAAAATCAACGCATTGATTTTCGCCTGCTTACCACAAAGAAGAAAAAACCCCGTTTTTTCCTTCATTGACAACACGCTGAGAGGACAAAACCGCGTTTTGTCCTCTTTGTCACCCTATCCTCTTTTGTAGGGGAGGCGGATTAAATCAGGATACCGCCAACGATAAAGCCGAAAATAACGCTCAGGGCAATAGCTATGACGCCCGGAATCAGGAAGGAGTGGTTAAACACATACTTGCCGATGCGCGTAGAACCGGTATCGTCCATCTCTACCGCTGCTAACAGTGTTGGGTAGGTTGGCAGCACGAACAGGGCGGAAACGGCGGCGAATGACGCCACGGCGGTAAGCGGCGTTACGCCAAGCATCAGTGCGGCAGGCATCAGCGCTTTAGCGGTAGCGGCCTGAGAGTAGAGTAATGTAGCAGCAAAAAACAGCACGACCGCCAGCAACCAGGGGTAGTTATGCAGCAGATCGCCCGCCACGGCCTGGATGTCGCTGATGTGGTGCTTAACGAAGGTGTCGCCCAGCCAGGCCACGCCGAGTACGCACACGCAGGCGCTCATGCCGGATTTAAACGTTGGCGCATTAAGAATTTCACCGGTATCAGCCTTACAGGTCAGGCAGATAAGCGTAGCGATAGTCAGCATGAATACGACGATTGCTTCATTACGCGGCAGCACCGGATTGGTGATAAGGCCAACGGTATCGCTGATGGCGGTGGCATAGAACATCACCGCCACTATTCCGACCAGGAAAAGTAATACCGCCCGGCGCGCGTGGGGCTTGATTTCAAATTTGCGAGAGCCGCGCAGGGTGACTTCGCCTTTTGCCAGACGCTCCTGATAAACCGGGTCGTCTTTCAGCTCGCAGCCGAGAAAGTTACACACTGCGGCCGTCAACAGGATGGCGATGAGCGTTGTTGGTATGCAGATAGCCAGCAGCGTCAGGTAACTTACGCCCAGCGGCTCCAGAATGCCGGCGAAAAACACCACGGCCGCAGAGATTGGCGAGGCGGTAATCGCAATTTGCGAGGCCACCACCGCAATCGATAGTGGGCGTGACGGACGGATGCCCTGCTCTTTCGCCACTTCCGTAATGACCGGCATGGTGGAAAACGCGGTATGGCCGGTACCGGCCAAAATGGTCATAAACCAGGTGACCAGCGGTGCGATAAACGTGATGTATTTGGGATGACGACGCAGCAGGCGTTCGGCAAGGCTTACCAGGTAATCCATACCGCCTGCAACCTGCATGGCGGCGATGGCGGCAATGACCGCCATGATTATCTCAATGACGTCGAAGGGGATAGCGCCGGGGGGGATTTGAAAAAACAGCGTCAACGCCAGTACGCCCAGGCCGCCGGCAAAACCAATACCGATACCCCCCAGGCGAGCCCCAAGGTAGATCGCCAACAGAACGACGACGAGTTCTGCACCAAACATAATGAACGTCCTTAAAATTTAATAGGTTGAAAATAAAATGTTGAAGTTTCGTATCCGCAGTAAATAAAAAAGGCACGTCACTTTGGACGTGCCCTGGCGTTATTCGGTATGTCGTTTACTGTTCGCTTTCATCGGTATAACGTTTTGCTTTGTAGGCAGGATGGCGTAGGTTATCAACAGAGAATATATCATCCAGCTCGGTCTCAGTTAGCAGGCCGCGCTCAAGCACCACTTCACGCACGCTCTTGCCGGTTTCGGCGCAAATTTTTCCCACGATATCGCCGTTATGGTGACCAATAAACGGATTCAGATAGGTAACGATACCGATAGAATTATACACATAACCTTCACACACTTCTTTGTTTGCCGTAATGCCGTTCACGGTTTTTTCCAGCAAATTGTAGCAGGCGTTGGTCAGGATATGGATAGATTCAAATAGCGCCTGGCCGATAACCGGCTCCATGACGTTCAACTGTAACTGTCCCGCTTCGGAGGCCATCGTTACCGTGGCGTCGTTGCCGATAACTTTAAAGCAGACCTGGTTAACCACTTCCGGCACGACCGGATTGACTTTGGCGGGCATGATGGATGAACCTGCCTGCAGTTCCGGCAGGTTAATTTCATTCAGGCCAGCGCGCGGGCCGGAAGAGAGCAGGCGCAGGTCGTTGCAAATTTTGGAGAGCTTGACCGCCAGGCGTTTGAGCGAGCTGTGGACCATAACGTAAGCGCCGCAGTCGGAGGTGGCTTCAATCAGATCTTCTGCCGGCACCACCGGTAAGTTACTTACCTCCGCCAGCTTCTGAACCGCCAACTGCTGATAGCCATCCGGGGTGTTCAGGCGGGTGCCGATAGCGGTAGCGCCGAGGTTAACCTCAAGCAGGAGTTCAGCGGTGCGTAACAGGTTTTTAGTTTCTTCGTTAAGTAATACGCGAAATGCATGGAATTCCTGGCCCAGGGTCATCGGCACGGCATCCTGTAACTGCGTGCGGCCCATCTTCAGGATGTTATCGAACGCCTGCGCCTTGCGGCCAAATCCTTCTCCCAACTGCCCAATGGCATCGACAAGCTTAACAATAGAGGCATAGACCGCGATGCGAAAACCGGTTGGGTAAGCATCGTTGGTGGATTGACATTTGTTTACATGGTCGTTTGGATTGAGGTATTGATATTCGCCTTTCTGATGGCCCATGATCTCCAGACCGATATTTGCCAGCACTTCATTGGTGTTCATATTTACAGAGGTGCCGGCGCCGCCCTGATAGACATCGACCGGGAACTGATCCATACATTTGCCGTTATTCAGCACTTCGTCACAGGCGCAGATAATGGCGTCAGCCACGCTGCGGGGAATGGTTTGCAGCTCACGGTTTGCCAGAGCGGCGGCCTTTTTAACCATGACCATGCCGCGCACAAATTCAGGGATATCGCTGATCTTGCTGTTACTGATATAGAAGTTTTCAATCGCTCTCAGAGTATGGATGCCATAGTAAGCGTCCGCCGGTACTTCCCGGGTACCCAACAAATCTTCTTCGATACGAATGTTATTTAGCATGTGAACCTTCTCATTGAAAGCTGCCGAAAATAATACCAGTACGCACAAAGTATATGTGGTTGTGCGGCGATTGGACCGAGGATTATCCCCATGACTGGCCCGTTTTTCACGATCATATTCTGTTGGCGCTGAAAAGCAGTAATCTGGATCACTTATTTTCCCGGTCGCCTTATCAGCGTTACTGATATGTGATACGTATCACTGAGCATGAAAGTAATATTAATGTTTTACTGCGTCAGGACTTGATTTCAGGTTAATGCGCCACCACTACCCGAACATGCTGTAATGCAAACTGATATTTTTTGCGGTCGCCGCGCGGCCGCCCCGATGACCTGGAGCTGCTGGTGCGCTGGATTCCTCTTCTTACAATTTTTCTCTATGTCTACATAGAGATTTCAATCTTTATACAGGTAGCGCATGTGTTAGGCGTGTTGCTGACGCTTATCCTGGCGATCTTCACCTCGATTCTGGGCATGTCGCTGGTGCGTAACCAGGGGCTGCGCAACTTTATTCAGATGCAGCGTAAGATTGAGGCGGGTGAAAGCCCGGCTAACGAGATGGTGAAAAGCATTTCGATTGTTATCGCCGGCGTGCTGCTGCTTTTGCCCGGTTTTTTCACCGACTTTATCGGGCTGCTGTTTTTACTGCCCCCGGTTCAAAAGCTGCTAACGCTGCGTCTGCTTCCTCATTTGCGCTTTACTATCCGCACGCCTGGCGGTTTTAGCAACGACCGCGGGAATACCTTTGACGGGGAATTTCAGCGCAAAGACGATGGGCCGAACCGGCTTAACGATAGCGATCGTGACGATCGCTAAAAAAAATGAAAAATTTTTCGTTATCCCCCTTGAAGCGAGAAATATACAACCCCATAACTCCCGTCACCTGTCGGGCGCATAACGCGCCCGCTGTGACCAACACTACTGATACGGACTTTCTCATAGGAGAGCTATCAATGAAAATTCGTCCATTGCATGATCGCGTGATCGTCAAGCGTAAAGAAATCGAATCCAAATCTGCTGGCGGCATCGTTCTGACTGGCTCTGCTGCGGGCAAATCTACTCGTGGCGAAGTGCTGGCCGTTGGCAATGGCCGCATCCTTGAAAATGGCGAAGTGAAGCCGCTGGACGTAAAAGTTGGCGACGTCGTTATTTTCAACGATGGCTACGGCGTTAAAGCAGAGAAGATCGACAACGAAGAAGTGCTGATCATGTCTGAAACTGACATCCTGGCGATTGTCGAAGCGTAATTTCACGCGCGAATACACTGAACATACGAATTTAAGGGAAAGAAATCATGGCAGCTAAAGACGTAAAATTCGGTAACGACGCCCGTGTAAAAATGCTGCGCGGCGTTAATGTACTGGCAGATGCAGTAAAAGTGACCCTGGGTCCGAAAGGCCGTAACGTAGTGCTGGACAAATCCTTCGGCGCACCGAGCATTACCAAAGATGGCGTATCCGTAGCGCGTGAAATCGAACTGGAAGATAAGTTCGAAAACATGGGCGCGCAGATGGTGAAAGAAGTGGCTTCCAAAGCGAACGACGCGGCGGGCGACGGCACCACTACTGCAACGGTGCTGGCGCAGGCTATCGTAAACGAAGGCCTGAAGGCCGTCGCTGCGGGCATGAACCCGATGGATCTCAAGCGTGGTATTGATAAAGCCGTTATCGCCGCTGTTGAAGAGTTGAAAGCGTTGTCTGTACCGTGCTCTGATTCTAAAGCTATCGCTCAGGTCGGCACTATCTCTGCAAACTCCGATGAAACCGTAGGTAAACTCATCGCTGAAGCGATGGAGAAAGTTGGTAAAGAAGGCGTTATCACGGTAGAAGAAGGCACCGGCCTGCAGGATGAACTGGACGTGGTTGAAGGCATGCAGTTTGACCGCGGTTATCTGTCCCCTTACTTCATTAACAAGGCAGAAACCGGCGCCGTTGAGCTGGAAAGCCCGTTTATTTTGCTGGCGGATAAGAAGATCTCCAATATTCGTGAACTGCTGCCGCTGCTGGAAGCCGTTGCGAAAGCCGGTAAGCCGCTTTTGATCGTGGCTGAAGATGTGGAAGGCGAAGCGCTGGCGACGCTGGTTGTGAACACCATGCGCGGTATCGTTAAAGTGGCTGCGGTAAAAGCGCCGGGCTTCGGCGACCGTCGTAAAGCCATGCTCCAGGATATCGCTATCCTGACCGGTGGTACCGTTATCTCTGAAGAGATCGGTATGGAGCTTGAGAAAGCGACGCTCGAAGATCTGGGCCAGGCCAAGCGCGTTGTTATCAACAAAGACACCACCACTATCATCGACGGCGTGGGTGAAGAAGCGGCAATTCAGGGGCGCGTAACGCAGATTCGTCAGCAAATTGAAGAAGCGACCTCTGATTACGATCGTGAAAAACTGCAGGAGCGCGTAGCGAAACTGGCTGGCGGCGTTGCCGTTATCAAAGTAGGCGCCGCAACTGAAGTTGAAATGAAAGAGAAGAAAGCCCGCGTTGAAGACGCGCTGCATGCAACCCGCGCTGCGGTGGAAGAAGGCGTTGTTGCCGGCGGCGGCGTGGCGCTGGTGCGCGTGGCGGCCAAGATTGCCAGCCTGACCGGCCAGAACGAAGACCAGAACGTGGGTATCAAAGTTGCGCTGCGCGCAATGGAAGCGCCTCTGCGTCAGATTGTTTCTAACGCCGGTGAAGAGCCGTCTGTAATTGCAAACAACGTGAAAGCAGGCGAAGGCAACTACGGCTACAACGCTGCGACTGAAGAATACGGCAATATGATCGACTTTGGTATTCTGGATCCGACCAAAGTGACCCGTTCTGCGCTGCAGTATGCTTCTTCCGTTGCGGGGCTGATGATCACTACCGAGTGCATGGTGACCGACCTGCCGAAAGATGATAAAGCCGACTTAGGCGCTGCTGGCGGTATGGGCGGCATGGGTGGCATGGGCGGCATGATGTAGTGCGACGAGAGTCGCATTCCTCTGCGTAACTAACTGAATAAATTGAGAATTTACCTCTCTAACAGTTAACTTACGCGCCCTTGGTGAGCGGGGCTTGCCCCGCTCCCAAAACCCTTTAGCGTAGCATAAGGTGGAGTCGCTTCGGCGGCGGAATACGCACCCGTAGTTTGGGTTACCTTTCAGCAATGAACTGTGACGCGTTCATTGTCTTCACTCTGTCATCTGCGGCAGTTTACTCTGCGCGGAGTGCCCAGCAGGGCAGGCGTCGGTGACTCCAAAATCGACGTTACATCCTTAACGATTATGGCGCGGTTTGCCATACATCATCACTTCATCCTTTCATGGATTCATGAACAGGACGGGATCGTTTTGCTCGCGATCTTCACAAGAGGAATGCAGCGTAAGCTGTACGGGTGATTGTTCTGTTGCTTTTTCTTGAGCAGAAACAGCAAAGAAGAACCCATTGTTCAGCCAACGGTGAGGCTAATCCATATGATCCGGTTGACGAGTTGTACTTCGAACAGCGGCAGGTTAAGCGCTGGAAAGAAGGTAAAATGCAGCGAGGAAAACTGAGATTAATTTGGGAGCGACAGGGTCATCGATGTCCGATCTGCCACCAGATATTCAGAGATAATGATGATTGGGATATCCATCACATTATCAGACGAGTAGACGGCGGTGGTGATGAAATCGATAACTTAATGATGTTGCATCCTAACTGTCATCGGTTGGTGCACAATAATTGATAGTAAATAGGATGTTTATTATGATGAGTATTCAACCCTTTACGGGAAATTCAAGGAGGTGTATTTTGACCAAACTTTTGAATTTCCCCAAATTGCACTTGGCGTAGGCGCGCTGAGGCTTGGTCGAGAGGGGAGAATACGAGAGCTAGCAGGAAAAGGTTGCCCAAAGGGCTGGCAAAGAAGAGAGTGATTCAAATCTTAGCTCAATCCTTTACCTTGAGCGCCTACCCAAGGTTAGACTGTGATGGAGTTGGAGTAAGACCAAGATAGCGTATTCCCCGCGCGTGCGGGGACTAGCGTGAATGCAAAATCTTCGCTCCGCTCTCACCTCTATCAACATAGGATAGTTGTTAGATTCATCATATAGACTCGCGTTACTGGCACTAGCTAACTCTAACGTTGTCGGCCCAAACAGTAGTGCGGGCTTATAAAGGCTTGAGCCGTATGCGGGGAAACTTGTATGTACGGTTCTTAGGGGGCGGCGGCGCAGTAATGCGCTGCTGCTACCCAACATCATTGCCCGAATCCCCCCTCCCCTGGGGGGATTGCGCAAACCCGAGGTCTTGCCTGGCTTTGACCGTTAAGTTTGTGAAGGAAGCCGTAACGCGTAGCGCTGCGGCTTCTTTTTTTACCACGTAGTATTGTTTCTTCCCGGGGCCGCCGGCACAACGTTGCGCGCTATCGCTATTAGCGCATTTGATTTTTCCAGGGGCGGGGGAGAGCGCAGGTTGCAGCCTCAGTTATGCCGCCAGATACCGTTTGCCTGACTGAACCCGGGCTGTCAGCGGACTCGCTTTTCAGTCTGTAAACCATTCGCGCTAACGTCAAACGCAGCAGATTAAACGTCAGCCTCCACCACGGCGATTTTCCAGCGCTATCCGTACCGCACGTACTTTTTTGCCTGCGCATATCCGTTACGCACGCGGTATGCTTTACCTGCGGCGCATTTTCCTCATGTCTGGCGCTGCGCCGTACGTATGTATAATTGTACGGTGTAGCATGGTATAAGGTCGTATCGTCTGGGCAAAGTTTGTGATTAAGAGGAATAACATGCACGTTAAACTTTCAGCAGGAATGGTTGCTGCAGCGCTGCTGCTGGCAGGATGTAGCAGCAGCAACTCGCTGACGGCAGCAGGCAAGAACGTTCGCTTTGTTGAAGAACAGCCGGGTAAAGCGTGTACCCTGCTGGGGCAGGCTGTTGGCGAGCAAAGCAACTGGTTCTCCGGGCCGAATGGCGAAATGGGAGGATCAATGCGTGGGGCGGCAAATGCGTTGCGTAATCAGGCCGCTGCGATGGGAGGCAATGTTATCTATAACGTTAACAGCCCGTCGCAAAACTTGCTTTCAAGCTTTGTGCCGACCGCCAGCAAAATGACGGGTCAGGTATACCGCTGTGCAAAATGATTTCGTTAAAATGCCGTGCATTGCCGCACGGCATTTTTTCTGCCTTAGTTCATCAAGCCGTAATGAGCTGTTGCTCATTCAGCCCCATACTGGCGCAGCCTACTAAAGTGATGGAGCACTCATCGTTAAAGGAGATGTACATATCGTCGCCTTTTACGGTAGCGTACTGCCACAAGCTGTTATCATCCTCGATTAGCGAGTTACCCATAAATACCAGCTTATCGTCGGCGCCGAACTCGTAAATAGTATCGTGGCCGAAGCTTTCGCCGGTAACCATGACAATATCGCTACCGCCGCCGGTATAGATGACGTCGTCGCCCTGGCCTGCGGCGAAGACCTCGTCACCTGTAGTGCCGATAAGCGTATCATCGCCTTCGTAGCCGAACAGGAAGCCGCTTTGTCCGGCCGCCGGTTTGGCAGCGGTGACCAGCGAGTCGCTATTAAGGCTTGCCTCTGACGTGGCGTCCCAGGCTTTAAAGCCCGTTTTGCCTGCGTAAGTAAAGGCTATGCCGCTATCCGTCACGGAGCCGTTAATCTCATGCCAGCCCAGGCCAAAAAGGCCGGTGTAGCCGCCTTTAATTTGTTCGACGCTGTTAAGCACAGAGACGTTACCGTCTTTGTCGCGTGCCCAGATATCGCCGTGGCTGTCCTGAGTCCATGACCAGAAGTCGAACTGCGCCTGCGTATCGAAGGTATCCGTGCCTTCCCCGCCGCTGATAAAGTTAAAGCCGCCTTTGTCGCGGAAGGTGTCATTGCCGGCGTTGCCTTCCAGGTAATCAATACCCTTACCGCCCTGGATTAAATCGTCGTGTTCGCTGCCGAGAATAAATGTAGGCCCGGTATGTTTCTCAGCGTATCGATTAAGATCCTGTACCCACGTAGACCCTCTTGTGGTATCCGACAGGGCCGAGACGACAATAGTGGAATCCTGATTCGTGTAATTGTAGAACTCAGAGTCCACAATGCGTGGGATAAGATCCTGATAGAGGAAAGGCAGGTGTGAGAGCCACGAGGGTATATTTAATATCGAAGCGGGCAGAACGTTCCACACATCTGAGGCGTAATAATCGTTAAAGTTAACGATATTATCGGTAGAGGATTCATGCGGCGCATCATGGGTAAACAGGGAAGAGAATTCCAGATCTGAACCGTTTAACACCCTGAATACCGGATCGTTCTCAAAGCCAATATTCAGTACTTTTCCGCCTTCTTCATACTGCGTGGGCGAAGCGTAGGCGACGTAGTTAGCCTGTGAGTAAAACCCACCCCACAGGCTGTCGCTCTGCGAGGCCAGGCTATTTACCGCCAGCCCCCCCAGGCTGTGACCGCTAACGACAACTTTGTCGTCCGTTAAACCGTTCTTATTGGCAAATTCCGCCACTTTCCCTAATAAATTACCGAAAGCTTTTATCGCATAGGTGTCAGAAAATTCGGCGGGGCAGATACCGGCCTGAAGGTCGTTGATAATATCCCCGACTAAATCAGATACCAGCACTTCACGCGGACCGCTGCTTCCGCGAAAAGCCACGCCGATTTGCGTCAGATTGCCCGCATCGTCATATTTACCCAGAATTTCTACCTGAGCCGTTCTGTAGCCGTCTGTTTCGCCATAAAATGTGCCGCGAAAGTCGGTTCTTCCGAAATAGCCCAGCTCCTCTGCGCTAATAGTAAACCAGCCTGCGTCGGTTGACTATTTGTTGGGCTTTAGCCTCTGAGTCGGGGTTCCACGGAATCCCGGGGATACCGCCCTGTGATTCCGTATTGCCAAACAATGCCGTAAGCAGCGTCAGCGGCAGCCCCAACCCAAACCCGGTATGTTGATAGCCGTTTGCAAAACCATCATCGAGATTATGGTAGGCATACATAGCTATTGCCAGCGCATCCTTAACCACTTCTCCTGATGCGTTGTTGTCTAATCCTGATAAGTTGAATATAGCCAAAATCTTTCCTTATATTAACTGGTTAATTCAAGAAATAATTGATGTGAGTTAAGTGCCTACTTAAAACAACGCTTATTACATGTATTAACACCTCCTGTTTAAGTCCTTATTTATTCGTATTCGTTTTTTTATTATTAAGCCATTTTTTTGCCAGACTCTTACGTATGAATTACGAGTGGGAATGCCTGAAAAAGCGAAAAGCATCATGCTCGTATAGCCGATTCGCCTGGAGATTTTCTCCTGGCGATAAAAGGGGAATGCTGAAATACCCTCCTGATGCGTCGTTATCAGAGATTATATTCAGTAAGCATAAAAGGGTATTGTTCGTATTGTAGATAGATGGCATCCCTTTCTTTAATTACCGGCTTCTGCAATGCCTGTATATGGCACAGATGCGTTATGTGTGACCCGCTAAAGAAGTGGTAAATATTAATCAGCGTTATTATTCTGTAGGCCCCTGGTGAGAGAGAATCAATGCCGGATTGCGTTCTTATTAATATTAAATAACAAGTCAGTAACGTCCGTGAGTATGGCATATTTAGCTCCTGGATAGGCTTTCTCTTTATGACTAAAGAAAATGCCTCAGCGCAGATAAGTTAGCCTGATATTAGCCTGTCAGGCGTTATTATGTTTGAATTTGTAAGCGATTGACGCTCGTCATTTTTTTAGTAATACTGCCGAATTTTTTATTATTCCATGTAATTGGTTTTTGTGTTTTAGCCGTTCACTTGCTGTCATGCACAAGGACCCGACAGGAGCGCTAACTTACTTGGTGTGAAACTTATTTTCGCGTTTCAAGAAATATAACGTAATAAAGCGCAAAGGGTGAAACTCAGAAGTGTTAATTTTTTCATAAAGTAAAAAATGATTATATATAGTGCGATCTTTTACGCTCACAGCTAAGCCGGGGAAGGAAAATAATAAATGCAATTATCTGATGTAAAAGTTATTAGTCGTGAAAAGGAGTGTTATTTTTATTTCTGTTGTTAACAGAAGTACCCGCAGTAACGGAGCGCGTCGGTCGTGCAACTGAAGTATGCTGACATAACAATGAAAACTGCGTGGGGTGCGCTACCTGCCGCCAGGAAAAGCCGCGCACTGCTGCGNGTGGGGTGCGCTACCTGCCGCCAGGAAAAGCCGCGCACTGCTGCGCGGCTCAGATTGTTGACAAAGAAGGAAAAAACGGGGTTTTTCCTTCTTTGTGGTAAGCAGGCGAAAATCAATGTATTGATTTTCCGTATTTTTTCTTGTGTTTCATCCATCCTGTCTGCGACAGGATGGGGTTTGTCAGCAGTCTCAGCCGCGCACTGCTGCGCGGCTGAACTACGTGTCGGACGAATACGGCCTGAAAAGCCTGTCAGCTATATCAGGAAAATTAAGCGGTTGATTTTCGCTGATTAACATCATTCTGGGCCGCGGCGCTGCCGGGCGGATTTTTCGTCAGGCGGCGATAAGTTGATTATCATCCAGGCCGGTATTGGCGCAACCTACCAGCGTGATGGAGCATTCGTCATTAAAAGAGATGTACAAATCGTTGTCCTTTGCGGTGACGTATTGCCACAGGCTATTTTGATCCTCAATGAGCGAATTGCCCATAAAAACCAGTTTATCGTCGGTGCTGAAGTTATAGATGGTGTCGTGGCCGAAATCTTCACCAAAAACCATCACGATATCCTTGCCGCCGTTGGTATAGATAATGTCGTCGCCCTGGCCGGCGGCAAATACCTCATTGCTGAGGGTGCCAACCAGTGTATCATTCCCTTCATAGCCAAAAAGGAAGCCGCTTTGATTGCCCTGTGTTAAGGTGCCGGCGACGTATGAATCACTATCCAGGCTTGCCTGTGCGGTGTTATCCCAGGCTTTAAAACCGGATTTGCCTTCATAAGTAAAAGCAATACCGTCCCGGGTGACCGTACCGTTAATTTCATTCCAGCCGATACCGAACCAACCGTGATAACCGCCTACAATTTGCTCAACGCTGTTAAGTATAGATACGTTGCCATCCCTGTCGCGCGCCCAAAGGTTGCCGTTACTGTCCTGTGTCCAGGACCAGAAATCGAACTGTGTCTGAGTATCAAAGGTATCGTTGCCTTCGCCGCCTGAGATAAAATTATAGCCGCCAGTATCGCGGAAGGTGTCGTCGCCGGCGTTGCCTTCCAGATAATCGATTCCTCTGCCGCCTTTGATAAGATCGTCCTTATCGGTTCCTACTATAAATGTCGGCCCTTCGTGCGGGCGAGCAAAATAATTAAGATCCTGCACCCAGGTACTGGCGCGCATTTCATCAGAGAGGCTGGCCACAATGATCGTTGAGTTCAGATTGGTGTAACCATAATATTCTGAATCCAGGATAGCATTCATGGTTTTTTCATACCATAACGGAGCATGGCCATTTTCCCAGAACCCAAAGTTTAAAATGCTATATATATTGTAGTGCGCGTAAAAATCATTAAATGAAACCAGATTATTCGTGCAGGTTTCCAGGGGCTTATCATGAATGAACAGGGATTCCGACGTCAGGCTGTCATTTTCCGCGAGGCGATAAACCGGATCGTTCTCAAGGCCGAAGTTCAGCACCTTATCGTCCAGATTGTTCTGCGTTGGCGAGGCGAGCGCGATATAGGCCGAATCTTCAAAGAAACCGCCCCATTTACCCAGCGCAGAGCCAGACGCCATTGAGTTTACGCAAAGGCCGCCCTGGCTGTGGCCAGAGATAATCATATCTTTACCGGTAAGGCCGTTTTCAGTGGCAAAGTTGACAATATCATTCAGCAATCCATTAAATGCGTGATAGATATAGCTGTGAATGGCATTTTCTGGCCCCAGAATATCAAGGCCATAAGTAAGCATGTCGCTGAGTGTATTCAGAAAAAGATTAGGATCGTCTGGCGAACCACTGGTGCCCCAGAAGCTCAGCCCAATATTCGTCAGCTTGCCCTGCTCATCATATTTGCCCAGTACGCTAACCTGTACGCCCCAGTTTACGAATAACTCGCCGTGATAGGTATGGTCAAAATCGGTATAATTAGTGCCGCTATAGCTGATCTCTTCCGGTTTAAGCATGCGCCAGGCGCCGTCCGGATTATAGGTTTCAGGCGTGCTGTCCATTTCCTCCGACAGGCCCAGCCCGTCGTACATAAAGTGATTAATCGCCATAACGTCCGTCATTAGCGACTTAGTGTCAAAATCGCGATAGGTGAGTATTCCCATGGTCCTTTTCCTTTTGGAATTAAATAAATATAAAGTTTGTACTTATTGTTTTTTTGGTGGTGAAAGCGATTTTATTAACTAAAGTAGCGGTCTATCTTTTTGAGTTCCTCCTGGGTTAAGCGCCCGGCGTGATAATGGAGCATCAGCCATGAGCGGATGTAGTTATATTTTTCGGTAATTAAGTCCTTACGCGCGCTGAAAAGCTGTTGCCGGGCATTAAGTATGTCCAGATTGACTCGCTGACCTGCGACGACGCCTTTTTGCGTGGCATTGAGCTGGAGTTGAGCGGCTTCAACGGCCAGGCTATAAGCCCGTAGCCTGGCGGCTGCGCCTGCGCTCTGTTTCCAGGCTTTATACAGCTCGTTGCTGGTGCTGCGTAGGGTGTTTTCCAGTTCATACTGACTGCGGCCAAGTTCAGCCCCTGCCTGTCGGCGGGCTGCGTTGGTGCGCCCGCCGGCATACAGCGACATGCTGACCTGTATGCCGACGCTGGTCGTGTCGTAATGCCGGTCGATACTGGTATCCGTTGCCGAATGACTTAACGCGCGTGAGGCATAAACGCTAACCTGGGGTAAATACTCTGCCTTTTGCGCTGACAGGTTATAACGTGATTGTTCAACCTGATGTCTGGCGTTGGAAACGGAAGCATTGTTTGTCAGCGCTAGCTTTTGCCAGTCTTCATAACTTGTCGGCAGTAATGGGAGTGGCGTGAAGCGGTCTGTCACTTCTGTTTTTAACTGAGACAGACGCGTCAGCGGGTGACCTACAACAGCGGCCAGCGCCCGGCGGGCAACGTCCAGTTCGTCCTGGCAGGCGAGCGTTTCCGTTTCAGCTATTCTCAGGCGCGTTTCGGTTTCCAGCACTTCTGTGCGCGTGCCTTCGCCGGTTGCGAGCAGGCGTGTATTCACTTTAAGCTGCTCGCGTAACGCCGCCTCGCTGTGACTGGCAAGTTCCCGTTTTTGTATGGCCAGACTCAAATCGAGATAGAGATTAACCGTGCGCACGGCAAGCTCCATCTCTTTATCACGCAGGCGCGCGTCGGCCATATAGCCCTGCTCAACGGCGGCACGGTAGCGTGACCATGCGCCGTAGTCAAAAACAGGCTGCGTAACGCCGATGGAGCCGTTATAGCTGTCGTAATGACGAACGCCAGTCGTTGTACGGGCGCGCCCGCTTGCCGTTGTCTGCGGTTCTTCCCTGATTTGCTTGTTGTATGGCGCATTCTGATAATTCAGGCGCACCTGCGGCAGCATTTCCGAACGGGCGATATTTTTACTCTGGCTATCAGCCTGCCACGCTTTTTGCGCTGCAAGCCAGGCGGGATCCTGCTCCAGCGCCATAGCGTAAAGCTCTTTTACGCCGACCCTGGGCTGCGCGACGGCAGGCGCAGGGGCGGCTGCAACGGCTGCCAGAAAAAGCAGCCATCCGCGCATCCTGTGTGACATTTTACTCCTCCGTGAGCGCCGTACTGGCCCGGTCGATAACGGGTTTAAACAGGTAGTTCAGTAGCGAACGTGTACCGGTACGGATCAAAATTTCTACCGGCATGCCGGGGCGGATCGTGTGATGTGACAGCAGCGCTTTACCTTTCCCGGTCGCCTCTACCTGGATCTGATACCAGACTTCGCCGCTTGCCCTGTCCTCCAGGCGGTCTGCTGAAACGAGCGACACCCGTCCAGGAATAACCGGCGTATCGTTTTGGTTGAAAGCGCTGAAGATCATGTTGACCTCAAGCCCCGGGTGCACTTTATCAATAAGGTGAGCAGGAAGTTTGGCATCCACTATCAGCGGGGCATTGACGGGGACGATTTCCATTAGCCTGTCGCTGGGGGTAACCGTATTGCCTGCGTTAAACACAGTAATGCCGATAACGCGCCCTGCCGTGGGCGCTGTGATGGCGGTATGCTGTAATTCAAACTGCGCCGTGTGCAGTTCGCTACGGTAATTGCTTAATGTCGTCTGCGTTTCGGCCAGTTGGCTTTGTATTTCCTGCTGATTGCTGGTAACTAAATGCTGAATGCGCTTTTGCAGCTCCGCCTTATGCTTTCTGGCCTGGCCTGCTTCGCCGCTCATTTGTTCGATTTGGCTTAATATGTCTGACTGCTGGCGCTCAAGCTCCAGCCAGCGGTTGCGTGGTAAAAAACCTTCTTCCATCAGTTCCCGCATGCCGCTGAGCTGACGCGCAAGACTGGCGCTGCTTTGGCGCTTTTGCGCCAGGGCGCCCGATAGCCCCCTGAGTTGGGCATCAATGCCGGCAAGGGTTTGCTCGTTGGCGGCAATTTCGTTTTTTAGCGTCTGGGTTCTGGCGATAAACAGTGAACGCTGCAGGGCCATTAGCGGCTCCGCTTCGGCGGCAAACTCCGGCTCCGAGAGCGTCGGTGGAAACACGGGCCCGACCAGGCCGTCACGTTCGGCAAGTAGCCGGGCTTCGGTGGCCAGGGCGGAGATATAGCTGGTGCGCAACCGGTTATATTTTGCCTGTGCGAGAACGCGATCAAGCTCTATCAGCGTATCGCCTGCCTCAACCAGGTCGCCTTCTTTCACGCGGATACTGGCAACCATGCCGCTGACGGGCGCCTGCACGACTTTTCTGTTTCCGGTGACGATAACGGTGCCGGTTGCCGGTACGCCTTTATCAAGCGGCGCCAGCGCAGCCCAAACCAGCAGCCCAAAAAAACCGATACCGGCAACTATCCAGCCGAGGCGTAAATAATGCTTCTCGTTGGCCGTGCGCCCTGACGGTATGTTTTCCTGAAGTGACGACATTATTCATTCCTTGATTATGGTCATAGGTTACGGCGCGGGAGCGCCTGCAGCCTGTTTTTCCCCTTCGCCGTTCGCCGCGGCGGGTTTTTTATCCGCAGTATTCGCCGCCAGTATTTGCTGCGTTGGGCCATACTGCGCAACGGTTCCTTTTGCCAACACCAGCAGCTTGTTTGTGGCGTAGAGCATGGTCTTACGGTGTGTAATCAGTACGACAGTGACCTTTTGCTGCTTTAGCTTTGCAAGCGTTTGCATAAGCGCGCTAAGCCCTGCGTCGTCAAGGCTTGCGTCCGGCTCATCCAGCACCACCAGTCGGGGGGTGTCGTACAGCGCGCGCGCAAGCGCGATGCGCTGCTTTTGGCCGCCGGACAAGCCTGCGCCTTCATCGCCAAGCAGGGTGTCGTAGCCGGCGGGCAGATGGAGGATCATTTCGTGTACGCCTGCCATGCGGGCGGCGTCGATCACTTTCTGCGGGTTCGGCTGGCGAAAGCGGGCGATATTCTGGGCGACGGTGCCGGCAATGAGCCCGCACTCCTGCGGCAACCACCCGAGATAGGGGCCGAGTTCCTGCTTCGGCCACTGGCGAATATCTGCGTTATCCAGGCGCACAATACCTTCGCTGAGCGGCCAGATACCCAACAGCAGGCGTGCAAGCGTGCTTTTTCCACAGCCGCTATGTCCGACCACGCCGAGGATATCGCCTGGCGTCAGGGAAAATGAAACCTGTTTGAGCAACTGACGTTCACGATCGCCAGGCGCAGATGCGCTGATTTTTTCCACGCTAAGGTATCCCTGCGGCGGCGTAAGGCTAAGGGCAGAGGTGGGCGGAGGGTTATCGGTAAGCAGGCGATGCGTGCGCTCCAGCGCCCCCCGGGCGCTTTTCCATTGCTTCCAGACGCCGATAACCTGTTCAATGGGCGAAAGCGCCCGCGAAAGCAATATGGAGCCGGCAATCATCATTCCCGGCGTCATCTGACCTTCAATAACAAGCAGTGCGCCAAGACCGAGTATCATTGACTGCAGCGTCATGCGGATAAATCGCGTGCCTGATGAGATAGCGGTATTGCTGGCGCTGGCCTGCTGCTGGTGGTCAATAAAGGATTTTTGTACTGTTTGCCAGCGTTGACGCAGCGCCTCAGACATACCCATTGCTTCAATCACGTCGGCCTGACGAATGTACGAACTGGCCAGCCAGTTTGCTTTTCTGGCGTCGGTTGCGGCATCCTGTAGCGGTTTATGCGTGAGTTTTTCATTGACGATTGCCAGTGCCAGTAACATTACGGCGCCGACCAGTGAAAAAACGCCCAGCCAAACGTTAAACATAAAAATAATGAAGATATAAACAGGGAACCAGGGCGCATCAAAAAAAGAGAACAGGGCGTTGCCGGTTAAAAACTGACGCAGCGATGTGACGTCGCTTAATGCATTGCTGCCTGAAAGCTGAGGATGACTGAGGCGTTGTTGGTATTCCGCATTAAATACTGCTTCGCTGAGATCCCGATCGATTTCTTTACTGGCGTGAATGGCAATCATGCTGCGGATGTAGTCAAGTAATGCTGATACGCAAAAAATAACAATAATTATAATGCTCAGCATGAGTAAGGTTATTTCATTGCGTGACTGGAGAACGCGGTCATAAACCTGCAACATATAAATACTGGGTGCGATTGCCAGTATGTTGATAACAGAAGAGAAAAATGCAATACCCCACAGCGTATTTTTACGCTTTTTTATTATGTCGCGCAAAAGCAACGTCCATGTCTGCGGCATGTGTAACCTCCTGTTTGCAGATAGCAATATAACAGCGCTGAGCCATCAGCGCAGCCTCAGTTAATTAAAAGCAGTGTCTGTTTTTCTGACGTTAAAGTGTGCGGTATTTAAGCCGGGCTTTTACTTAAATAGGGTATCGAGGGTGCGTACCTTAACTGATTTTGTAAAATAATACTATTTCATTCCTGCCTGTGTAATTAACTCTTTTGGAGTGCCCTTTGTGTTAAGGAAGGAAAATTTGCCTATAACAAAAAAGATGAAATGCTAAGATTATCTGAAGTGTGTGAGGAGACGTCATTAACAGAAGAAGCTTCCTCTGATCCGTTGGAATAAACAATCTAATGATAATACAGCCGGTTGTAGGGTTAAATTAACATAGAACGCGAGGCGATGAGTTAAATAGAAAATTAGTAATACTGATAAATAAGTTAAAAAGTACTGGCCGGATAGACGGCCAGTAGCGGGAGAGTGAACAGGATTCAGTGTTGCCGTAGATGTAAATCGAGCAGTGTTTTGCTGGGTTCGCCGCCTATTTCACGCGTAAGTCTGGGGACAAGGTAGCCTGAAACCCGCGACATCAGGTCGCGCATAATCTGGCGCGCTTCATCATCGCTTACCAGAAAATGGGCCGCGCCCTGCACTTTATCAAGCACGTGAAGATAATAAGGTTGTATGCCGGCGTCAAACAACGCATTGCTGAGCGCTGCCAGCGTTTGCGCGCTGTTATTGACGCCACGCAGCAAAACGCTCTGATTGAATAAGGTGACGCCAGCGCGCTTCAGGCATCGCATGGCGGTACGAAAGGCCTCGTCGATTTCGTTTGCATGATTAATATGATTGACCAATATCACCTGAAACCGGGACCGGGAAAGCCGCTCAACCAGCGCGTTGGTAATGCGCGCCGGGATAACAACCGGCAGGCGGCTGTGGATGCGCAGGCGTTTGATATGCGGCTGTGCTTCCAGAGCGGAAATTAGCCAGTCCAGCTCGCTATCTTTCGCCATCAGCGGATCGCCGCCTGAAAGAATAATTTCGTCCAGCTCTGCGTGGGCTGCGATGTAATCGATAGCCGTTTGCCAGTTTCGTCGATTGCCCTGGTTTTCCGCATACGGAAAGTGGCGGCGGAAACAGTAGCGGCAATTCACCGCGCAGCCGCCTTTAACCAGCAACAGCGCGCGATTATGGTATTTATGCAGCAGGCCCGGTACCGCATTTTGCTGCTCTTTCAGCGGGTCTGTGGTAAAACCCGGCGTGGCGATAAGCTCCTCTTGCGCCGTCAGCACCTGACGCAGCAGCGGATCGTCAGGATCGCCTTTTTTCATCCGGGCGGCGAATGCACGCGGTACGCGCAGGGCGAAAAGGCGGCGCGCTTCGCGTCCTGCAAGCAAATGCGGTCCTGCATCTATATTTAAAAAGCGCAACAGTTCGTCAGGATCGGTAATTACATCGGCAAGTTGCGACAACCAATCTTCTCTGGCGGGGGCGTTTAGAGTTACAATGTCTGCCATTTTTTTGGCTAGCTACCAGTTAACAATTTTCAGAGGGCCATTATGGCGACTTATTCTAGCAACGATTTTCGTTCCGGTCTTAAAATCATGTTGGACGGCGAGCCGTACGCGGTCGAGTCCAGCGAGTTTGTCAAGCCAGGCAAAGGCCAGGCGTTTGCACGCGTTAAGCTGCGCCGCCTGCTGACCGGCACCCGTCTCGAAAAGACCTTCAAATCCACGGATACCGCCGAAGGCGCTGATGTAATGGATATGAACCTGACTTACCTGTACAACGACGGTGAGTTCTGGCACTTCATGAACAACGAAACCTTCGAACAGCTAGCCGCAGATGCAAAAGCTATCGGTGATAACAGCAAATGGTTACTGGAGCAGGCTGAATGCATCGTAACGCTGTGGAACGGCAACCCCATTGCCGTGACCCCGCCGAACTTTGTTGAACTGGAAGTCGTGGATACCGATCCCGGCCTGAAAGGCGATACCGCAGGCACCGGCGGCAAGCCGGCAACGCTCAGCTCCGGCGCTGTGGTAAAAGTCCCGCTGTTTGTACAGATTGGTGAAGTGATCAAAGTAGATACCCGCTCCGGCGAGTACGTTTCGCGCGTTAAATAAATACGCCCGCTATGACGGCGTGGCAGGCCTGCCACGCCGTTTTTACTTCCGTTTTCTCTTTTCCTCGCTTGTGCTGGCACGCCTCTGTTTACTCAAAATTGTGGATGTAATCTTTTGAGTTTTCAGGCGCTTTATGAAAAAAAAACGCGCCGAAGCACGACTGGCGCAATATTGGCTATGCTTTATGTGGCTGTTCCACATAACTAACTTTGGCAATAAAAGGAAAAGTTTATGGTCAAGAAAACAATTGCGGCGTTCTTTTCTCTCCTGGTGCTGTCTTGCGCGCTTACCGCTTGTAATACCACTCGCGGCGTGGGTGAAGATATTTCCAGCGGCGGTTCGGCAATCTCTGGCGCCGCAACCCGCGCGCAACAGTAAATAACACCAGGCGGTACGGCTGTGTTTTGCCGTACCGCTGCGCCCTTTTTCAGACAGGTATTGAAAAAAAACGCCGTACAGGCAAAATAACGCCTCTCACCTGACCCTGTGGGACGACCCGCAGGCGTATCTTAATTATGGGGACGGCCCCTTTATTCGGGAATCCGTTATGTCCTGGTTTGTGCTTCTTATCGCTGGTTTACTTGAGGTCGTCTGGGCCGTTGGCCTGAAATATACCCACGGTTTCAGCCGCCTGGCGCCGAGCGTTGTGACCATTGCGGCAATGGTAGCCAGCATGGCGCTGCTCGCCTGGGCGATGAAAACGCTGCCGGTGGGTACGGCCTATGCGGTGTGGACCGGTATTGGCGCCGTTGGCGCAGCCGTTGCCGGTATTGTGTTGTTGGGAGAATCAGCAAGCCCGATGCGCATTGCCAGCCTGCTGTTTATTGTGGCGGGGATAATTGGCCTGAAGCTCAGCGCTCACTAGCCGAAGGCGGTTGCTTTATCCAACGTAGCTGGCTGACATCAAAGCCCTGTCGTTGCGCCTGTTGTACCAGCGCGTTGCGGGTTTGCGCGTCAAGTCTGGGCGAGCGCGACAAGATCCACAGCCAGCTACGGTTCGGGCCGCATACCAGCGCGTGCTGGTAGTGCTTATCCAGCGCAATAACGTTATACCCGCCCCAGAACGGGCCGAAGAAAGAGACTTTCAGCGCAGCATGCCGCGTTGAGCCGGTAAAGCGAGCAGTGCCTTCGCTCTCTTTCCAGCGCTGGCGGGCAGGATCGTAGCCGCGGTTAAGCACGCGGATATCCCCATCCTCTTTCAGGCTGTAAGTGGCGGTTACCTGCTCCAGATTTTTTTCGAAGCGGTTATCCAGACGCGCAATTTCATACCAGGTGCCGAGGTAACGCTTTACGTTGAAGTTTTTTACCACGCTTACGTTTTTCGGCGCAGTAGGTGTACGGCATGCCACGAGCAGGCAGGCTGCCGCAACCGCAGCGAGGGGCCACAGGCGCATAAGAACTCCTTATTATCGGGGTTCTGAAAGTGTAGCCTGGTAGAGGGAGGCGAGAGAAAAACGGCCGCAGACGCGCCCCGGATTGATGACAAAGCAGGCAAAAATACGGTTTGCCCGCTTTGTGCGTTTCAGGCGTAAATTAATGGCATAACAGGCCCGGCCTGCCGGACGGTTCTTTACCGCTACAGGGCGCAGGCGCGCGCCCTGCGACTATACAGTAATCACGCCGATGAGCGTAACGACGGTCAGAATCGACGCCAGCCCGTAGAACACCCATTTGCCGGACGGCACGTGGATTTTCAGATCGTGCATAGCGTGGTGGATACGGTGCAGCCCGCACCACAGCGGGAGTACGATCGTCAAAAACAGGAAAAGGCGGCCGATGCCGCTCTGGATAAAGGCGAGGATGCGCTCATAGCCCAGCGCCTCGCCGGGAAACAGCCCCAGCGGCAGCAGAATGCCTGTCAGCAGTATGACCACTGGCGCGACGATCGCGCTCCACATACCGCCCGCGCCGAACAGCCCCCAGAATACCGGTTCACTGGAACGTTTTGGGTTTGCGTTAATCATGGCGTCTCCTTACCAGAACAGGGCAACAAACAGAATAATAATCGTCACAGCAAGCGTGACGCCCCACAGTCCTTTAATTACCGGACCCGGCCCGGCTTTCTCGTCTTTAATCACAATATTGGCCGCTTTGGGCGCCAGTTCGAACCAGGTTTTGGTGTGCAAAAGCGCCGCTGCCAGGGTGATTAAATTCAGGATAACGACAATGGGGTTTTGCAGAAAACCGACGAACCCGGCCCAGGTTTCGGGGCCATTTTTCAGCGCGAACAGGCCGAAAATCAGCACAATGCTGAACCAGACGGCCGGGATCGCCGTGCTTTCACGCAACATATAAAAGCGATAGTAGCCAAGCTTTTGCCACCAGTTTGCCTGCATGGTTCGCACATAAGGCTTACGTTTTGTGATCATTGCGCGCTCCTTTAGCGTGGCTTCAACGTAGCAATCAGAAAATCTTTCGAGCTTTCCACTTTCCCCTGCTGGATAGCGGCAGCCGGATCGACGTGTTTTGGGCACACTTCGGAACAGAAGCCGACAAAGGTACAGCTCCATACGCCGTTTTGCCCGTTGAGCTGCGCCATGCGCGCCTGCTTGCCGCGATCCCGGCTATCCAGGTTATAGCGATGGGCCAGAGTGATGGCCGCGGGGCCAATAAATTCCGGATTTAAACCAAACTGGGGACAGGCCGCATAGCACAGCCCGCAGTTGATGCAGCCGGAGAATTGATGATACTTCGCCATTTGCGCGGGAGTTTGTTTATTCGGTCCCCGATCCGGGGTGCGCGGGTTGCCGATAATATACGGCTTGATCGCCTCCAGGCTTTCGATAAAGTGCGTCATATCCACGACCAGATCGCGCTCAATCGGGAAATTGGCCAGCGCTTCAACTTTCATGCCGTTTGGATAATCACGCAGGAAGGTTTTACAGGCAAGCTTTGGCACCTTGTTTACCATCATGCCGCAGGAGCCGCAGATGGCCATGCGGCATGACCAGCGGTAACTCAGATCCGGCGCAAGGTTATCTTTGATATAACCCAGCGCGTCCAGCAGTGAAGTTTGTTCATCCCACGGCACCGGGTAAAATGCGCTGTGCGGTGCATTGTCTGTTTGCGGGTTATAGCGCACGATTTCGATTTTCATCTGCTGCATTTCAGCCATTCGCCGTCTCCTTCTTCTCTGTCGCTTCGGCTTCTGCGCCGTATACGCGTTTGGCTGGCGCAAGCGTCGTAATTTTTACGTCGCTGTATGTCAGATGGATGGTTCCGTCTGCCCTGCGACAGGCCAGGGTATGTTTGAGGAAATGGACGTCGTCACGTTCGGTACAGCCTTCATCCAGGCGCTGGTGCGCGCCGCGCGACTCTTTACGCGCCATTGCAGAGTGTGCCATGCATTCAGCCACGTTCAGGCCGTGACCCAGTTCAATGGCGTAGAGCAGGTCGGTATTAAAGACGCTGGCGTTATCGTTGATGCGTACGCGTTTGTAGCGTTCCTGGAGTTCGGCCAGCTTATCAATGGTTTTTTGCATCAATTCCGGCGTGCGGTAGATACCGCAGCCTTCCTCCATTGACATGCCCATTTCGTCGCGGATTTTAGCCCAGCTTTCATTGCCTTCCTGCTGCGCCAGCGCTTTCAGGCGCTTTTCCACATCCGCAGCCTGGGCGTTGAGCGCCGCATCGTTGGCTTCAGGCGTCTGGCCTGCGCGCTCGACGGCCTGCTCGCCCGCCAGGCGGCCAAACACCACCAGCTCCGCCAGTGAGTTCGAGCCCAGGCGGTTTGCGCCATGCAGGCCCACGGAAGAGCACTCGCCCACAGCGAACAGGCCCCGAATGCGGGTTTCACACAGTGGATTGGTTTCAATGCCGCCCATTGTATAGTGCGCGGTGGGGCGAACCGGAATCGGTTCTTTTACCGGATCGACGCCGACATAAGCCTTTGCCAGTTCGCAAATGAACGGAAGGCGCTCCAGCAGTTTCTTTTCACCCAGATGGCGCAGATCGAGATGGACCACATCACCGCGTGGCGTAGAGATAGTGCGCCCTTTACGCCACTCGTGCCAGAAGGCCTGAGAGACCTTATCGCGCGGCCCCAGTTCCATATACTTATTTTTCGGCGCGCCGGGTGGCGTTTCCGGCCCCATGCCGTAGTCCTGTAGGTAGCGATAACCTTCTTTATTAACCAGGATGCCGCCTTCGCCGCGGCAGCCTTCGGTCATCAGAATGCCAGAGCCAGGCAGGCCGGTCGGGTGATATTGCACAAATTCCATATCGCGCAGCGGCACGCCGTGATTGAGCGCAATGCCCATACCATCGCCGGTTACGATACCGCCGTTGGTGTTATAGCGATAAACGCGGCCTGCGCCGCCTGTCGCCATGACTACCGCACCGGCGCGAATCTGCACCAGCGTACCTTCCATCATGTTCATCGCCACCAGGCCACGGGCCTGGCCGTCGTCTTCGAGAATGTCGAGCACAAAATGCTCATCAAAGCGTTGAATCTGTGGAAACTGAAGGGAGGTTTGAAACAGGGTGTGCAGCATATGGAAGCCGGTCTTATCTGCGGCAAACCAGGTGCGTTCAATTTTCATGCCGCCGAAGCGGCGCACGTTGACGGAACCATCCGCGCGGCGGCTCCAGGGGCAGCCCCACTGCTCAAGCTGCGTCATCTCCGTGGGGCAGTGATGCACAAAGTAATCCACAACATCCTGCTCGCATAACCAGTCGCCGCCGGCCACGGTATCGTGGAAGTGATAATCAAAACTGTCGTGATCCTGCGCGACGGCGGCGGACCCGCCTTCAGCGGCAACGGTGTGGCTTCGCATCGGGTAAACTTTTGATATCAGAGCAACTTTAGCCTGTGGGTTCGCCTGGGCGGCTGCAATCGCGGCTCGCAGCCCAGCCCCCCCGGCCCCTACAATAGCGATATCGGCTTGAAAGGTTTGCACGACATTCCTCCAGATAATGTTTTGATTAGCAGCCACACTTCAGAGCCGAACGTTATATAGCCATTCTTCTGGCCGCAGATGCGTCGCTGAATTTAGGGTTTGGTACATTGCGTAACCACGGTCACTGGCGTTCAAATCGTTTGTTCAATTTGACGCACTAAACGTTTCACATTGTTGCTCTGATATTCCATGCGCCTGTTGCGTTCTTATTTGAACGATTCGGAGATAGCCCACTCTTCGGATGGCAGGTAATGCAAAAGCGTTTTCTTCTGCCCCTTTGTGGGTATGGCAGTATAACCTTGTGAGTGGCGGTGAAAATTGATGTGTTCGATTTTTTCAGGAATTGATGTTGATTCGTCACAAATTTTGATAAAGCAGCCGGCGTTTTTGCTCCGATGGTCGGTGACGAAAAAGCGCTGCGCAAAATTTGTCTCGCCTGGACGTTGCGGGTAGACTCTGCGCCTTATTTATATCTGGAGAGTTCCTTATGAGCGAAACGGCAAGCTGGCAGCCGAGCGCCTCCATCCCCACATTATTGAAACGTGCCGCGATACTGGCGGAAATTCGCCGCTTCTTTACTGAGCGCGGCGTACTGGAAGTGGAAACGCCCTGCATGAGCCAGGCTACCGTAACCGACATTCACCTGACGGCATTTGAAACGCGTCTTGTGGCTCCTGGCTATGGGCAGGGCGTGCCGCTGTGGCTGATGACCAGTCCGGAATACCATATGAAGCGCCTGCTGGCGGCAGGCAGCGGACCTGTTTATCAGCTATGCCGCAGCTTTCGTAACGAAGAAAAAGGGCGCCATCATAACCCGGAATTTACCATGCTGGAATGGTATCGCCCCTGCTATGACATGTACCGCCTGATGAATGAGGTGGACGACCTGCTGCAACACATTCTGGAGTGCGAGGCGGCAGAGTCGCTTTCCTATCAACAGGCTTTCATGCGCTACCTTGATATTGATCCTCTTTGCGCCGATAAAACACAGTTGCGCGAAGCGGCAGCGAAGCTTGATCTGAGCAATATTGCGGATGCGGAAGAAGATCGCGATACGCTACTTCAGCTTTTGTTTACGATGGGCGTGGAGCCGCAAATTGGTAAAGAGCGCCCGGCGTTTGTTTATCACTTTCCGGCCAGCCAGGCGTCACTGGCGCGGATCAGCATGGAAGATCATCGTGTGGCGGAGCGTTTTGAGGTTTATTTCAAAGGTATTGAGCTGGCCAACGGTTTTCATGAGTTGGCTGATGCGGATGAACAACGCCAGCGTTTTGAGAAAGATAACCGTAACCGCGCCGCTTGCGGGCTGCCGCAGCGCCCCGTTGACCTAAATTTGCTTGCGGCGCTGGAAGCCGGGTTGCCGGACTGCTCTGGCGTGGCGCTGGGCGTCGATCGTCTGATCATGCTTGCGCTGAAGGCGGAAAGCCTTGAAGAGGTTATGGCTTTTACGGTCGATCGCGCCTGATTTAGCGATGCGATCGTTCTCTTTTTCATACCTTCGCCTTATCTTTTCCTGCCCGGAGAATTTACGCGGCAGGAAAGGGCGCAAACTAACGGCTGCTGCCCGCTGGCGTTGGTTTTATAGCCTGTAGAAAGCCCGACTCCTGAGGCCGTGGCGCAGGCTTTGATGGCAAATGGCTGCGCCCCTTTGCTTACGGGAAAAGGCGCTTTATATTCCGCCCTCGCTTTTGCGACCGGCTGAGCGTAACGTTGCGGATCTGTTGGCGGGCCTTTCCAGACGCATCTGGAACGGGGGGAACGGCATGTCAATGCCATGTTCACGAAAGCCCTGCAATATGAGCTGATGCAGTTCATGGCGTAGCGGCATACGGTGCCCCATCTCGGCGGCGTAAATACGCAGTTCAAAAAGCTGAATGCCCTGTTGTAAATCCACCAAAAACGCTTCCGGATTGGGCATTTCCAGCACATAAGAGCAGTTTCTCGCGGCCGTGAGAAGCACCTCGGTGACTTCTTTGCTGTCGGCTTCGGCGGGGGCGGGGATGGTGAGCACGATACGCGTCATGGTATCCGACAGTGACCAGTTGATAAACTGTTCGGTAATAAATGCCTGGTTTGGCACGATAATTTCCTTGCGATCCCAGTCGCTAATGGTTGTGGCGCGCGTGTTGATTTTTGTGATGCTGCCGGTCAGATCGCGTATTGTTACGGTATCCCCGATACGGATCGGTTTTTCAAATAAAATTATCAGGCCGGAAACGAAGTTAGCGAAGATTTGCTGCAAGCCAAAACCAAGCCCCACGCCGAGCGCCGCCACCAGCCATTGTAGCTTCGACCACTCAATGCCAATCATTGAAAACCCCATCAGGCCGCCAATGAGCATCAGAAGATATTTGGTGATGGTCGTAATGGCATAGCCGGTGCCTGGCGTCAGGTTAAGATGTTGCAATAGCGCCAGCTCCAGCAGCGCGGGTAAATTGCGTACAAGCTGGGCGGTGATAATAAACACCAGGATAGCGATCAATACCGCGCCAAGGGTGATAGGCTCGTTGATACTCTCTCCGCCCTGGCTGGTGGAGGTCACGTCCCATAGCGTGATATTTTCCAGAAAGCCAAAGGCGGAGTGAATTTCTGACCATAGCACTATCACGGAAACCAGCGCGATGAGCATCAGAATTGAGCGTACCAGACGAAGCGACTGAACGCTGATAGCATCCAGATCGACGACCGGCTCTTCAACTTCGCTACCGCCGTCGGTGCTGTGCTGATGGGCCGCGTCTTCTTCGCCGCGGGCACGTTGTGCGAGCATGTCCGCACGGCGCTGCCTGGCGCGATCGAATGCCAGCCGGCGGCGCTGGATAAGCATCCAGCGGCGAATAATATGGTACACCACCAGCAGGAAGAACCAGATAGCAACCGATGTTTCAAGCCTGGCCAGCAGCGCTTTGGCGGTAGCGAGGTAGCCTACCGAGGCGGCGAGCATGGCTAACAGCGGCGCGCCAGTCAACAGGTTCCATAGTATGCGGTTCAGGAGATTGTCATTGTTGCCTTCGCTATCGATATACAATGGAATACCGGCGCGCTTAAGGCTTAGCGTCACGATCGCCACAGCCCCGCAGATCAGCATAAAGCACAGACGCCCCAGCGAGGAAGAAAACTCCTGATCGTTGAGATTATCAAACATGATAAGCGCCATGATCAGCGGGACAATAAAACCCACGCTCATTATGTAATAGCGCATAGCCCGCGCCACCTGTTCACGCGGCCAGCCGAAATGGACCACAAACAGCCCGTCAGGACGAGCCAGCGTGGCGCAGATCATCACAACCCATAGCAGCGGTACCGTGGCCGTTACGCCGTTGCCGATGGCAACGGCAAGCGGATAGGGCCAGGCTTCACGCAGGCCGTGGCCGAGCGTCGCCCACAGTACCGGTAGCGGTAAGGCTACCAGCACCGACCAGAATACCGTACGTAGCGTTAGCCAGAAGTGATCCTGCGTGACCTTGCCCACCCGGGCGCTACAGCGTTCCAGAAAGGCGGTAAAGTGACGGCGGGAGCTGATGCTAACCCCCACCAGCAGCAGCGCGCCGAACAGCGGCAACAGCGTATCGCGGCTGGTTAGCATCATTGCTGTGGCTTTGCCAAGCTGGCTGAAGGTATTCAAAGACAGCAGGCGGCGTAAATCCTGCACGATTTGCAGCGGCCAGGAAAGCCCAATAGCGCTGACGTCAGACGTCCAGAACAGGTAGCGATGCGTGGCTTCGTTAATCTCCCGGAGCGCTTCTTCAAGCTGACCGTTTCCCACCTTCAGCTTAGTGAGTTCCAGAATGAGGGTATCGCCGCCCTGGAGCAGTGAGTTGAGCAACTCGCGTTGCGTTTGCAACTGTGCTTCAAGTATCCGGTTTTGTTCTGCGGTGAGCATGTTGCCGTTTGCCTGGCGCACATGGCGTAGTTGGGCTTGTTTTCCTAACCGTTCCTCATAGCGCAGGCGCTGAACGCGCAACTGCGCCAGTTCAGTATCCAACTGCTGGGGTTTGGGCATCTCCGGCAGGCGCGCGACCTGCGCGCGCAGCGCTTCGCCAAGCACGTTTGAAACGCCGAGCCACTGTGACTGTTCGCGCAGGGTATTCAGCGCCTGGCGCACTTGCATAGTCTGCCGGGCTGCCTGACGTTGTTGGGACGCGACGAGGTCCATGCGCTGCGCCTGCTGGTTTAGCGCCTGCGATAACTCACGGTTAACGCGAAATTGCGCCACAATATCCGGCGGCAGGTTGGCGCTGTTTTCCGCCATCATTTCCGTGGATTCCAGCGCCTGTTCGGCCTCGCGCTGGCGCAGGTTATTAAGTTGATTGCGCAGGGACTGTAAATAAGCGTCAAGCTGGCTGGCCTGCTTTTGCGCCAGCTCAGCGCGCAGCCGCGCCAGCTCCTGGCGGTTGCTGGCGGATAGCTGGGCCAGCTCAAGTTCATCAACCTGAGATTTCAGGCGCGCGGCTTCGGCCTGGTTTGCCTGAAGTTGAGCAATGGCCAGCGGCGTGCTGCCGCTCTGCTGGGCGGCGATACGGCGCTCCAGCTCGTTAAGCTGGCGGCGGGCGTCGGTCTGTTGCTGCGGTAGCTGGCTAAGGGAGTCGGTAATTTCCCGGTTGCGCTCCTGTTCCAACTGTAACTGGCGGCCTTTATCAAGCAGTTGACTACTGGTTTGCAGTATCTCCTGATTAAGCACCTCAGCAGACTGGCTGCCGGTGTACTGGCGCGGAGCGTCGCTGAGGTTATTTAACTGCTGGCGCAGCGTTTGGGAAAGCCGGGGAAAGTTATCAATAACTTTCTGATACTGAGCGGCGCGCTCCAGCGAGGCCTGACGTTCTTCCAGAGACTTTAGCGCGCTTTCCAGCGCAGTAATAATTTCAACCTGCCCGGGCTGGTTTTTTGCCTCTTTAGCCTGCTGTAGATCCCGGGCTAATTGCCCGGCATCAGGCACGGAAGCGGCGTGCGCCCCCAGGCTGAGGCTTATTGCCAACAGCAACATTAATATCAGGCGCACGTCGCGTTACCTTTGGTGAGACTTGCTTAGCGGTCTTTTTTGTTGTCTGGCGCGCGGCTATCGCTGCGCTGAGCGGTTTGCTCATCGCTTGTCGATGCGTCCGGCGCCTGGGCGGGCGCGCAAGCGCTACCTTTCACGGCTTTTGCAGCGTCCTGCTCAGCGTGAGGCTTTGCGGCCCTCTTCGCCTTTGGCTTTTCTGCCTGTGCGGCAGCGGCGGGAGCTTGCCCGGCGCTGTCGTGCTCCGCTGCTTTGGGCATTGTGCCGGCAGGCAACGGCTGCGCGGCTTCGTTATGCTCCTGAGCCTGCGCAGCTTCAGCCGTTACGCCGGTGTTTTCGACGTCCTGAGCGAAGCGGTCTGCGTCGGCTGCTTTGGCGTCTTCGGCTGCTTTGGCCATCTGAACGGAAATGGCCAGCGGCTGGCCGAGACGGGTTACGGACAGGCTTTGTAACTGTTCAGTTAGCTTAACGCGACCGGGAGCAAACAGGTTAATAACGGTTGAGCCGAGCTTAAATCGGCCCATCTCCTGGCCTTTAAGCAGAGCAATGCAGTCTTCGCTCTCTCCGCCTGGCCATGTCCAGCGTTTAATAATGCCTTCGCGCGGTGGCGTGACGGTGCCGGCCCATACGGTTTCGATGCTGCCGACAATTGTCGCCCCGACAAGAATCTGCGCCATCGGACCAAATTCTGTATCAAACAGGCAGATAACGCGTTCGTTACGCGCGAAAAGGTTCGGCACATTTTGTGCGGTGAAATGGTTGACCGAAAAGAGGTCGCCCGGCACATAAATCATTTCACGCAGGATACCGTTGCACGGCATATGCACGCGGTGGTAATCGCGTGGAGACAGGTAGGTTGTGGCGAAACAGCCGTCGCGAAACAGCGCCGCCATCTGATAGTTGCCGGCCAGCAGCGCTTCCAGCGTGTAGTGATGCCCCTTAGCCTGTAGGATTTTATCCTGTTCAATAACGCCAAGCTGGCTGATAACGCCGTCTGCGGGCATAACCAGAGTGGCGGGATCGGTATCTACGGGACGTACGTCTTCGCGCAGCGGGCGTACGAAAAAGTCGTTAAAGGTGCGGTAGCTGGCGGTATCGGGCTTCTGCGCCTCTTTCATATCGACTTTATAACATTTCACAAACAGGTCGATAGCCAGTTTCGTCAGCCATCCGGCGCGTTTACTTGCTCCCCAGCCAGCCAGGCGAGTGAGCCACAGTTTAGGCAGAATGTATTGAAGCGAAAGCTTAATGTTGTTTAACAAGGTAGCCTCCAGGCCGGTGTTGTTGCCAGTCCTTACCCGAACAGGCGAGAGCCGGGTATTAAAAAAACAGTATGATGCTGAAATATACGTCAGTCGCCAGCTTCAGAGAAATTTTTACGTGTCTTTATTTGCGCCATGCTTTCCAGAATTCGATGATAATTTTCAAAGCGCGTTTCAGCGATATCGCCGCGCGCCACGGCTTCACGAATGGCGCAACCCGGATCGGTGTCATGACGGCAGTCGCGATATTTGCAATGGCCTAAATAGTCATGAAATTCAACGAAACCCTGGGTGATTTGTTCCGGCTCAAGGTGCCACAGCCCAAATTCTCGCACGCCGGGGGAGTCGATAACATCGCCGCCGCTCGGAAAGTGATACAGACGGGCTGCGGTGGTGGTGTGCTGGCCGAGTCCTGAGACATCGGAAACATCGTTAGTCAGTATTCGCTGCTCTTCGAGACCCAGTAGCGCATTAAGCAGGCTTGATTTCCCTACGCCGGATTGCCCGGCGAAAATACTGGTTCGCCCCGTTAGCGCTTCTTCCAGCGGTTTTAGCCCTTCGTGATGGCGGCTGGATACCATGAGCACCCGGTAGCCAATATGGCGATAGATAGCCATTTGCTCTTCAACGAATGCCATGCCGGCATCATCCAGCAAATCGATTTTGTTAAGCACAATCAGCGGTTCGATGCCAAGCGTTTCGCAGCCGACGAGATAGCGATCGATAATGTTCAGCGATAGCTCCGGCAGGATGGCGGAAACAATAACAATCTGATCTATGTTGGCCGCAATCGGTTTGACGCCGTCATAATAATCCGGGCGGGTCAGCACCGAACGACGCTCGTGCACGGCTTCGACGATGCCTTTAACCAGCACGCCCTGCGCGGCCGTTTTACCGGGGCGCCAGACTACGCGGTCGCCGGTGACCAGCGAGCGAAGCGTGCGGCGGATATTACAGCGGTGGACCACGCCGTCAGCGGTTTCCACATCGGCATGCATACCGAAGCGGCTAATGACTGTGCCGTCCTGCGGTTCGCCGAACAGGCTGTCGTCTATATCGGTCTTTTCAGGCCGGCTAAGCCGACGCTGGTGGTTGGCGTTTACGCGGCGCTGCTGGCCTTTCGAAAGTCTGTTTTTGCTCAATCGCTCTGGCTCCTGGTCGCTGCGGACAGACAAAACCTCTATGATACACGCTATTTTATACGAAATAACCTGGCAGCGCTGATGGGGCTGTCGTGAAATGGGGGGAGAAATGCCTGTGAGTGGAAATGAAAATAACCTGATTTGGATCGATCTGGAAATGACCGGTCTCGATCCCGAGCGCGATCGTATTATCGAGATAGCTACTCTGGTGACCGATGAAAATCTGAACATCCTGGCTGAAGGTCCGGTTATGGCTGTGCATCAGTCTGCGCAGCAGCTAGCGCTGATGGACGAATGGAATGTGCGTACCCATACCGGCAGCGGGCTGATAGAGCGCGTCAAGGCCAGCGCGTTTGATGAGCAGGCGGCGGAGCTGGCGACCATCGCGTTCCTGCAAAAGTGGGTTGCGCAGGGAAAATCGCCCATTTGCGGCAACAGCGTCGGCCAGGATCGCCGATTTCTGTTTAAGTATATGCCGCGCCTGGAAGCCTATTTTCACTATCGTTATCTGGATGTCAGTACGCTTAAGGAGCTGGCGCGCCGTTGGAAGCCGGAAATTCTGGCGGGTTTCAAAAAGCGTAATACGCACCAGGCGCTGGATGATATCCGGGAATCGGTTGCTGAGCTTGCCTGGTATCGTGAACATTTTATCCAGCTATAGTCCCGCGTACTGACCCGCAGGCGTCAGGCCATGCGCAAGGCGTGGCGAATCGGCATTGTGATGAAGAAATCGGCAGTTGCGCATAAAGCGAAAAAATTTGTGGCTAAATGCCTTGCAGCCCGAATGAATTCTCGTATAATGCGCCTCCCGTACCGGTACAGAAAGTTGCGGTACGTAGAGCGGGAATAGCTCAGTTGGTAGAGCACAACCTTGCCAAGGTTGGGGTCGCGAGTTCGAGTCTCGTTTCCCGCTCCAGAATGTTATACTGTTTTAGTCTGAATGAAGCTGAGCTGCATTAGCAGCAAAAGCCAAAATACGCGGGAATAGCTCAGTTGGTAGAGCACAACCTTGCCAAGGTTGGGGTCGCGAGTTCGAGTCTCGTTTCCCGCTCCAGACTTTAACGGCTTTCGGTTTTACGCGTTCTGTACTGCGCCAGCAGCAGAAGCCAGAATATGCGGGAATAGCTCAGTTGGTAGAGCACAACCTTGCCAAGGTTGGGGTCGCGAGTTCGAGTCTCGTTTCCCGCTCCAGAATTTTCTCCGTCGCGCCCCTTTAATTAACGTCTGAAGGCCTGAACAACCAGGCTGTCCTGATAATGCCTTAAGCGTATGAGGACGGATGCAGTATAAGTAAACGCGTTATACGTCAGGTGCGTCTGCAAGGCAGAAATGCGATTTTCGCGTAATTTTGTTTTTCGATACTTTTATACACAAGTTGACATTGCGGTTTGCTTCCCGGTTTACGCGCTTTGCAAACCGTTGTAAACAGACTTATCCACAGGTTCTTATTTTTCTTTCCCTGCTCTCGTCAGAAACTTCCTTTTACGTATATAACGTAACTTCTTGTTTTTACATTAATTAAATTTATGTGTTTTTGTTAATGTAGTTGCCTGAAACATTTTTTAGTATTGAATGACAACGGTTTTTTATTTTTATGCACACGTTGTGGATACGTTACGCATCGCGTGGCAGCCCCTTTTCCACGGCTCTGATAAGCCGCTGTTTTTTGGGGGGCTGAAGCGTGATCGCGTTATCGCTGCGCCGGGCGATTTGCCGCGCAATTGCCCAGTCGATGTGCTCATCCAGTAGCGGATGCTCGCCCCGTCGCTCTTGTAACGCAAGTAAAATAGCTTCATCCCACGGGGCGTTGCCCAGCGCAACGGCGATATTTCGCAGCCAGCGTAAATGCCCAATACGTCTAATGGGCGATCCTTGCGTCACCGTCAGGAATTTTTCTTCACTCCACTTAAACAATTCCAGTAGCGGCGGGGCGTGCAGCAGCTTGCGGGGGCTGAAATCCTCTTCCTGCGTTAATTGTGAAAACCGGTTCCAGGGGCAGATAAGCTGACAGTCGTCGCAGCCGTAAATACGATTGCCCATAAGCGGGCGCAGTTCTACAGGAATTGCCCCCTCCAGCTCAATGGTGAGATAGGAAATGCAGCGTCGGGCGTCTACTACGTAGGGCTCGACGATAGCGCCTGTCGGGCAGGTTGTGATACAGGCCGTACAGCGGCCGCAGTTTTCCTCTGTTGGGGTATCGACCGGCAAAGGCAGATCGATGAGCAGTTCGCCAAGAAAAAAGAACGAACCTGCGTCACGGCTGAGTATAAGCGAATGTTTGCCTGTCCAGCCAAGCCCGGCTTTTTCCGCCAGCGGGCGTTCCAGCAGGGGCGCGGAATCAACAAAAGGTCTAAAATTCAGCGAAGCGCAGTGTTGCTGGATAATTTCGCCCAGTCTCTTTAACCTGTTTCGTAATAGCTTGTGATAATCGCGACCCAGCGCATAGCGGCTGATGTAGCCCAGCCCGGTGTTCTTCAACGTGCTGGCGAAGGCTGCGTTGGCAGGGAGATAATTCATGCGCACGCTGATGACGCGCAGCGTGCCGGGCAGGAGTTCGTGGGGCCTTGCGCGCATCATGCCGTGGCGCGCCATCCACGCCATTTCGCCGTGGTATTGCTTATCCAGCCATGCCTGGAGCGCGGGTTCGCTGGCGCGCAGGTCGGTATCGGTAATGCCTACCTGCTGAAAGCCGAGCTCCTTGCCCCATTGCCTGATATTTTGCGCTAACTGATTGAGATCGAGGGGCTGTGACATGACGGACCATAACCTGAAAAATAACGCCGCGAGTATACCACATCAGGTCTGGCTTGCAGACTGGCTGCCTCGGGCGGAAAAAGAGGCGGCTGATGCGTTGGGTTTAACGTTATATGAACTGATGCTGCGTGCCGGCGAAGCGGCGTTCCAGGTTGCGCTGCGGGCTTACCCGAACAGCCGACACTGGCTGGTTCTCTGCGGCTGCGGTAACAACGGCGGCGATGGTTACGTTGTGGCGCGGCTGGCGCAGGCCGCCGGTATTGCGGTAACGTTGTTGGCGCAGGAAAGTGACAAACCGTTGCCGGAAGAGGCCGATACCGCCCGTACAGCCTGGCTGAATGCCGGCGGGGCTATTCATTGCGCCGATATTCCCTGGCCGGCAGATATCGATCTTATTATCGACGGGCTGCTGGGCACCGGGCTTAACAGCGCGCCGCGCGAGGCGGCGGCAAGGCTGATTGATTGCGCTAATCGCCATCCTGCTCCGGCTGTCGCGCTCGATGTTCCTTCTGGCCTGCTGGCGCAAACCGGGGCTGTGCCGGGCGCGGCTATCCACGCTAATCATACTGTGACGTTCATCGCGCTTAAGCTTGGCCTGCTTACGGGGAAAGCGCGGGACGTTGTAGGTAAACTGCATTATCATGCGCTTGGCCTGGAATCATGGCTTCAGACGCAGCCTGCGCCCGTTACCCGCTTTGATGCGCGTCAGCTTGCCGGCTGGCTGCCGCCCCGCAGGCCAACGGCGCATAAAGGCGATCATGGGCGGTTGGTTATCATCGGTGGCGACAGAGGTACCGCAGGCGCTATCCGCATGGCCGCTGAGGCGGCCCTGCGCGCCGGCGCAGGACTGGTGCGCGTACTGACGCGCAGTGAGCATATCGGGCCGTTGCTAACGGCGCGCGCGGAATTGATGGTACACGAGCTGACGCCTGAATCGCTTGAAGAGAGTCTGCAATGGGCCGACGTGGTTGCGATTGGCCCGGGCCTGGGCCAGCAAAGCTGGGGCAAAAAAGCCTTACGCAAAGTTGAAAATTTTCGTAAGCCGATGCTCTGGGATGCAGACGCCCTTAACTTGCTGGCAAACAATCCGGATAAACGTCAGAATCGAATCCTCACGCCGCACCCCGGCGAGGCCGCACGATTGCTTAACTGTACCGTTGCGCAGGTTGAAAACGATCGCCTGGCGGCGGCAGAACGGATAGTCAGGCGCTACGGCGGTTGCGTGGTGCTTAAGGGCGCAGGCAGCCTGATTGTCAGCAACGATGGGCATATTGGGATTGCCGATGTTGGAAATCCGGGTATGGCAAGTGGTGGCATGGGGGATGTGCTCTCCGGTATCATCGCTGCCCTGCTGGCGCAGAAACTGTCACTCCGGGATGCCGCAAGCGCGGGCTGTGTGGCGCACGGCGCGGCGGCAGACGCGCTGGCCCGGCGCTACGGCGCCCGCGGTATGCTGGCTGGCGATGTCATTAATGCGCTTTACGCTTTTGTTAACCCGACTGTGAGCTGACCTGTCATGATGAACCGAGTAATTTATCTTCCCGATGAGTCTGCAACGCTGGCGCTGGGCGCACGCCTGGCGCAGGCCTGCCAGGGCGGCGTCGTTTTTTGGCTGTATGGCGATCTCGGCGCGGGGAAGACAACCTTCAGCCGCGGCTTTGTGCAGGCGCTGGGGCATAAAGGCGCGGTAAAAAGCCCGACCTACACGCTGGTAGAGCCTTATGCGCTGGAAAAGCTGACGGTTTATCACTTCGATCTCTATCGCCTTGCCGACCCTGAAGAGCTGGAGTTCATGGGGATCCGTGATTATTTTGATCGCAACGCCATTTGTCTGGTGGAGTGGCCGCAGCAGGGGGCGGGGGTATTGCCCAATCCGGACGTTGAAATCCATTTACTTTATCAGGCGCAGGGCCGCGAGGCGCGGTTAACCGCCGTTTCTCAGGCCGGAGAGTCGCTATTGTCGCGTCTGGCTGTATAACAGGAAGACAGAACATGTATTGCGCTAAACGTTGGTTGTTCGCCGCGCTGTTGGTGTTGTGCGCACCGCTGCACGCGGCAAGTTTATCTGATATTCGCGTCTCCAATGGCGAAGCGCAGGCGCGCATCACATTCAGCTTTGCCGGCGATCCGGAATATACCTTCACGCAGCAAAGCGCGCGTACGATGGCGCTGGATATTCGCCAGAGCGGCATTATTCAGGGGTTGCCGCTACAGTTTAGCGGCCATAACCTGGTCAGGAGCATTCGCGCCGGACAGGCGCAGGATACGCAGTCGCTACGCCTGGTGGTCAATCTGACGCAAAACGGTAAAATTCGCGCGGCGAAGCGGCGCAGCGGCGAGGGCTATCTGGTTATTTTTACCATTGATGCCGATGCGTCGCTGCCGGTTGCGGCGCAGCGGGAAAAGCGGCCAGTACCGCCGCCGCAACGCTTGCAGGAACCGGCGCGTAACCCGTTTAGCGCCGCCAGCGAACGCACAACGGCGGTGGTAAGCAGCAATACCGCCGTGCGTCCGGCGCGCGCTGCGAAAGCCGCTTCCGCCTCCGGGCAAGTGATTGTCGCTATTGATGCCGGGCATGGCGGCCAGGACCCCGGGGCGATAGGCGCAGGCGGCACACAAGAGAAAAACGTTACTATCGCCATTGCCCGCAAGCTGAAAAGGCTGCTTAATGCCGATCCGCTGTTTAAAGGCGTGCTGACGCGCGATGGCGATTACTTTATTTCAGTCATGGGGCGTTCAGACGTGGCGCGTCGCCAGAACGCCAATCTGTTAGTTTCCATTCACGCTGACGCAGCGCCCAATCGCGATGTGACCGGGGCATCGGTATGGGTGCTGTCAAATCGCCGCGCCAACAGCGAAATGGCCGGCTGGCTGGAACAGCACGAGAAGCAGTCCGAGCTGCTGGGCGGCGCGGGCGATGTACTGGCAAACAGCCAGGCCGACCCGTATCTCAGCCAGGCCGTGCTGGATTTACAGTTCGGTCATTCACAGCGCGTTGGTTATGCTGTCGCGACCAGCGTACTCAATCAGTTACAGGGTGTGGGCGTCCTGCATAAACGTCGCCCGGAGCACGCCAGTCTGGGCGTGTTGCGTTCGCCGGATATTCCGTCATTGCTGGTGGAGACCGGTTTTATCAGCAATAGCGCTCAGGAAAGAATGCTCGCAAGCGATAGCTTCCAGCAGCGTATCGCTGAGGCGATTTACCAGGGGTTGCGCAATTATTTTATAGCGAATCCGTTGCAAACCGCGCCGCCATCAGGGGCGGCGGCGCAGATTGCCAGCGCAGCCGAGCCGTTAGTGGGCGCTAACTAAGCGCCGATTCAAGGAGAAACAATGCCAATTCAGATCTTAACGCCGCAGCTTGCCAACCAGATCGCCGCAGGCGAGGTGGTGGAACGCCCTGCGTCGGTTGTAAAAGAGCTGGTGGAGAACAGCATTGACGCTGGCGCGACGCGTATTGATATTGATATTGAACGCGGCGGCGCGAAACTTATCCGCATCCGCGATAACGGCTGCGGCATCGGTAAGGATGAACTGGCGCTGGCGCTGGCGCGCCATGCCACCAGTAAAATCGCCACGCTCGACGATCTGGAAGCTATTGTGAGTCTGGGCTTTCGCGGCGAGGCATTGGCCAGTATTAGCGCGGTGTCGCGCCTGACGCTGACGTCGCGTACCGCCGCCCAGCAGGAAGCCTGGCAGGCCTACGCTGAAGGTCGCGATATGGCAGTTACGGTAAAGCCCGCCGCTCATCCGCAGGGCACCACGCTTGAAGTGCTCGATCTGTTTTACAACACGCCGGCGCGCCGCAAGTTTATGCGGACTGAAAAAACGGAGTTTGGTCATATCGATGAAGTGGTGCGGCGTATCGCGCTGGCGCGCTTTGATGTTTCCATCAATCTGAATCACAACGGGAAGCTGGTGCGTCAGTACCGCGCAGTGGCGCAGGGCGCGCCGCGCGAACGCCGCCTTGGCGCTATTTGCGGCGCGGCATTCGTAGAGCAGGCGCTGGCCATTGAATGGCAGCACGGCGAGCTGGCGCTGCGCGGATGGATAGCCAACCCGGCGGGAATAACGCCAGCGCTGGCGGAAACGCAATATAGCTACGTGAACGGGCGCATGATGCGCGATCGTCTGATTAATCACGCGATTCGTCAGGCTTGCGAGGAGAAGCTGGGAAGCGACAGGCTGCCTGCTTTTGTGCTCTATCTGGATATCGATCCGCACCAGGTGGATGTGAATGTACACCCGGCGAAGCATGAAGTGCGTTTTCATCAGTCCCGGCTGGTGCATGACTTTATCTATCAGGGGGTGCTGAGCGCTTTGCAACAGCAGACCGTACCGCCCTTACCGCTGGCTGATGAAAACGGCGCGCCGCTGCCTGCGTGGCAACCGGAAAACCGTGCCGCAGCAGGGCAGAATCATTTCGCCCAACCGATAGAGCCGGTTTCGCGCCGGGCGGCGAAAGGGGAGGAAAACCGTAACGCGTTGCGCGAACCGCCGACGAGCAGTTATGCGGGAGGCGGCGCGGCGCGCGGGAGCGAGGCGGGCTGGCCGCACGCGACGCCGGGATATCAGAAGCGTCAGGGCGCCCTGTATGAAAAACTACTACAAACGCCGGATGCGCCCGCCGCAGCGCCTACAGGCAAGCAGCCCGATATGCAACGCGCCGACGTTCTGGCAGGCCACAGCCAAAGTTTTGGCCGCGTGCTGTCCGTGCTGAAACCGGATATGGCGCTGCTCGAGCGCGACGGGCAACTGGCGCTGTTGCTGTTGCCCGTCGCGCAACGCTGGTTACGTCAGGCGCAGTTGGCGCCGGGGGAAGAAAAGCTGCGTGCGCAGCCGTTGTTGATTCCGGTACGCTTTAAGCTGGATGACGCTGAGCTGAAAACGCTGGCGCGTTGGCAGCCACAGTTGGCGCAAACCGGCATGGAATTCGCCGTTGAGTCGCGCCATGTGACTGTGCGCGCAGTGCCTTTACCCTTGCGACAACAAAATTTACAAATCTTGATTCCTGAACTGATAGGCTACCTTGCCCGCCAGGCGGATAACGATACTGCACGCATCGCCCGGTGGCTTGCCCGGCATCTGACGAGCGAGCACGGCGAGTGGAGCCATGCACAGGCGATTGCTCTGCTGGCTGATGTGGAGCGTCTGTGTCCGCAGTTGGTGAAGTCGCCGCCAGAAGGGTTATTACAACCGATTGATTTACAACCGGCGATGAACGCGCTTAAGCATGACTGAAGTCGAAAAAATAAATAAAGCGGATCTGCCAAAAGCCATTTTTCTTATGGGGCCGACGGCTTCAGGGAAAACGGCGCTGGCCGTCCAACTACGTAAGATTCTGCCCGTTGAGTTAATAAGCGTTGATTCGGCGCTTGTTTACAAGGGCATGGATATTGGTACGGCAAAGCCTGGCCCTGACGAGCTGGCGCAGGCGCCGCACCGTTTGCTGGATATACTTGACCCGGCGCAGGTCTATTCTGCGGCAGATTTTTGCCGCGATGCGCTGGCTGAAATGGCAGACATCACCGCTGCCGGGCGTATTCCGCTGTTGGTAGGCGGCACAATGCTTTATTTCAGGGCGCTGCTGGAAGGGCTTTCACCGCTGCCTTGCGCAGATCCAGCCGTACGTAGCCGTATTGAACAACAGGCGGCAGAGCAGGGATGGGATGCGCTACACCGGCAACTGCAGGATATCGATCCGGCGTCGGCGCAGCGTATTCACCCAAACGATCCGCAAAGGCTCTCCCGGGCACTGGAAGTTTTTTTTATTTCGGGTAAAACTTTAACGGAGCTGACGCGTACGTCGGGAGACGCTCTGCCGTATCAGGTGTATCAGTTCGCCATCGCCCCGGCGAGCCGTGAACTGCTCCATCATAAGATTGAGCAGCGTTTTCATCAGATGTTGGCTTCGGGTTTTGAAGCCGAGGCGCGGGCGCTTTTTGCCCGCGAAGACTTGCATAGGGATATGCCTTCCGTCCGTTGTGTGGGGTACCGTCAGATGTGGTCCTATCTGAGGGAGGAGATCACATACGATGAGATGGTTTATCGCGGCATTTGCGCAACGAGGCAACTGGCTAAACGTCAGATGACGTGGCTACGCGGTTGGAAAGAGGTTCACTGGCTGGACTCTGGCAATCCAAAGTCAGCTCTTGACGAAGTGGTGCAGGTTGTTAGTGCGTAACATTAATGAACGTGTACAATTAAGGCGTCTCGTGTGCAAATTTTGACATATTTTTCAGAGCCTGTAGGTTCGCAAGTATAAACAACAAGCTATAAGGAAAAGATAGAATGGCTAAGGGGCAATCTTTGCAAGATCCGTTCCTGAACGCATTGCGTCGGGAACGCGTTCCGGTTTCTATTTATTTGGTGAATGGTATTAAGCTGCAAGGTCAGATTGAGTCTTTCGATCAGTTTGTCATCCTGTTGAAAAACACGGTCAGCCAGATGGTCTATAAACACGCAATTTCTACTGTCGTGCCTTCTCGTCCGGTTTCTCACCACAGTAACAATACCGGTGGCGGGTCCAGTAGTTATCATCACAGTAATAATAACGCGCAGCCGTCGTCTTCTGCGCAACAGCAGGACAGCGACGATACCGAATAAGGTAACCGGGCTGTCGTTCCATGTCGGGGGACCAGGTTATCTGCGTTCCCCGCTGGTATTTTTGAGAGGTTATACGCTTGTTTGACCGTTATGATGCCGGTGAGCAGGCGGTGCTGGTCCACATCTGGTTTGTGCAAGACAAAGACATGGAAGATATCCAGGAATTCGAATCTCTGGTTTCTTCCGCAGGTGTCGAGGCTTTGCAGGTGGTTACCGGTACCCGTAAGGCTCCGCACCCTAAGTATTTTGTTGGTGAAGGCAAGGCAGCAGAAATTGCTGATGCCGTTAAAGCCACCGGCGCATCAGTTGTGCTCTTCGACCATGCGTTGACCCCGGCTCAGGAACGTAACCTTGAGCGGCTGTGCGAGTGCCGCGTTATTGACCGCACTGGCCTGATTTTAGATATTTTCGCCCAGCGTGCGCGTACTCATGAAGGTAAGCTGCAGGTTGAGCTGGCGCAGTTGCGCCATCTGGCGACGCGTCTGGTGCGCGGCTGGACCCACCTTGAGCGCCAGAAAGGCGGTATTGGGCTGCGCGGCCCCGGTGAAACGCAACTGGAAACCGACCGCCGCCTGCTGCGTAATCGCATCAGTCAGATCCTTTCTCGCCTTGAAAAAGTTGAAAAACAGCGCGAGCAAGGCCGACGCGCACGCACGCGCGCCGACGTGCCGACCGTTTCTCTGGTGGGCTACACCAACGCCGGTAAATCCACCCTGTTTAATAGCCTGACGTCGGCGCAAGTGTACGCCGCAGACCAGCTTTTTGCGACGCTGGATCCGACGCTGCGTCGCATTGACGTTGCTGATGTCGGCGAAACTGTGCTGGCTGATACGGTTGGTTTTATCCGCCATCTTCCGCATGATTTGGTCGCGGCATTTAAGGCGACGTTACAGGAAACCCGACAAGCCACGCTTTTGCTGCATGTGATTGACGCCGCCGATCTGCGGGTGAAGGAAAATATTGAAGCCGTAGAGTTGGTGCTTGAGGAAATTGATGCCAGGGAACTGCCAACGCTACTGGTTATGAACAAAATCGATATGCTGGAGGATTTTGTGCCGCGTATCGACAGAAATGAAGAAAATATACCGGTGCGGGTCTGGCTTTCTGCGCAGACCGGCGCTGGTTTGCCACTACTTTACCAGGCTTTGACAGAGCGCCTTTGCGGTGAGTTAGCACAGCATACGCTGTTGCTCCCGCCGCAGGCAGGGCGGCTGCGCAGCCGGTTTTATCAGCTTCAGGCGATAGAAAAAGAGTGGATGGAGGAAGACGGCAGCATTGGGCTACAGGTGAGATTGCCTGTAGTCGACTGGCGGCGACTCTGTAAGCAAGAACCGGGGCTGGCGGATTACCTTGTGTAAACCTTGCCAGCCTGCCTGAAGACTTTCTTCCCAATTGGGGATATCAGGCACTTCTGGGCTGCATCGCAACGATGGCTGAACGACTTTCCCGGCGCCTGGCGTCAGGGGCGGAAACGGCGGTTTGTCATGTAACGGCGCAGAATGTGTGAAAGGTATATCACCGCACAACAATTATGGAGCATAAACATGGCGTGGAATCAGCCCGGTAATAACGGACAGGACCGCGACCCGTGGGGAAGCAGCAAGCCCGGCGGCGACTCTGGGGGAAATAAGGGCGGCCGCGAGCAGGGGCCGCCCGATCTGGATGATATTTTTCGTAAGCTGAGTAAAAAGCTCGGCGGTATCGGCGGCGGCAATAAAGGCGGCGCTCAGGGGCCGCGTGGCCAGACCGGCGGCAAAGTGATTGGCCTCGTTGCCGCTATTGCGGTTATCGGCTGGGCCGCCAGCGGTTTTTATACCATTAAAGAAGCCGAACGCGGCGTTGTAACGCGTTTTGGCAAATTCGATCATCTGGTTGAGCCTGGCCTTAACTGGAAACCGACTTTTATCGATGACGTGCGTGCGGTTAATGTGGAATCCGTGCGTGAACTGGCAGCCTCCGGCGTAATGTTGACGTCTGATGAAAACGTTGTGCGCGTGGAAATGAACGTGCAGTACCGCGTGACCGATCCGCAGCGCTATTTATACAGCGTTACCAGCGCCGATGACAGCCTGCGCCAGGCTACGGACAGCGCGCTGCGCGGCGTTATCGGCAAATATACGATGGATAAAATTCTGACGGAAGGCCGCACGATTATTCGTAGCGACACGCAGCGCGAACTTGAGGAAACGATCCGACCGTACAATATGGGCATTACGCTTCTGGACGTCAACTTCCAGGCGGCGCGTCCGCCGGAAGAAGTGAAGTCTGCGTTCGACGACGCCATTGCGGCGCGTGAAAACGAGCAGCAATATATTCGCGAGGCCGAGGCTTATACCAACGAAGTGCAGCCGCGCGCCAACGGCCAGGCGCAGCGTATTCTTGAAGAGGCGCGCGCGTACAAGACGCAGACTGTGCTGGAGGCGCAGGGCGAAGTGTCCCGCTTCGCGCGTATCCTGCCGGAGTACAAAGCAGCGCCGGAAATTACCCGCGAGCGTCTCTATATCGAAACAATGGAGAAAGTGCTCAGCAATACCCGCAAAGTGCTGGTTAACGATAAGGGCGGCAACCTGATGGTGTTGCCGCTGGATCAGATGCTTAAAGGCGGGGCGCAGGCCGACGTAAAGCGCGGTAGCGACAGCGATCTGCTGCGTCTTCCGCCTGCGGCAGACAGCAGCAAGCGCGCTAATCGCCCTGCGTCATCCAACAGTGGCGATATCATGGACCAGCGCCGCGCGAATGCGCAGCGCAATGACACCCAGCGCCGGGGGAGAGAATAACGATGCGTAAGTCAGTCATTGCCGTCATTATCATTGTGCTGATCGCACTTTACGCCTCGATTTTCGTGGTGAAAGAGGGTGAGCGCGGCATTACGCTGCGCTTTGGGAAAGTTGTGCGCGACGATGAGAACAAGCCGCTGGTGTATGTGCCGGGCCTGCATTTTAAAGTTCCCTTTATCGAATCGGTAAAGAGGCTGGATGCGCGTATCCAGACGATGGATAACCAGGCGGATCGTTTTGTTACTAAAGAGAAGAAAGACCTGATCGTCGATTCTTATATTAAGTGGCGCATCAGCGATTTTAGCCGTTACTATCTGGCTACCGGCGGCGGCGACGTCTCTCAGGCGGAAGTGCTGCTCAAACGTAAATTCAGCGACCGTCTGCGTTCTGAAATTGGTCGTCTGGACGTCAAAGATATCGTTACCGATTCACGCGGTCGCCTGACGCTGGAAGTGCGCGAAGCGCTAAACTCCGGCTCTGCGGGCACGGAAGATGAAGTGGAAACGCCGGCGGCCGATGACGCCATTGCGAAAGCGGCGGAGCGCGTGGCGGAAGAGACGAACGGCAAAGTTTCGGTTATCAACCCGAACAGTATGGCGGCGTTGGGAATTGAAGTCGTGGACGTGCGTATTAAGCAGATAAACCTGCCGACTGAAGTGTCTGAAGCGATTTACAACCGTATGCGCGCCGAGCGTGAAGCGGTTGCGCGTCGCCATCGTTCACAGGGCCAGGAAGAAGCGGAGAAATTGCGTGCGGCGGCGGATTACGAAGTGACCCGCACGCTGGCGGAAGCCGAGCGCCAGGCGCGTATTACGCGCGGTGAAGGCGATGCTGAGGCGGCGAAACTGTTTGCCGATGCGTTCAGCAAGGATCCGGACTTTTATGCCTTTATCCGCAGCCTGCGTGCTTACGAGTCCAGCTTCAGCTCTCAGCAGGACGTAATGGTGCTTAGCCCGGAAAACGATTTCTTCCGCTATATGAAGACGCCGACGCGTAGCCAGCGCTAGCCGCTGGGTAAAACAGGTAAAGTAAGTCATTACTGACCCGCCTGTAGCAGCGACGGCAGGCGGGTATGAATAGTCGCAAAGAGGCATTTTCCCCCTCTTTGGCCGCAACCTGAAGCCGGACGCGTTCCGGCTTTTTTTGTGTTAATGGAATGAGAATGAACACGACTTTGTTAGGCGCGCTGGCGTTGGTGCTGGTCCTGGAAGGGCTTGGCCCGATGCTATTTCCTTCGCTGTGGCGGCGCATGATTAGCGCGATGACAAGCCTGCCGGATACGGTGCTGCGCCGCTATGGCGGCGCGCTTGTCGTTGCAGGTTTTGTTATTTACTACATGTTGCACAGCGCGATGAGCTGAACTGAACTGGCGTAAGAAAGGGGTATTTTTTCTGCCATTAAGGGCTGAAACTCAATAAAACCGATGGTAGAATCCATTTTTAAGCAAACGGTGATATTTCAAAATGGGTAACAACGTCGTCGTACTGGGCACCCAATGGGGTGACGAAGGCAAAGGAAAGATCGTCGATCTTCTTACTGAACGGGCCAAATATGTTGTGCGCTACCAGGGGGGCCATAACGCAGGTCATACGCTGGTTATCAACGGTGAAAAAACCGTCCTCCATCTTATCCCCTCAGGTATTCTTCGTGAGAATGTCACCAGCGTCATCGGTAACGGTGTGGTGCTTTCCCCTGCTGCGCTGATGAAAGAGATGAACGCGCTGGAAGCCCGCGGTATTCCGGTTCGCGAGCGTCTTTTGTTATCTGAAGCCTGTCCGCTCATCCTTGATTACCATGTGGCGCTGGACGTTGCGCGTGAAAAAGCGCGTGGAGCTAAAGCCATCGGCACTACCGGGCGCGGTATTGGCCCGGCTTATGAAGATAAAGTGGCGCGCCGCGGCCTGCGTGTGGGCGATTTGTTCGATAAAGCCGCTTTTGCCGACAAACTGAAAGAAGTGATGGAATATCACAACTTCCAGCTAGTGAATTTTTATAAAGTTGAGCCGGTTGACTACCAGAAAGTGCTGGACGATACGATGGCGGTTGCCGACATACTGACCAGTATGGTGGTTGATGTCTCCGAGCTACTGGATCAGGCGCGCCTGCGCGGCGATTTCATTATGTTTGAAGGCGCGCAGGGTACGCTGCTGGATATCGATCACGGTACTTATCCTTACGTGACCTCCTCTAATACTACCGCTGGCGGCGTCTCTACCGGTTCCGGCGTTGGGCCGCGCTATGTCGATTACGTGCTCGGTATTCTGAAAGCCTACTCCACCCGCGTGGGCGCCGGTCCGTTTCCAACCGAGCTGTTCGATGACGTGGGCGAATTCCTGTGTGAAAAAGGCAATGAATTTGGCGCGACGACCGGCCGTCGCCGTCGCACCGGCTGGCTTGACGCGGTGGCGGTACGCCGCGCCGTGCAGATCAATTCGCTGTCCGGCTTCTGCCTGACCAAGCTGGACGTACTGGATGGTTTGAAAGAAGTGAAAATCTGCGTGGGCTACCGCCTGCCGGACGGCCGCGAAGTAACTACTACGCCGCTGGCGGCCGATAGCTGGGAAGGTATCGAACCCATTTATGAAACCATGCCGGGCTGGTCTGAATCCACTTTCGGCGTGAAAACGCGCAGCGGCCTGCCGCAGGCGGCGCTGAACTACATCAAGCGCATTGAAGAGGTGACTGGCGTACCGATTGATATTATTTCCACCGGGCCAGATCGTAGCGAAACAATGATTCTGCGCGATCCGTTCGACGCGTAATTTCACCTTTTGGGCGCGTAAACGCGCCCAAATTACGTTTTTTTCCTACTAAACTTACCCGTCATTATTAAATAAGTTAGCCGGTTTGCGTCTGGCTGGTTTATCATCATCAGACTATTATCCGCTTTAAGAGAGCGCTTTTGACGGTCTCTGCTTCGAGGTTACTGTGCAGTTAACGAGTTTTACCGATTACGGCCTTCGTGCATTAATTTATATGGCTTCCCTGCCCGAGGGGTGTATGACCAGCATTTCAGAAGTCGCCGAAGTGTATAATGTGTCTCGTAACCACATGGTAAAAATCATTAATCAACTCAGTAAGGCGGGTTACGTCACTGCGGTGCGGGGTAAGAATGGCGGGATACGCCTTGGCAAGCCGGCGCAGGAGATTCGCGTTGGCGATGTAGTGCGTGACATGGAGCCGCTGTCGCTTGTGAATTGTAGCCATGAGTTTTGCAATATTACCTCAGCCTGTCGTCTCAAGCTGGCTCTCTCCGGCGCGGTGCAGAGCTTCCTTCATGAACTGGACAAAACCACGCTGGCCGATTTAGTGGTGGAAAATAAGCCGCTATACAAATTATTGCTGGTGGAATAGCGCCTGAGCCACTGGCCCGCTGACAATGGAGGAACCTCAATGTCACAAGATCCCTTTCAGGAACGAGAAGCAGAAAAATATTCCAACCCTATCCCAAGCCGGGAATTTATCCTCGACCATTTATCCAAACGCGAAAAGCCCGCCAGCCGCGATGAACTCGCCGTTGAGCTTAACATTGAAGGCGAAGAGCAGCACGAAGCGCTGCGTCGCCGTCTGCGTGCCATGGAGCGCGACGGTCAGTTGATCTTTACCCGACGTCAGTGCTACGCGTTGCCGGAGCGTCTTGATCTGGTAAAAGGCAAAGTTATTGGCCACCGTGACGGCTACGGTTTCCTGCGTGTGGAAGGGCGCAAGGACGATCTTTATCTGTCCTCTGAACAGATGAAAGCCTGTATACACGGCGACGAAGTGCTGGCGCAGCCGCTGGGCGCTGACCGCAGGGGCCGCCGTGAGGCGCGTATTGTGCGCGTTCTGGCGCCGCGTACCGGGCAAATTGTGGGCCGCTACTTTACCGACGCGGGCGTGGGTTTTGTTGTGCCGGATGACAGCCGTCTTAGTTTCGATATTCTGATACCGCCTCAGGAAATCCAGGGCGCGCGTATGGGATTTATGGTTGTCGTCGAGCTAACCCAGCGCCCAACTCGCCGCACCAAAGCGATAGGGAAAATTGTTGAAGTATTGGGCGACAACATGGGTACCGGCATGGCGGTTGATATTGCGCTGCGTACTCACGATATACCGTACGTCTGGCCGCCGGCCGTTGAGCATGAAGTGGCAGGCCTGAACGAGCAGGTGCCGGAATCCGCGAAAGCCGGGCGCATTGATTTACGCTCGCTGCCGCTTATCACTATCGACGGTGAGGACGCCCGCGATTTTGATGACGCTGTTTACTGCGAGAAAAAACGCGGCGGCGGCTGGCGTTTGTGGGTGGCTATTGCCGATGTCAGCTATTACGTGCGCCCGCATACCGCGCTGGATAATGAAGCGCGCAGTCGCGGTACCTCGGTCTATTTTCCGTCGCAGGTCGTGCCGATGCTGCCGGAGGTATTGTCTAACGGCCTGTGTTCGCTCAACCCGCAGGTGGACCGCCTGTGTATGGTTTGCGAAATGACTATTTCCGCACGCGGGACGCTATCGACATACAAATTTTATGAAGCGGTAATGAGTTCGCACGCTCGTCTGACTTACACCAAGGTGTGGCATATGCTACAGGGCGATGCCGAACTGCGCGAGCAGTATCATCCGCTGGTGAAACCTGTCGAAGAGCTGCATCGCCTGTATAAAACGCTGGATGAGGCCCGCGCCGGGCGTGGCGGCATCTCGTTTGAAAGTGAAGAAGCCAAATTTATTTTTAATGCCGATCGCCGTATTGAACGCATTGAGCAGACCGTACGTAATGATGCGCACAAGCTGATTGAAGAGTGCATGATCCTTGCTAACGTCGCGGCAGCGCGCTTTGTGGAGAAGCATAAAGAGCCTGCGCTGTTCCGCGTACACGATACGCCGACGACGGAAGCGATTAATGCGTTTCGCTCCGTGTTGTCTGAACTGGGCCTTACGCTACCGGGGGGCGATAAGCCGCAGCCGAGCGACTACTCTGCTCTGCTGGCGTCGATTGCCGATCGCCCCGATCATGAAATGTTGCAAACCATGCTGCTGCGTTCCATGAAACAGGCCATTTATGATCCCGAGAACCGCGGACACTTCGGTCTGGCGCTCTCTTCTTACGGCCACTTTACTTCGCCGATTCGCCGTTACCCGGATCTGTTGCTGCACCGGGCTATTAAATATCAGCTCGCGAAGCTCGACGGCAATGAAGCGCGCCTGGCGCAAAACGGCGGCTGGCATTACAGCGTGGAAGAAATGCTGCAACTGGGCGAGCATTGTTCTATGACCGAGCGCCGCGCCGATGAGGCGACGCGTGACGTGGCCGACTGGCTGAAGTGCGATTTTATGCTGGACCAGGTAGGGCAGGTATTCCACGGTGTGATTTCCAGCGTGACGGGCTTTGGTTTTTTTGTGCGCCTGGATGAACTGTTTATCGATGGCCTGGTGCATGTCTCATCGCTGGATAACGACTATTACCGTTTTGATCAGATAGGCCAGCGTTTGATTGGCGAGTCTGGCGGGCAGACCTATCGCCTTGGCGACCGTGTGGAAGTGAAGGTGGAAGCGGTGAACATGGATGAACGTAAGATTGACTTCTCGCTAATTTCCAGCGAACGGGCGCCGCGCGGAGCAGGAAAAACTGCGCGTGAAAAAGCCAAAAAAAGCGCCGGTAAAGGCGCGGGAAAACGTCGACAGGCGGGCAAACGCGTAAATTTCGAGCCGGATAGCGCTTTTCGTAGCGAAAAGGATAAAAAAGCGCCGAAGGCAAAACACGTAAAGAAAGAGAAGAAAGCCAAAACGCCATCAGCCAAAACCCGTAAAATAGCGGCCGCGACGAAGGCGAAGCGCGCGGCGAAGAAGCAGGCGCAGTAGCGTGCCGCGCGGGCGCGGCGGCAACCGTTGTTGATGACAAACTGAACTAATGAGCAGCATTCATGAGTGAAACCATTTACGGCATCCATGCGGTGCAGGCCCTGCTGGAACGCGCGCCGGAGCGCTTTTTGCAGGTATTTATCCTGAAGGGACGAGAAGATAAGCGCCTGATGCCGCTGATCCAGGCGCTGGAAGCCCAGGGGGTCGCCATTCAGGCGGCAAACCGCCAGTGGCTGGATGAAAAAGCGGAAGGCGCCGTGCATCAGGGGATTATCGCGCGAGTGAAGCCAGGCCGCCAGTATCAGGAAAACGATCTGTCGGATCTGGTGGCGGCGCAGGCGCGGCCATTTTTGTTGATCCTGGATGGCGTCACCGATCCGCATAACCTCGGCGCCTGCCTGCGCAGCGCCGATGCCGCAGGCGTACATGCAGTTATCGTACCGCGGGATCGCTCGGCGCAGTTGAATGCTACGGCGAAAAAAGTAGCCTGCGGCGCGGCGGAAACGGTGCCGCTGATTCGTGTGACCAACCTGGCGCGCACGATGCGCCTGCTGCAGGAAGAATATAATGTGTGGATCGTCGGCACCGCAGGTGAAGCTGACCATACGCTGTTTCAGAGCAAGCTTGACGGCCCGCTGGCGCTGGTGATGGGCGCTGAAGGCGAAGGTATGCGTCGCCTGACGCGTGAGCGCTGCGATGAACTTATCAGCATTCCAATGGCCGGTAGCGTCTCCTCGCTGAATGTTTCTGTCGCAACGGGCATCTGCCTGTTTGAGGCGGTGCGTCAGCGCGCGTGATCTACAGCCCTGCCGCTTTCAACGACGGCGTTTGTTTTGTGCGCCGTCGTTCTGATTTGTGACTTCTCCCCAGGGCAGCGCGCCCGGCTAACGTCCATACTTTAGCCAGCGTTTGTAGGGAGGATACCCATGACATACCGGCAAACCCATACCGTTTTTAACCAACCGATACCGCTGAATAACAGCAATCTTTTCCTGTCTGACGGCGCGCTGCGCGATGCCGTGGCGCGCGAAGGCGCAGGCTGGGATGTCGAACTGTTGGCCAGTATAGGTCAACAGCTTGGCGCCGCTGAATCGCTGGAGCTGGGGCGGTTGGCTAATACGCACCCGCCGGAACTGCTGCGCTACGATCCCGGCGGCCGTCGGCTGGATGACGTGCGCTTTCATCCGGCCTGGCATCTGCTTATGCAGGGGCTGTGCGCTAACCGTGTGCATAACCTGCCGTGGCAGGAAGCGGCGCGTAAAGGCGCGTTTGTCGCCCGCGCAGCCCGTTTTGTGCTGCATGCTCAGGTTGAAGCCGGGACGCTTTGCCCAATAACCATGACTTTTGCCGCCACGCCGCTGCTTAGCGCATCAATGCCCGCACCGTTTTCCGCCTGGCTTAAGCCGTTGCACAGCGATCGCTACGATGCTCATCTGCAACCGGGTGAGCGTAAGCGCGGGCTGCTGATAGGGATGGGGATGACGGAAAAACAGGGGGGATCGGATGTGTTGAGCAACACCACGCACGCTATGCCGCTGGCGCAACGCGGGCCTGGCGAACCATACCGCCTGGTGGGGCATAAATGGTTTTTCTCCGTTCCACAAAGCGATGCTCACCTGATACTGGCGCAAACGAAGGGCGGTATTGGCTGCTTCTTCCTCCCGCGTTTTTTGCCGGATGGCGTTCGTAACGCCGTGCGGCTTGAGCGTCTGAAGGATAAACCCGGCAATCGCGCTAATGCCAGCGCGGAAGCGGAGTTTGACGGCGCCATTGGCTGGCTGATAGGGGAAGAAGGCGAAGGTATGCGCCAGATCCTGAAAATGGGCAGTATGACGCGTTTTGACTGTGCGCTGGGCAGCCATGGCCTGATGCGGCGCGCGCTTTCGGTGGCGCTTTACCACGTGCATCAGCGTCAGGCATTTGGCAAGCACCTTATCGATCAGCCGTTGATGCGTCAGCAGATTGGCCGTATGGCGCTGTGGATGGAGGGCCAGACCGCGTTTCTGTTCCGGCTGGCCCGCGCCTGGGATAGCCGCGACAGCGAACACGAGCGCGCCTACCTGCGCGTTTTCACGCCGGCGGCGAAATTTACGGTATGCCGCGCGGGTATTGATTTTGCTGCAGAATGTATGGAGGCGCTTGGCGGCAACGGTTATTGCGAAGAGAGCGAGCTGGCGCGTATTTACCGTGAAATGCCGGTGAACAGTATCTGGGAAGGCGCAGGGAATATTATGTGCCTCGACGTGCTGCGCGCGCTGGCAAAGCATCCTGGCATTGTCGATATGCTTAACGCCGAATTTGATGAAGTTCGCGGTCAAAATCGCCATTTCGATCGCGCGTGGCGGCAGTTGCAACAGCGGTTACGTACGCCGCGTGAAAGCCAGGGGCGCGTTATTACGCGACAACTCGCGCAGCTTGCCAGCGCAGCGCAACTGTTACGATATGCCTCGCCGCCGCTGGCTGCCGAATGGTGCCGCATGGTGCTCGATCCGCGAGGAGAGGCCATGCTGGCGGAAAGAACGCTGGATGATGTCCTGTTGCGTGCAACCGGCGCCGTGGCGGTTCAGGCATAAATTATGGCCTGCACGCGCCAGCTATCGGGAACGGCGTTCTCCTGCATATGAATAATTCGGTACCAGGAGGCGCCGCGCTCGTCGGCCTTTTGGGCGACGATATATTCCATCTCTTCCGGGTTGCCGCCGACGGCGTTAACTGAAATTATGCCAATTTCGTTAAGTCCGGTTACGCAGTCTGCGCTGGCCTCTTCCGCGGGCCTTGCTGCCGTAGTGATAAGTTCAGCGGTACAAAAAGTTGTGGGCAAAGCAAATAATTGTGCCATAAAGCGCTCCTTTCTTACTTTTACCCTGCCAGATTTCAGGGCTGTCCGTTGTGTTACTGCGTCCTTACCAATCTGTTATGGCATCCTTTATGCGCGCGCCATCATAGAGGGCGTGAAAAGCGGCTTTCTGCTAGCGATACAGAATGGCCTGCGTATACCATTGTCCTGGTACGACGGTTTCATCATTAACGACGATAAGGTAATAGCTGGCTTGCGCCGCCGTTGCTTTCGCACGGATCGCGGCTTCGCCGTCAGATGGCGCGCCGCGCGCTATAGCGCTCACCGTACCGATTTTTTTTAAACCCTGGGTTTGACTACGCTGTACTTCCTGTGGCGCGCCGCTGGCGGCAGGCGCAGGCTGCGGCGCGCTTTGCAAAGCGCTGCAGGCCGTCAGCAGAGGTAACATGAGCGCCGACAAGGGCAGCCACCGTAGTTTCATTCTGTTTTCCTTTTTTACTCAGTGTAGTCATGGCGATATTGCAGCGGTGGGGAATGTTCCAGAAATGCTGCCCGTGCCGCGCTTTTTTACTCGATTCAGCAAAAAAAGGTTAGCTGCCGCACACTGTCGCCAACGATGGCGACTTATTTTGCTAAAGCGAGTAGGTAAAATCACGTGCTGCGCGTATGTATATTATGAGGCGGGGGAGCTTATGATTGAATTGGTGAGTGAACGGCTGGCTTTGCGCCTTTTTTACTTTGCTGATATAGCCTTATGGCGGCGTTTTAATGCGTTGCGGCGGGCCAAACGATACGGCACGCGCCTGTAAGGCATAATGGGATGGTATTTTTACGCTACAGGTAGTAACAGATGTCGCGATGCATGCGGTTTTATTTGCCAGCGGCGTTGTGTTTATTGGCCTGTGCAAGTAGAATGGCGCGTCAATTTTTCGGCCGACTTAAACACGTTCCTTGCCTCCCCGGGCCCCGGCTGACCCAGACAGGAGGCTGATTAATCCGTAAGGAGCAAATCGATGCGTCATTACGAAATCGTTTTTATGGTCCATCCTGACCAGAGCGAACAGGTTCCGGGCATGATCGAGCGTTACACTGCCGCCATTACTGGCGCAGAAGGCAAGATCCACCGTCTGGAAGACTGGGGCCGCCGTCAGTTAGCTTATCCGATCAATAAACTGCATAAAGCTCACTATGTTCTGCTGAACGTAGAAGCGCCGCAGGAAGCGATCGATGAGCTGGAAACTAACTTCCGCTTCAACGACGCCGTTATCCGCAGCATGGTTATGCGTACCAAACACGCAGTGACCGAAGCATCTCCGATGGTTAAAGCGAAAGACGAGCGCCGCGAGCGTCGTGAAGAATTCGCTTCTGACAGCGCTGATGCTTCTGATAATGCTGGGGATTCTGAAGAGTAATAACTGATGGCCAACCGTCTGGCGCTGTCCGGCATCGTGTGCAGGGCGCCCCTTCGTAAGGTCAGCCCATCAGGAATTCCTCACTGCCAGTTCGTGCTTGAGCATCGTTCCGTGCAGGAGGAGGCCGGTTTTCACCGGCAGGCGTGGTGCAGAATGCCGGTTATCGTTAGCGGGCAGGAAAACCAGGCCATTACTCACAGTATAACGGTCGGCACGCGCATCACCGTTTCAGGTTTCATCAGCAGCCATCAGGCGCAAAATGGAATAACTAAACTGGTATTGCATGCCGAGCAGATTGATTTGATAGATTCTGGAGACTAGCCAAATGGCACGTTATTTCCGTCGTCGCAAGTTCTGCCGTTTCACCGCGGAAGGCGTTCAAGAGATCGACTATAAAGATATCGCTACGCTGAAAAACTACATCACCGAAAGCGGTAAGATTGTCCCGAGCCGTATCACCGGTACCCGTGCAAAATACCAGCGTCAGCTAGCCCGTGCTATCAAGCGCGCGCGCTACCTGTCTCTGCTGCCGTACACTGATCGTCATCAGTAACCGGCCACGGTCCACTAATACGACTTTGAGAGGATAAGGTAATGCAAGTTATTCTGCTTGATAAAGTAGCAAACCTGGGAACCCTGGGCGACCAGGTAAACGTTAAAGCGGGCTATGCTCGTAACTTTTTGGTTCCGCAGGGCAAAGCTGTGCCGGCTACCAAAAAGAACGTAGAGTTCTTCGAAGCTCGTCGCGCTGAGCTGGAAGCCAAACTGGCTGACGTTCTGGCGGCGGCTAACGCTCGTGCTGAGAAAATCAACGCACTGGGCACGGTTACCATCACGTCTAAAGCGGGCGATGAAGGTAAACTGTTCGGTTCTATCGGTACTCGCGACATCGCTGATGCTGTATCTGCGGCTGGCGTTGACGTGGTTAAGAGCGAAGTTCGTTTACCGAACGGCGTTCTGCGCGCTACCGGTGAGCATGAAGTGGAATTCCAGGTTCACAGCGAAGTCTTCGCTAAAATTATCGTGAACGTCGTTGCTGCATAAGCTCGCGTCATGGTGTTAAAAAGCCCGCCTAAGCGCTGAGGAATCCCCAGTAATGGGCGGGTAAAAAAG
>NZ_JAEPBH010000028.1 GCF_016632365.1 Tenebrionibacter intestinalis | reverse complement strand
TTGGTAAAAGTGTAGCGGTATTAGGCGCAGCTATTTAGCGTACCGAACGGTGTTTTAATCACAACGCCGCCGGCAAAAGGCTTTTGCGGGTCGGCGGTATGACAGGCGGCACAGTCGCCTATTGCGGCCAGATAACGTCCTTTTTCCACCTGCTCGAATTCCGGTTGCGCCGGGGCCTGTGTCGATGCGCCAAGACAGGATAAAGCGAGCAGAGAGAAGGCTAACTTTTTCATACGCCGATCATCTCCCCTGGTTTTTTCAGATAAAAATGGCGTATAGCGTAGGCGGCTTTAAACGCCAGCGCACCGACGGTTCCGGTTGGGTTATAGCCTGGATTTTGCGGAAACGCAGAGGCCCCGACGACAAACAGGTTAGGAACATTCCATACCTGCAGATGCTTATTAACTGAACTGGTTGACGGATCGCTGCCCATAACAAACCCGCCTACGACGTGCGACGACTGGTACGGTACGCTGTTCCAGTGTCCGGTCATCGGTTTGGCGACGATCTCACGTGGGTTCATTGTTTTAGCAATTTCCGCCACTTTGTCGGTACAATATTTCGCCATTCTGAGATCGTTTTCCGGAAAATCGAATGTGATGCGCAGCAGCGGACGCCCGAGACGATCCTGATAATTGGGATCGAGCGAAAGATAATTAGTGCGTGTGGTATAGCTGCTTGCCTCACAGCCAATCGACATTGTGCTCTGGTAGTTTTTTACCATCGCCTGCTTCCAGCCTTTGCCCCACTTTGGCGTACCGGGCGGGGTGGGGTGATAGTTGACAGGCGCGCCTCCAATAGGCGTAACGCGAATGCTGCCGCCACCGAAAAAGCCCAGGCCGCTGTGGTCAAAGTTATCGTTATTGAAGTCGTCAATTCCCATACCAACGGCGCCGGCGCCGATAAAGGGGTTAAATTTTTTGTCGTCGAAATAAAGCGTGACGCCGTTAGCGGTCTGGTAGGCGTAATTGCGGCCCGTCGTGCCGGTATTGGTTACAGGATCGTAGGCTTTGCCAATACTGGAAAGCAGCATGAGCCGCACATTTTCAAAGGTAAAAGCGGCGACGACCACCAGTTTTGCAGGCTGGAACCATTCGTCGCCCGAAGAGTCGATATAGGTTACGCCAGTAGCCTGCGTGCCGTTACTGTCCGTATTGATTTTCAGCACTTCGCAGAAAGTTCGCGCTTCAAAATTAGGCTGACGTATCAGAGCGGGTAACACGGTTGTAATGGCGCTCGCTTTGGAATAGTTAGCGCAGCCATAGTTAGTACAAAAGCCACAAAATGTACATGGCCCCATCGTCACGCCGTAGGGATTAGTATAGGCCTCAGAAACCAGCGAAGAGGGCACAGGAAAGGGTGAATAGCCGAGGTTTTTCGCTGCGTTCGCAAAAAGCACAGGCCCGTAAGGTTGTTTAAGCGGGGGAGTAGGATATTCGCCGGAGCGCGCGCCTTCAAACGGATTGCCGCCTTCCTGGCGCTGACCGTTGAGTACGCCTGCTTTGCCTGACGTACCGGCTATGCGTTCAAACGCCATATAGTGCGGTTCCATCTCTTCCCACGTTGTGCCCCAATCCTGCAGGATCAGTTCCTGCGGAATAGCACCATATTTTTCAGTGAGGTAACTTTTCAGGCGAAATTCGTCAGGCTGAAAGCGAAAAGTGATTCCCGCCCAGTGGTTGCCTGCGCCGCCGGTACCGTTGCCTGGGTGAAATGAGCCCCAGCTACGCATAGGCAGAGCGGTCTGTGATGGATTATTACGTATCGTACAGGTGTTCTGGCGCGTGCGAAGCATTAGCTCCTGACGCTGAACATAGCGCAGTTCATCAGGCGCGGTGGCGATATTAAAATCACGTGCGGTATCGCGCCACGGCCCGCGCTCAATGCCTACCACGTCCAGGCCTTCATCAGCCAGTTCTTTTGCAATAATGGAGCCTGCCCAGCCGAGGCCAATCACCACGACATCGGTTTCACGAAGTTTTTTTACCACGATACTTATCCTTTTTTAATCCAGGCGGCACTACCTGTGATACTCACGGGCGTGAGGTTAAGATCTTCGTTATGGCGCTCGATGAAATCGCGGTAGTCATAGCGTGCGCCGGGAAAACCAATCATTTTCCAGGACACCATATCGCGGTTGCCGCCGTAAATCGGGTCAGCGAAAAAGCCTTCAGTGGTGTTGCTTAGCACCTGGGCAAAAAAGAGCGTGCCATCAATACCGTCAAGGGTGATGGCGCCTTTTTCCAGCGCCCGCAACACATTATCCTGCTCGTCGCCGTTTAGCTCGTGAAAGCGTTTGTTATGCTGCTTACGGACATAATTATCCAGGCCTGACAACCCGAGGCGGTAGCGCTCTCGCGGCGTTAAAGGTGACTGATCGCCCTGTTCCGGCGTGCCTTCACGAAAGGGGCCTTCCCGGTAGAGGCGTTCAAAATTGCCGTAGAAGCCGTGTAACTGGCGATCGATAAATACCGCACAGCCGCAGGCTTTTCCGCCGGGGCTGAGGTCATCTTCCGGAATCAGACGATCGACAATAGCTTCAAGGGTGGCGGCTTCAGCCTCGGTAAAAAACAACCAGCCCTGAGAAGAGTAGGTTTGCGGAGGGTTATCGGCAAAAGGTCGCCAGCCGGGGGTGGCGCCAGTCAACGTAACCGCCTGAGACTGACCGGTTCCAGGCGTCAGTGCCGCCAGTGCTGCGCCCGTCCATGTCAGAACCTGTCGGCGCGTAACGCCTGGCAACGTTTTTTGTGGTTTGCGCATATTGCTTCCTTTAAGGGCAAATAACGCTGCTGCGAGAAAGAATTAATCCAGCAAGCGTTAGCATAAAAGGGGATTTTGTTTTCATTTGTAAATTAAAGTTTAATTAGTCCTGTTTATCTAATTATTGGTCAGAAAAAATGAAAACAATGTTTAAAAACACCTAATGTATTGGGAAAAAATCCCATAAAAGCCCACAAATTAAGCTTTTTGATTTCAACGAGATAAAACAAAACGCGTACAATAGCGATTTCGCTGTGACGTAAAAGGGAACGGTTATGCGTCCTGATAAATCGGTAACTCTCCTGGATATCCGCTTCTATCGTCACTATCGCGTGGTGCACGGCGCGCGCGTAGCGACGGCCTTCGTGTTGACGTTTATTATGGTTCGCCTGGTGAACGTGCCGGAGGGCAGTTGGCCGCTCATTACCCTGGTTGTCGTGATGGGGCCGATTTCATTTCTTGGTAATGTCGTGCCGCGAGCGTTTGAGCGTATCGGCGGCACGCTATTTGGCGCAATAGCGGGGCTGGCGGCGCTCAGGCTGGAGCTGTGGTCATTGCCGCTTATGCTGGCCTGGTGCGCGGCGGGTATTTTCATCTGCGGCTATCTGGCGCTTGGGAAAAAACCTTATCAGGCGTTACTTATTGGCGTTACGCTATCGGTCGTGGTTGGCGCGCCGACTGGCGATATTAAAACCGCGCTCTGGCGCAGTGGCGATGTGATCCTCGGCTCGCTGCTGGCGGTGCTGTTTACCAGTATCTGGCCACAGCGCGCGTTTATTCTCTGGCGTATAAAGTTGGCGGATTTCCTGAACACTTTTAATCAGTTGCAGCAGGCAGCGCTGTCGCCAAACCTTGTGGAACGACCACGGCTCGACAAACCGCTGCAAGCTATGCTGGGTGAAGTGGTGAAAATGCGCACGCTGATGGAACCGGCCAGTAAAGAAACGCATATTCATAAAGCGATTTTTGAAGGTATTCAAACCGTAAGCCGTAACATTGTCTGTACGCTGGAACTTCAAATGAATGCGTGGTGGGCGTCGCGCGAAAGTCATTTTGTAATGCTAAACGCCCGTACGTTGCGCGAAACTCAACAGATGACGCAGCAAACGCTGGAGGCGCTGGCGCGGGCGTTGCACGATGGAAATCCAAAACCGGTGCAGCGCAATAGCGAGGCGCTGGCCGCTATCGCCGGTGAGCTGCGTCTGCTGATGCAGGCGCGTGAATCGGATATTACTGAAGCGACACCCATTCATGGCTATGCCTGGCTTAGCCTTGAACTGGTGCGGCAACTGGACTTGCTGTCGCAGCTTATTGCCCGGGCGCTGCGCAAATAAGCGGCGACTGGCGTCAGGTTGTTTCGATTCAGCGTGATTTAGGGTTATGATACGTGAAATGTCCTAAGCAGGCGGATACCGATGTGAGTAACAGCCGCTATCCTTTACACTACAGCGACAGCGGTTGTCTGAAAGCGAATCCGAGTCTCAATTAGCAGGGGTGGAAAAAATGGAAAATACCAAACCGTCTTTTCAGAATGTACTGGAGTTTGTGCGTCTGTTCCGTCGTAAAAACAAGCTCAAGCGTGAAATTCAGGACGTAGAGAAAAAGATCCGTGATAACCAAAAGCGTGTATTGCTGCTGGATAATCTGAGTGATTACATCAAACCGGGCATGAGTGTGGAGGCTATTCAGGAAATTATCGCCAGTATGAAGAGCGACTACGAAGACCGTGTTGATGATTACATCATCAAAAACGCCGATTTATCGAAAGAGCGCCGCGAAATCTCTGACAAGCTTAAAACGATGGGCGAACCAAAAGGGGCTTAAGCCTGTGAAAACACGCTAATGCCGATCGCTTAAGATTAAGAAGAGGTTCCGTTCAGCTTGCTTTAGGCTTCAGGCAGTGCGGCTTTCTCGTTGGTTAAGGGGTTAAAGGGCGCGTTCGCGCAGCCCTTAACTACTGCGGCGGTTCCATCAGGAAACCGCCTTTTTACTCTCTGCTTAAAACGCTTTTCTGCGGTGTAACACACGCCTTCAGCGCTTTGGCGACTTTATATCCTGGTATAAGCGAAAATACGCCGCCGCCGGGAGTGGTGACAGGCCGAAGATGAATGAAGACGAAACACGTACAGATTCCGTCCTGGTAGCGTGAGATCATAAAGGATATCGGGCTGGCTGAGGCGGCGTTACCTGATACTTATTATGGTTGCAGGGCGCCAGCATATTACAGGGGAGCGCAGATAAGCGTAGTAATAAAGGGCGCGTTATAGCGCCAAACGCCGTTAAAGCAAAGTCCGGCAGGTAGCCGCGGCGCCAGCGCGCGCCTGAGCGATAGCGTAAATATGCCTGCCTTAATGGCGACCAGGGCTGCGGCATCAAAGCCAAAAAAGGCCCGAACTTCCGGCCACAATGCTTTGTAAAGACTTTCTTTTGCCGAGAATGCGAGCAAAACGCTGAGAAGAAGGTCGCCAGGGCGCTGGCGAAGGCATGCCAATTCTTTATCGTCTACGATTTCAGATGCGATATCCTGCATTACCTTTGGGTTGAAGCGTTCCACATCTATACCGATACGCCACGGTTTATCCGCATAGACTGCAGCGGCTATGGCGCGATTGTCCGCGTGGCTTATCGATCCATAAATACCCGCAGGCCAGCGTGGCGCCCGATCCTCTAAACCACGCGTTACGTCACCCGCCACGCCCTGTACCGCCAATAGCCGGTGGCAGCACCAGCGCCCGGCCAGATATTCGGCGCGACGTTTTTCAACTGCGCTGTGCAGGCTTTGAGGCAGCATAATGCCCAGTTGCGAAAAGAGCGCATCGCTGTAGCCTTCCCGGGAAAATGTGGCTGAACAAAAGCGCACATGAGGCTGCGTAATCACTCTACCCTCGGCTATCTGCGGCAGAAAAGGGGGCAGCGTTGACTGGCTGAGCGTTTGCAGCATAACGAATATCCCGGTTAAAAAGCGCATCTTATCATATCGCTACGGTAGATTTTCCTAAGGTGCGCGTGGCTGAAGTGTAAACGGCATTCTTTTCGGTGTATGACAACAGGCGATGGGGCGAATTTGTATCGAACTGTTTATTGTCTTCCCGATCGTTAAATAAATTGCAGGCTATTGAGGGGCTTGAATTTTTTATTCTGCATCACCAGATCGCTGGCGTCGCCACGCTTAAACAGGTTGGCAAAATGACGACCTTCTCATCAGCCAGGGTGAAGAAAGTTAAAGGACACGATTTGCGGTACGGCTGTTTTGCCATTATGAGCAGTCCGGGGCTTAACACGACAGGCATTGTACAATGACGCTGCGCGGCAGGCGGTGCGCAGCAGTCAAACGCGCTGCGCCTGTCTGGCGCAGAATTTCTCCCGGATTTAGGCTGTAAACCTGCAATGTTTTCAGCATGGAAGAACGAATATGCATAGTACTTTGCGAGGTTTTGATTTAAATTTACTGTTGGTTTTTGATGCGCTGCTACGAACCGGCAGCGTCACGGCGGCGGCTCAGGAGCTGTCGTTAAGTCAACCAGCCTGTAGTCACGCGCTGGCAAGGATGCGTAGAATGCTGGGCGATCGGCTGTTTGTGCGCAGTGCCGGGACAATGCGGCCTACGCCGTTTGCCCGCTACCTGGCCCCCTCCATCAGTGCCATGCTTCACTCTTTGTCCGGCTGTCTGGCGAGCGCGCAGCATTTCGATCCTCCCACCAGTCGACACATTTTTACCTGCGCGGCGACCGATTACACTGGCTATGCGCTATTGCCGCATTTTATCAGCCGACTACAAATGCAAGCGCCGCAAATGCACATCAATATTATGGAGTTACGTACAGCGGATTCGCTGGATGATTTGCGCGCCGGACGCATTGATTTTTCACTGGGCGCACGGGGAGAAAATGAAAGGCTGCCGGCAGATATTCATGCAGTTGACGGCCTGGTGGATGAATATGTCGTAATGGCGCGTATGCGCCATCCTGTCATTGGTACGCGGCTTACGCTCGAGCGCTACCTGGCCTGCCGCCATATTGTGGTACGCCCCTGGCACGATGAACCTGGTGTGATTGATGGCGTACTGGCACATAAAGGTTTAACGCGCCAGATTGCGCTCCAGTTACCGACAATGCTGGGTACGCCGTTTATTGTGGCGAAGTCTGATTTGGTGTTGACAATGCCGCGTCACGCAGCGCTCACGTTTAGCCATATTGCCGAACTGGATATTTTCCCTGTGCCTTTTCCCACACCAGAATACCGCTTGCGGATTTGCTCACACAGCTCAGCGCTTAACAGCAGTGTGCATCGCTGGGTGGAGCAGCGGCTGCTGGACGCTATGAACGTGACAAAAAAATTGCGCTGAAGACGGCTCTTACTGGCGAAGCAACCATAAACAAAGCGCGGATTAAATGCCATGCAGCCCGGTTAAGGCAACATTTTTGATGTCTGGTCGGGCGCTCGCAGACGTGGGTCGTTTTCATTTTTAATGCGTAAAAATCTTTATGGCGTATGCAATTTAAATTATACGTTAGATGTGTTATCCGGTTTTGCATAATCCTGATTTACGATGTTTTTTGTGATTATTAAACAAAAGATTACTTTTAGTGACAGGATTGGTTTTACAGTTTTATTTTAATGAACTGGCTTATATATAGAAAAGGCTTGAGCGTTTTATCTGCGTTGGCGTTAAAAATCAGCGGTTATGCAAACCTTACCGCGCCTGGCGCCGCTTCTCTTATTCCAATATGTTGGGGCTGTCCGTGTGTAACGTATTTTTTAAGGCCAGTAAATATGGCGGTGCTTTATTTTGTCGCTACATTCGGGAGAACGGTAGTTTTAAAACAGATGTGAACCGATTGGACAATGGGCTGCGTGGAAACATCGTAGTGTGCGCTGACCAGACTGCCCCGCTTTCGCTATGACGTTTCCGTGTTGTTGCTTAAATTAATAAAAACGCTTTTGTTAAGCCGGGCGCTTTAGAAAAGAATGAATTGCAATACAGGCGCGCTCAATACCATACACACTCCGGCAAACATCATAACCAGGCTGGCTACAACGCCTTCTTCGGCGCCCAGTTCCCAGGAGCGCGCCGTACCCGCACCGTGCGATGCTCCCCCAAAACCAGCCCCTTTTGCGGTGCCGTGGCGAATTGACAGCCGTATAAATAAAATATCGCCAACAGCAACGCCAAATACGCCGGTGAGCACCACAAAAAAGGCCGCCAGGTCAGGTATGCCGTTAAAGGATTTTACAGCCGCCAGCGCGAAGGGCGTTGTTACCGAGCGTACCGCCAGGCTTCGCTGAATATTTTCAGGCAGTTCAAACAGACGTGCGAGCCAGACCGACGTTGTTACCGCAATAAGCACAGCTGTAACGACGCCGCCTGAAATGGATAACCAGTGCCGACGTATCATAGGAATATTTTCATAAACGGGAACTGCGAAGGCGACGGTTGCAGGCCCCAGCAGCCAGACAAGCCAGTGGGATTCCCCCGAATAATTCTGCCAGGATATTTTAGTCACCAGTACGAAAATAACCATAATGACAGGCGTAAACACCAGTGGCATAAAGGGTAGAATATGCCAGCGACGATATAATTGTTTATTCAGAAAATAAACAAGCAACGTTAAAACGAGACACAGTATTTGGATACTATATGAACTGTTCATTTAACAGCCTTTTTGAGTTCATAATTGTATAATTTATCAACAACCCATGCGGTCGTCGCCAGAACAATTATCGTGCTTAATGCGATAACTGCTATAATTCGTATTCCCTCTTTTTCAAGGATGTCAAAGTAATTTATTATAGCAACGACTGCCGGAACAAAAAATAACAACATTTCTGAGAGCAGAAAGGTGGCGCCCTGCTTTACAAATTTGACCGGCAATAGCCCGGTTATTATCATGATGAATAAAAGTAACATCCCGATAATATTGGCGGGAAGCGGAATTGAAAAATAATCAACAAGTTGGCCGGCAATAATAAAGATAACAATATAAATAATAAGTTGCAGGCCAGTTATTAAAAAAAGTTTCATCTATCTAATCGCTCATGTAACAATGAGAACATCATATACCGGTATATTTTATTCTGAAAATGAATAAACTTAATAATAGCCATTCCGGTATGGAATGGCTGATACTGCTGACAAACCCCATCCTGTCGCAGACAAGATGGATGAAATACAATAAAAATAAGGAAAATCAACGTATTGATTTTCGCCTGCTTACCACCACAAAAAAAACGTTTTTTCCTTCTTTGTCAACAATCTGAGCCATTCCGGTATGGAACGGCTGTTGTTAAGACCCGCAGGCTGCTCAGCCCGGGCGGCAGAGAAGAATGAAGTATTGCCGGTGGCGTAAAATGATCTTATCTATGTAATGTGGACACAACCCTAAGCGAGATTCTGGTTTTCAAACTGCTCCGGACTGAGTCCGCCACAGGCGCTGTGCCGACGCCACCGGTTGTAATCGCACTCAATATAATTAAACACCGTCGTGCGCATTATCTCCCGGCTGATAAAGCGCTCAGCGTGGTTGCATTCGAGCTTCAGTGAGTGGAAGAAGCTTTCCACACAGGCATTATTGTAGCAGCAACCTTTTACATTCATGCTTCCATGCAGCTCAGTAGATCCTGATAATCTGCTGAACAGTACTGCCCGCCACGAGCTGTATGAACGTTGACATTTTCCGGGCGCTTACGTCGCACGCCGCTGATGCCACGCATACCAGCCGCTGTTGTAAATGAAGTGCCTGCCAGGCTGGATGCTATTTTGAGTTAACGCCAGGACGTAGAAAAGCAAAAAGCCTGCTTCGAAAGCAGGCTTTTCAAATATGGCTCCTCTGACTGGACTCGAACTTCATCTACATCTCCTGTTATTACTGCCTTTGTTAAATATAGCCATATTTTTACCAACATATTTACCATCATTATTGTTCTCTTGTGGTAAAAATGTCAATTAAAAACAATTGGTTGTTGTCATAATCATCTGACTATACGTATCTAAATTTTCTTTCATTATCAACATGATGTTGTCGTTATTTTTGTTAAAATAAATGATGAAAAACAATTGGTTATTTTTTATTAAATAAATCATGTTTAGTCAAGGTGAAAGCACTGACCTTCAAGGTCACTTACTGTGCTCACACCATTTTGAAAACCCGCTCCTCTTTTCCACTTTCTCTATCATGTTGAATGGGCTAACGTTTAGGAAACACAAAAGCAATCGGTAGAACAATGACTACACAAAAGGAAATGGAAGAAATCAGGGCAGCGTTATCTTGGTTTGATGTACGCCGATATGATGGCCTGAAAGACCTCACCTTAGAACAAATCTATGCAGAGCTTGAAAGACGGATGTTGGCTTACAAAACAAGACAACAATGGGAAACAGCAGGCAAAGATAATCAAATGCAAGCGATATACCATGATGCCACAATCCGATGTGGTGATGTGATACTTAAATCAGACTGGATTTCAGACAATCACAGACTGTCGCATAGCTATGCTGTAAGACCAATGACCAGAGTTCAATTGTTCAACTATGGGCGGGCTATGTATCGGCTGGAGACTTCAGAGCAAACAGACCCTGTTGCAGTGAGTTCCGACTACATCTCTGAGTATCTGAAACAAGGAGGCATGAACCCTGCTAACAAGATGCTGATTGAAATTGACTTGGAAGAAGCCAGCAGTGACGATCTCGCAGAACATCTGAAAGTACTGATTGCTCTATGGCAAAAGCACCTGAAAACGCCTAAACCCCCGAAACGAAAATTTAGGTTTGGTCATAAGACCTTTGAAAGAATACTTGATTACAAAGTCATCCCTTTGATGGATTTGATCTCATGGGAACAGCTCTACAACGAAGGTAAGAACATACCTTTCACCATTTTAGCTGACATCCTGCATGGTAATAATGGGGTCAGAAGTAGTGAGAACATCAAAGATACTGATTATGATTACGCGAAAAGTTATCTTGATAACGATGAGTACTTCAAGGTTTTAAATGATTTCTATATTAAAAACAATATGTTGAAGGATTGGGGTATCGTTGATGTGATAACACTTAACGATAAATCCTCGGATAAAAACAAAAAGTAAACACAAGGGATGTTCACAACCTGCGAACATCCCTAAAAAGCGTATCCCTCCAAAATTTCCGCGAAACTCACGGTTGGTGAACATCCCTAGTTTAGAACTAGCCAAAATCCTAGAATTATCTCCATCGAACAACATACTAAAAAACGAAATATCCAAGATATTACGTAAAAAAAACAGGAGATAATATGGTTCAAAACAAAACAGATAAACATCCGAAACTGATTCGTTTGCCAGAAGTAAAAAGAAGAACAGGGTTTGGTAAAACGTGGATATATACCTTAATAAGAGCGGGTAAATTTCCTAAGCAAGTAAAAACCGGATTGCGCTCTATAGCATTTATTGAAAGTGAGATTGATGAATGGATTTACAAAATCATTTCTGATTCTCGCAATCATATCTAAAAAAGTTTATTAAATAATGAGAGGTTAAGATGAAAAGTAAAAACGTACTGCCTTGTGTGGTGACTGTTACGAATGATGAGACAGAAGTATTTATGGAAATGGCAATAAATAACTTTAGAAAACATCTTCAGGTCATGATTGATTGTATGGGAAATGATTATGAGCGTCATTTTAAAGACCGGCTTTATATTGAAGAAGTGATTGGAAAAGTGATCGAACGAACAAAACAAGAGTTTGCTGAATCAATGAAAGATAATAAAGGGAAAGAATATTATCTGTTCTTTGATGAGGTGAGAAGGAATCTGAGAGTTATTTACTCTGCGTATCGTACTAACTATTAATGAGAGAGGAAAATATGAACGAAAAATGTTTAGGCTGGAATGAAATACCCGTTAAAATATCCGCAAGTAATGCTGAGGCAGCAAACTTTGCTACTGATGTTGTAAATACCTATAACGAGTTAATACATTACTTATACTTTAATCTAAGTGATGATGAATTTCTGAAAAAAATGAAGGATGGATTTTACAGGGAGATATTCATAATGGATATTATTAATCTCACGCTACAGGAATGGTTTGAAAGTGCTGAAGAGATAAAGATTAAATACATATCAGTTCCAGAGGTTAAAACTATACTAAGTAGTTATCATGAGTTTTTGATTAAATGCTTTAATGGTGATGATTATGTTCTTTATTACAAAAGAATAGAAATCAGCGCAAATAAACAGACTGTAATATAAAATAAGAGGTAATGAAATGAGTGAAAAACTGATGAAAGAATCTCAAAAAGTATTTATGCATATGGCAGGTTTGTTTTATGAAATGAAAATGAATACGCTTAAGGAAGTCCGACCCGATGAAGCAGAGATGTTAATGGAGGATGATGCATTCATGGATAGTATTTATAAGGATTGTATCAAAAATGCAAGCGCATCTTTTAAAAAGGTAGTCAGATGGGAGTACTTTGAACAAGGGCATTCAGTAAAAATGGTTGATAAGGAGGTGGTGTTGATAACATTACGTGTTAATCACAAACGAAGATAAAAAGGTTATTTAATAAATCATTTTTAGCCTCATTCATGGGGCGAAAAAATAAAAAAGAAAACAAATATCATTTAATAGTGAGGCGTAACCATGAGTAAAATTTTTGAAATTAAAAGTGTATCTACAGAAACGTTTTATAATATTGCAGAGCGTTCGTTTGAGGCTAGTTGGAAGGTTATGCAGGATATGGCCTCTGATAATGTCTCATACTTGGTATATGATGCGGATTTTATGTGTGTTTTCATCGGCAATGTTATTGAGCATATCAGTAAAAATTTTTACATCATTATCCAATGTGAATGTCTGGAAGGAAAGCTTGAAGAAGTAAACTTTGAAGAGGTAGCGGAACGTCTGGTCCGGCATTCATGGGAGTATTGTAAATAATATCAAAATAAAAATAGATTAAGAAATCATGGGCAGAGTTGTTATCTACTCACTGATTTAGATTATGTGGCCCCGTAATGGGGCTGTACATCGATTACAAGAGGAATATGATATGAATGATGTGGTATTATACGAAAAAAATGAATCAATGTCTTTTGCTATTTGCACGGTCTTATCATTATATTGCGATTTCATATACGAAATAGCATATGGATTTCATAATGAAGCGGTAATGATCATTGAAAATGAAAAGTGTGTGGGACAGGCACTTAAAATACAAATAAACAATCTATTCGATGATTTCGATTACTACAAAAAAGTGAATGGAACAGAAAAAGTAAAACGGGAAGATATAGATGAAAAAGAACTCTTTAACAAAGTAATGGCAGCACATAACCAAGGAGTAAAAGCGCTAATCATAAAGAATCTTGAGGCCAATCTTCGAGAGAAAGAGGAAGGTTCTGAATATTGGAAGTTAAAAATATTTAATAGGTTTAATGGGATATAGAAGTCAATGTAGGCTTCTATATATTCAGATAAAGAAAGTAGTCATGATCTTTATCTCATCGGAGAAAGTGTTTTTCATGGCTGGATATTTAAAAAATTATTTTATTTTATTTTGTTTTTCATTATTTTTTCGACTTTTTTTTTTTTGTGATGTAGATAAATTCCTTTTAATCTCTTTCATTTTGTTTTTAAAATTAAGATTATCTCTTTCATCATGCAAGGACTTCATTTTATTATATGCTTCGTCACTGAAAGGATGTAAGTTATCATCTATTTTTTCATCTAAGTAAGAAGAAAGGAAGCATCTATCAAAATAATTTTTTCTAAGCGCATCGTAAATTTTAGCACTATCAATAATTGTTTCATCTTCTGGTTCTTTTTTTATATGGTCTGTCATGTTGACTCCTCTTATTTTTGAGTGAAATGTGTATATATTTTATTTTAAGGGATTGGTTCAAAGTGTCAAATTTAAATGGTCTTTCAAAATAACGTTCAATGGTATTTTGAAGCTTTCAATACTGAATTATATAAGAATGTTTTTACATGTTTATTTGAAAAATAGCTATCAACTTAAGTACCGGGATTCGGGACTTTAACTCCCGGAAGTCGGTGCTTTTTTTAGCTATAACTGGCCTGAGAGCATTTTTTTTCTTCATTATTCAGTTAGTGAAGATGAGAACAACTAATCATAGATGCTTTAGGAGGCAGTTTTACCTTTTATTGCATTAGTTTCCTCTCTTGCATTTATATCTAAGCTTAGTGATTGTTTGGAATAATCACTAAGCGCTGCTGCTGAAAATATAGTTTTATTATACGTTTAAGATCAAATATCATAGGTTGTAAATAACATGCTATATTTCAAGATGTGATCATTATCAATTATCATAAGGAAATGATCTATAACGAAACTAGATAATTTAAATTTACCATTTAAGTTATACGCTAAAACGAAATAATTGATTCAGTATTAGGGCATAGCCGTGTGTAAGTAGTAGATGGAATTTTCAGGAAGAATGTTTTAAAAATACATGCTCATATTATTTTAGCAGTATAAATGAATGTGATTATTGTAACCATGATGAAATAAAAAATAATAACCCTATTATAAACAGAGGTTGACTTTCTACAAATCGAATAATACCATGATAACTATTTATGTTATTATGATATTAGTTAAAAATGGAAAGAATATGAATAAAAGACTTAATATGCTATATGTCAACAACATTAACGCATTAAATAATTACCGTGAGAAACATTCAGATAATAACTTACATGGCCCCCTCCTTTTAAAGCTAAAAAATTATTTTCATCAGCATAATAAATTGATGGTTATTGGACAGGAAACCTATGGATGGTGCAACTCTCCCGATATTAATGAACAGCTTGAAACATATGAGGAGTTCGATTTTGGCGTATCATATTATAGCAGTCCATTCTGGAATATCATAAGGAAAGTAGAGCGAGCGCTTAGTATTGAACCATATGCAATTGCATGGTCAAATCTGAATCGGTTTGATGTTGATTGCGGATCACCAGATTATACCGAGCTAGCTAGAGATATATCATCGTTTGATTATATATTAAAGGAGGAAATTAATATTCTTACTCCTGATATATGTGTTTTCTTCACAAATCATAAATATGATCATCGACTAACGTCTTTATATGAAGATTTAATGTTTGAAAACATAAATGGATTGCCAGAAAAACATTTCGTAAGATTATACCATCCAGACCTCCCAGAACATACGATTAGAGCGCCTCACCCTAAAACAATCAGAATAAAAGGATGGGAAAATGATTTTATAAAATATATAGAGGCTATTAAATGATTATGCAGATGCGATCTTATTAATATGAATAAACAAAATTGTGTTACTAATTGCATAACAGCAATATAAGTTATTCTATAGTTTATCTAGGCCACGGCGTGTAGGTGGCCTTAAACGAGGAGTATGATTTTTATCATTTATTGTTGAAACAGTCGGTATAAAATCCATGTTATTATCTGCATTGACTCGTTCGTGCTTAGGACGGCTTGGGAAACGTCGAATCTCATCAGGTGTTGGTTTGTAAGTATCACTGTTAAACTTAGCTTGTTTCTCATATTCAGCACGAGAAACATGATGACCTAATACTTCATCAAAGACAAAGTTTTCAGTAATACGTTTATCATGTTCTGTACTGACAGGATCATGCTTAACTCTGCTTGATCTAGCCCATACAAATTTTTCTTTGAAGAAATCTATGACAAGAGTTGTGAAACGTTTGAAAATATTATCCTGACGTGGAGTAGTCTTATCCTTTCTTTCATGGTCAGGGGCGCTTCTGGATGCCCTGTTTGGGTTTTGAGAGGTGGATGTTTTCAGAATAGTATTTGTACCAGAATCAGAAATACTGATTGATGGCGGAATACAAGCAACAACCTTACTGACTTTTGTTTTATCACGGTAAGATTTGACTCCACGCAAACGAGTATCAGGAGCTGGTGCTACCAGTAAAGGTCTTTGTTCTTCATTTGTAGAAGAGCTGGATCGCGTTTCTGGTAAAACAATTTCTTCTGGTTCAGCAAGAACAGACACGGTGAAGCTTCTGACATCAACAACAATTTCAAGGTCAAGTTCACTGAATGTTTTGTAGACTTCAACAGCTTCTTGTTTAGCAGCATCACGAACAGCCTGTTCTTTGGCTCTTTGCTCCTTAGCAGCTTTAGTACGCCATTTACCACAATGAATACGCTTCATTGGAGGGCGATTTGTTTCAGCCGCTTTAGCAAGCCATAATGCTTTTTCTTCATTATCCAAAGCAATAGCCGCATTGGATAGTGCTTCTTCGTTCTGGACTTGGAGAGAACGATGATCGATACGTTCTGATGAACCAGCAGCAGCGAGGAAGCTGTTAGCCATAGATGCCCATGATTCACGCCAAAAAATAGACATTTTTCTGTCGTTCCAGCTTCTTTCCTTTTTGCCAAAACCTTCCGGGCCTATTGTTTTTAAGGTCAACATAACGTGAGCATGAGGATTATCACTATCAAGATCATGAAAAGCGATGTCGGCAATCATGCCTTTATCAACGAAATTTTTCTGGCAATACTCAAGGACAAGTTTTTTCTTGTCGTCATTGTTTAACTCGGCAGGAATAGCAACATCGAAATAACGGGATGTTTGACCATTGTTCTGTCGCTCAACTTTTTCCACTTCATTCCACAATGCTGTAGAATCTTTTACGATGTGTTCTGGTGCATTAGCGGGAGCTAATATGAAATGCCCGTATAAATCATTACGGCGGCTATAATCATAGGTATCACCTGTTCTTTCATCTGTTATACGTGTACGAGCATGATAAGCAGCCTTCGCAACGGAAGATCTACCTTCTGAACGTTTCACAATTTTAAAATCAAGATGAAAAATAGCCATACAATAAAAATAACCCCAATATAAATTTAAATATCAAACCAAAATATAAATATCCAATGCGACTATGCTGGTTTTAGTTTTTCGCAAGAAAAACTCTGGTGTTGACGTTGACCTTGTTTCCGAAGGAAACGGTGTTAGCCTGCGGCAGGCAACCGTCGGTAGACCCCACACGCTCACGAAGTGAGCGTATAGGTGGGCATTGCTTTATTTTTATATCTCCTAACGGAGCTAAAAATAACGACAATGTTTAAAGTTTTCCTATAACTAAATAATAACTCTAGTTTTACTGTCTGTGAAATTTACAGGGCTAGAATCGGATGAACGGCTGAGGTATTACACGAATCTTAATGATTGTGGTTTTAGAGAGCGCCCGTAAGGGCAAAAGTAGTTAAATTAGTCTCCCGCCGTAGGCGGGAAAGATAAAATTTATAAAAATATGATAAAAGATAACTTAGATTAGATTAATGTGTGAATTTCTTGTCAGAAATTAAGAAGTGATTTTAAAATCATGAATGAGAGAAAATAAGTAACGCGATGAGTATTAGACGTTTAAGGTTAGTGTTTGCATACCTATGTGTTGTGTAATTACTTGCAGGTGGTGTTACATTTTTGTGTAGACTCTTATAAACACCTTTTTTTATAAATCCATCATTAACAGTGCGAAGCCCTATTCCGACGATGTTATTGTTTGTGGCAATCACCAAATGCTGCTTATAGGTGATAATAGATCATGTGCTATTAAAATATTTTTTTGAGTTTTATTTGACAATCTAAATGCGGTGTTGTAAATAAAATAAAGATACAAAAAAAGCCAACTTTTAAAGTTGACTTTTTAAGGACTAAAAAAGTTTTGCCGACTTTTGAAGCCTTGTAATCAGTTAAACGGAACGTGATTACAAATATAATAAAGTATTAAATAATCTTTTCATATTTGTCAAATCTAAATCTCAACTTTTTACAAGCTTTTCAAATACCATTTCCAAAAACATTTTAGTTCTCGAAAGCAATAACGTTAAACCTGATTGTACGGGTCTGAGAAGGTAGGAGCGAAAGTGTTTGATTCATTCTCAAGGTTATTGTCGATGCCAAAGCGGGGAGTCTGCGTAACATCAACTCGAAGCGCACATCTAAGGCTTATAAAAACAGCAGTGTAATTTCTTTAGTAAAACGAGAAATGTTTTTAAAGTTATGATGTTGACTATGGGAGTGCAGAGGGTGTCGCAATATGGAAACGTATTGCAACTCTAAGCCATAGCATGAGAAGCGCCTTGTTCTATTACGGGTATAAAAATAAAAAATATTAAAACTATTTTGAAATTTTCATGCGCGGATTAGGAGAGGCGAAGCTCTAGAAAAACTAAGTTTTCCTTCGGAAAACTACTACGACTGAAAGTCGCCATCTAAAACCCCAGAACCTAATCTAATAAAATTCTAGTACTACTAGTACAAAAAATTAATTTAAAAAAGTAGTGAAAAAATATTAGTAGGTAGGTGCTATTTCATCAAAGCACTAACGAAAGGTAAGTACAACTATAAATTAAATAAAGTGCATGAAATAATTTGAGTTTTTTTTGTTTTAATTGTATTGATATAATATATTATAAAAAACAAGGAGGATGTAGTGGACAATAAAAAACAAGTAGCAGAAGATTTTATCGATAATACTTCATGTAAATTAAAAAACGAAAGAAAACACCGTGCTGGAAGATTACAGAGAGTGTCATTAACGGAAAAGAGATTTCTTGATGATGCTGTTCATGCTGCTACTAAAGTTAAAGGAAAAAAATTAACATCAGAGGAACGTAGGAAAGTATTATGTATAGCGCGTGAACAGATCCGTTCTCAGCGTAGAGCAGAAGAAATAAAAAAAGAAAGAGACAAAGAACGTCATGCAGTAATGTTTGAGTGGAAAAGACCAGAAACCTTCCGTCGTTAATCGGATATAATAATAGTGAGAAATATATGAATAAAACTAAAACAAAAAACTTGAAAGAAAGTGAGTTTATAAGACATATAGAAAACAATCCTGTTGTCTCAACGGCTCTATGCGAGAAATATGGAATCTCTACTGAAACGATTGCCTATGCTTTATATGTTCATAGCAATAACTTCTTTCTTAAAAACGACTACGTTCAGGATGACATTCACTATGATATAGTTAAAAACAATTTAATAATAATGAAACCCACGCTTAGACAATATTATAGAAGAACAAGGCAAGTAGATTATAACGGATATACTTTTTTAACAGGTATTAAAGAATATCAAGACTATTGTATTTTGTTGACGCTTTGCTGCTATCACTGGATAGCTGATATATTTACTGTCTATAATCATAGTGAACAAAGTAAATTTATCGTTGATATTGCCAATGATCTCCTGAAAAGGAGTGTAGATCATTTTTCAGTAGAACATGAAAATGTTATCAACTGCTTTAACATATTAAAAGAAAAGTTCACATCGTATAAAAAGAATTAATAATCCAATTATTCAAATATCCTCATTGACTAACATATATATAAGAAATATATATGTATCATGGAACTATAGGAGGATAGAAAATGAGTGATATTTCAGATAAAGAACAAACCAGAAAGAAACCACGAATAAAAAAGACACTGGATCAGCAATTAGCATCTGCTCAGATGCGTTTAAATCGTTTACAACATAAGTCTAAGAAAGAGTCTAAACAGATAGAAACACGCCAGAAAATAATTTTAGGTGCGGAAGTTGCCAAGGTTCTTGATTGTGATATTTTTACGGTGGATAAGGATCTTGTTTTAGGTATGCTACTAGAGATACCTCACCTACATCCAGATGATAAAGAAAGATTTAAAAGAAGCGGAATGTTATTTCTGGCGAGCATGAAAGGAAGGAAAACTTGATAATGCATATAAACTATTTGACAAGTATTTTAGAAAAAGTTCCAACAGATAATTATCGTTAACTTTCATTAAAAGATTTGACATTCTATTTATGATGATATATCTATTTATTTAAAAGCTCATAATCTTATATAATCAGATTCTTTCATCTATAAAATCATAAAAATATAATTTTAGGTTTATATATTTCACGTCCTGACAAATCTCTAGCTTAATTTTAATATGGCTGGGGATTTGTTTTTATCTGTATCTTGATTTTTGTTTGTTATTTGATAATTAATTAATACGTGAATATAAAAATGGCGATGAAAATGAAAATTAAAAAAGGATTCTCTTTACTAGAATTAACTCTTGTTTTAGGTGTTGGGACGATGGTGGCTTTTATGAAGTTTCAGGATATGAAAAATGAACAGGAGAGTATAATGGCTTCTGCTGTCGGTCAACAAATGAAACAGATCGGTGAAGCAGTTAATGGCTATATAAATATCCGTTATGATAAATTATCAACCTTATCCAATGCTGCCGGAACAGGAACCGATCCGGGTCCAAGAACCTGTTCAGGTTCAGTATGTGAAATTACTTACCAGACATTGATTAACGAAGGTTTGCTACCTTCAACCTACACAGGCACTAATGCTAATAAATCCTCGTATAAAATCCTATTAAAACGAGATGGAACTTCACCTAACTTTGTTATTAATGGTCTTATAACGACATCGACGGCATGGATTGAAGGCGGTAAAACACGTTATGATTTATTAGGGAATGCCATGCAAACCGCTGGTATAGATAGCGGTATGACTAAAACAACATCTATTGCTTCTGGGTATAGTGGTCAATGGACAGAAACGTCTGCTAATTTTAATAATATCACATCCACTGGACAATTAGCATTTCGTGTAGGCTATAATAGTGCTTTATATTCTGTTTATTTAAGACGAGATGGAACCTTGCCCATGACCGGCGATTTAAACTTAGATGGGCATAATATCAACAATGTCGATGCGCTCAATGCCACTGGCAACATTACGACGACAGGCGACCTACAAGCAAGAAACATTAAGGCTACTGGAAAAATTGATGCTGGAGGTAATATTTCAGCAGGAAATTGGGTTTATGCTAAAAATGGTTATGGAAATAATATTGGATTAGGAGGAGATGCTGTTGGTGATGATTTTGAGATAAAAATATCAGGTCAGAAACAAATCGATGTGCTCTCAGATGACTATACCAGTATTGTATTCGCAGTAAATGGAAAGATTGAACTTAGAAATCCTCAAAGTGGGGCTGTTGGTGTCAATATTAATTATGATGGTTCAATAAATACAATTGGAACGATAAAAGCATCTGGTAACATAGAATCATCCCAAAACGTCAAAGGTGCTACATTAGAATCCACTGGACGCGCTACGGTGGGAGAATTTGTTCAATTGAACGGACAGGCTGAGGTTGGCAAAGAATGTCAATCTAATGGATTACAGGGACGAACAGCAGATGGTCAGATTTTATCTTGTGTTAATGGTGTGTGGAATTTTTCTGGAGAACAGCCCGGAACAATAAAAATGTGGGGAACATCCAATGCTCCGGTTGGCTGGTTGGAATTAAACGGACAGGCTTTTGATAAGAGCAAAAACCCAACATTGGCAACTCTATATCCTTCTGGTGTGGTTCCAGACATACGAGGGCAATTTGTCAGAGCTTGGGATCATGGTGCTGGCGTTGATTCTGAATCAAATAGGGCGATACTATCTTCGCAAAGTGATGCTATAAGGAACATAACTGGTAGTTTATTTTTCGGTTTGGATGGTGATATCTCAATAAGTAGTCTACCTTCAAATCTTCAATCAGGAGCTACATATTATGATACCAGTGTTATAAATAGAGATTTTGGTAATAATTTAACTCTTACCAATAACACGGAAACAAATAGATGGATTTCTCAGAAGTTGGATGCTTCAAGACAAGTGCCAACAGCAGCAGAAAACAGACCAAAAAACGTAGTGCTAATGTATATAATTAAAAAAGGTTAAAACCTTATATCCCATTTCCATGAAATTTTTTTGAGCATGGTGTTACAATACCTGCTGCTAACCACGGACGACAAAATCATGATGGTGAAATAACATTTCAAATGTATGGCAATAGTGAAGTTCTTGCTAACGGCATGTGGGTTAAGGGAAATAAAGGCAATAGTAATCACAAATAAAAGGCCATTTAATGGCCTTTATCTTATCCTTTCACTAGAGTCGTAAACACAATGATATTAAATAGATGTACATTAAATCGATTATTTATTACACAATCGACCTTTCCATAATGAACATCTAACTTCCATTTTCTGAGTGTTTAAGAGTGTCAAAACTCGCCTTTCTTGTTGTTTTGTTTTTTCATTTTCTTGTTGAAAAACATTGATTTGCTGTTTACAATTTAACTAATTGTAAAACAACCATGAAAAACTAAAATGACGACTACACCGAACAATACGGAATCAACATTAGCAAGTTTCATTTGGAAGAATGCCGATGATCTCTGGGGTGACTTCCCACATACCGAATTTGGAAAAATCATTTTACCATTAACTGTTCTAAGACGTTTGGAGTGCGTATTAGAACCTACCAAGCAAGCTGTCATTGATGCCAATGAGCAATTTAAAGATAAAGGCATGGCAATGGATGACATTCTTAAAAATGTCAGTGGTAATCCATTCTATAACACCTCTAACTATAATTTATCGAATCTAGGTGGCACAAAAACCAAAGCCAATCTTGAAGACTACATTGCTAACTTTTCTGATAATGTGCGTGTAATCTTTGAACAGTTTGATTTTTCAAGCACAATCAATAAATTAGCCAAAGCTAATTTGCTATTGCGTATCTGTAACAATTTTTCAGCGATTGATTTACATCCAAGCGTTGTACCTGATCGTACCATGAGTAATGTCTATGAACATTTGATCGCTCGTTTTGGTGCGGAAGTGGGTACAGGGTCAGAGGACTTTATGACTCCTCGTGACATTGTGCATTTGGCTGCGACTTTATTGCTTGAACCAGACAATGAATTATTTGAACAAAAACAGGGGTTGATCCGTACTATATACGATCAAACTTGTGGAACATCGGGGTTCTTAACCGATATGATGAATTATGTTGAGGGCTACAAAGATCGCTACAATGTTGCCCCTGTACTCGTCCCTTATGGTCAAGAACTACAACCTGAAACACATGCCGTTGCATTGGGTTCAATGTTATTAAAAAAACTAGAATCAGACCCAAGCCGTGATTTATCACAAAACATAAAATTAGGTAGCACATTAAGCCAAGACCATTATTCAGGTCAGCATTTCCATTACCAATGCTCTAACCCACCTTTCGGGATGTCATGGGCGAAAGATGCTGCCAAAGTACAACAAGAATATAGCGAAAAAGGATTCACCGGGCGTTTTGGTGCTGGCTTGCCAAAAGCAAGTGATGGTTCAATGTTGTTCTTACAAAACCTGATTTCCAAGCTAGAAAAGCCTGAAAATGGTGGTGGTCGTGGTGCGATTGTATTATCAGGTTCACCACTGTTTAACGGTGGTGCAGGGTCTGGTGAATCAGAAATCAGGCGCTTCATTTTAGAAAGTGATTATCTTGAAGCGATTGTTGCTTTGCCAACGGATATTTTCTTCCGTACAGGTATTGGTACATACATTTGGTTGATCTCAAACCGTAAGCCTGAACACCGTAAAGGCAAAGTTCAACTCATTGATGCAACAGGCATGGGGGCATCCATGCGTAAAAATGAGGGTAACAAGCGTAAATTTGTTGATCAAAACTCGATTGATGAAATCACACGTATTTATGCCGACTTCCAAGAAAGCCCAATCAGTAAGATTTTTGACTATACCGACTTTGGCTACCGTCGAGTAAAAGTGTTACGCCCTTTACGCATTGACCTTGTTTTTGATGCTGAAAAACTGAATACATTTAAAGACTCAAAAGAGTTCGGCAAGTTAGCTGAATCCGATCAAAATGCTGTATCGTCTTATATCGAAAAACAGTTCGGTGAAAGTAAAGATTATACTTGGTTTGAAACATCATTCTTGAAAAACCTACCATTAAGCAAAGTCAGCAAGGCTTTGAAAAACGCCTTGATTTCGGCTTTTGGCGTACAAAATCCCGATGCTGATACAGTCACGATTAATGGTGATGTGCAGATGGATAGCGACCTAACCGATTATGAAAACATCCCACTGAAACAAGATATTCAAGCCTATATGGAAAAAGAGGTATTACCTCATGCTCCTGATGCGGTGATTGATACAAGTTATACCGATAGCAAAGATAACCAAGTAGGCGTAGTCGGTTATGAAATTAACTTTAACCGTTATTTCTATGTGTTTGAACAACCACGCCACCCGAATGAAATCATGGCTGAAATTAAAGAGTTATCCGCAGAAGTCGCTCAATTACTTGGGGGAATTTAATCATGCAATTTAAAGAATATCCAAGTTATAAAAATAGCGGTGTGGAATGGTTGGGGGATGTGCCTAGTGATTGGGAACAAAAACCTATTTGGAGTTTATTTAAGCGAGTTAAAAGAACAAATCAACCTGATGAAAGGTTACTTTCTGTTTATCGTGATTATGGAGTTATTCCTAAAGATAGTCGTGATGACAACCATAATAGAGCATCGGAAGATTTAACGCCGTACCAACTTGTGCGTCCTAATGACCTTGTGATTAACAAGATGAAAGCATGGCAAGGCTCGATTGCAATATCTGAAATACAAGGAATCGTAAGCCCGGCTTATTATATTTACACACCTAAGAAAGATTATCATTCTAAATATATTCATTTTTTAATACGCTCAGCCTATTATATTCAAAGTTATAAAAACTATTCCAAAGGTATTAGGGTGAATCAATGGGACTTGGAAAGTGAGTCGTTTATTCACATTAATTTATTATTGCCAACTATTAATGAGCAACAAAAAATAGTTTCCTTCCTCGACCAAGAAACCCAAAAAATTGACACCTTGATTGCCAAGCAAGAAAAGTTAATCGAACTTTTGGAAGAACAGCGTAAATCGGTGATTTCTCATGCTGTTACCAAAGGTTTAGACCCGAATGCACCGATGAAAGATAGCGGTGTGGAATGGTTGGGGGATGTGCCTAGTCATTGGGAAGTTGTAAAATTACGTTGGATCACAAAGGGCATAAACACAGGGGGAACACCATCAATTTACTTACCTACTGTTGATTATGATGCTGATTATATTGATTGGTTTACTCCTAGTGATTTTAAAGGGGATTTTCATTTAAGAAATTCGCAAAAAAAAGTTAATCCTCAAGCTGTTGTAGGTAATGATCTTAAAATAATACCTGAAAATTCATTATTATTGATTGGTATTGGCGCTACTCTTGGAAAGGTTGGATATATAACAGATAAGGCATCTTCTAATCAGCAAATAAATTATTTATTGCCTAATAAAAACAAGGCAGAGCTAATTTTTTTAATTTATTATTTGTTTGCATGTAATCAATATGTAAAAAATATGGCTAGTGCATCTACACTTGCTATTTTAAACCAACAAAAAATGGGTGATATATTAGTATCTTTGCCTAACCTTCCCGACCAAAAAAAGATTGTTGATTTTTTGGAGTTTGAAAATGTCAAATTCAATGATCTTATTTCCAAACAGCAAGCCCTAATCGAAAAACTTAAAGAATACCGTGCTTCGATTATATCTCACGCTGTTACTGGCAAGATTGATGTTCGGGAGTTAGTCGCATGAATATGAGTATTTTGGATGATAAAGCCCATTACGAGAAGCATCTTGAAAGCTATATCGTAGAACAGCTTAAACTTAATGATTGGGTGGTTGGTCAAAGTAAAAATTATCACATTGACTATGCCCTCTATCCCGAAGATTTAATCACATGGATTAAGGCAACTCAGCCCGAAAAGTGGGAAAAGTTAAGTGCGATTAATGGTGCAAACACCGAGAAAGTGTTGCTAGATCGCCTAGACACCGAACTCAATAAAAAAGGCACAATTACTGTATTTCGTAATGGTTTTAACATTGCTGGTGCAGGAACAATTGATTTAAGTGAAAGCGCACCCGAAGATCAGCGTAATCAGACTACGATTGCTAAGTACAATGCCAATATCCTACGTGTTGTACCACAGCTCAAATACCATCCATCAAAAGATTCAGGCATTTTAGACCTTGTATTCTTTATCAATGGCTTGCCAATGGCAACGGTTGAAATCAAAACTGAATTTAACCAAAGCATTGAGGATGCGATAGACCAATATAGAAATGATCGTCAGCCGATAGACCCTAAAACCAAACGTAAAGAACCATTACTCACACCTAAACGTGGTGCGATTGTACATTTTGCCGTATGTGAATCTGAAATTTACATGACGACTGCTTTAGATGGTGCGAATACGTTCTTTTTACCTTTTAACAAAGGAAACAATGGTCATGAAGGCAATCCAAGTGCTGACCCAAGTAAAGGCGAAGTTTATCCGATTGACTACTTTTGGAAATATATTTTAGAGCGTAATCATTGGCTCAATATCTTTCATCATTTTGTATATATCGAGAAGAAAAACAAAGTTGACCTTTATGGCAATTGGTCGGTACAAGAACGCTTAATGTTCCCACGTTATCACCAATTTGATGCAGTTACCGAGATTGTAAAAGACCTTAGCAAAAATGGTGTTGGAACAAACTACCTCTGTGAACATAGTGCAGGGTCAGGTAAAACTTCAACAATTTCTTGGTTGTGTCATTCGCTCATTCGGTTGCGTGAAGATGATGGAACACCGTTTTATAACTCCATTATCGTCGTTACAGACAGAACGGTACTTGATGCACAACTACAAGATGCCATTCAACAGATTGATCATCAAAAAGGATTGATCGCAGCCATCAATCGTGATGATAAAGAAAACTCAGGGAAATCGAAAAGCAAACAGCTTGAAGATGCCCTACTTAGCAATAAGCCCATCATCATTGTAACGATTCAAACATTCCCTCATGTCATGGAAGCTATTTTAACGCATACGAGTTTGAGTGATCGTAACTATGGCATTGTGATTGATGAAGCACATACTTCACAAACAGGCTCTACAGCGTCAAAATTACAAGCTACACTTGCTTTAAAATCAAGTGAAGATATGGCAAATCTTACGGTTGAAGAATTGCTTGAGCAGATTCAAAAATCAAGAGTTCAATCAAAAAGTATTAGCCACTTTGCCTTTACTGCTACGCCAAAACATTCTACTAAAATGCTATTTGGGACGTTGAAAGAGGGTGAAACTGTTCCTGATTCATTCCACAAATATACACAACGGCAAGCCATTGAGGAAGGATTTATTCTTGATGTGCTGAAAGGTTATGTACCTTACACAACTGCCTATAAATTAGGTGGTGATGCAGTTCATAATGACAAACGAGTTGATGGTCGGTCTGCTAAAAAAGCTCTTGCAAAATGGATGAACTTACACGCTACTAATGTCACACAAAAAGTAAAATTCATTGTTGAGCATTTTCACTATAACGTAGCAAACTTACTCAATGGTCAAGCAAAAGCGATGATCGTAACAAGCTCAAGACCTGCAGCCGCTCGTTATAAAATAGCATTGGAAAACTATATAGAGAAAAACCCTGACTATAGCGAATACCGCGTTTTAGTAGCATTTTCAGGTAAACTCACAGGCAAGCAATTAAGCCATGATGATGATGGTTCGGTCAGTGAGGGGGGCATCTTTGCATTTGAAGAAGATGCTGAGTTTACCGAAGCGAATATGAATGCTGATATTCCGAATAGTGACTTACGCATTACTTTTGATCGTCCTGAATATCGTTTAATGGTTGTTGCAAATAAGTTTCAAACCGGCTTTGACCAACCAAAACTATGTGCCATGTATCTTGATAAGAAGATTGGTAATGAAGTTGAAGTTGTACAAACCTTATCACGCCTAAATCGCACAACAACAGGTAAAGATCAAATCTATATTATAGACTTTGTGAATGACCCTGATTGGATAGTTGAGTGCTTTAAGAAATATGATAACGGTGCTGAAATCCTTGAGGTTCAAGACCCAAATGTGGTTTATACCATTAAAGATAGTTTAGATGATTCGAATCTTTATACCGAAGAAGATTTAGAACAATTTAAAGTAGCACGATTTAAAACGATTCGAGAAATCGCTAACGATAGTTTTGATGGTAACAAACATCCCGATTTATTTAAAGCAACAGATCGTGTGGTTCGATTGTATAACCATAAGCTCAAAATGCTGAATGAAGCCATTGAAATACAGGAAAATGCTTTCAATCAAGCAACAGCACAAGGTAACACACAAGGCGCAGAACAAGCTGAATTTGAGCGTAAACAACTTAGCTCGGAACTACTGGCCCATACAGATTTTAAGAACAATCTTGGAAAATTTGCACGTATCTATAGCTATGTTGCGCAACTCATAGATTTTGGTGACCCTGAACTAGAAAACTTAGCAGCATTCAGTAAATTAGTTTCGAAACGATTAAATGGATTGCCGACTAAAGAAGTTGATATTTCCGGTTTAGTACTTACTGGGTATGGTATATTCAAAAAGAAATTGAATGGGCAAGATGACGGTCCTGATACACCAGATATTTCACCTTTAGAACCTATTATCCCAAAGGCTACAGGTGAGAAAGCACCAACACAATTAAACTACCTTAAAGATGTCATAGACATGATCTCAGCTGCTTTTGGTGATGTATCCACAAAAGCTGAACAAGTTATTTATATTAATCATTTGGCTACAATTTTACGAAAAAATGATGTGGTCATGGCTCAGGTTGAAAACAACAGTGAAGAAATCATTTTAAAAGGGAATTTACCAACAGCAGTTAAATCTGCAATTATACAGGCACTTGGTTCACACCAAGCACTGTCCAGTTTATTGTTAAAAAGTGACGATCAGGCGATCAATAATATCATTAAAGTGTTATGTAAAGTCTTACAAAGTGGACACGATATTGATCTAACCAAATTACAATAATCATCTATTTATTATAGATGTATTGGAAGTGGAGGCTTTTAATCTACTGACTTTTCCCTGAAAATGAGAGTTTCTTTATTACAGGGAAGTCAATAAAAGCCTTTTTCATTTGCTGGGTATTGTGTTTGTGACCTCATCTATTGCACCCAGATACAGTAAAGCATCACTTGGAGAATGTTTCACGATTCTGTTGAGACAGGCTCTAAGTGATCATTTTGAGAATTTTCCTGATTGCATTGGTCGTTTGTTCATTGACCATGCCACGTATCTTTATCAGGTTACTGTTTGATGGGGGATATTTTACGGTAAATAGTGCATTTCATCAATGAACAGCGTCCTACAGATTTCTTTTTAAATCATTATGTTAATGCTTTTATTGAATGTTCTGTCCTCGTGTTAGTACAATTAGCTTTTCTGCGTCTACCAAACATTATCAGGATGTGATGATGGCTAAACTGAACAAGAAACAACTTTCTTTACTCAAGGAAATGCCTGCCGATCAACTCATGCAAATAATTTGTGATATTGCAGAGGATAATAGTCAGGCAAAATCCTTTCTTATTAATAAATATCTGTTAACTCCAGAAGAATCACTGAAAAAGGCTGAGGCTGAATACAAAAGGATAATTAAAACAAAACGCTTTCATGATTATTATGAAGCAGCGGTTTTTTTTGAGGGGCTATACAGGAATGTCATATTTCCACTTGAAAAGACGGTGTCAACGCTGCCTGAAAAAACCGAGGCGTTTTGCCATGATTTACTGCTCTCATTTGATAAAGTCAGCGAAATTGCTGATACATCAGATGGATCATGGATGGACTATTATAATGGTGCTCTCGAAATATGGTTAAAATCCCTGTCCCTACAAAAAGACAAAAGCATTGATGTTATAGCGGATAAAATACTTTCCGTACTTAAAGGTGATGTGTATTTTAACTTTGATATTTTTGATAAGTATAAAAAAGAGCTGGGATACAATGTTATTCGTGCTTTAAGGGAAAGTCTTCTTAAGACAGGTGATGTTAATGATGCTGTTGAGTTAAGTCTGTATATCAGGGATGTTGATTTCATCAGGCAATGCTTTGAGAAAAGAAAACTGAACCAGCCAGAATACATCATTAAGTTTGCTGAGTTGCTGGTTGATGAACTGTGCACTGAGGAAGCCATTCAGGTTCTCAATAAAATCAAAGAAGATAAATCAGTTGATCAGGCAGGGCTTCGTGATAAATGGACTGAGGTGTTGGCTCTGGCGTTGATTGAAGAAGGCGAGATTCAGCAGGCAAAAACAATTTGTATAGACGGATTTAAGAACAGGTGTGATGTTATTTTTTATAATATCTATAATCGGGTAGAGAAAAATAATGACTCACTGGATTTGTTCTCTGGCATAGCAAAGAAAAAAGGCTTTTCGTTTGTTATTCTTTTCTTGTCCGGGACAGATAGTTATGGAAAACTTGATTCTGAAGTCATGAATGCGAGTGAAAATGAAATCGCAGAGATGATGTCTTTATTACGCGGTTCTTTTGTTCGTACCTTATCGAGTGAGCTTTACAGGCATGGTTATGCATGTTCTGCAACTCTGCTCCGTAGAGTGCTGGCAGAGGACAGTATCAGTCGTTCTCAGAGTAAATACTACACCTATGCGGCATCTGATATGAAAAAAAGCATTGATTACAGTAAAGATATTGCATGGACTGAAAAAATCCCTTCAACAGAAGAGTATTTAAAATCTCTGTTTATTGAGCACAAAAGAAAATACGCACTCTGGGAAATAATGCTGGAAAAAATCGCTGGTTTAGCGATAGAGAAAGATTCAGTATCATATTCAGCATAGACTGTAATTAAGCATGAAGTTGAAAGGCCGCGAACGGCCTTTCCCTTTATTTATTTGAAGCAAACTCAAACGGTCTGACCATATCGTTACTGTTAGCATCAAGGAAATCAGCCCACCACTGAAGCATCAGACGGCGTTGATCAAGGTGTTTAGCCTTGTGGGTATAAGCTGCCCGGACACTGTTGCTTTCCTTATGGCTCATCTGAAGCTCTACAGCGTCTTCTGACCATAGCCCGGACTCAATTAAGGCACTACAGGCCAGTGTTCGGAAACCGTGTCCACAGATGTCCTGCTTCGTGTTATATCCCATATTACGCAGGGCTTTGTTGATGGTGTTTTCACTCATGGGTTTAAACGAGTCATAACAGCCAGTAAAGATTAACCCATCATCTTGACCTTCTTCATAAGTCAGTTGTCGGATCTCTTTGAGTATCTTCATGGCCTGCTTACAAAGGGGAACGAAGTGCTTACGCTTCATTTTAGCCCCACGAGTTGAATGTTTGACGTTTTCAATCGCTTCACGCTGTTCGGGTATCACCCATAACTTACTTTTGAAATCAATTTCTGACCAGCGAGCGAAACGCAGCTCACTGGAACGAATGAAAATCATCAGATTGAGCTGTATTGCCAGTATGGTTAACCTGCGGCCTTTGTATTCGGCAATTTTGTTCAGTAGCTGGGGTATTTCTTCCAGCTCAAGTGCAGGGCGGTGTTCAGTTTGTGGTTTCTGAACTGCACCTTCCATATCATAGGCTGGGTTATGGCGTATCAGCTTTTGCTGGACGGCATGACGCAGGATCGCCGTAATGTATTGTTGAATGCGCATGGCGACTTCAAGATAACCAAGAGCCTCCACCTTTTTCACCGGAACCAGCAGATCACCCGTATCCAGTTCGGCAACATCTTTGTCACCGATTACCGGGAAGACATAAGTTTCAAGGCGCTTCCATACGGCATCACCATAATCATCAGACCATTTTGTTTTCGTGGCGAACCACGCTTTTGCTACTGTTCTGAAGGAGCGTGTATTATCACGTTTGGCTTTAAGCTCTTTAACCTCTGCCTGTTTCTTTGCATTAGGGTCAATACCCTGAGCCAGAAGCCTTCTGGCCTCGTCACGGCGTTGTCTTGCGTCAGAAAGAGAAACAGCAGGGTAAACACCGATAGAGAAAAGTTTTTGCTTTCCTTCGAAACGGTAGGCCATTTGCCAGTATTTCGAACCTTTAGGGGTAACACGAAGGAACATACCAAAGCCATCAGTCAGCTTGTATTCCTTCTCAAGGGGTTTTGCATTTTTTGCTTTAATATCAGTCAGTGACATGAAAACACCCCCTCATTTGTTGGTAAAAGGGAAATCGAACCAGCATTACCAGCATTTTTACCATCAAAATGATATGGCTTCGAGTGGTTTTTAGTGAACGAGGGTGAACGACTGAGAGGGGATAACCAATTGATAGAAATGCAGAAAGCAGACGTTAGTGAACGTCTGCTTTCTTGAAAATGGCTCCTCTGACTGGACTCGAACCAGTGACATACGGATTAACAGTCCGCCGTTCTACCGACTGAACTACAGAGGAATCGTGGTGTGGAGGCTTATCTTAGCGGCGAAAAATATTTTGTCAAACGTTGTGGCCGCCCAGGGCGTTCTGTTTGCTTAATTGTACAGCGCCTGACATAAATTATTTTGTCGCAAAAACGCTTTGCACGTTAAGCTGTTGTGGCCCATGATTGAAAAGTTGTTTCACTTTCTCAAGCAGGTTGCGTTTGAAACTCTATGCCACAGTGCGCCAGGCGGTGGAGCGCACCCCCTGGTATCCGCGTCGTAAAAGCTACCGAACTCTGTTCTGGCGTGAAATCACGCCGTTGGCCGTGCCTATTTTTCTGGAAAATACCTGCGTTATGCTGATGGGCGTGCTGAGCACGTTCCTGGTAAGCTGGCTGGGTAAAGAGGCAATGGCGGGTGTGGGCATGGCCGACAGTTTTAATATGGTGATCATGGCCTTCTTCGCCGCAGTAGACCTTGGCACTACGGTGGTGGTGGCCTTTAGCCTTGGCAGAAGACAAGGCAAACGGGCGCGGGCAGCCACTCGCCAGTCGCTGGTGTTAATGACGCTGGTGGCGATACTGCTGGCAGTGCTGATTCACACAGTTGGTAAGGATATAGTGGATTTTATTGCTGGCGCGGCTTCGCCGGAGGTGAAAACGCTGGCGCTGAACTATCTGGAACTGACCGCCTGGAGCTATCCGGCGGCGGCCATCGCGCTTATTGGCAGCGGCGCGCTGCGCGGTGCGGGAAATACCCGTATTCCGCTGCTGATTAACGGCGGTATGAATATCCTTAATATCATTATTAGCAGCATATTGATCTATGGCGTCTTTTCCTGGCCGGGGCTGGGGTTTGCTGGCGCCGGGCTGGGCGTTACCTTCTCACGCTATATTGGCGCTATCGGCATTTTGTGGGTGCTGATGAAGGGTTACAAATCGCTGCGTATCTCTCTGCGCAGCTATTTCAGGCCGCTTAATTTCAATATCTTGTATGAAGTATTAGGTATTGGCATTCCGGCAAGCGTCGAGTCGGTGCTGTTTAACGGCGGTAAACTGCTGACGCAAATGTTTGTGGCGGGCATGGGAACCAGCGTTATTGCCGGTAACTTTATCGCTTTCTCTATCGCCGGGTTGATTAACCTGCCGGGCAACGCGCTCGGTTCTGCATCAACCATTATCGTCGGGCGGCGGCTGGGGAAAGGGCAAACTGGCCAGGCAGAGCGCCAGTTGCGTCATGTGTTCTGGCTTTCAACCCTTGGGTTAACCGCCATTGCCTGGCTGAGCGCGCCGTTCGCCGGGTTAATGGCATCGTTCTACACTCACGATCCGCAAGTTAAGCAGGTAGTGAAAGAGCTCATCTGGCTTAACGCTTTGTTTATGCCCATCTGGGCGGCCTCCTGGGTGCTGCCTTCCGGGCTAAAAGGCGCGCGTGACGCGCGCTTTGCCATGTGGGTATCCATGCTTGGCATGTGGGGGTGTCGCGTGGTCGTCGGTTATACGCTGGGGGTGCTGCTTGGCTGGGGCGTTATTGGCGTGTGGCTTGGTATGTTCCTTGACTGGATGGTCCGCGCCGCGCTTTTTTACTGGCGAATGGTAAGCGGCCGCTGGTTGTGGAAGTATCCACGTTCTCCCAAACCACAGGCGTAATGAAATTTCCCGGCCCGCGGTTTTTTGTGTTAAATGGGGTGGCGAGCCTTTAATCAGGCAACCGTCACGTCATATCAGCCGATAAAACAGCAGGGCAGACGCCTGTTGAGATACTCGTCGAAACGGTAGGCCAACTGCCGGGATATTGAACCGCCAGATGAATAGGGGGAATATACCGAAGCCATCGGTCCTTTTGTCTTTCTTATTAAAGGGCCTGTTTGGCATTAGTAAGTGGTGGCCCCTCGTTTGTTGGTAAATATCTTACCAGGCGGTTTACCCGCAAAAGGGTATGGTTTCGGGTGAACGTGGAAAAGGGAATAACTGACTGCCGGAAACGCAGAAAGCAGACGTCTGTGAACGTCTGCTTTCCTTAAACTGGCTCCTCTGACTGGACTCGAACCAGTGACATACGGATTAACAGTCCGCCGTTCTACCGACTGAACTACAGAGGAATTATGTGAACGGGGCGAATAGTAATGGCGCTGGCCTGGCTTGTCAAAGGCTGTTCAGCAAAAAAAGCGCGTTTGCTGATTTATTCCGCAAACGCGCGTGTCCTGGCGCTTTTATGTGCTAAGTCTGGCTGCTAGCGGAACGGCGGCTCGTTAAACGTGCGTAATTTGCGCGAGTGCAGGCGCTCGCCTTCGGCGCGCAGCAGATCGATGGCGCGAATGCCTATCTGCAAATGTTCGGAAATCGCGCCCTCATAAAAGCGGTTCGCCTGGCCGGGGAGTTTGATTTCTCCGTGTAACGGCTTATCTGATACGCAAAGCAGAGTGCCATAAGGTACGCGAAAGCGGTACCCCTGCGCGGCGATGGTGGCGCTTTCCATATCAATGGCGACCGCGCGGCTGAGATTAAAGCGTAGCGCCGAGGCGGCGTAGCGTAACTCCCAGTTGCGATCGTCGGTGGTGACCACTGTACCGGTACGCAGCCGTTGTTTAACCTCCTCCCCCGGCATGCCGCTGACTTCTTTAGTGGCGTCATACAACGCACGCTGCACTTCTGCGATGCTGGGAATAGGAATATCCGGCGGCAGTACCGAATCAAGGACGTGATCGTCACGCAGATAGGCATGCGCCAGAACATAATCGCCAATAGCCTGGCTTTCGCGTAAACCGCCGCAGTGGCCTATCATCAACCACGCTTCAGGGCGCAGTACCGCAAGGTGGTCGCAAATGGTTTTTGCGTTGGACGGGCCAACACCAATATTAATGAGCGTAATGCCCTGGCCATCGGCAGTAATAAGATGCCAGGCCGGCATCTGGTGTTTTTTCCACGCCAGGCTGGAGATTTCTTCCTCCGGCGCTTCAGTGTCGGCCGTGATCCAACTGTCGCCGGCGCAGGACATCGCGATATAAGGGCTGTGCGGATCGAGGATTTGGCTACACCCCCAGCGGATAAATTCGTCCACATAGCGGGTGTAGTTGGTGAAAAGCACAAATGGCTGAATATTTTCAGGCGGCGTGCCGGTGTAGTGACGCAAACGCGCCAGCGAAAAATCGATGCGTCGGGCATCGAAATGAGACAGCGGATAAAGCCCGCTCGGCTGGAACAGCCCGTCTGCGGTTTCGTCGCCAATTAGCGCCAGTTCGGTTGTTGGAAAATGGCGCGCCAGCCCGGCGCTTATTGATCTGTCCAGAGACAGGCTGGAACCATCAATCACATAGGGATAGGGAATTTCGTGTGCAGACGGCGCAACGGAAATCTTTGCGCCGTAGTCATGGGTAAGAATAGTAAGCTGCTCTTCCAGATAGCGACGAAACAGCGCCGGGCGTGTGATGGTTGTAGCGTAGCTGCCGGGATGGGTAAAACGCCCCCATGCGCGGGTTCGCGGCGCGCTGTGCGCTTCGCCGTCCCAGCTTACGCGCAGCTCCGGGTAGACAAATAATCCGGCGGCGCGCCTGTCTTCCTGCGGCAGTTCACCGTGAGCAATAAAGCGGGAAATGGCCTCACGCAGGGCGATGACGGCACTCTGATACTGCTTTTCCAGCCGGTCAATGGCCTCTTTGGGAGTAAGGCCGGTCGTGGTGGTGTGGGGCATAATCCTCTCCTTGCAGCGTTTCAGAAAGCGTAGGCCATCATATGTCACGCCATAAGAGAACAGAAGAGAGACCCGGGAGAATTGGCAGAATAATGTCAGGAATATAATTCTCAACGTATTTATGCCTGCCATCAGGTACGGCGTATTTTATTATACGAAAACGCTTCTGTTTAATCTTATAACAGGTAATTTTCTGTTAATATAGCCAGCTGGTTGCAGTGAAATTATGTTTTTTTATCATTTGTTAATATCTTCTTCTGGCGTAAATAAGAAAATAACGGGTAGTGTTATATGTTGTTTTAACAGCTAATTTTGCGCTTCGTCATAGAATTGATATTTATGCGGATTTGCTGTGTATTAAATAGTTGCAGAGGTGGTATAACTCATAAATAAGCTTGCGGAAACAAAAGGAAAAGTTTGTTGTGCAATGGCCTGATGATATTCCCGGTTATTTCCGTTACTGGGGGAAAGCGCGGCCGGGTAAAATCCATCATGGTGATGAGTATCATCTACTGGTATGGCATTGTCTTGATGTTGCCGCCTGTGCTCACCAGATGGTAAAGGAAAATCGATATGGCGTTACCGATACGCTGATCGCTCTGGGGTTTAGCGACGAAGAGGGCGCACGCTGGTTTAGCTGGCTTGCGGCAACGCACGATATTGGCAAGTTCGCGCGCGGGTTTCAGGGGCTGGCGTCCTGCGGTAACGGTGTGTTAGTGGCGCCGCTGGCCGGGAAAAAATATTATTGCCGCCACGATTCGCTGGGCTATTTTCTCTGGCACAGGTTGAGCGAATCGTGGCTGGAGGACGACACAGGGCTGCTGCCGGCATGCAGTGAGCGAGATGCGCAGGAATACCTCGATGCTATGGATATCTGGATGCAGATAAGCACCGGGCATCACGGTATACCGCCGGAAATAAAAGAACATGAAGGCCATCTGGCTTTTGACCCGTCGGACATGGCCGCCGCCCATGCCTTCATCGCCGCGCTAAACGAACTTTTTGGCTTTACCCACTGGCCCGAATGCTGGAAAGACGCTGAGTGGCAGAAATCGCTTAAACAGCATAGCTGGCAACTGGCAGGCGCAGTTACCCTTGCCGACTGGCTTGGTTCTGACAATACACGTTTTCCCTGGTCTGGCCGCCCCGTTGCGCTTGCCGGGTACTGGGCGCAGGCGCTGAATAACGCGCAGGCCGCCGTTTCGGCTATTCCGCCGGCGTCGGCGGTCAGTAAATACCCCGGTTTTTTGCCGATGTTCCCGTTTCTGCGCCAGCCTACGCCGCTGCAACAGTATGCCGCGACGCTGGATATCTGCGCGCCGGGTCCACAGCTTATGGTGCTGGAGGATGTGACCGGCGCCGGTAAAACCGAGGCTGCGATGATACTGGCGCACAGGATGATGTCTGCGGGCAAGGGACGCGGCCTGTATGTCGGGCTGCCGACAATGGCGACTGCAAATGCGATGTATGCGCGTCTGGCCGAAGCTTACCGCGCGCTCTTTGAAATTGGGCAGCGCCCTTCACTGGTGCTGGCGCACGGTGGTCGGCAGATGTCGATGCAGTTTCGTGATTCTGTCTGGCACAGCGAGCAGCGTGCGCCGGAGCACTATACCGCAGATGAGCCGGGCGCGGGCAGCGAATGCAGCGCGTGGTTTGCCGACTCGCGTAAAAAAGCGCTGCTGGCTGAAGTAGGGGTTGGAACGCTCGATCAACTGCTGATGGCGGTAATGCCGTTTTGCCATCAGTCACTGCGCCTGCTCGGGATGCGCGATAAAATTTTGCTGCTTGATGAGGTTCACGCCTACGACGGCTACATGGTGCGGTTACTCGAAGGGCTGCTTTTTTTCCATGCGGCGCAGGGCGGCAGCGTCATTATTCTCAGCGCTACGCTGCACTATGCGCTGCGCGAAAGGCTGCTTGCCGCGTTTGCCGCAGGGGCCGGATTTGTACAACCGCAGCCCAGCCCACAGGCAGGCTACCCCTGGTTTACCCGCCTGACGTCCGCGGCTTTAGAAGAAAAAAAGCTTGATACCCGTAAAGCAGTGGCGCGCCACGTTAGCGTGGGCTGGTTTAGCTGTGTGGATGAAGGCATTGCGCTGATTTACCGGGCAGCGGCGGCAGGCGAGAGCGTTTGCTGGATACGTAACACCGTTGATGACGCGATTGCCGTCTACCGTCGGCTGCTGGATGAGGGGGTGATACCCGCCGATAATCTGCTGTTGTTCCACAGTCGCTTTGCGTTTGCCGACCGCCTGAATATTGAAAACCAGGCGCTGCATCAGTTTGGTAAGGCCTCAAGCGCGCAGTTGCGTAGAGGGAAAGTACTTATCGCGACCCAGGTTATAGAGCAGAGCCTGGATATTGACGTTGATAATATGCTGACCGATCTGGCCCCCGTCGATTTACTGATTCAGCGCGCGGGGCGTCTACAGCGCCATATTCGCACTGCCAGAGGCGACCTCAAAATACCGTTGCCCGGTGACAACCCGCCACCGCAGGCAGATGACCGGGCGCAACCGGTTCTGCATGTGCTTGCGCCAGAATGGCAGCCCGAGCCGCACCCCGGCTGGCTGGGGGAAGCGCTGCGCGGCACCGGTTATGTTTATGCCGATCACGTCTGCCTGTGGCGCACGCAGCGCCTTTTGCGCGAACTGAGCGCTATACGCATGCCAGACGACGCTCGCAGGCTGGTTGAGGGAGTATATGGGGAGGACGAGCCGGTTCCCCCCGGGCTGGAGCGCAACGCCGATGAGGCGCTGGGGCTGCAGTTAAGCCAGCGGGCGGCGGCAAAAAATAATTTACTTGTGCGCGATAGAGGTTATGACCGCAGCGCCAGCGATTATATGTGGGATGATGCTAAAGATATTTCAACGCGCCTGAGCGAGGAGGGCGTTGAGGTTTTCCTCGCATACCCGGATGGGGAGTCAGGGCTGCGCCCGTATGCCGATGAAGGCGAATTTAGCTGGGAGATGAGCCGGCTTCAGGTGCGGGAAACGTGGTGGAAAAAGCACAGCCGCCAGTTTGCGCTGCCGCCGCAGGAGGCGCTGGCCGCATTCAGAACCACGATGCGGCGCCATACGGCCCAGGTGTTGCTGGTTAGCGAAGCCAGCAATACCGGTTATTACAGCGCGCAGTATGGGCTGGTGGGGAACGAAGGTTAGGGAGCGCGCCGGGTTTATCCCCGCTTGCGCGGGGAACTCGATAATTTATAAAAATCTATAAAAGATTTTTAACGGTTCATCCCCGCTCGCGCGGGGAAATTATCGCGGCTAAGTATAGCGGTATGTCTGCGATGAGGCAATAAACCGGATTTTTCTATAAATATTTTATAGGTTCTTTATGTGTTCTATAAAGCTTTTTTTTGCAAATATAAGATGTTTAACTTATTAATTTGTTTGCGCCCGTATTCGGATGCGTATATTGTATGTCCAACGATGGAACTCCATAAGGCCGTTCCATCGGAGATGTGCGCGGCCTCAGGAGTGGTGTAAGCAACTGCATTCTAAGGCGCGCTCAGGGTTCCGGCAATACCTGTGAGTAATTATTGATGACAATAGTCATGAGTTTTGATTATCAGTTTCTTGTGCTTGCGTTGAGCCTCCTTTTTATGCAGATAAGGCGCTCTTAACAATACCCGCCTCGGAAGGGGCGGGTTTTCACAGGAGTAAAAATGGATTTAATCACGGAAAGCTGGTTGCCGGTTGTCACCGCCACGCGCCAGCAAAAAAAAATATCGCCGCTGGCGCTGTGGGATGAGGATATTCTCGATCTGGCGTATCCACGGCCTGATTTTCAAAACGGCGCCTGGCAGTTTCTTATCGGGCTGCTGCAAACGGCGGCGGGGCCGGAAAATGAAGCGGCATGGCGCGCTGTCTGGTATGACGGTATGGCGCAGGATGCGTGGCGACAGGCGCTTTCTGTGGTGGCGCCCGCGATGCAGTTTGGCCCGCAGAAGCCCGCTTTTTTGCAAAGTCATGAACCGCTTGAGGGGGAAAACAGCACCATTGCCGGGCTGCTAATCGATGCGCCCGGCGGCAATACGCTCAAGCTCAATAAAGATCACTTCATTAAGCGCAGCGCCTGTCAACGCATGTGCCCGCACTGCGCGGCTATCGCGCTTTTTACCGTGCAGACCAATTCACCCGCCGGCGGCGCAGGCTATCGCGTTGGAATGCGCGGCGGCGGCCCGCTGACGACGCTTATCGTACCTGAAGATAACACCCTGCCGCTGTGGAAAAAGCTCTGGCTGAACGTGATGTCAGGCCAGCCGCAGGTTGAGCAGGCGCAGCTACCGCTGATTTTCCCCTGGCTTACCGCAACCCGCACCAGCGAGCGGCCAGGCAACAGCGTGACGCCGGACAATGCGCACGCTCTGCAGGCGTACTGGGGGATGCCAAGGCGCATTGAAATCGATTTTTCTGCAACACAAGCGGGCAACTGTGACCTGTGCGGGGAGCATAGTGAAGCCTGCCTGCGGGAAATACGCACGAAAAACTACGGCGTCCAGTATGAGGGCTGGGTTCACCCGCTGTCGCCACACAGGCAGTCCATAAAAGACAGCGCTGCGCCCTGGCTTGCGCTTAAGGGGCAGCCGGGGGGGCTGTGTTACAAAGACTGGCTGGGGCTGTCGCTGCAAAGTGAAGATAAATTCAACCTCACCCGCCCTGCGGCTGTGGTCCCGGCGATGTCAAAACGCCGCAAAATGCCGGCAACACGCCTTTGGTGTTTTGGGTTTGATATGGATAACGCCAAGGCGCGCTGTTGGTATCAACACCGGCTGCCGCTGATTATCACTGATGAGCCAGAGCAAGTGAAAGCGCAGGCCAAACTTGCGCTAGAGCTGGCAAACTCCGCACTGTCTTTGCTTAAAAAGCACCTTAAAGCGGCGCTTTTCGCGGCAGGCGGCGATGCCCCTGGCGATTTCAGCATGTGGGATCTCACCTGGTGGCAGGGGACGCAAGCGCAATTCAGCCTGCTGCTAACGGCCATGATAAAGGATCCCATGCAGGCGCAGCCCGAAACGTCGCGGCGTATGGCGCAATGGCCGACCTACCTGCTGCAACATATGTTCATGATGTTTGATGGCATGGTGTTATCCGGTTCGCAAGACGACAGCGCCATTTTGCGTCGCCAGCTTGCCGCCAGAAAAAAGCTGGAGGGCGAATATCAGAAGCTGAAGGTCCGCAAGGATTTTACTGAACTCGCGGTAAAGCCGCAGGAGAGAGGGAATGCTTAATACCGATACGGCCCGGGAACGGGTATTCACATCCGATGATACAAAAAAAATACTGGTCACCTGGTTTAACGCGCTGCAGGAGAGGGATGCCCATATTGGCCAGAGGCGCATTAACGGGCGTGCCTGGCGAGCCGAGCTGCGTCGCGCAGCAGCGCCTTATGGCGTCATGGTGTATGAAGGGTATCACACGCTCAGGGGGCTGCTGGAACGCGTGATGCCGCTAAATCACGTTGATAGCCTCGCGTTGGCGGTCTTTGTCTGTGCGGCCGCTCATGCCGATAAAAATACTTCAGGGCGCAGTTTTGCCGCTCAGTTGGGTGAAAATATTAAAGGCCGCGCATGTCTGTCAGCGCTGCGTTTCGATCGCTTACAGGACACTCGCGAGCCTGCCGAGTTTTGCCGGCAGCTTGTTCGCGCAGTCAAGCTGCGCGGCAAAGAAGGCGTAAATATTGTTTCACTGGCAGACGGCATTTTTCTTTGGATGCGCGAATGGCAGGCCAGGGAAGAACATCAGCCTGAGTGCAGCGATCCTTTCTCCCGCAACCGTATTCGCTGGGCCAGTGAATATATGAAGGCCGGTAATTAACCCCCCGTTTTCCCATTTTTAAAGGATTTAATGATGACGACATTTATCCAGCTACACCTGTTAACCTCTTATGCGCCTTCTAACCTCAACCGTGATGATACCGGACAGCCTAAAACGGCGTTCATGGGCGGTGTGAAACGCCTGCGCGTTTCGTCTCAAAGCCTCAAGCGCGCGTGGCGGGTATCGCCAACCTTTTCCTGCGCGCTTGACGGCGATTATGTCGGTATTCGCACCCGCTGTATTGGCAGCAAGTATGTCTATGAGCCTATGAAAAAGGCCGGGGTGCCGGAAAAGCTGGCCCTGTCCGCGGCGGAAAAAATCGCCGAGCGGTTTGGTAAACGCAAAAACGATAAAAATCCCAAAGACGTGCGCGACAACCTCAATATCGAACAGGTGGTGAATATCAGCGTTCATGAAAAAGCGTTAATTGAGAAGCTGGTGGCGACGCTGATTGAGGAGAAGCGTGAACCGCAGGAGAGTGAATTAGACCTGCTTAGAAAAGAGGCGCGCAGCGTGGATATGGCGCTGTTTGGCCGCATGCTGGCCTCCGAGCCGGACTACAACGTGGAGGCGGCCTGCCAGGTTGCCCACGCGCTGGGCGTTAGCGCCGTGTTGGTGGAAGACGACTTCTTTACCGCAGTGGATGACCTGAACCTGGCGGAAAACGATACCGGTTCGGGACACATGGGCGAACAGGGTTTCGCCTCGGCGCTGTTTTATACCTACATCTGCATCAGCCGCGACCTGCTGCTGGAAAATCTTGATGGGAATGAAGAGCTGACCGCACGCACGATTGCGGCGCTGACGCAAACAGCGATGACCGTATCGCCAGGCGGCAAGCAAAACAGCTTCGCTTCCCGCGCTTACGCATCCTATGCCCTGGTTGAAAAAGGCGAGCAGCAGCCGCGCTCGCTGTCAGTGGCCTTTTTAAAGCCCGTTGCCGGCGATAATCAGCTTATGCAGGCGATTGCTTCGCTGGAGCAGCAGTGCTGCAAGTTTGATAATGCCTATGGCGCCTGCGCCGACAAGCGGTTTGTGCTGAATGTTGAAGGCGGCGCCAGCGCTATTGAGTCTGCTGCTACCGGCCCGTTGCCCGCACTGCTGGATTTTGTGCGCCAGTAAAGGACAAAACCATGACACAGTATCTGGTGTTTCAGCTTTATGCGCCGCTGGCTTCCTGGGGCCTGGAGGCGACAGGTGAAATGCGCCACTCTTCAGCGGTGCCGGGGCGCTCGGCTTTGCTTGGGTTGCTTGCCGCAGCGGTAGGTATCCGGCGCGATGAAGAGCAGCGGCTCAACGCGTTTAATCAACACTACTATTTTGCCGTTTGCCCACGTTTTTCACAGCAGACAAGGCTGCGTGACTATCATACGGTCAGCATGCCGCGGGAAAACAGAAAACGCTTCTATGCAACCCGGCGCGATGAGCTGCTGCTTGCCCCGCAAGAGGTAGGGACGGTTGTCACACTGCGCGAGTATTACGGTGATGCCTACTATCATGTGGCCGTACGCGCAACGCCACAGGCGCCGCTGTCATTACAGGCGCTGCAAACCGCCTTACAAAAACCGCATTTCCCGCTCTATATGGGGCGCAAGGCCTGCCCGCTGTCGCTGCCACTTTTTCCCTATCTTGCAACAGGTTCGCTGGCCCATGTTATGGCCCAGGCAGGGCAGAGGTTGCCCGCGCCGAAGGATGACGCAATAGCGCCGATAGTAGAGGCAAGTGCGGAGTGTTACTGGGACGATCCGGATGAAACCAGTATTCCTGCGCATGAGCAACGCATGTGCAGTGATAATCCGCTAAGCCGCAAGCGCTGGCAGTTTGGCGAGCGAGTCTGTTATGTCGGCACGCTGCCAGTGGAGGGAGGCTGATGTATTTATCACGAGTACGCCTGATGTTGTCGCGGCTGACGCCGCAAATGTTGGAAAAATGGGGAGCGTGCCAGCCTTACGTTTCGCACCAGTGGCTGTGGCAACTTTTTCCGGGAAAAACACAGCGTGATTTTCTGTTCCACAGAGAAAATGACCAATGTTTTTATCTTTTATCTCCCGAACCGCCGCTGGCGCGTCATGACCTGTTTATCGTCGAAACCAAACCCTGGCAGCTTCAGTTACATCGCGGTATGCAGTTGGACTTTCAGTTGCGTGCCAACCCGGTGATAACGCGTGCGAAAAAGCGCAGCGACGTACTGATGGACGCAAAATTTCAGGCGAAAAAGCAGGGGCTGGATGCGACAGCCATTCAGGCATTGCAGCAGCAGGCGGCGACCGACTGGCTGATAAGGCAAGGAGAGCGGCACGGGTTTAAACCCATATTGCCTGACGATATGGCCCTGTGGAGCGGCGTGCGGGCCTATGAGCAGCACCGTTTTGTGCGACGCCCGGGAGAAAAGCCTGTGTTGTTTAGCAGCGTGGATTATGTCGGCAGACTGACGGTTACCGATCCGGTGGCGTTTAGTCTGGCCTTGTCTGGCGGCATAGGTAAAAGTAAAGCGCTGGGCTGTGGTCTGATGCTGATAAAAAGGGCGCGTTAATGTCCTGGCTGCCTTTAAATCCGGTACCGCTTAAAGATCGCGTCTCCATGATTTTTTTGCAGTATGGCCAGATTGACGTTATTGACGGCGCGTTTGTGCTGGTGGATAAAACCGGGGTACGCACCCATATCCCGGTTGGGTCCGTCGCCTGCATTATGCTCGAACCCGGAACACGGGTTTCACATGCGGCAGTGCGTCTGGCTGCCGCAGTCGGGACGCTGCTGGTTTGGGTAGGGGAGGCCGGGGTTAGGGTCTACGCATCAGGCCAGCCGGGCGGCGCACGCTCGGATAAACTGCTTTATCAGGCAAAACTGGCGCTGGATGAAGAGCTGCGTCTGAAGGTGGTGCGTAAAATGTTTGCGTTGCGTTTTGGCGAAGAAGCGCCGAGCCGCCGTTCCGTGGAACAACTCAGGGGGATCGAGGGAAGCCGCGTCAGGGCGACATATACGCTGCTTGCTCGCCAGTATGGCGTGAAGTGGAACGGGCGGCGCTACGACCCGAAAGACTGGGAAAAGGGCGATACGGTAAACCAGTGCATCAGCGCTGCGACGGCATGTTTATATGGCGTAACGGAGGCCGCCGTGCTGGCCGCAGGCTATGCGCCCGCAATTGGTTTTATTCATACCGGTAAACCGTTGTCTTTTATTTATGATATTGCGGATATCATTAAATTCGAGACGGTGGTCCCTAAGGCCTTTGAAATTGCCCGAAGCAACCCTGTCAGCCCGGATAAAGCGGTCAGGCTTGCCTGCCGGGATATTTTTCGTAGCCATAACACGCTGGCAAAACTCATCCCTCTTATTGAAGAAGTGCTTGCCGCAGGCGGTGTTTCACCGCCTGCGCCACCGGCAGATGCGCAGCCTGTGGCGATACCGGAACCTGTCAGCATCGGGGAGGCAGGGCACAGGAGTCAGTCAGTATGAGTATGCTGGTGGTGATAACGGAAAATGTACCGCCGCGCCTGCGAGGGCGTCTGGCGGTCTGGCTGCTGGAAGTGCGCGCTGGCGTTTATATTGGCGATACGTCGGCAAGAATGCGCGCTATGATTTGGACGCATATCGACCGCCTGGCGGAGGATGGAAATGTCGTGATGGCATGGGCCACCAATACTGAATCAGGGTTTGAATTTCAAACCTATGGCGCCAACCGACGTATTCCGGTAGATCTGGATGGCCTGCGCCTGGTGTCTTTCCTTCCTTTGAAAAATCAATAAATTATCTGTTTTTAAAAAGAAGGGGATGCCGGTGGCTTTCTGATGGGTTAAAAATGTTTTAGCGTATTCCCCCGCGCGAGCGGGATAATCCGCTGCCGTCGTACCGCCCTGACGCCATTTTCCGGTATTTCGGATATTAATTCCATGCACTGGAAAGAGAACCAGCGGAGGGACGCGCCTGATGCGGATACGGGATTCTTTTCGGTTGAAGCGATATTTGAGATACCAGAGGTGTAAGCCGTTCGGATTGATAAGCAGATACTAAAGGGTTTATCAAATGGCGTGGTATTGCGTAATTTCGCATCGGAAAGAAGCATGCGGCGACGCGTTTTGCCGTTGTAAAGAGATAAACAGGTATATATCGGGGCAAATTTCTACGCTAACTCACTGATTCAAAAAAATCACTGAGATCTTAAGATGCACAGAAATAAGAAGTTGGCTCCTCTGACTGGACTCGAACCAGTGACATACGGATTAACAGTCCGCCGTTCTACCGACTGAACTACAGAGGAATCGTGTGAACGGGGCGCATATTAACGGGGCTGGTTGCGCTTGTCAAAGCCCGCATACTTCCTGGTGTATCGATTGCTGTTAAATTCGGCAATTGTAGGGGGATTAATGTAGACAGCGCAGTTATGGCGTATGGAAGAAAGGGTTATAGGCGATTTTGAATGCGCAGCCATTCGGCATTGCTAATTATAGCCGCTGCCGCTAACAGGCGCTCTGCTGATTACCTGCGTCTTATTGATTTTTAACTGGTTAGCGGATACAGGTTAGACATATCGAAACCGATGCGGCGGATAAGGGGCATAAATTAATAAAAAGATTGTTAACCCGTAAGCCCCTTCGCCAGCGCGTGGCCGTAAATCCGCGTCAGTAATTTTCGCTCATACCCATACCTTGCTGCGCGGGGTTGATATTCTGCGCCAGTAGTAAAGCGAAACCTGCGGATATGCGCCTGATGCGTTACGGGTTTCTTTTTGGTTGAAGCGATAACTGAGATATCAGAAGGCTTGCGGTTGTGGATTTTTACGTCGGAAAGGGATATATGGCGGTGACTTCAGGAACAAACTGAAATGATCCTAAAACAGACCACCAATTTTGCCTGGCGCAGAGAATAAACAGATACACATCGGAAGGGTCTTTACGCTAACTCTTTGAATCAAAAACATATAGCGATTCGCCTGAGCGCGTAAAAACGGAAATTTGGCTCCTCTGACTGGGATCGCCTTTGCCATTAACTGGCTGAAGATTAAGCTAAATTAAAAGTCCAGTTTTGTCAAGACCACCAGAATGACCACCATTTTCTACCTGCGATATGGCAGTTAAAAACAATGTCGCTTCTTATCTAGGCATCCTCTATTAAAAACGCTTTCAATTTTTCCAGCAGGATATCCGTCTCTTTAAGTTCGCATTCCCAAACTACCAACGTTCGCCAGCCCATTTCGTGTAACTTTGATAAGCTCATGGAGTCCCTTGTTTTATTTCTTTCCAGTTTTGTAAACCAATATTCCTGATTTGATTTTGGCATGCGATTTCGCCAACATCCCTTATGACCATGCCAAAAGCAGCCATGTACGAAGATGGCTTTGCGCTTTCCCCAAAAGACTAAATCGGGCTTGCCAGGCAGTCGAGGGTCGTATAAACGATAACGAAATCCGGCATGATAGACGAGGCGTCTGACGATTAGCTCAGGCTTAGTATCTTTCCCTTTAACTCGGGACATCACAAAGCTTCTTTTAGCCGGTGTTACTGTATCCATCAGAAAACCTCGCTATACTGTCGATTGAAGACGCTTCACATACAAAGCGTCTTCGGTTGAATTAGAACATTGGCCAATAGCGCTAAGCTAAATTTTAACCTCGATTAAGTTTCGCCAAAGCGCGCAGTGGCCGTCTCTCCAGTTCAAAGGTGTCGATAAATCGTAATGGCGCTCCTATATTATCTAATCCAAAAGAACCAATTAGGGCATCACGTTCAGCGTCCCGGCATTGCCATAAGGGATGTGTAACAGCCGCGCGCCAAAGATCTTTTCCATCATTTATTTCAAGAACTGGTAAAGAATGTTCCTTTAACAATTTGATAGTCCCCGGTCGTAACGCCTCGACATCCTCCGCAAGTTCAAACGCTCTTTCTTTCCATCCTTTCATTTCTGGATGGTTCCAGTCTTCAACATTCAGGCCGCATGCGAATTCCGGCATAACCATGGCGCGTAAATAGGCTATTCCTAAACGCCAGTCCAGTAAGCCGTGATATTGGCGGTTTCCGTAGCGTTGTATACATTTGTAACATGCTGTCCGACATTGGACTGGATGATCTTTCTTTAGAAAATCAACCATCGGCCAGCCGCGTTCATCTTTCAGAATTTCATGCAGCAATTTGATTATTAAGGGAGAACTTCCGGCAACCGCCGGTTCGGCAAGACGTCTGCATAATCCTGAGCCATTGATTAACGCGTCTGCGATTTGCAGTATAGGTTTGCCAAAATGCAATCGAGGTTCAAGCGTTTCGAACTCATCAGGCGAGACATCCAGATAGAGGGCGGCCTTATGCGTTAATATCTGAATCGCGCTGATGGCCGCCGCTCGCGTAGGCAAGTGCATATGCTCGCCATACCTGGCGACCATATTCAAATTAAGACGAGGATCGAACCTTGTTAATTCGAGATGAAGCGATTCAGTCTCCTTACTGGAGACCAGACCGAAATTTCTGCTCTCGCCTTTACGCCGCCAACGTGAATTATCTTGCTCTTTTAACCAATTAGAATCAATCGCCTGCTCGCCTTTAATCGGCGAGCGGTAAGCAACGAAAGGAACCGGCGCTTTTTGATCGCTTGTGAGGTCGACAGTAAAACGTTCTCCTTCTTTTTCTCCATTAATAGGACCGTCGTTAAGACGCAGTATAGTGACTTCTCCACGTCGTATGATCAAGGGATCACAGTGTGTCGGAGTTTCTTCGTTTAATACTGTCGCGGTAGTCTTTAAAGACATGCGGGTAAAACTATCCAGATCGTCTTTGGGCTCGAAATCCGTACGGAAAGCGGCAGGCGTGATGTAGAGTTTGAACTCGTCAGGATTTATATGCGCGCCGCAATCCTTACATTGAATTTCATTGTCTGGTTGACGCAATTCCAGCTTTGCGGAACCGCATGCCGGGCAAAATGCGACATGACTGGATGACTCCAGCCACGAGCCCACCGTAGAGAGATCCGACACGCGATTATTCCGGTTATGCGGTTCCCGATAATTTCCTGTGAAGCCGATCACCTTGTGCTTTTTCTTATCCTTAATTAATACCGAGCCGGGAGCATACTCGAATACCGCAAGGTCAAGATCGCGATCCATTGTCGACCATTCGTATTCAGTCTGGTTGTTCAGACCTTTTTTCTCACGTAATCCCAGATACAAATTGCGTACCCGGGTCGGCATTCCATACATCGGCAATTTTCCGCATTCAGCTAGAAAACGGGCGAGCCCCACGCTGTCGTCAGGCGCGTAAGCGTTCAGTTCGGCGATTTCATCGATTATTTTTTTGGCATTCAATGCGGAATGAAGATTCTGGCGTTGTTCCGGATCGAACGTCGACGCTTCGATAAAACGTTCGCGTATGCTCTGCGTCGCTTCCAGCGCACCCTGCAATCGTTCAGCCCAGTTCGCGTTATCGTCATAATAGTAATCATGCGTAGAAACATATTCGCCATGAACGTCAGGCGGGACAAGTTTATCGCCAGGAAAATCTATCCCGTTCTCGCTATCTTCTTCACGCAATAGATTAAAGGCGCTTCTGAGCCAGACTTTACGCAAAAGCCTTAATGGGATAGCGTCGTGATCTACCGCCAAAAAGGGGGGGGGCGGCGGATCGCCTGTAATCGCGTGAGGATGGGCGAAATAATAGGCGTCGTGAGTCCGTCCACGGCAAAACGTAATGACAAAAGAATAAGCCTGACCGCGCCGCCCGGCCCGACCGACGCGCTGCTGGTAATTGAAACGCTGAGGCGGCATGTTGGCCTGATAAACCGACTGAAGCGAACCGATATCGATGCCAACCTCCATTGTCGTGGTGACGGCAAGCATATCGATCTCGGCGTCCAGTTTTTCAAGTTCGCTCATCTTATCGACGAAAATCCCTTTGAATTTACGAAGTCGATCGGAAAAGTCATCAGTCTGCCCTGTCAATTCTTCAACGTTCAATCGAAATCGCTTAACGCCGTCCCGTTCGCCGCGTACAATGCGTTTGCCAAGGAAATTCTGTTCCCATAGCGTTTCAACAGAATCTTTGGGAGTGATATCAAGCGGTTCCGCACAACGGGTACAACGTTTAAACCCTAAATGTAAGTGGATCCGCCCACAGTTGCCGCATTGCCAGTAGGGATCGCCTGATTTCGCTACCTTGAGGAACAATTTGCCAATATTGAATAGCCCTGCCGTATGCTCTCGATCAGCGAACTGATTTAAGACTAGCGTCAAATTATCCAGATATTTGTCGTCGCCGAATACGGCTCTGGCGACGCGCTTGACTTTCGCTTTTTTAATATCTTCTCCAACGTACCAGCCGTCGGATTGTTCTGGATCGACATATTTGTTTTCTTTTATGCGATAAACACCGGCAAAGACTCTTAACCAGGCGTCGAGTTCGGGCGTATCCTCGTTATCCGAGACGCAGGGATACGCCAGACCCGTTTCCTCTAACGCGAAAAAAGTATTGGCGAAAATGACGTCATCTATTAATTCGGATTGATCGTCAATTATCCTCTGCTTGATCGCCAACCTGTCAGACAAGGAAAGTTTTTCGTGGTATTTAACGATGTGTTTATCTTTTACAAAATTGTTATGCCAGACAGTTGTGTCGTCTCCATCAGCGCTCGGGCGATATTTGTAAGGCGATATTCCCAATCCAGCCAATTCTGAGGATATTCTTCCGATAGAATCTCCTTCTGACTCTAGTAAGCTATCTATTTTTACCCGTCTGAATTTACAAAGGCTCGCAATACCTTTTTGCCTTGTTTTGAGCTCATATAGCCTGTCGAGTTCATCATCATCCCCAGCTTGTATCGCTTTATCTCTTTTTTCTTTAAATTCTTCTTCTGGAATATATTCTTTTTCCGCCTCGCTGATCATCGCTCTGGCGGCTGCGACCAGTATTTCCCTTCGCAAATCGCGTAAGTGCAGACGTTCAATTTCCAGCGCCATCGACGCCGCATCCTGTCGGCTATCCGAAAAGACAATACTCTTCGCATCAGCGCCGATCGCATGCAGCAATTCGAATAGCTCCGTCGCCACCAGTTGAGATGATTTCGTCACGCCGGTACGGAATGCGCGAATGGGCGTTCTGGCGCGGTTGGTTGCCGGTCGACTGGAATAATCGATACCGCAGTTAGGGCAACAAAAAGGTTGCGCGGAAGGCGGTTTTACCGGTTCTCCTTTTTTCGCCGGGGGCGGGTTCTGAAAATAGAGATGTCCGCGAACCGCCTCTGCGTTCTTCTGCGATGTTTCTTGCCCTACAGTTACAATGCCTGTAACAGGATTCAGCGTCGCTTTCTGCCATACATCCCATCCTTTTTCACTGGGAGCGGGCGTTTTTTCAACAGGCCAGAAAACCGCAAACTCATCCAGCGCCATATCATCGTAATATTCCGCGCCGGGACGTTCGGGAAGATTTTCAAGATTGGTCGTCGAGGGTAATAGTTCTACCGTAGCGCCTCCGCAATTTTGTCCCCTCTGACCACCAAGCAGTAAATCACCGCAAGCTTCGCAGTAAAGCATTTCGAATAAACGCCGACCACGCTTTTCTTGTGAGGTTGAAGGCGCGTGCGACAGGCCGCGTTCTAGGCAAAAATCGGCGAATTTCGCTTTTCGCTCTCCGGGCGAGACCGACGCGAAGAAACCTTCAATATTTCTGACGAACGTATGCGCGCGAAAAGCCGGCGTAGCGGCGTCAGGTTTATCGCAGTCAAGTACGGAATCCGGAAGCGCGCGTAACAACATTAATCCGCGTAACGCGAGTTCAGATTCCTTCTCTCCATCCAGGCTTTCCGCCAGAAAAATTTTGTCGATGATATGCTTGGGAGACGTGGCGCGCGGCTTGTCGCCTTTTTTTTCAATGCAGGCGTTGGTTAATAACGCGGCTGCGGTTTCCGCCGCCAACTTAACGCCTTGACGGCTATTTCGCTCTTTTACGCCAAGAGCCTGAAAAGCGTTAACTAAAGCTCGCTCAAACTCGTCTGTCATCTTTAAGCGGCGGACAACGTCGCCTTGACCTGTAAGCGCCATCCGCATCAGGGCGGCAAAAGGCCGCGCGTCAACTTTACTTTCTGGTTCAGGTATGAAGGGGGTACCCTCAACGACGCAGTTACGCCAGAATTCCGGAGAGTCGCTGCCCTCATCCCGGGGATCGCGACAAGTGCCGAAGGGAGCGAAGAGATCGCGTAGATACTTTCTCGATTGTTCTCCATCCGCGCCTTCCATCGGCAAAGACGCGGAAGACGCCAGCAAACGCAGCTTATAGCGGTGCTTCGGATCGTCGAGTCCTAGTCGAATGATTAGCGACTTAATCAACATTGCGGTTTCCGTTCCTGCGGAGCCGCGCATTAAATGTAATTCATCGAATACCAGATAGAAGTAAGCGTCTTCATTACTCATAAGCCATTCGCGCGTCATGTCGAAAATAGCGTCTTCGACTTCTCGCGAAAGCATCGCTCCCAGCATGGAAGCGTTGGTGACGAGTACGTCAGGCGGAGCGGCCTGCATATCCCAACGAGTAACCATCTCGCCGCCGTCTGTTGAAGGAAAGATATATCGGGTCTTCTCCGACGATTTTTCTTTTTCCTTGTCGAATGCGCGAGCGGCCTGTTGATCGCAATCGATTCGGTTCAACGCCTTACGTAATTTTTCAAGGTTGCGGGCGCGGCGGCTTTTCTCCGTACGATCGCCGGAAAGGCGAGGATGGCTGGCATAACCGGTAACCGGCGTGGCGCTGGTATATTGTCCGAAGAAGATGCGGTTTCCGGCGAAACGATGTTCCATCGTCTGTCGCGCTTCATCGGAATCCAGCGTTTTGCGCAAACGCGCCATTTGATCTTCAACTAAAGCGTTCATCGGATAAAGCACTAACGCTCTGATTGCTGCCGGGCGTTTTTCTCCTTTACGACGAGAAACCCAGTTCGCTTCCGCGTTATGCCACCAGCGATTTTGCAGGTAACTGTCGCGGGGAGCGGGCCAACCGATCGCCTCATTCGATAATGCGGCCAGTATGGGCAACATAAAGCTTTCCGTTTTTCCCGATCCCGTCCCGGATGTCACTATGCCAGGGCGACCGGCACGAATGCCTCGTTCCAGCATTTTCACCTGATGAATATAAGGCGCATGGACTGACCGACGCCGCCAAGACGCGTCGCCGGATTTTGAATCAAACAAACCGGATAACGCTAGTTCGACGAACGCTTTTCGGCCTTCCTGCGATAAGCTCTTTAACGGACCGTTTTCCATATCGGCCAAATCTTCAAGAGTTTTATCCGAAGACTCATACCGTAAAACGGGTTCAATATAGGGCTCTGCGGCGAACTCTCCGCTGCTGTTCAGCAATTCGCGCCTTGACGCCGCGACGAACGGATCGGCAATTCGGAAACTGGTTTCAATATATGATATAAAGAAATCCTGAATACGGCGAAAGCCGCCAATCGGATCTAACATGATTTCCTTCTCCTGTAATTTATGGAGCGCAGATTTCGCTATTTTGCAAATTTGCGAATAAATCGACTAATCGCTTTTGATGCGCCGTTTTGTCTTCGTCGACGGCCAACCCGACCTCCAGCGCCGCTTTCGTCGCCCGCAACGTATTTACCACGTTCAGACGATCGCCCGACATTTCATCCGCAATGGCAAGTTTTTCCGCAAGCGATTCTGGCGGCGCGGCTTCGGGCGTTAGTTCGCTATGATGTCTGGCGGAGAGATAAAGCGGCGCGCGCGTAATCGCATTTCGAACGACAATGTTTTCCACCGGCAGAAAAAGATGTTCCTCCTTTATCTTTTCCGCTTCCTCGTTATCTTCATTCGTAATTGTGCCGCACACCAGGAATCGTCGGGGCAGATCGCCATTACGCAACCCCTCTTTCAGAGCAGGCAGCCAGAAACGCGCGGCGGAGCATTCGACACGTTCGATGACGGCAAGAATTGTTCGGGGACGATGGGCGTCGCTTAATAACAATCCTTGATAAAGCGGCGTCGCCAGATTATTTCCTGCGCGGATCCACAGATCCTCATAGGAAATTATCGTCGGATCGGCAATTTGTCGGATAGCGCGTCCTGAAGAAATAAGCGACGCGGCGATAGCCAGGAAGTCCTGTGTTTCAGAGCCGTAGAGCAACGGGCATTCGCCGGCAAGCGTCAACGCCAGGAATTGCTCCATCAGTATTTTTCCTTCGTGCGTCAGTAGTTTGTTTTCACTGATGATACGGCCCAGTTCTGCGTGGGAAACTGTTTTAGCTTCGGCGGGAAGACATATCGCAGGGATCGCCGAATGCGCCATTCGACGCGCTTTTTCAGCAATAGCGGCATTGATTTTCTCAAGTTCGATCCGCGCCAGCGCAACGCGCTCTTCAACTTCCCGAAGCGCGCCTGAAGACGCTTCGCGTTTGATCTCCAGAGAAGACAACGTCCGGCGCTGACTTTCGTTTTGACGGCATAAATCTGCGGCGGCGTTTTTCAGCCGGTTGATTTCGCTTTCGAGAGCGTCTTTTTCATGTTTTAACGTTTTTTCTATGCTTAACTGCTTTTCTTCGAATTCCTTTTGTAATTTTTCTTCTTCGTCCAAACGTAATTGCGCGATTTGCTGTTCGATCTCGCTTTTTCTCTCCGTCTGAAAGACCGTCATTTCCGCTTCAATCGCTTCGCTACGGCGCAGATGCTCGGCGCAAAAAGCTTCGTTGAGCGCTTTTTGTTGTTCGGCACGCAACCTGTCCCGTTCTTCTTCCGCGATGCTTTGTATCTGGCGTTCAAGCTGAGCGGCGATACGCTCGTCATTCAACACCGCTTGGGCGAGTTCCCGGGCCAGCGCGTCCTCTTCTTCTATTTTTTTCGCCAACTCTCCGGATCGGAGAATCTGAGCGGCAGCCAACAGATCGTCGACGCCGGATTTCAATTTTCCGTTTTGCTCGTCGACATGCTTGCGAAGCCATGAAGCGATCTGCGTTGACGAGTCGGTTCCGGCGATAAGCTGAACGGCATTGTCAATGTAATGTTTGTCAGGTGTCCAGTCATGGCGTCGCGTGGGCGAGGCATCTGCGTCCGGCATATAAAATATTTTGTTATTTTCAGACAGACCGGATACGGAGATGATTCCGCTGTTATTAAATGCATATTCGGCAACGTACTGATTCCGTGACAAAATAAAAAAACCTGGTTTCGACTCTGTCAGGTTTGCCAGAATGACTCCGCCCGCCTCGAAGCGAATAGTCCATTGCCCCGGTTCGCCGCACGTTTCGATGCCTTCCAGGCTCAGACGATGGCGAGCTTTCTGAAGAGACTGCGCCGAGGATAAATCATAATAAGGATAAATACGGCGAGGATGTTTCGCTCTCGTCAATTTGCTGCGCGTATTAGTATCTACCTGAAAGACGATCCAGTCGTTTGGACGAAGCTGAGACGCGTCGAATCCGGTAAGTTCGACTTCACCTGTACGAGGAAACATTTTTTTAGGGTTGTCGATTGCGTGCCAACCATTTTCCGTTTGCTGAGCGACGACTTTAAAATACGAGAACCGATCGTTTCGTCGATCGTATCGGCCAATATACCAGGGAAGATCTTTCATTATTCTTTTCCTTATTTTTCAGCCTATAACGCCAGACGTCCGTTTTGCCACCGCAGGCGCGTTTTCCCGCCGGAATGGCGCGCTGCTGCAACTAAACGATTTGCGTCATCGCCGTCATCCGGCGGGAATGGAGCGAAGCATCCGGGAAGCAGTCGATTCAGCCAACGGAAAGCGACGTCGTCGATAGGATAAGCGTATCCGGCTTCCGTTGGGCCGCCGTTTCTGAGCACGCTGCGTCGTAATCCCATCGCCAGCGCGTCAGGCAAACCACAATCGTCGACAAGGCAAATAAAGCGATGATTCCCGACGCGTCTGAATGTCGGGCGGCGCGCACTCACATTCGCGGCGATAATCGCGGCGGTTCGGGATAAGAAAAACGCCATTTTGCGCCGGGAAACAACCTTGTATACGTCATGATCGCGCCCGCCCGGATGGACATGGCGCGTTAAAAGCGTCGAGGCGTTATCGGAGGCCGCATGCGGAGAGAAACGCCCTGAACGCCAGTCCCACACTGCCGCTTGAAGGTGGAATTCGGCGGTACGACAGGTCGAGGTTAACGCGAGCGGCGTCATATCAGGCGTTGACGATGTATCAATAAGCGGCCATTCCATAACTCGGGACAACTCGACAGGATCATCGATCTCCGCGCCGCATATGGGAGGAGACCAGACGCTTACGCCGCTGCGACGAAAGCATTTTCCGCCCAGCCCGGAGACCGCTTTTTGAAAATCATCCATAAGGCTGGCGCAGGTAGCGCCTTCCACGACAATCATGCTGTTATCCCCATTGCGGATACGAAACAGCGAAGGTTTGACTAACGTCCATACTCGACCTTTCCAGCCTTGGCGTAAGCGCGGTTCTATCAGACCTGCGTCATGCAAACAGCGAATCAAATGCCACACATTGACGCTGTCTGCAGCGCGTTCCAGAAGCGCGACCAATTCGATTTCCTCCCATCCGCTGGTGCCGCTTGCGTAAATCGCTTCAAGGAGATGTTCGAGACGTTCATCGTTATTTTCTGTCGTCAGAGGGAGCTCAATGTGGAATGCCGGCGTTGTCAGGGGAGACGTCTTCCAATCGGTAAGAGGTTCGAGGCGATATCTGGCGCTATCTTCCTGCGCAGGACGAGGAACGGCGCGCTCGAAAAAACGCGCCCGTTGTCGCCATGGCGGCGTTTTCTCGCCGATTTCCAGCTCAGGTTCGATAATAAACACGCCGTTAAGAGGCATTGATGACGTCAAGCGTCCATCTTCTTCCCTGACGCTAACTTTCGCGCCGTTTCCCTGAGGCGAGTAAATTCTGTAATTTTGCGTGTCTGAATGTACGGTTGGTAGAAAAGCGGGTAGTCCCAGCCACCCGCCCGGCACTCGGATGCCACCGGAAAGCTGTAAGCGGGAGATCTGTTCATCCAGCGTAGTTGATGATGTTTTCAGCGCACGAAATATTTCCATCGCCGCATGACGACTCTGCGGACGCGACGTCAGAATCCAGTCGTTTTCTGTGAGCGCATCGTCAAAATATTGGCTCGCGCGCGCAGCGTATTTACAGGATAACGCGATGTGAAATTTGAAAGAAAACGCATCGGGAGCGGCTATAGCTCTCCAGTATCCATGGCCGACTTGATGGAAAAAAAGCAGGCCGCTCTGCGTGGCGATGCCCAAATTATAGCTATTTCCCGCAGAAGCCGATAATAACGCGTCAGACAACGAAGGGGCGAAAACGCTTTCGTCATTCTCGCTTGCGGCGCTGAAGTAACATCGCGAACCGTCGAAATCGACGCGCATATCGATGAACGCCTTACGCGTCTCAACATCGGAGATCAACGCTATAGCCCTCTGTCGCAAACGCCAGAAAGGCATGTCGGCAAACGCTCTGCGTCCTGAAAACCAAGCGTCTTTAAACTCGCTAAACGCCTGTTTCAGCGCATGAGCGTGAGAGGCGTTCTCTTTCTGGATAGCGACCTGAAAATAGCTGATCAACAGCCGTGGACTGGAAATGGTTTGCGGATGACTCGTAAGAACACGGCGCATCAAGCACACATCCGCTTTCCCGGGAAAAGCCAGACGCAGGGTATATCCGATATGGCTCCAGCTTGGGGGGATCTCCGGTAGGCACAGTCGGCGATAAGGTTCTCCTTTCTGAACTCGTCGTTCAAGCCAACCGGCCAGCGCTTCCCACATGGCGTTAACGCCCGCCAGATTCTGATAGCTATGTCCGGTCCGCAGCCAGTTCTGTAACTTCAGGCGAAAGTTATTGTGTCCTTCTTGGGCATCGAATTGACTGCTGATAAGTAGCGTCATGACAAGATAAGTGAAATATCCGGGCGATTTGTCATTGGATCTTTCCATCATGCCGCTTTCAAGGCGCTGAGGCAGATCCGGTATGTTCGACATACAGGTCCGAAATGCTTCTTCTATTTCATCCGCACCGACGCCGCTTCCTGCGAATGCCGCCGAGAGCGTCGACGGCGTCACTTCAAACCAACGAATATCCTGTGCGTCGCCGTCGGCACCGAAACGGAGAAAATAATCGACTAGCTTACTTTCCCAACCATCAGGTGTTACGGGCAGCGTCCAGTTCATGCTTATCTGTTCTCCGTCTGATGGCTGTCGTTTCGGACCGATGCCGCCAGAGGCTCTAGTATGCGCTCGGCCAGAAAACGGACGGAAGGAACGGCAAGTCCGTCGCCAATGATCTTAAACGCTGATTGATACGCGGTCGGAAGGATAAAATCTTCCGGCAGCCCCATCAATGCCGCCGCTTCTTTAACCGACAGCAGGCGCGTTTTTACCTCGCCTTTATCGGCGACAATAATACGGGCGCGGGATGCGCCGCCTTTCGGCGTTCTCAGACAACCGATAACAGGAGAAAACGTGATTTCTGCTCGTTGCCGGTTAACGCCTTTTTCTCTGCGCATGCGAAGATAAAGACTGCCTATTGTCGTTTCTCCTGATTCCCGCGCCTTCGCCAAACGTGTCAGATGCGCCGGAGCCATCATATCGATCAGTCTTTGGGTTTCATCGGCAGAGTGCCATAATGTGTTTTGATCTTCACAATCAATAAGGTCGGTAAGCTCCTTTGTTCTCGAACCCGGCGCATCGCCGGGCGTCCACCAGATCCAGTCGCCGAGCGTCTCCGCTGGAAGCGCTTCGCAGGCGCGAAGAAGCGAAGAAGAATGCCATTGCGTTAGAGGTTCTTTTGAAAGTAAAGATGCAGGAACGGAGAACTGACGGCTAATCGCAACAATAAACACGCGGGGTCTGGATTGAGGCAAAAAGAGCTTTGCATCGATGATCATTGCGCCATAGCGATAGCCCATTTTACTTAACTGACGACATATCGCAGCGAAATGCCGTCCCTGATCCAATGTCAGCAGCCCAAGGACATTTTCAAGAATCAGTATCGGCGGCTTCCGATTTCCCTCTTTAAGTTTGTCTACTAGATAAAGAAAAGGCCATATTGCGCCGGAACGCGTGGTTTCATCCTCACTAGCGCCGATTTCGCCGATCCCAAGTCCATTACCAGCCAGAGACAAATCCTGACAGGGGAATGAGGCCCAGACTAAATCTGCGGATCCTGTTAAATCGTCTGGTTTTATTTCACGTACATCGCGGCCATCAAAATGTTCGGATCCCCAATTTTCGATATAACTCGCCGTTTTTATCGGATCCATATCGTTGGCGAACAGACATCGCCATTTTTTTCCTAAGCCGGCCCGGGCCATGCCGCCACCGGCGAAAAACTCATAGAAGCCGAATTCCGCCTCGCGCGTTTCTTCTGATCCTGATCCGTTCTTGCTCGTAACGGCTTCTTTTTTCATTGCCTGACCATAAATTTATATTGATGAATCGGAGGGGGATGCTTAACTGCCGCAAACGATGCTGTCGGAGAGATAGTCTATAAAATCATGAGGATAATAGCTACATGGACATTCGGCTTATTACCTGGACTTAAGTACCGGTGATGAGCTATCCCTTAACTGTTAATGGTATGTTTCTGATTCGAATAGCGAAATAGATCGTCTGATTTTATTCGCGAGGTTGTGTCGTTGACATAACATATAGTGTGCCCGGAGTTCAGGGCGGGCATGGATGCTCA
>NZ_JAEPBH010000027.1 GCF_016632365.1 Tenebrionibacter intestinalis | reverse complement strand
ATCAGCACCAGGCGGACTGACTTATTGTCGTCTCATACCGGTTAAAAAGTGGAAATCCTTCGCTGCCGGCATGTGTACCATGCTGGTGATAAGCATAGTCTCAGCGTGGAGCTGGCATTTTCTACACCGTCCAGACCCTCTACAGACTCAGCTTGCTGCTTCACTGGCTCCGTTCCCTGCACCTCTCACGTCTGAACAACTGGGGATGTTGCGTCAGCAGACTTCGTTACCGCAGGACCTTATCGCACAGACACAGCATCAGCTTGCCCGACTGGATAAGTTGCCTCCTGACTGGGATATTGCATACAGCAGAAAACTCATCGAACAGGTTAAGCTATTGTGGCCGGATCAGGCTAAGACCCTGGTACAGCAGTGGCAGCAGCAGATTAATATCTCAGTACTTCCTGTCGATAAAACGAACGGCTGGCATGAAGGTATGACGCAGCTTCAGGCTCTTGCCGATAAACTGAATGCACTTGATGGTCAGAAGGGAAAATACATCACCGTCAGTGAACTTAAATCGCAGGTCTTTGGCATGCTGACAAGCTTCCGGCAGACCGTGCCGGTGGAAGAACAGCTTCGGCAGTTGAAGCTGCTCCCTGAAGACTCTCCGCAGCGTCAGCAGCAGATTCAGCAGGCTGAGCAGCACCTCCGGGCTCAAGTCTATATGCTGGCGCAGGAAAAACATCGTGAGTGATGTAAAAGGAACTGACGGGGTGGGTAAAACACAGCGACACCGTAATCACCGGACACAGTGGACGGCCACCGAAATTACGTTTGTGGAACAACACTATGGTCAGCTGTCTGCCCGTGAAATCGGGGAGCGGCTTGGCCGGTCTGCCCATGGAGTGGCCCGAATCGTTCAGCTTTTAGGTCTGTCCCAGGGCGTCGCACAGTCCTGGTCAGAAAAGGAGCTGGCATTGCTCCGGACCCACTATGCAGAAGGCATAGAGTATGTCATATCACTCTTGCCCGGGCGTTCACGCAAGGCTATCTTCCGGCAGGCGTCCCTTGCCGGGCTCACTAGTCGCAGTAGCTGGAGCAGTGAAGAGAAAGCATTTCTGGAAAAACATTACAGAAATCTGCCAACAAAAGAAATTGCTACCAGACTGGGCAGAAGCGTCAGCGCGGTGAGGGCGGCAGTGGTCAAATTTGACCTTGGAACAGGGAAAAACAGACCCTGGTCGGAATGGGAATTGGTGTTGATGCAGGCGCACTACAGTAAAGGGATTGATAAAATAAAAGCGTCGCTGCCGGATCGTACCCGGGAGGCCATTTTTGCCCAGGCCGGAAAAATGGAGCTGACTGAGGCCCGGCTCTGGCAGCCAGTTGAGGATTGCGTATTAAGGGATATATATCCTGAAAGAGGTGTTCCAGGTGTGCGGGAGAGGCTTCCCCACAGGACGATCCCTGCTATCAAACATCGGGTGAAGGCTTTGGGGCTGAGGTCCTTCAGAAGGAAAAATGGGTAAAAGGAGGTCATGTGAACCAAGAAGATGATGAGAAGTATCCAGCCAGATTGAAGCCGGTTATTCCTGATTATGACTTGAGCATATTCGGAGGCAGGGTCATGCACCGCCATTATTAACTGGCGGTTGTATCTAATCCTGGGGGCAGATCAGGTGGAGTTAAGGTATTGTAGAAGTGTTGATTTCGGCGGGCTTAGAATGCAAAAACGGACCTCCATGGAGGTCCGTTGATATGAATTTGGTGCAAGACTCGCAATCGAACCAAAGATGCGGGGATTTTCAAAACTCGTGCTTAATTTGGTAATTCTGACGGTAAAGGCCAGTCTTCTGGTACTAGGGCAGGGGGCTTGGTCCAGGGAAGCTCGGTTAAAGCATCCTGGAACCACTGGTCGCGAAGATTTGCGTGCTCTGTCACGATAAGCTGGAAGCCTGGGACTTCTTCTTGTGTAAACTTCAGCAGTAACGCAAACAGTCTACGTACTGCTGCTAAGTCAGCATCAGCTTCCGTTTTCTGAACAGTACCATCAGCTTCCTGGTAAATTTTTTCAGAAGGGAAATAAACTTGGGTAGGCTGATCAATTAAAAGAAACTGAGGAATGGGGCAATTGTTCTTTGAAGCAAAGAGATGAAGGGCTAACAAGGCAGACAGGTGATAAGCGAGATGATTTTCGCCACCGCCAGTTCGACTCATTGGTACCGGACGATCTGTACGATCAAAGATAATAGTCATTTGGCTTAGATCAAACCGTGCAGGGAGTCCCTGAAATTCTGCATCAAAAGCCTGGATGTAGCGTGTAATCTGTGACGAAATGTTATTCAGAATAGATATGAGTCTTTCATGGCTGCTATCAGCTCCAACTTTCCTTTGTAGGTCTTCGACTTTGAGCTTTAGACGACGATTTTCTGCTTCATATGTGGCCAGCTCTGAGTTAGGTACAAGGTCTTCAAGGAACAAACTTATACGACCAATTACTCTTGCCGCAGCATTATTGCGAGTGCCTAATTGCTCAATAACTTCGTTTGCCGCGATTGCCGCAGCAAGCTCGACTTCTTTGGCTCTTATCGAACTTACAATGGTCTGAACCTCATCTTCTAGTTCAGTAAGATAAGCATCCATTTTAGGGCGTTGGCCAGCCACAATGCTCATTTCAGCGTCGAGAGTTGTTAGTTCGCTCAGGAGTGCTTTAGCAATTGGAGATTCCAGTGCTAAATTTGTTTCACAGAATGGCCATTGCCATTCACCAGTTTCCGGATTTTTCGGTAGAGCCTTGATAGAAGATAATCGGTCTTGCTGCTCTAAAACTTCGTTTTCAAAATTACCTGATTGCTTGGCATACATCCGAGCAGAATCAATTCGGGACTGGATCTGACGTCTGTCTTGTCGTAAACCAGCAATTTCATTTTCAAGAATGGATATTCTATGTCCATCGTCTTCAGGTAGGGGGGACGGAATCCATTGCATTGCAGAACGCAAAACATTAATTACTTCGTCAGTTCCGATTCTCTCTTTGTCTTGTGCGATGATACCCACGGCTCTGGCTTCAGATAAAAGCCCAGAACCTTTTAGCAGTGATGTATCGATTGTATCGCGAGCTTGTTCAAGACGTTTGGCGTTGATTTTCAGATCTCGTTGCGCTGTTCGGAGTTTGGCCTCAAGTTCATAGCGATCATTTGATGAAATACCTAAAAGAATCGGTAATGTGTCGCGAATAGCTTGTGGCTGAAATGCCTCATTTTGTCGATAAAAAAGTTGATCTTTATTTGCTACAAGGCCCTGCTTTTGGAAAAGGTAATAAAAAGTATGCTTGATGTTTGCTTCAAAGCTTTCTCTGCTGTGCCCAATTGCCACGTCTGTACGGTTCTCGCGGATGCCAAGTAATCGTGACAACAGTGCGACTACAGAATCATCATCGGTGTTAACCGAGAGGTCTTTGAAATTTGGTGCGGTCAGTTTATTTCCTCGTCGCAGCATAACGGTGCCACAGCTTGTGGCTCCTGCATTTGGTGTTGGTTTCGCGATTAGTACTTGTTCCTGTGAAAATTGATAAATGACTGCGAACCATGACACTTTATCGCGAATAATACCTTCTGGTACGTTAAAAGTAGATCGACCCATACAGTATTCAATGATCTCAGAAAGAGCTGATTTACCGGTTGAGGAACGGCCAGTAATCACATTTAAACCATTAACCTTAAATTGCAGGTCCCGACGTTGGCCATCATGGCTGTAGACATGAATCGACTTAATTTTCATGGGCGTATTCCAAAGGTCGTGTACACCGTAACGCGATCTGCAATACGGGCAAATTCTTTTCCTATATAGCGCGCGACACGCTGGCATGAGATTGATTCTTCAGTCCCTATGACCGATTTGCGAACTTTATTAGGTATTGTTTTCAATCGGCCGTCTTGCGTTACTACAAAACATCCTCGTTCCATGAGCACTCCAAAAGCTTCAAGCGTAAATGGCAGCATATTATTGACGCGGTTAGCAAAATTAATGAGTAATTTGGGATTGTTTTCTATAGTTTTCAAAAGGTAGCGGCGAGGATGTTCAGAAAACACTTGGCGAGAATCTTTTTGCAGACATAATGGTAAAACTAAAAAAGCGAGAGAAAATGGCATGCCCTGTGAGTTTTCCTCTTCGTAGCTCTGCATTGCTCTGAATAGTACAACACCACAAAATGCAGGATTGAAAAGATTCCTTATCTCGAATGGACGCTGATCCCATTGCTTCATGCTTGGGCTCCCAACAATTGACCAACTCTATTTAGGAAGTGGGGATGCCAGAAAATTTTGGGTAGTGGTCTACTGTTCGCAAGGATGTGAAATCCTCCTCGAACTACATAAGGCTCAGACACTCGTTCTCGGATTCGCAATGAGTGAATATTACCACTTTCAAGATCGGCCCATTGATACAATGCTTTTCCCGCAGTAATAAGTACTTCGTCAGCTGAATTTTCATCTAATTCTTCAAAAACGACGTCTTTATAGCGACTCCATTCATCAACAAGGCGGTCTTCATAATCTTCCATCTCTCCTGTTACCAAAAGGTTTTCACGCGCCCACGAAGAACGCTGCTCAAATGCTCGGTAGTAGTCGAGAATAGCGTTTCGGATACGATTAGAGGAAACCCCTATTTCACGGAGTTGCACAACAAAGAGCCTGGGATCATTCATCGCATCGATTTCTCCAACGGGCATTTTTCCTCTGAACGTAATCGGCAGATTGTCCGATTTGTACTCTTCAGAAAATGCTGCAAGTTTGTCGGAAATCTCATAACCAAAAATCGCCTCTTTACGTTTCCCTGTTAGCAGATCGACTATCGTGTTATTCCACCACCCTTCAAGTCGTTCAAAAATAGCGTCTCGGTTATCGCGTCTAATTATACGCATGTGTTGATTTTTGATAATTGTTGGGAGGTCTTCAATGCGAGGCCCGCCATCAAATATGATTATCCGTGATAAGAAGTCATCTTTTTGCTCATCAGTCAGTTTATTGAACTCATCAGCTATTGCCGTGATCAGTTTTGACTTGCTTCTAGCCAGAGCTGTGTTGGTGATTTGAGTTATTGATACTGAATCATCGTCTTTTGTTGGCGGTTCGACTAAGAAGTGTTGCAGGAACGAGGAGTTTGAGATAGATCCGGTCGTAAACAAAAAGAAACGAAGATTTGCTTCGGTTTTACCATCACGATTATAGCGGTCAAGCCAGATGCGGACTGACTTCCAGAAATCGGTAGACAGGTCGGTTAGAGTATCCCCATCCCCTTTGTGTTTGAGCGATGCCAGTGTTTTGACACCATCAAAACTAACGAAGTCTAGGTCATCATCTTTTTCGATCAAAACAGATGTATCTTCTGGCCACTGAAGAAGCTTAAGTAGCGCAAAACGAGGCTGATAGATATACCCTAAGCCCTGTTCACCAGCAGCGTATTGATCGCTAGATACTCCGGTCATTTTAAGTCCCTGCGTCGATTGCGCTTTCAGCTGTACGGAAAAATGACTCATGAAAGCAACAAGCTACCATCCAATGTTTGGCGGTACGTATCACATCATCGATATTAGCTTAAAACAATACCACTGTGTTTCCTGCGTGAATAGAAAAAGTAAGTACTTGAGGATGCTAAATGTGAAGTGAATAGCCTTCCGTGCCGAGGTTTATCGTGCTGATGAGGCACTTTGTAACTTGAATGGAAAACGGCGTTCGGTCATGTGAAGGTTTTTTGTTGTAAAAACGCTTCTTAATAGGGGGACCCTTACGTTGCTGATGAAGGCATTACAAACATCGCGGTGTATTAATCAACGGGGATCAGGTCAACCCGCCTCAACAATGGCGAGTCACTGACCGTCAGGAGCCTTGGTGACGAATTTAACATTTGCGAAAAAACAATACGACGTGATCTGACCGAACGTCTTGCTTACCTGAACTTGCTCCGACAGGGAAAGCAGTACTGGATCGCTTCACGCTAAAGTCCATGCAGCGCGGTAAATATGCCAGAAGGTTATAGAACAAACAAAAAATAAAAGAATTGCGTTCCCCGCACCTTCAGGTGCGGGTGAACAACCACTAACTTTTTGTCGATGAACTGAGAAGCTTGTCAATATAATCAGCGTACCACTGCATCATTTCTCGTCTTCCATCCAGATACTGTGCATGGTTATATGTGCCGCGAATGCTGTTTTTATCCACGTGAGCGAGCTGCATCTCGATCCAGGCTGTATTAAAGCCCTGTTCATGCAAAATGGTACTCATGGTATGGCGAAAACCATGCCCAGTCGCTCTCTTATCATAGCCAATCCTTTTAATGACCATATTGACGCTAGCTTCACTCATCGCTTTGTTAACATCGTTGCGCCCTGCAAAAATAAGCTGGTAGGTTCCTGTTAGTTCTTCCAGTTGATGAAGAGCGCTCAAGGATTGAGCCGATAACGGGATTACATGAGGACGTTTCATTTTCATTCTATTTTTGGGAATTTCCCAGATACGATTATCGAAGTCAATTTCACTCCATTCAGCCAGACGTAACTCTACTGTTCTCAAGCCTGTCAGCATGAGCAAACGGGTTGCAAGAAGAGTAATAAGACTTCCAGAGTAGCTTGATAGCTTTTGCAAAAACTCCGGCAGCTCACCGGCGGTAAGGAAGGGATAGTGCTTTTTCTCATGGCCTTGCAAAGCGCTACCAAGATCAGCAGCAGGGTTGTATTCGGCACGACCTGTAACAATCGCGTACCGAAAAACCTCACTACAACGCTGGCGTACTTTGCTTGCAAGCTCAGGCGCTCCCCGCTTTTCCATTCGTTGTAATACGGACAAAAGCTCCAGTGGTTTTATTTCATTAACTGGCTGAGAGCCTAGATAGGGGAAGACATTATTTTTAAAAGCTCGCTTGACGTAATCAGCATAACTCTTTGACCAACCAGATACTTTTGCACTGTACCATTCGAGAGCTATTGCTTCAAATGTGTTGGTAACCGAGAGTTTTTTAGCTAATTGCGTGGCTTTTTTGACCTCTCCGGGATCCTTATCATTCGCCAATACCTTTCTTGCCTCATCTCGTTTAGTGCGAGCTTCCGAAAGTGAGATGTCCGGGTAGGTTCCGAATGAGAGCTTTTTCTCTTTCCCGGCAAATCGATATTTCATGCGCCAGTACTTTGAACCGTTAGTATTGACCATGAGATAGAGTCCTCCGCCATCAGCGAGCTTATAGGCTTTGTCTCTTGGCTTTGCAGTCTCGACCTGACGCGCATTTAAGGTCATTTTTGGGGGCCTCGTTTTTCATTGAACAGGATAAGCCCCCACTAAGGCCCCCAAGTGTTTATTGATTCACGTTGAAATGGGTAGACATCAGTTGACGTCGCATAGCCAGAATAGAGGGTTTCTCACTGATTATAAGAGGGTTTTATTGAATTTGGTAGATGTCAGGAGAGGTGTGTATGGTGTCCCCTGCAGGAATCGAACCTACAACTAGCCCTTAGGAGGGGCTCGTTATATCCATTTAACTAAGGGGACGACGCAGCCTGATGCGGCGAGTCGCCAAGTATACCCGTTTTTCGTAAGACGTTAAGCATTTAGCCGACCGTTTGCTCAAACTGTCGCCAGTAAGTTAATCCACTTCCCTCTTTTGCTGCGCTTTTTTCTCATTGGCTATATCGTTGCGTATCTGCGCATGGCTAATCAGCGCAAAGATAAAGGTGCCGCCAATAATATTGCCGGCAAGGGTTGGTAGAGCAAACGGCCAGAGAAATTCGCGCCATGCCGCCTCGCCGTTAAAAATCAGGTAGAAAACTTCCACGCTTCCAACCACAATATGCGTGGTGTCGCCTACGGCGATAAGCCAGGTCATGAGCACAATCACCAGAATTTTGGCTGTACCTGCGGCAGGCAACATCCATACCATAGTTGCTACCAGCCAGCCGGAGATGATGGCGCGGGTAAACATCTCTACAGGAGAGTTACGCATCACCACCGCGCCTGCTTCGCTGAAGGCGGCGTGGGTTGTTTCGTCAAATACCGGCATAAAATTAAACACCAGCGCCGCCAGCGCGGTGCCGATCAGGTTGCCGAGCAGCACCAGCCCCCATAAACGCAACAGCAGCAGTAAGTTACCACCAGTTGGTTTATGCATAAACGGCAGCACGGCCGTTACGGTGTTTTCGGTAAACAGTTGCTGGCGCGCCAGAATAATAATAATAAAGCCGACCGTGTAGCCAAAGCACTCCAGTAAAAACGCAGCCGGCACGCCGCCAAGATGGATGTGCAACATGCCTTTTGCCAGCAGCGATGCTCCCATCGATAGCCCTGCTGCAATAGCTGACCACAGCAAAGCCATCGCATCGCGTTCCAGCTCCTTTTCGCCGTCGTGGCGGATATGCTCATGGGTCGCCATCGCTCGCGACGGCATCTGTTGATCCTGGCGCTGAAACTGTTTTTCCTCGTAGTGAATATCCTGGTCTTCATGTGACGTATCCATTATGAATGTCCTGCTGGTTTGTAACCTCTGTGTTAAGCGTAGCCGGGCGTCGAAAACTATCTGAATTCTTTTTGATCTGGTTAAAGAGTTTACCCCTTAATAAGTACCTGTCGGGCACCGCAGGTTTAGAGCCAGCGCCGGGTGTGTGATATTATGCGCCGCGAATTCTTATGAGACGGAGCCTCTGCCCGATGCTTGATGCGCAAAAACTGACCTGTGTCCGCGATGAGAGAGTGCTGTTTAGCGCGCTTTCTTTTTCTGTCGCTGCCGGGGAGGTCGTGCAGATCGTGGGCGCCAACGGCGCGGGTAAAACGTCGCTACTGCGCATTCTCAGCGGCCTGGCAAGCCCGCAAGCCGGTCACGTGCGCTGGCGCGGTGAGTTAATTAACCGCGTGCGTGAAGATTTTCATCGTGAACTTTTATGGCTGGGGCATCAGCCTGGCGTTAAAAATGTCATGACCGCTGATGAAAACCTGCGTTTTTTCCATCCTTCCTGTTCTCAGGATGCGCGCTGGCAGGCGCTGGCCTGCGTTGGGATGGCAGGTTACGAAGACGTGCCGGTCGCACAAATGTCCGCAGGCCAGCAGCGACGCGTAGCGCTTGCCCGGCTATGGCTTAGCCGCGCCAGCCTGTGGGTGCTTGATGAACCCTTTACTGCGCTGGATGTCGCAGGCGTTGAAAAACTGACGCGCTGCTTTGAACGTCACGCAGGGCAGGGCGGTAGCGTGCTGCTCACGTCGCACCAGGCGTTGCGCCCGCTATCCTGTCCGCTGCGCAATATCGCGTTAACGCAAGAGGAAGCGACACAATGATGCAGCAAATCTTCTGGCGTGAATTGCGTGTGGCGTTTCGCAAAGGCGCGGAAATTATCAACCCGCTGTGGTTCTTTCTCATTGTTATTACCCTGTTTCCGTTGGGTATTGGCCCGCAACCGCAGTTGCTGGCGCGTATTGCGCCGGGTGTGGTATGGGTGGCGGCGCTGCTTTCTTCGCTGCTGGCGATGGAGCGACTGTTTCGTGATGACTGGCAGGATGGCGGGCTTGAGCAGCTTATGTTGCTGCCGCTGCCGCTGCCTGCCGTTGTGCTGGCGAAGGTGGCCGCGCACTGGGTCGTGACTGGCCTGCCGCTGCTGCTGCTCTCGCCGCTGGCGGCGCTACTGTTGGGGCTGGATGTACATAGCTGGCAAGTGATGGCGCTCACGCTACTGCTTGGCACGCCCACGCTCAGTTTTCTTGGCGCGATTGGGGTCGGGCTAACGGTGGGGCTGCGCCGCGGTGGCGTGCTGTTGAGTTTGTTAGTGTTGCCATTGACGATACCGCTATTAATTTTTGCCACTGCAGCGCTGGACGCGGCAGCGATGAACCTGCCGGTAAACGGCTATCTGGCGATCCTCGGTGCCTTTCTTGCCGGTTGCGCAACGCTAAGTCCGTTTGCGACAGCCGCTGCGCTGCGTGTGAGCGTGCAATAAACAACGGCCTGCAAAACGAAGGGGCTGTCGCCGTCTACGGTGGACTCGGGATGAGAATCACGCGCGGATTCTCGGCGTTAATTTGAAATTTGTGAGCAATTTACAATGTGGAAAACGTTACATCAGCTTGCTAAACCGGAACGGCTTTATAGCCTGTGCGGGCGCTTCATTCCTTGGCTTTGGCTGCTGAGCGCCATCCTGCTGGTGGTAGGTTGTATTTGGGGCTTTGTTTATGCGCCGGCAGATTATCAGCAGGGCCAGAGCTACCGCATTATGTACCTGCATGTGCCAGTGGCGATATGGTCGATGGGGATTTACGCCTCTATGGCGATAGCCGCGTTTATTGGCCTGGTCTGGCAGATGAAAATGGCGGATCTGGCCGTAGCCGCGATGGCCCCTGTTGGGGCGGTTTATACTTTCATCGCGCTGGTGACCGGTTCCGCCTGGGGTAAACCGATGTGGGGCACCTGGTGGATCTGGGATGCGCGTCTTACCTCTGAGCTGGTGCTGCTGTTTCTCTATATGGGCGTGATTGCCCTTTATAACGCCTTTGACGACCGCCGCCTGGCCGGGCGCGCTGCCGGGATACTGGTCCTGGTCGGCGTGGTCAACTTGCCCATTATTCATTATTCCGTGGTGTGGTGGAATACATTGCACCAGGGCTCCACGAACATGCAGCAAACTATCGATCCCGCCATGCGAATCCCGCTACGCTGGTGCATTTTGGGCTTCCTCAGCCTGTTCGTTACGCTGGCGTTGATGCGCCTGCGCAATTTAATTTTGATTCAGGAGCGCCGTCGTCCGTGGGTGGCTGCACTGGCGCAAAAAGGGAGGAGTGCGTAATGCAGAGCGCTTTTGCAAGCTGGCAGGCGTTTGCCGCGATGGGCGGCTATGCGTTTTACGTCTGGCTGGCCGTGGCGGCAACCCTTATTTCTTTAATCGCGTTGGTTGGGCATACCATTATGCAGCGCCGCGCGCTGCTGGCCGACGTGCGTCGCCAGGCATCCCGTGAACAGCGTATTCGCGCGGCGCGGCAGAATAACGAACCGGAGGAAGCTTAAGTGAATTCACGACGTAAAACGCGGCTTTACCTGGCCGTCGCCGTTATTGCCGGTTTGGGGTTGACCGTAACGCTGGTGTTGTATGCGCTGCGCGCCAATATTGATTTGTTCTATACGCCAGGTGAAATTCTCTATGGTAAAGGCGCTGAACTGCGAAAGCCAGAGCCGGGCCAGCGCTTGCGCGTGGGCGGCATGGTGATGCCCGGTTCGGTGAAACGTGACGATCGGACGCTGAATGTCACCTTCAAACTTTATGATGCTCGTGGCGTAGTGGACGTCAGCTATAACGGCATACTGCCGGACCTGTTCCGTGAAGGGCAGGGGGTGGTAGCCCAGGGAGAGTTTGAAGCCGGCAACCATATCGTGGCGAAAGAAGTACTGGCCAAACATGATGAAAATTACACGCCGCCAGAAGTTAAAGCGGCGATGGAAGAAAACCACCATCGCCCGGCAGAGGCCTATAAGGATAAACACTGATGATGCCGGAAATTGGCAACTTTCTGTTGTGCCTTGCGCTGGGTATCGCGCTGGTGCTGAGCCTGTGGCCGCTGTGGGGGGCGACGCGCCAGGACGTGCGACTCATGGCGCTGGCGCGCCCGCTGGCGTGGGCGCTGTTTCTGTCGATCTTCGCCGCGTTCCTGATTCTGGTGCATGCCTTTGTTGTTAACGATTTTACCGTGCTGTATGTGGCGAACAACTCTAACTCCGCGCTGCCGGTCTGGTATCGCGTGGCCGCTACCTGGGGGGCGCACGAAGGTTCGCTGTTGCTGTGGGTACTGCTGATGAGCGGCTGGACATTTGCTGTAGCGCTGTTAAGCCGCGGAATGCCGCTTGACTCCGTTGCGCGCGTGCTGGCGGTCATGGGCATGATCACTTTCGGCTTCCTGCTGTTTATCCTCTTTACCTCCGATCCCTTTATCCGCACGCTGCCGGATTATCCTATTGACGGGCGCGATCTTAACCCGCTGCTTCAGGATATCGGCCTCATTTTCCATCCGCCGCTGTTGTATATGGGGTATGTGGGTTTCTCAGTGGCGTTTGCATTTTCTATCGCATCGCTGATGGCCGGGCGGCTTGATACCGCGTGGGCGCGCTGGTCGCGTCCCTGGACGCAGGCGGCGTGGGTCTTTCTTACTCTCGGTATCGTGCTGGGCTCCGCGTGGGCTTACTATGAACTGGGCTGGGGCGGCTGGTGGTTCTGGGATCCGGTAGAAAACGCCTCCTTTATGCCGTGGCTGGTTGGGACGGCGTTGATGCATTCTCTGGCGGTAACGGAAAAACGTGGCAGCTTTAAGGCCTGGACTGTACTTCTGGCCATTTGCGCCTTCTCGTTATGCCTGCTCGGCACTTTTCTTGTGCGCTCCGGCGTGCTGGTATCGGTACACTCCTTCGCCTCTGACCCGGCGCGCGGCATGTTTATCCTTGCGCTGCTGGTGGTGGTTATCGGCGGTTCGCTGCTGCTGTACGCGGTTAAAGGCGCTTCGGTGCGCTCACGCGTCGGCAATGCGCTGTGGTCGCGTGAAACATTTCTGCTCGGTAATAACGTGTTGCTGATGGCCGCTATGCTGGTTGTGCTTCTCGGTACGCTGCTGCCGCTGGTGCATAAACAGCTCGGCCTTGGCAGCATCTCCGTGGGCGAGCCGTTTTTTAATACCCTGTTTAGCGTCATGATGGCGCCGTTTGCGCTACTGCTTGGCATCGGGCCGCTGGTGCGCTGGCGTCGCGACGAACCGCACAAGCTGCGCCGTCGTCTGCTGATTGCGCTGGGCGTAACCGTGGCGCTGTCGCTGCTGCTACCGTGGCTGATGCAAAATCGCATTGAAGCGATGACCGTGGTTGGCCTGCTGATGGCTTTCTGGGTCTTTATTCTCGCCGTTAGCGAAGTTTTCGATCGCGCAACCGATCGCCACGGTTTATGGCGCGGGCTGACCAAACTGTCCCGCAGCCACTGGGGCATGGTGCTGGGTCACGTGGGCCTGGCCGTAACGGTGGTCGGTATCGCATTTAGCCAGAACTATAGCGTTGAGCGCGACGTGCGCATGAAAGCGGGCGACAGCATGACCATTCATGACTACCGCTTCACTTTCCGTGAAGTGCGCGATGTCGCCGGGCCAAACTGGCGCGGCGGCGTGGGCGTTATTGACGTAACCCGCGGCGACAGGCATGAAGCGACGCTGCATGCGGAAAAACGCGTCTATAACAGCAGCCGTATGATGATGACCGAAGCCGCGATTGACGGCGGCCTGACGCGCGATCTCTATGCGGCGCTGGGCGAGGAGCTGAACGATGGCAGTTGGGCGGTACGCCTGTATTACAAGCCGTTTGTTCGCTGGATCTGGTATGGCGGCGCGCTGATGGCGTTGGGCGGCGTATTTTGTATGTTCGATCGTCGCTACCGTTTTCGCAATTCGCATAAGGGGGCCTGATGAAGCGTAACGTGCTTTATATCCCGCTGGCGCTGTTTCTGGTGCTGGCCGCGCTGCTGATGTGGCAACTGGTGCGCAACGCCGACGGCGACGATCCTATGCGCCTGGAATCAGCGCTTATCGGTAAACCGGTACCGGTATTTCGTCTCGAATCGCTGGATATTCCCGGTAAAATTTATAATCAGGCCGCACTGACCGATGGCAAGCCGCTGCTGCTTAACGTCTGGGCGACCTGGTGCCCCACCTGTCGCGCTGAGCATGCTTTTCTCAACAGCCTTTCGGCGCAGGGTATTCGCGTGGTCGGTATGAATTATAAAGACGATCGCGCAAAGGCGATCCGCTGGCTTAACGAGCTTGGCAATCCCTACGCCATGAGCCTGTTTGACGGTGACGGTATGCTTGGCCTCGATCTTGGCGTTTACGGCGCGCCGGAAACCTTTCTTATCGATGGTAAGGGGATCATTCGCTATCGTCACGCGGGCGATCTGAATACTCGCGTCTGGCAACAGGAGCTGAAACCGCTGTGGGATAAATACAGTCGGGAGGCGGGGGCATGATTGTACGTGTATTTGCCGGGCTGCTGGCGCTGTGTATCACTTTTAGCGCGCTGGCGGCGATTGATACCTATGCGTTTAAAGACGAAGCGCAGGAGCAACAGTTTCGTCAGTTGACTGAACAGTTGCGCTGCCCTAAATGCCAGAACAACAGTATTGCTGACTCTAACGCCATGATTGCTTCTGATATGCGTCAGAAAGTATATGAACTGCAACAGCAAGGGCAGAGCAAGCAGCAGATTATTGACTATATGGTGGCGCGCTATGGCCATTTCGTCACCTATGATCCGCCGCTTACCCCGTCAACGCTAATTCTGTGGCTGTTGCCTGCGCTGTTTATCGCCGGCGGCGCATGGGTTATTGTCGCCCGCGCTCGCGGGCGCGATAAACGTCAGCAAACCGGTCTTAACGAGCAAGAGAAGCAGCGTTTGAAAGCGCTGTTGGACGAAAAAAGGAATGCGCCATGACGCCGCTGATTATTACCATCGTCGTTTTGCTGCTGGCGACGTCAGCGCTACTGTTTATTCCCTGGGGCAGCGCCGGGCAGGCGGATCGCGATGCGCTGAACCGTAATTTTTACCAGGACAGGCTGGCGGAGCTTGAGCAGGATGGAGCGGGCGTTAGCGCCGAAGAGCGCGCTCAGACGATAGCCGAGCTGCAACAAACGCTATTGCACGATATTCCCGAAGCGCCCGACGCGCCGGTACAGCCCTTAAGCCGCCTGGTTCTGGTGCCTGCGGCGCTTCTGCTTGTGGCAGTAAGCGTTGGGGTTTATCTGAAAACGTCCAGCGTGCAGCGCGTGCAGCAGTGGCGTCAGGTTGTGGAGCAAACGCCTGAATTAATGCAGCGTGTGATGGACCCGCAGGCGAAGCCGCTGACCACCGAAGAGCTGACGCGGCTGGGGCTTGGGCTGCGTACCCGGCTGCAGGACGATCCCGGCAACGTGCAGGCGTGGCAAATGCTGGGCCGTATAGGTATGGTACTGAACAATGCGACAACCGCAACCCAGGCTTTCGAACGGGCCTGGACGCTGGCGCCCGATAGCATTGAAACGAAGCTGGACTATGCTGAAGTATTAACGCGTTCTGCCGATCCGCAGGACAATCAGCTTGGCGGCGATATATTGCGCCAGGCGCTGCGTGCCGATCATACAAATATCCGCGCGCTTAGCCTGCTGGCGTTCAGCGCTTTTGAACAACAGCGCTGGCAGGAGGCCATCGGCGCATGGCAGATTATGCTGCGCCTGTTGCCTGATAACGACTCGCGTCGTGCGGTAATTGAACGCAGTATTGCGCAGGCGAAAGCCGAGGCCGGCATAGACAATGTGAAACGGACTGTTACAATTAGCCTCTCGCCGGCTGCGCAAAAAGCGCTGCCCGGGAACGCAATAATATTTGTATCAGTGACGGACGGCGTGTCGCCGGCGCCGGTTGCGGTAAAAAAATTACCGTCAGGCCATTTTCCGCTGTCGCTGACGTTGGATGACGCCGACGCTATGATGTCCGGCAGGCCGCTGTCGTCTGTGCAGCAGGGCGTTGTGAAGGTGCATATTTCCCGGGATGGCACCCCCGCGCCGAAGCCCGGCGACTGGTTCGGTGAAAGTAAACCGATCTCGTTTCAGGGCCGTCAGCCTGTACAGGTTGAAGTATCGCGGCAGCAGCCCTGATGCGCTCATCACTGTCATTAGAAATCGCTGCGAACCGGCGCGCTTTGCCAGTTGCGCCGCGCTTCAGGCGTTAAAAGGGATTCCCTGAGGGAGACTAGCATGAAATTTCACCTGACCGGTCTGGCGCTGGCAACCACGCTACTTGCGGGGTGCGCCAGTTCCTCAAGCGAACAGACTCAGGGCCGTTCCGATCCGCTTGAGGGGTGGAACCGCACTATATATAGCTTTAACTACAATGTGTTGGACCCGTACATTGTGCGCCCGGTCGCGGTGGCGTGGCGTGATTATGTGCCGCAGCCTGCGCGCAATGGGTTGAGTAACTTTACCAGCAACCTCGAAGAACCCGCTATCATGGTCAACGCCTTTCTTCAGGGTAAACCCTATCAGGGCGCGGTACACTTTACGCGTTTTTTCCTGAATACGCTTCTTGGCCTGGGGGGGCTGATGGATGTCGCAGGGGCTGCCAACCCGAAGCTGCAACGCGTTGAGCCGCATCGTTTCGGCAGTACGCTGGGGCATTATGGCGTAGGCTATGGCCCTTATGTACAGCTACCTTTTTACGGCAGCTTTACCCTGCGTGATGACGGCGGCGACGCCGTTGATACGCTGTATCCGGTACTCTCCTGGCTAACCTGGCCGATGACTATCGGCAAATGGACAGTTCAGGGGATTGAAACTCGCGCCCAACTGCTGGACTCAGACGGCCTGCTGCGCCAGTCTTCCGATCCGTACATCCTGGTGCGTGAAGCCTACTTCCAGCGTCACGATTTTATTGCTAACGGCGGCGAGCTTAAACCAGAGGAAAATCCGAACGCGCAGGCGATTGAAGATGAGCTTAAAGATATCGACGCCGGGTCATAAACGGATAAAAGAGCCAGACGGGCGTAGCCCCGCCTTTTTTATACCGGTAATAAACTGAAAAGCAATATTGGCGCGGGTATGACGGGCATAAAAAACGGGCCAGACGGCCCGCTTTGAGGTTATACGCTCTGGTGCGCTATCAGAACGCGTAGTTAAAGTTCGCGCCATATAGCCACGCCTGCCCCTTCGATTTGAAGGTGTACGGCGCTTCTTCGATAGTGACGCTCTGGCCGTGCATATAAGAGACGCCCAGATCGACAGAAGCATCCTGATTGAAGGCATAAGTGGTGCCGAGGCTTAGCCACAGGCGATCCTGATCCGGGATTGAAACAGAGCGGGTATTTGCCGGAATCGGGCTGTCGTCAAAGGCAATGCCGCCGCGCAGCGTCCAGTTATCGTCCATATAGTACGTGGTGCCCAGCGCGATACGCATGGCGTCTTTGAAGTTCTCATTTTTATAGAACAGCCTCTGCCCGGCGTTGTTTTTCGCCTCCAGCTTCTGGAACTGGCTCCAGCTAGTGTAGGTCAGGCTGTAGTGTACAGCCCATTTCGGCGCAACGCGGTTATAGCCTGAAATTTCCCACATTTCCGGGAGATTCAACGTCAGAGAACCGTCCACCGTGCGCCCGTCGGTACCGGCAGGCAGGCCAAAGTTACTCAGCAGAGGATTATAGGCAGACGGAAGCTGGCTGCTGTATGCGCCGTCGAAATCGACTTTTACTTCAGAGCGGTAGGTAAATGCATAGCGGTTATTTTTATCGAGTTCATAAAGGATGCCGGCGTTCCAGCCAAAACCCCATTCATTGCCTTTAAGGTGCGCAATCTGCGTGTTGCCCGGGATTGCGGCGACCTGGCCTGCAAGCGCCGGGTTGGTGATAGCGCCGGACCCGGCAACAATCTGGCCCAGGTCGCCTGCGTAGCGCTCTATTTTGGCGCGTGCGTAAACGGCGTCAAAGCCGAGGCCAAAACTCCAGCTATCATTCAGGCGCCAGGCGCCGCTGAGGTTAAGATTCAGAGTTTCAAGGTCGGTTTTGCCGCCCATAGAGCCAGCAGGATAACTGTCGTTAAATTCTGTGGCCAGTCCATAATTAGAGGTAACGGATGCGCCCCAGCCAAATCGATCGTTAATCGGCGCCACAAAGTGAAGATTCGGCACCCAGGCCGTTGGCGCGATATTGTCCGCCTTCAGGCTGTTGCCCGCAGGCGAGGCGCCGCTGATATCCACCTGGGGGTCGATGAAAATGGCGCCAGTGGAAAAGGTTGGGCGATCAAACATCATAATCGTTGCCGGGTTACGGCTGGCGGAGGCGGCGTTATCGGCAACGGCGCCTTCGCCTGAATAGGCACGGCCAAGTCCAGATGAGGAAAATTCGTTTAACTGAAAGCCCGCCGACCAGGCCTGTGCGGATACTAATGCCACTGCAACTGCGAGAGTTGACTTTGTAAACAGGGTTTTCTGGCTCATGACCAAAACCTCATCAATTATTTTTTATTAAACAATGTTACATGCCGTAACAAGAGCGCGGAAGTGTAGGGGCTATCGACTCTGCTGGAAATCAGACCAGTTGCAGGAGTATAGGACGAGCCGCTAAAAATGTTGCAACCTTGTTTATGGTAATTTTCATTTTTGATCGTTGAAACGAGATCTGGCTGGCAAAACAGACCGAACGGCAGCCTGAACACAATCATGTTTTTTGTTTTAGATCATTTTTAAGCGTGATTTACGTCACTTAAAAAGGTGAAATGAATTAACCGCTGGAGGCTGTCGGGAGGGGCGCGTAAAATAACCAGATTGATTATCGGCGCACCCGCTGGTGCAAAATTCAGAGGAAAACAAAATGAGTAAATGTACCGCTGATGAAACCCCGGTTTGCTGTTGTATGGATGTTGGCACCATTATGGACAACACCGACTGCACGGCATCCTATAGCCGGGTTTTTGCAAATAAAGCGCAGGCGCAGGAGACGCTTGCCGCGCTGACTGAAAAGGCGCGCGCTGCAGAATCCGAACCGTGTCAGATAACCTCTACCTTTACTGATGAGGCCGACGGCGTTCGCCTGGATATTGATTTTCTTTTTGCCTGTCAGGCAGAAGCGTTAATTTTTCAGCTTGGTTTGCGTTAATTTTTCCTCACGCCTTCCGTGCGGAGGGCGTTATTTTCCAGCAGGCCACGCCCGCCTGGCCTGGCAATATGCCCATCAATAACTTCAGGAAAACCGGTACTGGCCGGCAGTCTCTGCTGTCTCAGGCTTCGCCAGCGCTTTCAGAACACGGGTTTTGTTTGTGTACAATATCCATCGTTTTTCCGTGGCGTAACCCCCCCCCCCCTCATCCGCGCGCCATTTCCAGCAGTGAGATAATGTCAGGGCGTAACGGAAAAAGATCGCCTCAGGGTTTACCCGGCATAGAAAGCTAAAGCGCCGCTTAACATACATCCGACAGGCCAGAGTAAACACAAAAGAAGGCGACAAACTCCTTCTGTTCACCAGCGATCGGATGTGCGGCGCCATGCGGCGATTTACCAGCAGGAAAAGCCGGACAACAACCTTGTCATTCAGCCCGCAACACAACGATGCCTGGCTTTGATTGCATATATTCCATAAACGGCGAATCCACTACTTTTTTGTTTGCAGCCAGCGAGGAAGCGTTTCTGAACCATACCTGCCCGTCGTGACGAACCACGATACCTACATGCGAGACGTCCAGGCCTTCAACCGGCGAGTAAACGCCGACATAATCTCCGTCATTCAGACGGTTCAGCACCTGCTGATTAATCGCTTTTCCGGGAATGTAATTTATTTTACGGGGATGAATACCCAAACCTGGGATATATTCGCCGCCCTCAGGTTTACGGTTAAGCTGTTTGTCAGCAATAGCATATTCAGGGCTGATATCCGGCGTAATGTCCCGGGCATTGCGCGGTGATGTGGCGAACCAGTCGGAGAAGAAGTGCCTGCGACTGAGATAATCAACTTTGCCTGCGGTGTAGCGGGTTCTGGCCAGATTACGCAGAAACGATTTTTGATCGTGGCTGTGGGTAATTGCCTCAATGTAATCTATCAGGGTAAAACAGTCCACGCCGTTAAAATTCGCGACAAGTATTTCGGGCGTGCCGATCCCGCCGATGAGCGTATTTTCCTGATAAGGCGTTCCGAGAAAAGAGGTTGACACGCGTTTGATAATTTTTCCGTGGCTTTCGCCTTTATAAGGAATAACATCCGAACGGATAATTCGCTTCACTTTTTCGGCCGTCACGGGGTCTATCCGGGTCTGGTAATGCTCTGAGCCAGGGGCATTACAGGCCGACAGATATGACGATAACAACAAAATTGACCATACTTTGAATGTCATATTCTCTCCCTGAAGTCTGCACTTCCTTTTTTCCTTACCGACAATATTTGTTATGGAGGCATATAAATATCGATAGATGTTTGCAAAGTAAAGTATATAGGTATTGTGCGTATTAAGTGTGAAAGGCATCGCATAGTTTTATTTGCTGACGTAATTTGCCTGATAATTCAGATTAATCAACCCGGTTAAGCCAGCTTGTAAGTCAGGCGAAAAATCAGCAGTTCTGACGCGCTTCTTTTTCGGGGATAAAAAAATGAATAACGCCACAACAGGTAAATACGGCTAATTAAATAATAAAAAAGATTATTTTACCGCAATTATGCTTTCCCCGGTTATTAACGGGGTTTCATCATTAGCGATAATTCTTTTTTCTTTCCGTGTAGCGCTTCGCAATTTTTGCCGGTACCGGCTGGCTATTTTTCTCCCGTTGGATAAGACTGTTTCAGGTCAGACCACCTTTGCCACACGGCCATTTGCAAGGAATGTTATGAAGCAGCCTTTTCCTCTGGTTACCCGCGCGGGTGAGCGCATTGCATTTGTCGGCGGATTGCGTACGCCATTTGCCCGCCAGGCGACGGCCTTTCGCGGCATGCCCGCTGTCTGTCTCGGAAAAATGGTGGTTGCGGAACTGATGGCCCGCACCGAAATCCCGGCGCAATCTATTGAACAACTGGTATTTGGCCAGGTGATACAGATGCCCGAAGCGCCGAATATCGCGCGTGAAATTGTACTTGGCGCTGGAATGAGCGTACATACCGACGCCTACAGCGTCAGCCGCGCTTGCGCCACCAGCTTTCAGGCGGTGGCGAACCTTGCTGAAAGCCTTATGGCGGGTAGCGTCCGCGCCGGGATTGCCGGCGGCGCCGATTCCGCCTCAGTATTGCCAGTCGGCGTTAGTAAAAAGCTTGCCGGTACGCTGCTTGATATTAATAAAGCGCGTAGCCTGCGCCAAAGAATGGCGCTTTTTTTACGGCTGCGCCCGCGCGATCTGTTGCCCGTGCCGCCGGCGGTCGCTGAGTATTCCACGGGGCTGCGTATGGGAGATACTGCCGAGCAGATGGCTAAAACGCACGGCATTACGCGCAAAGAGCAGGATGCGCTGGCTCACCGCTCGCACCAACTGGCGGCGAAAGCCTGGCAGGAGGGTAAACTGGCACAGGAAGTGATGACCGCAAGAGTGCCGCCGTATCGCGAGGCGCTAAGCGAAGATAACGTGGTGCGTCGGGGCGGGAGCCTTGCTGACTACGCCCGACTGCGCCCGGCGTTTGACCGCCGACACGGTACCGTCACGGCGGCGAACAGCACGCCGCTTACCGACGGGGCGGCAGCGCTTATCATGATGACTGAGTCCCGGGCGCGCGAGCTATGTCTGACGCCGATAGGTTACCTGCGCAGCTATGCCTTTAGCGCCATTGACGTCTGGCAGGATATGCTGCTTGGCCCTGCGTGGGCCACGCCGTTGGCGCTGGAGCGAGCGGGGATTACGCTTGCCGATTTGACGCTGTTTGACATGCATGAGGCTTTTGCCGCTCAGGCGCTGACCAATCTGAAAATGCTCGCCAGTACGCGTTTCGCCCGTGAAGCGCTGGGACGAGATCGCGCCACGGGCGAAGTGAGAGAAGATCAGTTCAATGTGCTTGGCGGCTCTATCGCCTACGGGCACCCTTTTGCCGCCACTGGCGCACGCATGATAACCCAGACGCTTAATGAGCTTCGCCGCCGCGGAGGCGGCCTGGGGCTGGTTACCGCCTGCGCGGCGGGCGGCCTGGGCGCGGCAATGGTTCTGGAGGTTGAATAATGACAACGACATCTGCATTCACGCTGGCGCTACGCCCGGACAACGTTGCCGTTATTACTATCGATGTACCCGGCGAGAAAATGAATACGCTCAGGGCAGACTTTGGTGATGAGGTGCGCAATATTCTGAGCCAGTTACGTGAGAATCCGTTGCTTGAAGGCGTGGTAATCGTTTCCGGCAAGCCCGACAATTTTATCGCCGGCGCGGACATTAATATGATTGCAGGCTGTAAAAGCGCAGCCCAGGCCCAGTCGCTGGCGCAAAAGGGGCAGCGGCTTATGGCTGAAATCGCCGGATTGCCGGTGCCGGTAGCGGCTGCTATCCACGGCCCCTGCCTCGGCGGCGGGCTGGAGCTGGCGCTGGCTTGCCATCGCCGCATATGCAGCGATGATGACAGCACGCGGCTTGGTTTACCGGAAGTGCGGCTTGGCCTGCTGCCCGGTTCGGGCGGGACGCAGCGGCTGCCGCGTCTGGTCGGCGTGACGCTGGCGCTGGAAATGATGCTGACCGGTAAACAGCTTCGCCCCCGTCAGGCGCTAAAGGCCGGGCTGGTGGATGATGTCGTGCCGCGCGCTATTTTGCTGGAAAGCGCGGTGGCGCTGGTAAAACAGCGCCATAAGCCCCGTCGCGCGCTTCCTGTACGCGAGCGTATACTGGCCGGGCCGGTTGCGCGCGCGCTGTTGTTTAGCATGGCGGCTAAAAAAGCGCGCTCCAGAACGCGGGGGAATTACCCCGCGCCCGAGCGCATTATTGAGGCGGTTCGCACGGGGCTGGCTCAGGGCAGCAGCGCAGGTTATGAAACCGAGGCGGGCGCTTTCGGCGAGCTGGCGATGACGCCTGAATCAGCGGCGTTACGCCATCTGTTCTTTGCCGGCACGGAGATAAAAAAAGAGGCAGGCAGCGATGCCGCAGCGCGCCCGCTAAGGCAAATCGGCGTGCTGGGCGGCGGCCTGATGGGCGGCGGCATTGCCTGCGTGACGGCCGCTAAAGCCAGGCTGCCGGTACGTATTCGCGATATCCGTGAAGAAGGCATTAACCACGCGCTTAACTACACCTGGAACTTACTCGGTGAACGTGTGCGCCGCCGACGCATGAAGTCCGCGGAGCGTGACCGCGCGCTGGCGCGTATTTCAGGGACGAGCGATTACAGCGGCTTTCATTATCGCGATGTCGTTATTGAAGCGGTGTTTGAAGATCTGGCGCTAAAACAGCAGATGGCGGCGGAGGTGGAGGCTAATGCGGCGGCGCAAACTATCTTTGCCTCCAACACGTCGTCGCTGCCGATCCGCGATATCGCCGCGCGGGCGCAGCACCCGGAGCGGGTTATCGGGCTGCACTATTTTAGTCCGGTAGATAAAATGCCGCTGGTGGAGGTTATTCCCCATGCCGGCACCAGCGCGCAAACCATCGCTACTGTAGTAAGCCTTGCAAAGCGGCAAGGAAAAACGCCGGTTGTGGTGGCTGATAAGGCCGGTTTCTACGTTAACCGCATACTGGCGCCCTATATAAATGAGGCGTTGCGCTGCCTGGCCGAAGGCGAGCCGATTGAGCACATAGACAACGCGCTGGTGGACGCAGGTTTTCCGGTAGGGCCTGTTCGGCTGCTGGATGAAGTGGGTATCGACGTTGGCGTAAAAATAATTCCCGTACTTGAACAGGCCTACGGCTCACGCTTCGCTGCGCCTGAAAATATTTCAGCAATTTTGAATGACGATCGCAAAGGGCGAAAAAATGGCCGCGGATTCTATCTCTATCCGGCAAAAGGGCGTAAAAACAGCAAAAAGGCCGACCCGTCCATCTACACACTGCTGGGCGTTGCGCCCGCAGCCCGCCAGCCGCAGCAGACTATCGCCCGCCGCTGTATGATGATGATGCTTAACGAGGCGGCGCGCTGTCTGGATGAAGGCGTTGTGCGCAATACGCGAGACGGCGATATCGGCGCGGTTTTCGGCATCGGCTTCCCGCCGTTTCTCGGCGGGCCGTTTCATTATATGAAGACGCTGGGCGCGCGGCGTGTGGTTGATGAACTCGAACGCCTGGCAGAGGCTTACGGCGATCGTTTTATGCCGTGTGAAGCGCTGCGGCGTCGCGCACAGGAGGATGAATGCAGGAGGGATAATGAAAAATGTCAGCCGCAGGCGGGAGTATAACCCCCATTTTTTGACAGAATATGCGGGTGTGAAAGCGCTAAGTCGTTCATTTTGTAAACGGCGATTGACTATACTTACGCCGTTAGGGTAAAAGACTGCGTTCCATTCATAAAATGGTTCAGGCACAATGCCGGGCCGCCGGCGATTGCCTGGTTGTGGTGTTATACCAGGCGTGGAAATGCCGGCGTTTCTGGTCAACAAAAGCGGTGCAATATGCAAGTTTTTATTATGCGTCACGGCGACGCAGCTCTTGATGCCGTCAGTGATTCTGCCCGTCCGCTCACCGCGTGCGGCAGTGACGAGTCCCATCAGATGGCGGCCTGGTTGCAGAATCAGAAGGTGAGCATTGAACGCGTTCTGGTGAGCCCTTATCTGCGCGCCGAACAGACTCTGGGAACCGTGCGCAGCGCGTTAACGCTTCCTGAAAAAGAAGACGTGCTGCCCGAGCTTACGCCCGGCGGCGACGTTGGCCTGGTCGGCGCGTATCTTGAAGCGCTGGCAGACGAAGGGGTAGCGTCTGTGTTGGTTATTTCTCACCTGCCTCTTGTCGGTTATCTGGTCGCGCAGCTATGCCCTGGTGAGACAGCGCCGATGTTTACCACTTCGGCCATTGCCAACGTTACGCTGGATGCCAGTACCGGCCAGGGGGTGTTTAACTGGCAGATGAGTCCCTGTAATCTGAAAATGGCGAAAGCCATCTGACGAACGAAGTGAGAAAATCCACTCTGAGAGCCGCTTTATGCGGCTCTCAGTTTGTTGATAAAGAAAGAAAAAACGGGGTTTTTCTTCTTTGTGGTAAGCAGGTGAAAATCAAACCTTTGATTTTTCTTGCTTTTTATTGTATTTCGCCCTGTCTGCGACAGGATGGGGTTTGTCAGCAGTCTCTGAGCCGCGTTGTGCGGCTTTTCTTAATTACCGGGCGTTGAAGCTCAGGGCAACGCTGGCGGCACCCACTCTTCTATTTCAATGAGCACCAGTAGCGCAGCGTTGCCGCCATACGCTTTCGGCGCCTGATGAAAGGCCATCACGTGCGGGTGCTGCGCCAGCCACAGCGGCGTCTGTTGCTTAAGAATATGTCTGCCGTGGCCGTGCATCACGCAGGCGCACCAGATACGTTCGCGGCGACAGGCGGCAATCAGCGCCCCCAGTTCTTGTTTGGCCTGCTGCTGCGTTAACCCGTGCAGGTCGAGAAACAGTTCCGGCGAATAGTCGCCCCGACGTAGTTTTTTGAGTTCGTAATGATCGACATCCTGACGCACATAGCGCGACGGCCCTTCGGCCGACAGCAGAGGCTGAAATTCATCTGAAAAGTAGTGGCTGGCGTCGATTTGCTCACTAATCAGGCGCTTTTCCGGAAGCCTTGCGGGCTTATTGCGCGCTGGGCGATGCACGACCGTGTCCTGAGTCAATTTGCGCGCGCCGCTCATCAGGCCGCGAAACAGCGCTTTATCGTCAGGGCTGAGCGAAGGTGGCTTCTTCATGCGTCTCTCGTGCGAATACGAAATATTCCGAAGTGTACCTGCTTTTATCCTTACCGTTAAGGCGCGCGCGGCTGCTTCGTCGCGTCACTTTTACGCTTGCCTGCTGATTTGTGGCGGTGTTCATGGCAAACTAGCCGCCGAATAACATGCGACATCGTCCGGCGGAGGGCAAAAGTGGACAAAATTTTCGTCGATGAGGCAGTCAGCGAACTGCACACAATTCAGGATATGCTGCGTTGGGCCGTCAGTCGCTTCAGCGCCGCCGGTATCTGGTACGGTCACGGGACGGATAACCCGTGGGACGAAGCCGTTCAACTGGTTCTGCCTACGCTCTATCTGCCGCTGGATATTCCTGAAGATATGCGCGCCTCGCGCCTGACTTCCAGCGAGCGCCACCGTATCGTTGAGCGCGTGATTCGCCGCGTGAATGAGCGTATTCCCGTAGCCTACCTGACGCATAAAGCCTGGTTTTGCGGTCACGAATTTTATGTAGACGAGCGCGTACTGGTGCCGCGTTCTCCCATTGGCGAGTTGATCAATACGCGCTTTTGCGGCCTGATTAAACGCGAACCGCGCCATATCCTTGATATGTGTACCGGCAGCGGCTGTATCGCTATCGCCTGTGCTTACGCTTTTGCGCAAGCTGAAGTGGACGCCGTGGATATTTCTACCGACGCGCTGGCGGTTGCCGAACGCAATATTGAAGCGCACGGTATGCTGCATAATGTAACGCCGATTCGCAGCGACCTGTTCCGGGACCTGCCGAAAGTGCAGTACGACATCATCGTGACCAATCCGCCGTATGTGGATGCTGAAGATATGGATGATTTGCCGGGTGAATATCATCACGAGCCGGAACTTGGCCTGGCGGCGGGCGCCGACGGTCTTAAGCTGGTGCGCCGCATTCTGGGTTGCGCGCCGGATTACCTCAGCGACGATGGCGTGCTGATTTGTGAAGTGGGCAACAGCATGGTGCATCTGACCGAGCAGTATTCCACGGTGCCGTTTACCTGGCTTGAATTTGATAACGGCGGCGACGGCGTTTTCATGTTGACCAAAGCGCAGCTTGTCGCCGCGCGTGAGCACTTCAGCATCTATCGCGACTAATAACAAGGCGGGCAGCACCCGCCGGCTTCCATCATAACGACGACGCAACAACGGTAAGGAGCCGTGATGGCAGGGAATAGTATCGGACAGCTTTTCAGAGTAACGACATTTGGCGAGTCTCACGGCCCGGCGCTGGGCTGCATTGTAGACGGCGTGCCGCCGGGTATCCCGCTTACCGAGGCGGATTTACAACACGATCTCGATCGCCGCCGCCCCGGTACCTCGCGCTATACCACACAGCGTCGCGAGCCGGATCGGGTTAAAATTCTTTCCGGCGTTTTTGAAGGCGTCACGACCGGTACCAGCATTGGTCTGTTGATTGAAAATACCGATCAGCGCTCTCAGGATTACAGCGCTATTAAAGATCTGTTTCGCCCGGGCCATGCCGATTATACCTATGAACAAAAATATGGCCTGCGCGACTACCGCGGCGGCGGGCGCTCTTCGGCGCGTGAAACCGCGATGCGCGTAGCGGCGGGCGCTATCGCTAAAAAATACCTGGCCCAAACGCACGCAATCCAGGTGCGCGCCTGCCTGACCCGGATGGGCGATATTCCGCTGGAGGTTATCGACTGGGCGCAGGTGGAGCAAAATCCCTTTTTCTGTCCCGATCCGGCGCGTATTGACGCGCTGGACGAACTGATGCGCGCGCTCAAAAAAGAGGGCGATTCTATTGGTGCGAAAGTCACCGTAGTCGCCGACAACGTGCCGCCGGGCCTTGGTGAGCCGGTGTTCGATCGTCTCGATGCCGATATTGCTCACGCACTGATGAGTATCAATGCCGTTAAGGGCGTGGAAATCGGCGACGGTTTCGACGTTATTGCGATGCGCGGTAGCGAAAATCGTGATGAAATTACCCGCGCAGGCTTTCAGAGTAACCATGCAGGCGGCGTGTTGGGCGGTATTAGCAGCGGCCAGCAAATTGTGGCAAATATTGCGCTCAAGCCCACTTCCAGTATTACCGTGCCGGGCCGCACCGTTACCCGCGATGGTAAAGAGGTGGACATGATCACCCGTGGTCGCCACGACCCCTGCGTCGGCATTCGCGCTGTGCCGATCGCTGAGGCGATGCTGGCTATTGTGCTGATGGATCATCTGCTACGTCAGCGTGGTCAGAATGGCGATGTAACAATTCCACTTCCACGCGGGTGAGGCTATGAAAAAAACATTACTTGCGCTGCTGGCGCTGCTTGTCGGCGGCGCGGCAGGCGCTGCCACGCCCTGGCAAAAAATAACGTCCCCCATTCCCGGTAGCGCGCAGTCTATCGGCGGGTTCTCAAACGGCTGTGTTGTCGGCGCGCAGCCGCTGGCGCTGAACGCGGCTGATTATCAGGTTATGCGCGTCGATAAGCGACGCTATTTCGGGCATCCCGATTTGCTGAACTTTATTGCGCGACTAAGCCGCAAGGCCCATCAGGCTGGAATGGAAACGTTATTAATCGGCGATCTCGGTATGGCGGCAGGCGGGCGGTTTAACAGCGGCCACGCCAGCCACCAGACCGGGCTGGATGTGGATATTTTTTTACAACTGCCGCAGCAGCGATGGAGCGCGACTCAACTGGCGCGCCCGCAGGCGCTCGATCTTGTCGCGGTTGATGGCAAGCGCGTGCTTGACAGGCTATGGCAGCCGCAGATTGGCTCGCTTATTAAACTGGCGGCCCAGGACAATGACGTCGCACGTATTTTCGTTAATCCGGCGATCAAACGTAAATTGTGCGAGACGCAAGGCCAGGACGATCGCGCCTGGCTGCGTAAGGTGCGCCCGTGGTTTGCTCACCGCGCCCATATGCATGTGCGTCTGCGCTGCCCGGCGAGCAGCCTTGAGTGTGTAGACCAGCCGCCGCCGCCGCCGGGCGACGGCTGCGGCTATGAGTTGCAAAGCTGGTTTGAACCGGCCAAACCCGGCGGCAAACCGGTGAAGAAGCCGCCGCCTGCGCTGCCGCCCTCCTGCCAGGCATTGCTGGATAATCACCTTCTCTAACGAGGCTGCGTAATGGACTGGTTTATGGTTTCGCCACTGCTGCTGGCGGTCCTTTTTTTTGTGGCGGCGCTGGCCGGTTTTATTGACGCGCTGGCTGGAGGCGGAGGCCTGCTTACGGTGCCCGCGCTGCTGGCGGCGGGCATGTCGCCCGCCCAGGCGCTGGCGACCAATAAGTTGCAGGCCTGCGGCGGTTCCATTTCCGCAAGCCTCTACTTCATTCGCCGTAACGTGGTGAAGCTTGCGGATCAGAAACTCAATATCGCCATGACGTTTATCGGTTCCACCGCAGGGGCGCTGCTGGTTCAGCATGTTAAGGCCGATATTCTGCGTCAGATTTTACCGCTACTGGTCATCGGCATTGGGCTTTATTTTTTGCTGATGCCCAGACTCGGTGAAGAAGATCGCCAGCGTCGCCTGTACGGCCTGCCGTTCGCGCTGGTGGCAGGCGGCTGCGTGGGTTTTTATGACGGTTTTTTCGGCCCTGGCGCGGGTTCTTTCTATGCGCTGGCGTTTGTTACGCTGTGCGGATTTAATCTTGCGAAATCAACGGCCCATGCGAAGGTGCTGAACGCTACTTCCAACGTGGGCGGCCTGCTGCTGTTTATCCTTGGCGGCAAAGTGGTATGGGGCACCGGCTTTATTATGATGGCGGGGCAATTTCTTGGCGCGCGCATGGGGTCGCGGCTGGTGCTCAGCAAAGGCCAGCGCCTGATTCGCCCGATGATCGTCATTGTTTCGGCGGTGATGAGCGCTAAATTATTATTTGACAGCCACGGGCAGGCAATCCTCCGCTGGCTGGGAATGGCGTAATATCGATGACACATCACTATCAGCAACTGATTGATATTTTTGACGGCTGTTTTGCCGATGAATTTAATACCCGTCTGATTAAAGGCGACGACGAGCCCATTTACCTTCCGGCGGATGCGCAGGTGCCTTATCACCGCATTGTTTTTGCCCACGGGTTTTACGCCAGCGCGCTACATGAAATCTCGCACTGGTGTATTGCCGGTAAAGCGCGGCGTGAGCAAGTGGATTTTGGCTACTGGTACTGCCCGGACGGGCGCGATGGCGCAACGCAGAAAAGATTTGAAGACGTGGAGGTAAAGCCGCAGGCTTTTGACTGGCTGTTTTGCGTGGCGGCGGGCTATCCGTTTAACGTAAGCTGTGACAATCTGGAAGGCGACGTCGAGCCTGACCGTATTGCGTTTCAGCGCAGAGTGCATGCGCAGGTCCTTAACTATCTGGAACAGGGCATACCGCCGCGCGCGGCGCGCTTTATTAAGGCGCTGCGCGATTATTATCATACGCCGCCGCTGGCGGCGGAACAGTTCCCGTGGCCGGACGCGCTCTGAGCTGCGGATTATTATGAGGAAAAGCGATGATCGCGGAATTTGAAGCACGCATTCTGGCGTTAATTGATGAAATGGTGGAACACGCCAGCGATGATGAACTGTTTGCCAGCGGTTATCTGCGCGGCCATCTGACGCTGGCGGTTGCGGAGCTGGAAAACGGCGACGAGCGCTCCTCCGATGCGGTTTACGCCTGCGTTGCCCAAAGCCTGGAAAGAGCTATTCACGCCGGCGAACTGTCGCCGCGCGATCAGGCGCTGGTGATGGGCATGTGGGATAACCTGTTCCGGCAGGTGAAAGCCTGCTAGCTTTTGACCTTTTGTGAACGCATTACTTAGCCTTCTCAATCATCATTCGGGCATGCGGCAACGTCCGCCGCTCCGTCAATATGGCCCAGACCGGAAGTCTCCGGCATAGACCTGGCTGAGCCATTCATTCCTGCCTGCCGCTGCGGGCTTTGCAGACGGTTTTGTAAGGTTAATTCAGATAACCCTCCGCCAGCGTTTTATCATGCCAGATTGGTTGGCAGTGGGGCTTTTTTGCCCGCGCTATTCTCTATCGTTGCGGCTATGCCCGCCGTTTTCGCCGCCTGGCGGCTAACAGGCATGATGGCAGCCAGGCGGCCAGAGCCGGAGATGACAGCGGCGCTGAAAACCGGGCAGAGGCCCCGAAAGGGTATCAGCACGTTTACCCGCGTTGCGCAGTACCGGGATATTCCCGACTTCAGGGTGAGTGATATGTTCGCCAGTGGTGAAAATGTGGCGGTGTCTGGCCGTTTTACCTGGCGCTCTAAAGCGGTGGGTAAAACGTTTACCTCGTCGTTTTCCATTCTGGCGAAAGTAAATAATGGCAAAATGACTTACTGCCAGTTTATGGAAGGTACCTGTGCTTCCGCCAGCTCATTTCGCAGCAGCGGAAGCTGGAGGTTGAAAACCGCTCCGGCTAATGACGCTTATAACGCTGGAGAGTAACGTCAGCCCGGGCCGCCTGTTGGGCACCCGGGTTGTTTTACTGTACCGCTTTTCCCTTCAGCAGTTTCCTGATCCACAATCGGTTGGGGCTGAGCGCGGCCAGCGTTTGCGCGTCCAGCGGCAGCGGTTCGTCGCTCATTTGAGAAGCCAGCGTTTCGGCGGCCAGCGGCGCGCTGCACAGCCCGCGTGAACCCAGCGCGCCAAGCAGGTACAGATTCGGATGGCACGGCGCAGGTGCTGCGGTGTGCGGTGAGTCGGCAAGCGTCGCATATTGCGTAAGCGTCACATCATAGTCTGGCGCGGCGCCAACCATTGGAAGATGATCGCGCATGGCGCAGCGCACGCCGCAGCGCGCCTCACCCGCGCTGATATCGACCTCCTGTGGCCAGGCCTGCGCCGGGAAACAGTCAATCAGGCGCTGGCGATTGTGCCGCTGATCCAGCTCGCTATAGCGCGGGTCAGTTACGCCCCGATGGTAGCTGGCGCCAATACAGTGGTGGCGGTTAGCCGGATTTTGCGGGGTGAGGTAACCGTCATAACAGAAAACCTGGCGCAGCTTTGCCAACTGTGGCGTGGTGGGGATATGGCTGACCTGGCCGCTGACGGCGTAAACGGGCAGTTTTCGGGTGTGGGGGAACTGATTGATACGGTGACCGTTGGCGAGCGCAAGCGTAGCGTGCTGCGTCTGTGCGCCGTCGGCAAACAGCAGCCGCCACTGTTTGTTATCATAAACGATATCCGTTACCCGCTTTTGATAATGTACCGCCAGCCCTTGCTGTTGCCCAAGCGTCAGGCAGGCGGCGGTAAGCTGCGCCGGACACAGCCAGCCGCCGCTGGGGAAAGTGATGCCGCCGCAGCCGGTATCTAACCCGGCACTTTCCAGTACATGTTCAGCGTTTACCGCGCAGGCCAGCGGCTGCGGCAGCGCAAGCGCCAGCATCTGCTCGATTTTGTGTCGGCTCTTTTCGTCCCAGCCGAGTTGCGTTACGCCGCACCAGTCGTGATCGAATGTTACAGGCAACGTATCGTACAGGCGGCGAGCAAAAGTAAACGCGGCGGGAAAAAATTGCCTGAGCGCTGGATCGTGCCCGTTTAGCAAGGGGTAAAGCGCGCCCTGGCGATTGCCGGAAGCGCCCTGCGCGGGCTGCGCATCTTCACAGTACAGGGTGACGCGCCAGCCGCGCTTTAGCAGCGCCAGCGCAAGCAGGGCGCTGGCTATGCCGCCGCCTACCAGCGCCGCTTCACGCTCGCAGGCCGCCGGGCGATGATACCAAGGCGCGCGCGGCTGTGTGCTGCTCACACGCGCCAGTTCACCCACCAGCATATCGCGCTTGCGGCCAAAGCCTTTGCGTTTGCGCATGTCGAAACCTGCCGCTTCCAGGCCGCGGCGCACAAAACCGGCGGCGGTAAAGGTTGCCAGCGTACAGCCGCCGCGCGCCAGCCGCGCCATCCCCTCAAAGAGGGTGGATGTCCACATATCGGGGTTTTTGGCCGGTGCAAAGCCGTCAAGAAACCAGGCATCCACTTTGCCGTTGGCGCTATCGTCAAGCTGCGAGAGCGTGTCGTTAATGTCGCCGAACCACAGATCCAGCGTTACGTTATCGTCAAGCAGCAGGCGATGGCAGCCGGCAAACGGCAGCGGCCACTGCGCCTGCAACGCCTGCGCCAGCTCTGCCAGCTCCGGCCAGCACGCGTGTGCGGCAGCCAGATCGGCTGCGGTTAACGGGAATTTTTCGAAACTGATAAAATGCAATCGGCGTAGCGTTACGTCAGGGTGCGCGCTGCGAAAGGCGCGAAATGCTTGCCACAGCGTCAGAAAGTTCAGACCGGTGCCGAAACCGCTTTCAGCGGTGACGAACAGTTTGCGGGAATGTTCTGCAAAACGCTCAGTGAGCCGGTTTCCGTCAAGAAAGACATAGCGCGTCTCCTCAAGCCCGTTATCATTAGAGAAATAAACGTCATCAAATTCTCGGGATACAGGTGTACCCTCTTCGTTAAAGTGCAGACAGGCAGGTTGTACAGATGTTTGTTTCACGTAAACGGCTCGTATGACAGGCGGTAGCGCGATCTTAGCGAGGTACGCAAAAGGGTGCAAATTTCTCCCGGTTTTGTCTGATCGGACTTGTTCGGCGTACAACTGTACGCTATTGTGCGACTCGAATGACTAAACAGCGCCACATAAAGAGGTATTGAATGAAACGTGCAGTGATTACTGGCCTGGGCATTGTTTCCAGCATCGGTAATAACCAGCAGGAAGTCCTGGCATCCCTGCGTGAAGGGCGCTCTGGGATCGCTTTCTCTCAGGAGCTGAAAGATTCCGGCATGCGTAGCCATGTATGGGGCAATGTTAAACTCGACACCACCGGCCTTATCGACCGCAAAGTTGTACGCTTTATGAGCGATGCGTCTGTTTATGCCTACCTTTCAATGGAGCAGGCCATCCAGGATGCGGGCCTGTCCGAAGAAACTTATCAGAACAATCCACGCGTGGGTCTGATTGCCGGCTCCGGCGGCGGCTCCCCGAAGTTTCAGGTCTTTGGCGCCGATGCGATGCGCGGCCCGCGTGGCCTGAAGGCCGTGGGGCCGTATGTGGTGACTAAAGCGATGGCCTCCGGTGTTTCCGCCTGTCTTGCGACGCCGTTTAAAATCCACGGCGTGAATTATTCTATCAGCTCCGCGTGCGCCACTTCCGCCCACTGTATTGGCAACGCAGTTGAGCAAATTCAGCTTGGCAAACAGGACATCGTTTTCGCGGGTGGGGGTGAAGAGCTGTGCTGGGAAATGGCCTGTGAGTTTGACGCGATGGGCGCGCTGTCTACTAAATATAACGATACCCCGGAAAAAGCGTCCCGCACTTATGATACCCGGCGCGACGGTTTTGTCATCGCAGGCGGCGGCGGTATGGTCGTGGTCGAAGAGCTGGAACATGCGCTGGCGCGCGGCGCGCATATCTACGCGGAAATTGTCGGCTACGGCGCGACTTCTGATGGCGCTGACATGGTAGCGCCATCTGGCGAAGGCGCGGTGCGTTGTATGAAGATGGCGATGGACGGCGTTGATACGCCGATCGACTATCTGAACAGCCACGGCACGTCCACGCCGGTCGGCGATGTAAAAGAGCTGGGGGCGATTCGCGAAGTGTTTGGCGACAATACGCCGGCTATCTCTGCCACGAAAGCCATGACCGGGCATTCTCTGGGTGCGGCGGGAGTGCAGGAGGCGATTTACTCGTTGCTGATGCTGGAACACAGTTTTATTGCGCCGAGCATTAACATCGAAGAGCTGGACGAGCAGGCGAAAGGGATGAACATCATCACTGAGCCGACCGAGCGCAGCCTGACAACGGTGATGTCCAACAGCTTCGGCTTTGGCGGCACTAACGCGACGCTGGTAATGCGCAAATACCGTGCCTGAGCGTCAGCGCCAGACTGTCTGTAAACGGGGTGAAGGCGCCCCGTTTTTTACGCCCCTTACTCCCGAACGCCCCCATTGACACCGCACTGCGCTGGCGGCAAACTTGCGCACTTCCTGCACTGTATTCCCTGTTCGCAGGCGTTTGCTTTAATGCGTTTTCCGACCTGATAATGGGTTGTCAGCGCGTAGCCCGCCTGGTTGTTTTGATGGAATAAGCCTGATGTCTGCCGTACACACAACAAAAAATGCCGCCTCCGACAGCGTATCGCTGTTTCGTATTGCTTTTGCGGTCTTTCTCACCTATCTGACCGTCGGCCTGCCGTTGCCGGTCATCCCGCTTTTTGTGCATCAGGAGCTGGGTTTTGGCAACGTGATGGTTGGCGTGGCGGTAGGCATTCAGTTTCTGGCTACGGTATTGACGCGTGGCTATGCAGGTAAACTTGCCGATCGGCGAGGGGCGAAGCGTTCGGCAATGCAGGGAATGATCGCCTGTGCGCTTGCTGGCGCGGCATGGTTGCTGGCAGCGCTGCTGCCGGTATCAGCCCTGGCGAAATTTGGGCTGCTGGTTGTCGGACGTTTGCTGCTTGGCTTTGGCGAAAGCCAACTATTGACCGGCACCCTGACCTGGGGAATGGGGTTGGTCGGGCCTTTGCGTTCCGGCAAAGTGATGTCCTGGAACGGCATGGCGATTTACGGCGCGCTGGCGGCGGGCGCGCCGCTTGGTCTTTGGCTGCATGGCCGGTTTGGCTATGTCGTGCTGGCGGCGGTAACCCTGGCGCTGCCGCTGGTCGCCTGGCTGTTCAACGGCGGCGTGCGTAAGGTGCCTGCGATTAAAGGCGAGAGGCCGTCGTTGCTTAGCGTAATAGGGCTTATCTGGCAGCCCGGCCTTGGGCTGGCGCTACAGGGCGTAGGTTTTGCGGTAATAGGTACGTTTGTTTCGCTCTGGTTTACCAGCCGTGGCTGGAGTATGGCCGGTTTTACGCTGACCGCCTTTGGCGGCGCGTTTGTGTTGATGCGTATACTTTTTGGCTGGATGCCGGACCGCTTCGGCGGCGTGCGCGTGGCGCTGGTATCGATGGTTATTGAAGCCGTGGGGCTGCTGCTGCTGTGGCAGGCGCAGAACGCCTGGATGGCGCTGGCCGGGGCGGCGCTTACCGGCTGCGGCTGTTCGCTGGTTTTCCCGGCGCTGGGCGTTGAGGTGGTTAAGCGCGTGCCGCCCCAGGTGCGCGGCACTGCGCTTGGCGGTTATGCGGCGTTTCAGGATATTGCTTACGCGGCAACCGGGCCGATCGCCGGTCTGCTGGCTACCTCGCTCGGCTACCCGTCAGTTTTTTTGACAGGCGCGATTGCCGCAGCTTCGGGGATTGCGGTGACGCTCATCGCGTTCAGAAAATAAGTTTGCTTCGGCAGGCGCGGCCAGTTGATGGCAACGACGACAAAAGCGTGATTTTCCCTTTTTGTCCTCTAACCGAAAACAATACTTTGATTTTCTTTATGTCTTTTTATGGCGGTTCAGGCCAGGCCTGTTAAGCGCCAACACGCCCGCCGCCCGGACGGAGGCGGTATTCAGAACAGGATCCAAAGCAGCGCGATAAACAGCAACAGCGCTATTAGCCCAATGGCCGGGCGATTGCTGAGTGTTTTAAGCTGCTCAATAACCGGTATAAACGGCGCCCAGACGGGCTGTATGTGTTCCGGCTGCGGCGGCGTGCTGCTTCCCGAGCGCTCAATTCGCTTAAGGAACAGGTGGTTAAGGATATCCTGCACCTGCGGCGCGGTCAGGATTGTTTGCGGCGCAGCATGGTGGTGCTGTTGCGCATAATGGGTTAATTCGCGCCATTCGTTGTTCTCCAGCGGCTGCTTTAATGCCGCCTGGAGCGTTTGCAGCGAGGGCGCCGCCTGCTGCGATAACGTCAGGCGCGCCGTAAGCCAGGTGGACAGCACAGAGTAATGGCGCGCCGGTAGCGCTTCACCGCCCTTTACGCCGCTCAGTTCCAGCATCGATTGCCAGATAAGCTTGTTGGATTCGCCCGTGGCGGCGGCGAGTTTGCCCGCGAGCTGATTAAGGGCGTTATGTTCCGCAGGCTGCATCGGCCGGTCGGTGGCGGGACGCTGTTGCGGCTGGGGAATGGCCAGTTGATTATTCTGCAATAGCGCCAGCACGCTTTTGAGCTGCGCGTGAGTAAGCTGGCTGAGTACCGTGTGGCCGAAGCGACTGCGGATATAATCGCTCACCGCCTGACGGTTATTGCCATATTGCAATTGCCCGGTAAGCTGTTGCAGCGTCTGACGCACGGCGTGGCGCTGCTGGGCGTGGTTTAACCGTTGGTTGAGATTTTGTTCGGCGGCCGGAAAATGTTGCGCCAGCAAAGGGCGGTCGTTTTTAATGCCCAGATCGTGTTTCATCCCTGCCCATATTTCAGCACTCTGCGCCTGACTCAGGGCCACGATGCGCGTAATCAGACGCTCCAGAATGGTGCGTTGCGCAGGAGTGAGGGATTGATTGCCTGAGTCTGGGGGGGCGCCTGGAGGTTCAGCCACAGGGCGCGTTCCCGCGGCCGGGATGGAGTGCGTCATCGAAATTCCTTACATCGTTACCAGAAATTATTGCGTAACAGGTCAGGTATGCCTGGCGGCGGGATTATGGCACACTTACGGTCTTTATACTGCATATTGCGGACGTTCGGGCAGACATCGCACATAATAGACATCGGGCGGGCGTCGACTGCGGCGGCTGGTCTGCGGCTTTGCCTGAACGGCATTTGTCCTGACGGCAAATCTCCCTGAATGACGCACAAAACAGGTACGGTAACGTGAAAATTCTTGTTGATGAAAACATGCCTTATGCCCGTGAATTATTCAGCCGTATTGGCGAGGTCACGGCGGTGCCGGGCCGGCCAATACCTCCGGGCGCCCTGAACGATGCTGACGCGCTAATGGTACGTTCGGTAACAAAGGTGAACGCCGCGCTGTTGGACGGTAAAAGAATTAAATTTGTCGGCACCGCCACGGCGGGCACCGATCACGTTGACGAAGCCTGGCTTGAGCAGGCCGGTATCGGTTTTTCCGGCGCGCCGGGCTGCAATGCTATTGCCGTGGTGGAATATGTGTTTTCCGCGCTGCTGATGCTGGCGGAGCGTGACGGTTTCTCGCTGCGTGAGCGTACCGTAGGTATTGTCGGCGTCGGGAACGTCGGTTCGCGTCTTCAGGCGCGGCTTGAAACGCTGGGGGTGCGCACGCTGCTGTGCGATCCGCCGCGCGCCGATCGTGGCGATGAAGGCGATTTTCTTACGCTTGATGCGCTGGCGCGTGAGGCGGATATCCTTACGTTTCACACGCCGCTTTATAAGGATGGCCCATACAAAACGCTGCATCTGGCCGATGATGCGCTGATTTCGGCGCTTAAGCCGGGGACGATTTTGATTAATGCCTGCCGTGGGCCGGTAGTGGATAATGCCGCGCTGCTAAAACGCCTTAATGCGGGCCAGCGCTTGAGCACGATACTTGACGTATGGGAAGCCGAACCGGATCTGAACGTTGCGCTGCTGGACAAAGTGGATATCGGCACGGCGCATATCGCCGGTTACACGCTGGAAGGCAAGGCGCGCGGCACTACGCAGGTCTTTGAAGCCTATACGGCATTCCTCGGCACGCCGCACCAGGTGGCGCTTGATACGCTGCTGCCTTCGCCGGAGGTGGTGCGCCTGGCGTTACACGGCGCGCTTGATGAGACGACGCTGAAAAGGCTGGTGCATCTGGTGTATGATGTGCGCCGCGATGATGCGCTGTTGCGCCATGTGGCCGCTCAGCCGGGTGAATTTGATAAGTTACGCAAGCATTATCGCGAGCGCCGGGAGTGGTCTTCGCTGTATGTGCAGTGTGACGACGCCGATGCAGCGCAACGGCTGCATCGGTTGGGTTTTAGCGCCGTTTATCACCCGATCCGTTAATCTCAATGTCTTTTGCCCGCAGCCGTGGGCAAATGTGTTTTCTGGAGTAAACCACCATGTCTGAAGGCTGGAATATCGCCGTACTGGGCGCTACGGGCGCCGTTGGCGAGGCGTTGCTTGAATTGCTGGCCGAGCGTCAGTTTCCGGTGGGAGAGATAATTGCGCTGGCGCGCCAGGAAAGTGAGGGCGAAATGCTACGCTTTGGCGGTAAAAGCGTGCCTGTGGAAAATGTGCAGGAATTTGACTGGACCCGCGCGCAACTGGCCTTTTTTGTCGCCGGCGCCGAGGCGTCGGCGCGCTATGCGGATGAAGCGGCAAGCGCCGGCTGTCTGGTCATAGACACCAGCGGGGTTTTCTCGCTTGACCCGGATGTGCCGCTGGTGGTGCCGGATGTCAATCCGTTCGTGCTGGCCGACTACCGTAACCGCAATATTATCGCCTCGGCGCACAGCCTCACCAGCCAACTGCTGACGGCGCTAAAGCCGATTATTGACGATGGCGGGCTGTCTCGCGTGCAGGTCACCAGCCTGCTCCCGGCATCGGCGCAGGGTAAAGCGGCGGTGGATGCGCTGGCCGGCCAGAGCGCGCGTCTGCTTAACGGTATGCCTGTTGATGAAGACGACTACTTTGGTCGCCAGTTGGCCTTTAACTTGCTGCCGCTGTTGCCGGACAGCGAAGGCAGCGTGCGCGAGGAGCGCCGCATTGTGGACGAGTCCCGAAAGATTTTACAGGATGACGGGCTGGCGCTTTCGGCAAGCTGCGTACAGGCGCCGGTATTTTACGGTCACGCGCAGGTTGTAAATGTGGAAGCGCTGCGCCCGCTGGCGGCGCAGGAGGCGTGCGATGCTTTCACCCGCTGTGAAGATATTGCGCTGTTCGATGAAAACGACTTCCCGACCCAGGTGGGCGATGCTACCGGCAGCGCGCGGTTATCCATTGGCTGCGTGCGCAACGACTATGGCGTACCGGAACAGGTACAGTTCTGGTCGGTGGCGGATAACATTCGTTTCGGCGGTGCGCTGATGGCCGTGAAAATTGCTGAGAAACTGGTGCAGGAGTATTTGTACTGATGACGCAGCAGGAGATGCCGGTACAGAAAATAGCGTTGGGCATTGAGTACGACGGGAGTAAATATTACGGCTGGCAGCGCCAGCGTGAAGTGCGCAGCGTACAGGAAAAACTGGAAAAAGCGCTCTCGCAAATCGCCGCAGAGCCAATCGCCGTGTTTTGCGCCGGGCGCACAGACGCAGGGGTTCATGCTACCGGCCAGGTCGTGCATTTTGAAACCCGCGCGCATCGCCAGGACGCGGCATGGACGCTTGGCGCAAACGCCAGTTTGCCAGCGGATATTGCGGTACGCTGGGTGAAGGCGGTGCCGGAAACCTTTCATGCGCGCTTTAGCGCAACGGCGCGTCGTTATCGCTATATTATCTATAATCATCGCCTGCGCCCTGCGGTACTGCAGCAGGGGATAACGCACTATCATGCGCCGCTGGATGCTGAACGTATGCATCGCGCCGCGCAGTGCCTGTTAGGCGAAAATGATTTTACGTCGTTTCGCGCCGTGCAGTGCCAGTCGCGCACGCCGTGGCGCAACCTGATGCACATTGATGTGACGCGCTATGGTAATTATGTGGTGGTGGATATTAAGGCCAATGCGTTTGTGCATCATATGGTGCGTAATATTGTTGGCAGCCTGCTGGAAATTGGCTGCGGTAATCAGCCAGAAGCGTGGATGGCGCAGCTTCTGGCAGCGAAAGATCGTACGCAGGCGGGCGCGACGGCGCGCGCTGAAGGGCTGTATCTGGTTTGCGTAGATTATCCTGCCGAGTTTGCGCTTCCACAGCCCCCAATGGGGCCGCTGTTTCTGGCGGACTGATATTTTTAGAGGGAATAACGGCTATGGAGTTTATCCGCTTCATTATTGATTTTATTCTGCATATTGATGCGCATCTTGCGCAAATGGTGGCGCAGTACGGCATATGGGTTTATGCGATCCTGTTTCTGATCCTGTTTTGTGAAACCGGGCTGGTAGTCACCCCGTTTTTACCTGGTGATTCGCTGCTGTTTGTGGCGGGCGCGCTTGCCGCGTTGCCGTCTAACGACCTTAATGTGCATGTGATGGTCGGGTTAATGGTGGCGGCGGCGATTATCGGCGATGCGGTGAATTACACCATTGGCCGGGTATTTGGCGAACGGTTGTTCAGCAACCCGGATTCGAAAATTTTTCGCCGCAGCTACCTTGATAAAACGCATATGTTTTATGAAAAACACGGCGGCAAGACCATTATTCTGGCGCGCTTTGTGCCGATAGTTCGCACTTTTGCGCCGTTTGTGGCGGGTATGGGGCATATGTCCTATCGCCGCTTCGCGGCGTACAACGTTATCGGCGCGCTGCTGTGGGTGGTGCTGTTTACCTATGCAGGCTATCTGTTTGGCGATCTGCCGGTGGTTCAGGAAAACCTGAAGCTGTTGATTGTCGCCATTATCGCTGTGTCCATTTTACCCGGCGTTGTTGAGATTATTCGCCATAAACGCGCCGCCGCGCGTCAGGCAAAGGCGCGATAACAGCGTTTTTATCCTGACTGTGCGCCGCCGTGACGGTGTATAAACTCAGAGGCGTATCGCGGCCAGCACACGCAAAGCAAACAGGCGGCTACGTGAGTACCCGCTGTTAACGCAGCGGCTTCAGTGAATTAAACAAAGCGGCGAGAGCGGCGCTTGAGGGTGAGCCGGTTATGCAGACCCGAACAGGGAATCAGGCCGCTTACGTCCGGATACAGCCCCGGCAACCGACGTAAGCCATACGTAAAGCGTCAACAAAATAAGCTAAGTACGCCATTGCTGTGAAACAGCGCTTCACAAACATATCGCCCGCGCAAGGAAAGGGTAAAAATTCACTTTTTTTTATATTGTTTAACTTTTTGATATAAAAGATTTTTTAAAGAGAATGCTCAGAGCGTCCGGGTTTGGGCAAGTTTTTTATCCAAAGTGGCCGGGCGTTGTGTTTTAATGGGCGACATTTATGGTCTGCGGGCGGTGGAAATGGCATGATGCCGCTCACAGGCAGCGAAAGAAAACTGGCACCGACCAGGTTCAGGCAGAAAGGTCATCAATGAGCTGGATTGAACGAATTCTTAACAAGAGCAATGTTACTCCGACGCGCAAAGCGAGCATTCCTGAAGGAGTATGGACTAAGTGCGATAGCTGCGGGCAGGTACTTTACCGCGCTGAGCTGGAGCGCAATCTCGACGTTTGCCCGAAGTGCGACCATCATATGCGCATGGCTGCGCGCGATCGTCTGCACAGCCTTCTTGACGAAGGTTCGCTGGTAGAGCTTGGCAGTGAGCTTGAGCCGAAAGACGTCCTGAAATTCCGTGATTCCAAAAAGTATAAAGACAGACTGGCAAGCGCCCAGAAAGAAACCGGCGAGAAAGACGCGCTGGTGGTCATGAAAGGTACGCTGCACGGCATGCCGGTGGTTGCCGCAGCGTTTGAATTCGCTTTTATGGGCGGTTCAATGGGGTCTGTGGTGGGCGCGCGCTTTGTGCGCGCTGTGGAACAGGCGCTCGAAGATAGCTGCCCGCTAATCTGCTTTTCCGCCTCCGGCGGCGCCCGTATGCAGGAAGCGCTGATGTCGCTGATGCAAATGGCGAAAACCAGCGCCGCGCTGGCGAAAATGCAGGCGCGCGGGTTGCCGTATATTTCCGTGCTGACCGACCCGACAATGGGCGGCGTATCTGCCAGTTTCGCTATGTTGGGCGATCTGAACATTGCTGAGCCGAAGGCGCTCATCGGCTTTGCCGGCCCGCGCGTTATTGAGCAGACCGTGCGTGAAAAACTGCCGCCGGGCTTCCAGCGCAGCGAATTTCTGATTGAAAAAGGCGCGATCGATATGATCGTCCGCCGTCCGGAGCTGCGCCTGAAGTTGGCGAGCGTGCTGGCGAAGCTGACCAACCAGCCTGCGCCGAACCCGGATGCGCCGCGCGATCCGCTTGACGTACCGCAGGCGCCGGAGCAGGGCCACGAAGCCTGACAGTAAAACAGAGCAGGGTTTACGGCCCTGCTCTTCGTATTTCAGAACCCGAAGGGCACTATGGAAACGCGCGTTCCCCAGGCCACGTCGCCCCTGGCCACGTGGCTTTCTTATCTGGAAAATCTGCATTCTAAATCCATCGATCTGGGCCTTGAGCGAGTACGCGCCGTCGCGGCGACGCTGGGGGTGCTCAACCCTGCGCCGTTTGTCTTTACGGTCGCGGGCACTAACGGGAAAGGAACGACCTGCCGTACGCTGGAAACCATGCTGCTGGCCGCCGGGCTGCGGGTAGGGGTGTTCAGTTCGCCGCATCTGCTGCGCTACGCCGAGCGCGTGCGCGTGCAGGGTGAAGAGCTGCCTGAGACGCGCCATACCGCCTCTTTTGCCGCCATTGAAGCGGCGCGTGGCGACACATCGCTGACCTATTTTGAATATGGCGCGCTATCGGCGCTGTGGTTGTTTAAGCAGGCTTCGCTGGACGTGGCTATCCTTGAAGTCGGGTTGGGCGGGCGGCTGGACGCCACGAATATTGTGGATGCCGACGTCGGCGTCATCACCAGCGTTGCGCTCGATCACACCGACTGGCTGGGGCCGGATCGCGAAAGCATTGGCCGTGAAAAGGCAGGCATTTTTCGTGCCGATAAACCGGCGGTGGTGGGCGAGCCTGATATGCCGGCGTCAATGGAGGCTGTCGCTCAGGAAAAAGGCGCGTTTTTGCTGCGTCGCGGGATCCGCTGGGATTATGAACGCGTTGGAAACGGCTGGCGCTTTCGCGACGCGTCAGGCGTGCTGGATAATCTGCCGTTACCGCAGGTGCCGCTGCCTAACGCTGCAACCGCGCTGGCCGCGCTGCGCGCAAGCCGCCTGCCGGTGAGCGAAACCGCAGTGCGCGAAGGGCTGCGCCAGGCGCGTTTGCCGGGGCGCTTTCAGATCCTGGGCCAATCGCCGCGCGTTATCCTCGACGTGGCCCATAACCCTCACGCGGCGGCCTATCTTGCTGACAGGCTGCGCAGTGAACCGCCGGCAGGGAAATTACTGGCGGTAGCAGGGATGCTGCGTGATAAGGACATTGCGGGCACGCTTGCCTGTCTGGAGCCGCTGGTGGATGGCTGGTATTGCGCGTCGCTGGAAGGGCCGCGCGGCGCAACGGCGGAACAACTGCTTGCGCATGTGGGGAGCGGATTGCGTTTCGACAGCGTGGCCGATGCCTGGCATGCGGCGCTGGCGCAGGCTGAACCGGCCGATACCGTGCTGGTCTGCGGTTCATTCCACACGGTGGCGCACGTAATGGAAATCCTTGATGCGGAGGAAAGGTGTGGCGAGTAAGTTTCAGAATCGCTTAGTGGGGACAATCGTGCTGGTCGCGCTGGGCGTGATTGTGCTGCCGGGCCTGCTGGACGGACAGAAAAAACATTATCAGGATGAGTTTGCCGCCATTCCGCTGGTTCCTAAAGCGGGTGACAATAACGATCCGGATATGTTGCCGCCAGCCAGCCAGTCGCTGCCGTCACAGCCGCCGGAAGGCGCAGCAGAAGAGGTGCGCGCCAGCAGCGCCTCCGTCACTCTCGATCCGTCAACGCTGCCGGATGATGTTCCAACAGACGTTGACGATGTACCGCCGCCAGCGCCTGTCTCTAAACCACAGCCGGCGCCGAAACCGGCGCCTGTGCCTAAACCGCAGCCTGCGCCAGCGCCCAAAACCACGCCGCAGCAGGATGCCGCGCCGTCAGGTAAAGCGTATGTGGTGCAGCTCGGGGCGCTGAAGAATGCCGATAAGGTCCGTGAAATTGTGGCTAACCTGCGTGCGGCGGGATTCCGGGCTTACACGGTTCCTTCCACGCCGGTACAGGGGAAAATTACCCGTATCCTGGTCGGGCCGGACGCCTCGAAAAACAGGCTCAAATCGACGCTTGGGGATCTACAAAAGATTTCCGGGCTAAGCGGCGTGGTGATGAACTACGTCCCCTGACGCAGGCTTTGGGCTGAGCGGAAGGGCCCTTATACTGAAACGGTGGGTAATAAGCGGCGCTTTTTTACCCCCTTTTTCTTCTGGCGCGGGGGAAGGAAATCCCTACGCAAACGTTTTCTTTTTCTGTTAGAATGCGCCCCGAGCAGGATGTCAGGGCAAGTTAGCGCGGAATTTATATGGTCTGGATTGATTACGCCATTATTGCTGTTATTGGCTTTTCGTGTCTTGTGAGCCTTGTTCGTGGATTTGTGCGTGAAGCGCTGTCGCTGGTAACCTGGGGCTGTGCTTTTTTCGTGGCAAGTCATTACTATAGCTATCTGGCAACCTGGTTCACTGGCTTTGACGATGCGCTGGTGCGTAACGGAATAGCGATCGCGCTGCTGTTTATCGCGACGCTTGTCGTAGGTGCGGTGGTGAACTACGTGATCGGTCAACTGGTTGAAAAAACGGGCCTTTCAGGTACAGACAGAGTCCTGGGGATTTGCTTTGGCGCGCTCAGGGGCGTGCTGATTGTCGCCGCGATACTGTTTTTTCTTGATACATTCACCGGCATGGCGAAAAGCGCCGACTGGCAGAAGTCGCAGCTTATTCCACAATTCAGTCCCATCTTCAGATGGTTTTTTGACTATCTGCAAAGCTCGTCAAGTTTCTTGCCCCGGTAACAGCGCCGGAGATGTGGCTTATGAGGAAAAGACAACATGTGCGGTATTGTCGGTATCGCCGGTGTTATGCCGGTCAACCAGTCGATTTATGACGCGTTAACGGTGCTTCAGCACCGCGGGCAGGATGCCGCAGGCATCATCACAATTGATGCGAATAACTGCTTTCGACTGCGTAAAGCCAACGGCCTGGTCAGCGATGTGTTTGAGGCGCGCCACATGCAGCGCCTGCAGGGTAACATGGGTATTGGCCATGTGCGTTATCCCACAGCAGGCAGCTCCAGCGCTTCTGAAGCGCAGCCGTTTTATGTTAACTCGCCTTACGGCATTACGCTTGCGCACAATGGCAATCTTACAAACGCACACCAATTGCGTAAAAAGCTGTTTGAAGAGAAGCGTCGCCACATTAATACCGCCTCGGATTCTGAAATCCTGCTTAATATCTTCGCCAGCGAACTGGATAACTTCCGTACTTATCCGCTGGAGGCCGACAATGTTTTTGCCGCTATTGCCGCCACTAATCGCCAGATTCGCGGCGCCTATGCCTGCGTGGCAATGATTATCGGCCACGGTATGGTGGCGTTTCGCGATCCGAACGGCATACGTCCGCTGGTGCTGGGTAAACGCGATGTGGGCGAACGTACCGAGTATATGGTGGCTTCGGAAAGCGTGGCGCTTGATACGCTGGGCTTTGATTTCCTGCGCGACGTCGCGCCGGGTGAGGCGGTGTACGTGACGGAAGCGGGGCAGTTATTCAGCCGCCTGTGCGCGGATAACCCAACCACCACGCCATGTCTGTTTGAATATGTTTACTTTGCGCGCCCGGATTCATTTATCGATCGAATTTCCGTTTACAGCGCCCGGGTAGGGATGGGGAAAAAGCTTGGCGAGAAAATCGCTCGCGAATGGGAGGATCTGGATATTGATGTCGTGATCCCGATTCCGGAAACCTCCTGCGATATCGCGCTGGAGATCGCCCGCATTTTGAATAAGCCCTATCGTCAGGGTTTTGTTAAAAACCGTTACGTTGGCCGCACTTTTATCATGCCAGGCCAGCAGTTGCGCCGTAAATCGGTGCGCCGCAAGCTTAACGCCAACCGCGCCGAGTTCCGCGATAAGAACGTGCTGCTGGTGGATGATTCTATCGTGCGTGGTACGACATCCGGGCAGATTATTGAAATGGCGCGCGAAGCGGGCGCGAAGAAGGTCTATCTGGCGTCGGCGGCGCCGGAGGTACGCTTTGCGAACGTTTATGGCATTGATATGCCGAGCGCTAATGAGTTAATTGCGCACGGGCGCGAGGTGGATGAAATACGCCAGCTTATCGGCGCTGATGGCCTGATTTTTCAGGATCTCGACGATCTCATTGACGCGGTGCGCGCGGAAAACCCGGCTATTGAGCAGTTCGAATGCTCGGTTTTCAACGGCGTCTATGTCACCAAAGATGTGGATTTAGCCTATCTGGAATATCTGGAATCCCTGCGCAATGATGATGCCAAAGCGCTGTTGCGCCAGAACGAGGCGGAGAACCTCGAAATGCACAACGAAGGATAAACCGTCGTCGCCCCATGATTTCGGGCCGGGGGCTTGATAACCGTTTTAGCGCCCCCCTGTTGCGGGGGGCTGGCTTGTATCTGCCGCCGGAATCCGGCAAAGTTTGCTCTCAACGACTACACTGGCGGGTATAATGAAACGATTGATTGTGGGACTCTCAGGAGCCAGCGGCGCGGCTTATGGCGTACGTTTGCTTGAGGTGCTTAAGCCGCTGGCGGGGGTGGAAACCCATCTGGTCATAAGCCAGGCGGCGCGCCAGACTCTGGCGCTGGAGACAGACTATTCTTTACGCGATGTTCAGGCGCTGGCGGATGTGGCGCATGATGCCCGCGATATTGCCGCCAGCCTCTCCTCCGGTTCATTTCGCACCCACGGTATGGTTATTCTACCCTGCTCAATCAAAACGCTCTCCGGTATTGTTAATAGCTATACCGACAGCCTGTTGACGCGCAGCGCCGATGTCGTGCTCAAAGAGCGCCGTCCGCTGGTGTTGTGCGTGCGTGAAACGCCGCTGCATCTGGGCCATCTGCGCCTGATGACTCAGGCGGCGGAAATGGGGGCGGTGATCATGCCGCCGCTGCCTGCATTTTACCATCGCCCGCACAGCCTTCAGGACATTATCGACCAGACGGTAAACCGGGTGCTCGATCAGTTTGATATCTCGCTGCCTGCCGATCTGTTCACGCGCTGGCGCGGCGCAGACGACGTTGGTCGCTAAACCGGCCTGGGGGAATTGCCGGCGCGATCGTATTGTGAGAATTTCCTGCCTGCTTTTCATTACGCGGTAGCGCCGCCAGCTTTCCCTCCAAAAAGAGACCATTTGCTGAGGTTAATGATGAAAAAGCAGGCGATACTCCGGCGCCAGGATTGGGTTTTTCTGCCGCTTCGGCGCTGGTCAACGGGTATAAAACCCCTGTATCTGGGTAGGTAGCGATGTTGATGTGCTGATACCGCAGCTCAAGGCGCGCAAAATAAGAGGTGATTATCTCATCGCTTTTCGTGACGGAAAAGCGCCAGCAGGAATTAAATGGGCTTTGCGCGCCACGTATCCAGACAGGTGTTTTTCCAGCATGGGGCAGGGTTGGGAGAAGGCTGCGAAGCAGAAGCTCACTAACCCTTAAAGCGCGCGTTTGCGATAGTTTTTGTCGGGATTGCTGACGTTAGCTCTCGTGCGGCCTGAGACGATAACGTTGCCGGGAGCGATGGAATAAGCCTTTCGCGTTAGTCCTGATAGGGGGAGTAAACAGGCTGACGGCCTGGCGATGGGCGTACCGCGACGCGGCAATGGCTTTGCAGGGAGGCGGTAAAGGGGAAGCGGATCCCCTTTACCCGTTCATCAACGCACCACGTCGTGAAGCGCGTCTTCCAGATCGAACCAGCGAAAGCTGAAACCGGACGCTTCAAGGCGTTTGGGCAGCGCGCGCTGCCCGCCCAGCACCAGCACCGAGGATTCGCCCATCGCAAGCCGCAGCGCGGCGGCGGGTTGGCGTATAAACGCCGGGCGGTGAAGCACCTGCCCCAGGGTGTGGGCAAACTGCTCGTTACGCACAGGGTAGGGCGAGGTCATATTAAACGGGCCGCGCAGGCTATCGTGGCTGAGTAGCCAGATAATGCCGTTGACCATGTCGTCAATGTGGATCCACGGCAGATACTGGCGGCCGGTACCGGCAGGCCCTCCCAGCCCCAGGCGAAACAGCGCAAGCAATTTACCGAGCATGCCGCCGTGAGAGGCCAGCACCACGCCGGTACGCAGCAGGCAAACGCGGGTGTGGTCGCTTTGGGCTTCGCTGGCGATTTGCTCCCAGCGCGCGCACAGCTTATGAGTGAATTCGTTGTGCGGCGGTTCTTCTTCGGTGACTACCACCTCCCCTAAATCGCCATAGTAGCCGGTAGCTGAACCGGATATCAGCACTGAAGGCGGACGCTGGCTTGCTTTGAATAGCGTGACTAACTGCCGGGTGATTTTCCAGCGGCTCTGGCAAAGCCGCTCTTTTTGCGCCGCGCTCCAGCGCTTGTCGGCGATGGGTTCCCCCGCCAGGTTAATCACCGCATCGTAGCCGTCAAGATTTTCGCGTTCATAAAGGCCTTTCCACACCTCCACGGCGGGGTTAAGCCTGGCGCGTGCTTTGTCGGGATCGCGTGTGACCACGGTAACGTCATGGCCCAGCTCCAGCAGGCGTGGTATCAGATGCTGGCCGACCAGCCCGGTCCCGCCGGTGATGATTATCCTCATGCCTGTCCTCCGCTAACGCGTTTAGCGCCGCCAGCTCATCGTTACAGACACTGAGTCGGCATAGCGCAACGCATGAAGTTTATCTATTTCTACTTCAGCATAGGTGACCTGGTAATGTTCGCGAGCAATATTCAGCACATCCTGAGTTAATTTTTCCAGCAGTGAAAAGCGGTTGCTCTCAACGTGTTGAATGATAGCCTTGGTTATCGTGCGGTAATTTAGCGCATCGCGAATGTCTTCGCTCACGCGCGCCGTGTCGGCGGCATAGTGAAGCTGAACGTTAATAACGACGTCCTGTCGGTTAGCGATTTCCTCGGCGTTAATGCCTATCCAGGTACGCAGGCGCAAATTTTTAATACGGATGATGGCGTCTGATTGATATGACATGCACAGGCTCCTGGTAAATTCACCGCGACATCATACCTGAGCTTTTTGCCTGCGCCCATATGTCAGGGGTGGAGCACGCGCTCAACGGCCGGGCGCGTGCGAATACGCTCAAACCAGTTTTTTACTGCCGGATAATCAGCCAGTGGGATACGCTGATGCGCATGGTTCATTACCCACGGCCAGGTGGCGATATCGGCAATGCTGTAGTGCGCGCCGCCAAGCCACGGGCTGGCTTCCAGCCGCCGGTTCAGCACGCCGTACAGACGCTGCGTTTCTACCTGGAAGCGCTCAATGGCGTAAGGCACCGCCTGCGGCGCAACGTGGTTGAAGTGGTGATTCTGGCTAAGCATCGGGCCAAAACCGGCGGCCTGCCAGAACAGCCACTGCAGCGTAACGTGTCGCTCGCGTAGTTCGCCGCTCAGCAGTTTGCCGCTTTTCTCCGCCAGATAGAGCAAAATAGCGCAGGATTCAAACAAACTTACCGGCTTGCCGCCGTCTGGCGGGGCGCTATCGGTAATGGCGGGAATTTTATTGTTGGGTGAGATAGCCAGAAAATCAGGCCGAAATTGCTCCCCTTTGCTGATATTAATACGCTGAATACGGTATTCCATCTCCGCTTCTTCCAGAAAAAGGGCGATTTTGATTCCGTTGGGGGTAGGGGCGTACCAGAGATCGATCATGAAAACTCCCGGGTTGTGCCGCGGCGTTCAACGTGGCAGATAAATGACAGCATAATGATTTTAAGTATAGTTTTTACCTGCCGAACGTAAAAAAGCGAGGTGATGATGAACCAAAAAGTAATCACGCTGTGGGGGGATGAAAATGCGTTCAGGCCGTATGGGTTGTCAGCTTATGTGGCGCTGATGGAAAAAGGTTTACCCTTTACTTTCAGGTGATTAATTCTTTCCCGCCGGGAGCATCTCTCGCCGGGTTGGGTAGGCTATACCGCCATGCGGCGCGTGCCGTTGCTGGAAATTGAAGGGTTTATCCTTAGCGAATCGCCAGCGATAGCGGAATAACTTGAGGAGCGCTTTGCGCCGCCCAACGACACAAGGCTTTACCTTGCTCGCGTGAGGCGCGGGCAAGGGCGCGCCAGGTACAGGCGTGGTTGCGCAGCTCTTTGCAGACGCTTTGCGCCGAGCGCTCTACGGAGGTGGTGTTTGGCGGCGAAGCGCGCAGCGTGAGGCACAAAAGCCTATTGCGCTGGCGCAGACGCTGTTGGCGCACGGGCGGGCGAATATGTTTGGCGAGTGGTGCATTGCCGATACGGATCTTGCGCTGATGCTCAACCGGCTCGTGTTGAACGGTGACGCGGTGGCGCAACCGTTGGCGGAATACGCCCGGTTTCAGTGGCGGCGTGCGGCGGTGCAGCGTTACATCGCGCTGTCGGGAAAAGCTGAATCTGGTGCGTAAATCCGCTAGTATTGCGAATAATCTTATTAGCCTGGAGGTTGATATATGAAGCTGATGTTTGCGTCGGATATTCACGGCTCGTTGCCGGCAACGGAGCAGTTACTGGCGCGTTTTGCGCGCAGCCGCGCGCGCTGGCTGGTGCTGTTAGGGGATTTACTCTACCACGGTCCGCGCAATGCGCTTACGGCAGGCTACGACCCGGCACAGGTGGCAGAGCGTTTGAATACGCTGGCTGACCGCATTATCGCGGTACGCGGTAATTGCGACAGCGAGGTGGATCAGATGTTGCTGAAATGCCCCATTACCGCTTCCTGGCAGCAAATTTTGCTGGAGCGAAACAGGCTATTTTTGACGCACGGCCATCTGTATTCCCCTGAGAATTTGCCGCCGCTAGCCGCTGGCGATGTGTTTGTCTCAGGCCATACTCATATACCGGTTGCGAAACGCCGTGCAGACGGGATTACGCTGTTTAATCCCGGTTCGACAAGCCTGCCGAAAGGCGGCTTTGCGCCCAGTTACGGTATGCTGGATGGCGCTGTTCTGAGCGTTCGCGCGCTGGAAGACGACGCGGTTATTGCGCAGGTGGAAATTACGCCGTAAGTTACACCGGGTCCCGCTGGGCGCTAACTGCCTGAGTGGAGAAGGCCGGAATATCAATGCGCCATCAGCGCGCCCGAGACAAAGAAGGTTTCCCGATGGTGGAGCACAGACAAGCTGGTACGGAATGGGTGGACATTGTTAATGAAGATAACGACGTGATTGCGCAGGCCAGTCGTGAGCAGATGCGTGCGCAGCGCCTGCGTCACCGGGCTACTTATATCGTGATTCACGACGGGATGGGCAAAATTCTGGTGCAGCGTCGTACACAAACCAAAGATTTTCTGCCAGGCATGCTGGATGCCACCGCAGGCGGCGTGGTGAAAGCCGACGAACCTCTGCTTGATTCGGCGCGGCGTGAGGCGGAAGAAGAGTTGGGCATTGCCGGCGTTCCATTTGCCGAACATGGCCACTTTTACTTTGAGGATGAACACTGCCGCGTCTGGGGGGGATTGTTTAGCTGCGTAACTCACGGGCCGTTCGCGCTTCAGGAAGAAGAGATTAGCGAAGTATGTTGGCTGACGCCGGAAGAGATCACCGCGCGCTGTGATGATTTTACGCCAGACTCCCTGAAGGCGCTGGCGCTGTGGATGAGTCGCAATACCGGCAGCGAGCCGCGCCGGGATGATGATAAAACCGGCCCGGGAAAGCGGAAATTAACGCCATCGGATAACGGGGATGCCGAAGCGATAAACGCGACGCAAGCCGCTGACGAGAAGCCTGCGACGGTTTCGCAAGGCACGGCGCAAGTGTGGGAAAGCGAATAGCGTAAACGCCGCATGGATGCGCTGTGAAGGTTTTTTCCGTATTCTTTGGGGGCATGCTGGAAAAATCAGTTAAACAAAGCCGGAAGTCATAGCAGGCAGCATTGCGACCGGCGCAGCAAAAGAAAAAGCCGCCTTGCGTCGCGCAGGGCGGCTTTTTGGCGCACAGAAAACCTCCAGCCTGGCTGGAGGTTTCGTAAAGCTTTCAGTTTTGAGCCAGTTATAAAACCCCTTTTGATTTGTTAAAACAGTTTGCGCTCTGGCAACTACAAACGTTCAACAAGAAATCAAAAGGGGGCAACTGTCGATTCCTTATCCGGGCAGTCCGTTTACGGGCCGTAAGTAAACTATATTGGTAAAGCGCTGGCGTGGGGCCTGATAGTGTACGCACAGGAGGAGACAAGCCGCCGGGTTGGCCCGATATGAACGCGTTAAAAATAGCAAAAAACCCCGTACTGGTGAGGTATCGGGGTTTTTTGTTTACTACATTAAAACTTGCAGCATGCGTAACTCAGCAGGGATATTATGTAGGAAATTTTTTCCTGGCGCAATTTTCTACACGTTTAAATTCACGTTTTTTCGCACAGAAATTTGTCATTTAAAAAAGTTTATACTCGTAATTTCACTATAGTAACGCCGCTGGCGTGGGGTTAGTATTCGAACGGGTTGCTGATAACCATGCCGCGCACCGGGTCGCCATACCGACTTTTTCCCGTTGTAACGGGTGGTGCCGTCAAAGCCCTGGCCTGGAACGCAGCATGCGTAACTTAGCAACCCGCACATGTCGCTTCGGGAAAATGGTAGGGCTAAGCGGTATGGCTGCATTCCTTCCAGAAGGAAACACGGATGATTGAGATCCTGACAGTTATTAAACTCGTCGTCGAAATCATCGTTGCATTCGTGCAACTGATCCTGCTGTTCTTGTAATAGCCGGAAACGTACCTAAGGCGCGGAGGCTACCACCCTTCGCGCCTTTAACATTTCCGGCTTTAGTGCTGCTCTGCGCAAAAAAACAACCACAGGGGGGCTAACCGTGAAAAAGTTTTTGTTAGCAATTGCGTTAGTCGTCGTGTCAGTAAATATCCATGCTGAACCCGATGCAGATGTGAAGCGATTCAATGATGCAATTACCAACGCAAAAATGGCAGGAATGTGCGGAGCCTTCAAACAGATGGCGGATTTTCAGAACTCGACACAGATGCCTGGGGGTGATGATTTCATAAAACGTTTCGGAGCCACGGAAGCTGCTCGAATGGGGTTTTCGATTAAAGAGTTAACCGCACTTTGCGCTCAAGCAATAGAGAATTATAACGATATGAACCGCCTTTCCCTGCAATGAGAGTATATGAGTCCATAATTTCTGCGTTAACTATGAAGGGGCTGATAGTTATAGCCGCTTCGTTTAACAATCTTTCATAAGCCGGCGTTCCGGTTTTAGTATGTGCTAAGCGAAGCAGCGCATTCCTCACAGGCTTCGACTCATACACCCGTGAAAGCAGCCCGATCCCCGCCTCTCCCGCAAGTAATTTCCCCCGTAGACAAATTACCAAACACACGTAAGGGCGCGGACAGCGTTATGCCGGTTTGAGTAACTACATTGGCCTTTGATGCTCGTTCTGTCGCCTGCAACACCGTGAGCAACCCTTCAATTTCCTTTTTATGCTTACCGCTAAAAACCGTTTTGAATACCTGCCCATTAGCCTGGCGCGATAGCTTATCCAGTTCAGGCATAAACTTTTGAGGGCTGCCGTTAGCCTTGTCGGCAATCTTGCTTACATAAGCCGCACGCGGCATATCTTTGCCCTTGTCGTCCAGCTTTCCATACAGCCGGGCGATATCCGACCCATATTGCCCGTAAACAATGGCGTTAACAGTTTCGGGGAGCAATTCCCCTTTATTAAGGACATTTTTCAATCTGGTTTGGGTGGCATCTGCTGCCATCCTGGCGTAATCACCTTTGCCTTTCCGCCAGAGCGCTGCATCTTTCGCGCCCGCAGATTTTGCAATTGAGCGGTTTAAGCTGTTAGTAAATGCGTTATATACCCGCTCGGTGACAGCCTGTGAACCACCCGGTAATACCGTCCTGTCGCCTTTTACGTCTACACGAAACTGCGTGCGCAGTTTATCCAGTAGCTCGAAAGCGTCAGGCCCACCTGCTGTTTCTTCAATAGTATCCCGATATTCCTTTAACGCTGATATAGTCTGAACATCTGCGGCGCCTTTAAGCCGTTCCAGTCCGCGCACCGAGGCATCGATCGCCCGGATTGTCCCTGTCGTATCGATCGGTTGTCACTCCATTTTCGCCGTAACCTGCTGAATCTTGCGCCTGCCACGCTTTTCTCTCTGGCTACACCAGACTTTAAGCTGTTAACCATTATAGAGGGATCGTAATCGCCAAAACGCTCGGCAAAAAAGCAAATGTCAGATCGCATGCGCCTGTTAGGGCGCGGCTGGTAAGAGAGCCTTACAGGCGCATCAGAAAAACCTCCGGCTATGCCGGAGGNCAAACCCCATCCTGTCGCAGACAGGATGGATGAAATACAATAAAAAATAAGGAAAATCAATGTATTGATTTTCGCCTGCTTATCACCACGAAGAAGGAAAACCCCCGTTTTTCCTTCTTCGTCAATAACCTGACCTCCGGCTATGCCGGAGGGTATTTATTCTACTGGAGTGAGGCAACCACTCTACGCAGCAGGCGGATACGCGGTTCAATGGAGCGAATGTCCAGATATTCATCCGGGCCGTGAAATCCTGCGCCTACTGGACCGAGGCCATCCAGCGTCGGTATGCCGAGCGAAGCTGTCAGATTGGCGTCGCTGCCGCCGCCTACAGCCTGCCAGGTAATGGCTACGCCTTCTTCCTTGCCCGCCTGTTCTACAAGGCGCATTAACGCCTGCGTGCCTTCGTCTGGCGCCATCGCCGGTTTGTGCGTGATACGGGTCAGCGTGGTGGTGACGCCGTCAAGAAAACCGCGCTCGCACAGTGACTGGAGCTGCTCGTTGATGCGTTGATATTCGTCGTTGCGCCAGAAGCGTACGTCCAGCTCTGCCTCAGCCCAGGCGGGTACGACGTTAGGCGCATCGCCGCCGCGCACGACGCCTGGATTGAGCGTGGTTCCCAGTGTGGCGTCAGCCAGCCCGCCGATAGCGCTGATGGCATTAGCCAGCGCGACAACCGCTGAGCGGCCTTTTTCCGGTTCATTGCCCGCATGGGCGGCTTTGCCGCTGAATGTCAGGCGATAACCCGCCATGCCTTTACGCGCATTCACCAGCGAACCGTCGGCGCGCGCCGCTTCGCACACCAGCACTGTTTTTGCGCGCAGCGCCAGTTGGCTAATCCACTCGTGAGAATGCACGGAGCCGATTTCTTCGTCCGGATTCATGGCGACGGCAATACTAAGACGGGATTTGTGGGCATCATCAAGCCCGCGCAGCGCCCACAGAATGTTAAGCAAACCGCCTTTCATATCGGAAACCCCCGGCCCCATTGCGCGGGTCTCGCTCAGACTCATAGGACGCTCAGCGACCGTGCCGGGAGGAAATACGGTGTCGAGGTGGCCTATCAGCAGCACATCGTAACCGCTGGCGTCGGGCTTATTCGTGACCAGTACGCCAGGGCCGACTTGCGCCCCTAAATTCACGCTTTTTACCTGCCAGCCTTCGTCGCGCCAGAATCCGCTGATAATATCGGCTACCTGCGCCACGCCTGCGGGCGTGTGGGTACCGCAGTCAACGTTAACCAACTGCGCCAGCTCGGCGAAATATTTTTCCATATCCATGTTGTTGTCCTCAGATAATGATGCGCATTAGCAACATTGCCAGGAAGGCGTTAATAACGGAAATACCAATCATCAGCGGTATGCGGGCCGTACGGGTGCCGATTACGCCAAGAATGCGGCCGATGTACTGCACCTGCGAGCCCATCAGATAGATGGCCGGGGCGATAATTGCCAGGTGTTCGCCGGTAAGAATGCCTTTATCAAACAGCCCGACGGCCACGCCAATACCGCCGCCCATCGACATCCAGCCGCCGATAAGTACCGCGGCGGATTCGCCAGGCAGGCCAAACAGGCTCATTAGCGGGGCGAAGAGCAGGCCTAATCCTTTCAGTGCGCCGGTAATTTCCAGCGCTTTGATGATGATAAAAGCCATGACTACGTTGGGCAGGGTGCTGGTGGTAGCGATGCTCCAGCCCTTACGCGCGCCTTCTACGAAGATATCGGTAATAACGGGTTTTGCTGCGGGTTGGCTCATGCGGCTTCTCCCTGCGCGCTGCGGCGGCGGTTAAATTTAAGGATAAAGCGCAGAATATTCGCGCCGACTATCTTCATGATGAACATCACTGCGATGCAGGCGCCGATAGACGTTGGCACCGCGCTGCTGCCGTCGGCCAGCATAAGGGTGAACAAAATAGCGCCGGATGAAAAGAAGTTGGTAATCATGGCGCCTGCGGAGAACTGAAACATGCTGAATACGTCGCGCTCGTCCTCGTCAAGCTCGCCTTCGTCTTTCAGGTTACGGGTAAGCGATGCGCCGACATCGGTGCTTTGCATGCTGCCTATCATCGCAAGGCCGGCGCTGCCCGGAAGACCAAGCAGCGGGCGTAGCAGCGGCGTCAACAGGCGGCGGGCCGCCTTTAGCGCGCCGTAATGTTCCAGTACGTTGATGGTGCCCAGCGCAAACATAACGGCCGGGATCAGGCCGAGCGCGAACAGAAAACCGTCCATTGCGCCGTGACCGCCGACGCCGCGAAAAGCGCTGGTCGTGGTAGCGAGCGTGCCGTCGTTAATGCTGGCGCTGCTGACCACGCGGCCAAAGGCGCCGTTTAGCGTTGTAAAGTCAAATATACCGTACCACTGGTTGCCGCCCAGCATGCCGGAGAAAAAGATAACGGCAAAGCCCAGCGCCAGCCAGGCGCCCGGACCGACCCGTTCCGTCAGGGTTGTGTTGGGAGTTGTCATCAATATTCCTTTAATTCTCATCGCCATTCATAGAACTATTTACTTCAGGAAAGAGAAACGGAAACTGATTCAGGTCATGTTACAGGGCGTCCCCCAGCGGGGAGCGCAAAAAATGTGACGGTAACGCAGGCAGGCGAGCGTAAAAAAGCAGGCCGCCGTTGGGCGGCCTGCTTTAACCATGAAGAAAGTTACTGCTGAGTGGATTGAATCGCCGTCAGTGCGATGGTATAGACGATATCGTCAACCAGCGCGCCGCGGGAAAGGTCATTAACCGGCTTGCGCATCCCCTGCAGCATCGGCCCGATAGAGATCAGGTTGGCAGAGCGCTGCACGGCTTTATACGTGGTGTTGCCCGTATTCAAATCCGGGAAAATAAACACAGTAGCACGGCCGGCAACCGGCGAGTTCGGCGCTTTGGATTTGGCGACGTCAGCCATGACTGCGGCGTCGTACTGCAGCGGGCCGTCGATCATCAGATCCGGGCGTTTTTCCTGTGCTATGCGGGTGGCTTCACGCACTTTTTCCACGTCGCTGCCCGCGCCGGAGGTGCCGGTGGAGTAAGAAAGCATCGCCACGCGCGGTTCAATGCCGAATGCGCTTGCGGAGTCGGCGGACTGGATGGCGATTTCAGCCAGTTGTTCGGCGGTCGGATCCGGGTTGATGGCGCAGTCGCCGTATACGTAAACCTGCTCCGGCAGCAGCATAAAGAATACGGAAGATACCAGCGAGCTGCCCGGCGCGGTTTTGATGAGCTGTAACGGGGGGCGAATAGTATTCGCCGTGGTGTGTACCGCGCCGGATACCAGGCCGTCCACTTCGTCCTGCTCCAGCATCAGGGTGCCGAGCACAACGTTATCTTCCAGTTGTTCGCGGGCGACGGTTTCCGTCATGCCTTTATTTTTACGCAGTTCAACCAGGCGGCCTACATAGCTTTCGCGCACCACGTCCGGGTCAACGATTTCAATGCCGGCGCCCAGTTCAACGCCCTGAGCGGCGGCAACGCGGTTGATTTCGTCCGGGTTGCCCAGCAGCACGCAGGTGGCGATGCCGCGCTCAGCGCAGATAGCCGCCGCTTTGACGGTGCGCGGTTCGTCGCCTTCCGGCAGCACAACGCGCTTGCCCGCTTTGCGCGCAAGTTCGGTCAACTGGTAGCGGAACGCCGGCGGAGAAAGACGGCGGCTGCGCTCAGAGGCGGCGCTCAGAGAATCGATCCACGCGCTGTCGATAAAGCCTGCTACATACTCCTGAACTTTTTCAACACGCTCGTGATCGTCTACCGGCACTTCCAGATTGAAGCTTTGCAGGCTCAACGAGGTCTGCCAGGTGTTAGTATTCACCATAAACATCGGCAGGCCGGTGGCGAATGCGCGTTCGCACAGCTTACTGATACGTGCGTCCATTTCGTAACCGCCGGTCAGCAGGATTGCGCCGATTTCTACGCCGTTCATGGCGGCAAGGCAGGCGGCAACCAGCACGTCCGGGCGGTCTGCCGAGGTAACCAGCAGGGAACCCGGGCGGAAATGTTCCAGCATGTGTGGGATGCTGCGCGCGCAGAAGGTAACGGATTTCACTCGGCGGGTATTGATATCGCCTTCGTTGATGATGGTTGCGTTAAGGTGGCGGGCCATATCGATAGCGCGAGTGGCTATCAGATCGAAACTCCACGGTACTGCGGCCAGTACCGGCAGAGGGCTTGCCGCCTGCAGTTGCGCGGTATCAATATGTACAACTTTTGCTTTGGAAGAATCGTCAAAGATCTCTGACAGATCTGGGCGCGTGCGGCCCTGCTCGTCAACCGGCGCGTTGAGCTTATTGACGATAACGCCGGTGATGTTGGTATTTTTCTCGCCGCCAAAGCTGCTGCGGGTCAGTTCGATACGCTCTTTAAGCTGCTCAGGCGTATCGGTGCCCTGTGACATGACAAAGACGATTTCGGCATTCAGGGTGCGTGCGATTTCGGCATTCAGGGCCTGTGCGAACTGATGTTTGCGCGTCGGCACCAGACCTTCTACCAGAACGACTTCCGCATCCCGGGTATTCGCGTGGTAGTTGGCGATTATCTCTTCCATCAGCACGTCTTTTTGATTGCTGGACAGCAGAGATTCTACGTGGCTCATCTTCAGCGGCTCGGCGGTCGGCAGAGAAGAGTTGTTACGCACGATAGTGGTGGTCTGATCGGGCGCGTCGCCGCCAGCGCGTGGTTGGGCGATAGGTTTAAAGACGCTCAGACGAACGCCTTTGCGTTCCATAGCGCGGATAACGCCGAGGCTGACGCTGGTCAGGCCGACGCTGGTTCCGGTAGGAATAAGCATGATAGTACGGGACACGGTTTATCCTCTTTCGTTAGCGCCTGCACAATATCGGCGCGGCACAAAACAGCGCCGCCAGCAGGGCTGGCGGCGGGGGAATCAGGCGGTCAGGCGGCTTGCGTCCTGTGCAATCACCAGCTCTTCGTTGGTCGGGATAACCATTGCAAGCGTGGTGCCTTCTTTGTTAATGAAGCCAGATTTGCCGAAACGCGCGGCCAGGTTGCGCTCATGGTCAATGTCAAAGCCCAGTACGCCGAGCTTCGCCAGAGACAGTTCGCGGACCATTGCCGCGTTTTCGCCGATACCGCCGGTAAATACCACAGCGTCCAGTCGGCCTTCCATCAGCGCAGTGTAAGAACCGATGTATTTGGCCAGGCGGTGGCAGTAAACGTCCATCGCGCGTTTCGCATCTGCTTTGGTGTCGTAGTTGTCTTCGACATAACGGCAGTCGCTGGTGACTTCGGTCAGGCCCAGCAGACCTGACTCTTTGGTCAACATTTTGTTGATGTCGTCAACGCTCATGCCCAGATTGTCGTGCAGGAAGAAGATAATTGCCGGGTCCATATCGCCGGTGCGGGTACCCATCACCAGGCCTTCCAGCGGGGTCAGGCCCATAGAGGTATCAACGCATTCGCCGTTGCGAATAGCGGAAACGGAACCGCCGTTGCCCAGATGGCAGGTAATGATATTGACCTCTTCCACCGGCTTGTTCAGCATTTTGGCGGCTTCCTGGGTCACATAGTAGTGGCTGGTGCCGTGAAAACCATAGCGGCGCACGCCGTGCTCTTTGTACAACTTATACGGCAGCGCGTAGAGGTAAGATTCTTCCGGCATTGTCTGGTGGAACGCGGTGTCGAATACGGCCACGTTTTTGTCTTTTAACTGCGGGAAGGATTTCAGCGCTTCCGTAATGCCGATCAGATGAGCCGGGTTATGCAGCGGAGCAAAAGAGGCGGAATCTTTGATGCCCTGAATGACGCTTTCGTCAATGACCACCGAGCGGGTGTATTTTTCACCGCCGTGTACGATGCGGTGGCCGATAGCGGTCAGTTGCTCGGACAATTCTGGTTTTTGCGCCAGAATAGTATTAACGATGAAGTTCAGCGCTTCGCTGTGGGCTGCGCCAGCGCCCAGCGCCGCTTCCTGTTTACCGCCGTCCATTTTCCACTTAATGCGCGCTTCAGGAAGATGGAAACATTCGGCCAGACCAGAAAGATGTTCTTCGCCGTTAGCAGCGTCGATCACTGCAAATTTCAGAGAAGAACTACCGCAGTTCAGAACCAGTACTAACTTACTCGACATGGAAGTACCTACTTTATATACGTGGCTAAAAAACGTCAGTCAGCGTCACAGCGTAGCGTAAGATGACGCTGACGTTTATGATTAACGTCATGCCCGATCCGTTTTACGGCATGGCGAAGAAAGCATCATGCGCTTACACAAAATAGCGTAAACTACGAGAGAATGTTGTAAAGCGGCTATTTGACAGCCTGCGGTTCACCGTCTATGGCTGTTAAAGGCCCCGCAAAGAATACCGATTGCAGCGCACAAAGACAAAATTTTTTGAACGTTGTCGCCTACAGTTGCTATCTTGCACGAAAATTTTATTTTTTGTTTGAGTATTTGAGGTGTCAGCCATGTCGGATTCTTCCCAGCGCCCTGTAAACGGTTTTCGCCTGTTTGGCCGTGGTCAGCGTTACGCGAAAACCTGGCCAATGGACAAGCGCCTCGCTCCTGTTTTTATTGAAAACCGTATCATTCGCGTTACCCGCTTCGGCATTCGCTTTATGCCGCCTGTCGCTATATTTACCCTGTGCTGGCAGTTAGCGTTAGGCGGTCAGTCTGGCCCGGTGGTCGCGACCGCATTGTTTGCCCTGAGTCTTCCGCTACAGGGGCTGTGGTGGCTTGGCAAGCGTTCGGTGACGCCGCTGCCGCCGGGCACGCTCAACTGGTTTTATGAGGTGCGCGGCAAGCTTGAAGCCGCCGGTCAGGCGCTGGCGCCGGTGCAGGGTAAACCGGACTATCAGGCGCTTGCCGATACGCTTAAGCGCGCATTTCGTCAGCTTGATAAAACGTTTCTTGATGACATATAACCATTTCGGCGTACCCGGGAACCGTATAGAGTAAGGCGCATGATAAATGTGCCTTTTTTACGCTTTTTTTTGCAGGAGTATCAAAATGGAAATGACAAACGCTCAGCGCCTGATTTTGTCCAACCAATACAAAATGATGACGATGCTTGATCCCGACAATGCCGGGCGCTACCGTCGGCTGCAAACCATCGTTGAACGCGGCTATGGTTTGCAGATGCGCGAGCTGGATCGCGAGTTTGGTCAAATGTCGGAAGAACTCTGTCGTGAAATTATCGACATTATGGAGATGTACCACGCGCTGCACGTCTCCTGGGCTAACCTGAAAGATGCTCAGCCTGTCGATGAACGCCGCGTAACGTTCCTCGGTTTTGATGCGGCTACAGAGGCGCGCCTGTTGGGGTATGTACGTTTTATGGTGAACGTTGAAGGGCGCTATGCGCATTTTGACGCCGGAACGCACGGCTTTAATTCCCAGAGGCCGATGTATGAAAAGTACCAGCGTATGCTTAAAGTATGGCACGCATGCCCGCGCCAGTATCACCTGAGCGCTAACGAAATTACCCAGGTTATCAACGCCTGATGCGAAAGCGTGCCGTGAAGCGTAAAGGCGCGCTGCCTGCGTCGGGATATGCCTGGAGAAAAGAGGGCCTGCAAACAGCGTCGCCGGAGTTGCGCCAGGCAAGCTTTCGCGCGTGCGCGCATAGAGGTGCTGATTAATGATTTAGCCCCGCATCGCTGCTGAGGGATCCCCACAAACTCAGCACTAATAAACCAG
>NZ_JAEPBH010000026.1 GCF_016632365.1 Tenebrionibacter intestinalis | reverse complement strand
CTGGCAAAAGTGTAGCAGTATTCGGCGCAGCTATTTAGCCGCCCCGGTGAGCGGCTATATTACAAAAACTATCAGTGGCTGATGATGTACATTGTACGGCTGTAGGCCACATCCTCAGGGTTATTGATTGGGTATCCTTTCAACCAGGGCTTAATCAGGCGCCCATTGGTGTACTGGTAAATCGGCGCAACCGGCACTTTTTCAGCAAGGATATTTTCCGCCTGATTGTAATCCTGATTACGCGCTGCGTTGCTCGCTTCCCTGGCTGCCTGCGCCATTACATTATCATAAGTAGGATCGCTGAAGCGGGGAATATTACCGGTATGCTCAGTGGTAAAAAGCGACAAAAATGTGGAAGGCTCATTGTAATCGCCTATCCAGGAAGCGCGAATCACATCAAAGTTACCGCTGTTGCGACTATCGATATAGGTTTTCCATTCCTGATTTTGCAACTTCACGTCCACGCCCAGATTTTTTTTCCACATGGACTGTACCGCAATGGCGATTTTCTGATGGTTTTCAGAAGTGTTGTACAACAGCGTTAGCGTCAGCGGGCGCTCAGGCCCGTAGCCTGCCGCCTGAAGCAACGTTTTAGCCTGCGCATTAAGCTCTTCCTGCTTCACCTCTTCCAGAAGCGATGGGGCCGGGGTAAAGCCAGCCGTTACGTCAGGCGTGAATCGCCACGCCGGTTTTTCCCCGGTTCCCAACACCTTTTCGGCAATAATGCGGCGGTCAATGGCCATTGACAGCGCCTGACGCACGCGCACATCGGCAGTTGGCCCCTTGCGGGTATTGAAAGCGTAGTAATAGGTTCCTAACTGCGCCGGGGTGTAAACCTGCTCCGGAATTTCCTTCAACAGCTTCCTGTAGAGGTTTTTGGGAAAAGACTCGGTGATGTCGATATCGCCTGCCAGGTAACGACTGGTGGCGGCGGACTCCTGGTTAATGGGCACAAACGTAACGCGGGTCAGCACCGTTTTGCCATTATCCCAGTACTGTCGATTGGGCGTGAGCACCAGTTTTTCATTGACCACGCGCTCACGCAGCACAAACGCGCCGTTGCCGACCAGGTTTCCAGGCCGCGTCCAGTCTTTGCCAAATTGCGCCAGGTTGCGCATATTGACCGGATATAGTGCAAAACTGGCTGTCAGGGTCGGGAAATACGAAACCGGTCTGTCAAGCTGGACGCGCAGCGTGCGGGCGTCCACGGCGACGACGCCGAGCGAAGACGGCGACATTTTACCTTCGCTGATGGCGCGAGCGTTCTGGATCCCAGCCAGCGCGGCAAACCAGGCGAATGGGGATGTGGTTTTCGGATCGACCAAACGCCGCCAACTGTCTACAAAATCCTGTGCCGTTACGGGCGTGCCGTCTGACCAGCGCGCGTTATCGCGAAGCGTAAACGTCCAGTGGCGGTCATCATTACTGCGCCAGCGCAGAGCGACGCCCGGCTGGGGATGTCCGTCCTCGCCCTGATTGACCAGCCCTTCAAACAGATCGCGAATGACCTGAATTTCCGGTAAACCTACCGCTTTAGCCGGATCGAGTGTTGCAGGCTCATCTTTAAGGTGTCGCACCAGTTCCTGGCGTTTAGCCAGCGTTACGCCCGGGGAAACGTCCGCAGCATAAGCCGCGCTGAAGGCGCAAATTGCGGGCAATATGCAAAAGAAATAGCGAAGCATTATTTTCATCAGTCACCTTTTTCAGTCCACTGGCGTTTTCTGCCGCAAAGAAAAATTCACCATTTTTAAAATCAACATATTGCGCCCCAGGCTGTCTGTAAAAACTCTGCATGCCGGAGCATAACAATGGCGCGTCACGCTTTAGATTGTTGACAAAGAGGTAAAACGAGGGCGTTGCCTCTTTGTCGCTAACGGCATAAAATCAATCCTTTGATTTTTTTGTTTTTCCCAAAAGCGCGCGTGTCGGCATTAGCCAACCGTCTCTGGCGTTTCACGCCTGTGCTGCCTTAATAAATAGCAACCTCAGCGAGAACTCCGTATAACTTCGCTTCGAACGCGGCCCGCTAACGCCAGGCAGGCAGCGCCCCAACGCTTGTACTTTCCGACGACGCCGCAGCGGCCTTCTTATTGCCGGTACCCGCGGCGATGAAAACGGCGCTGCGACAACGCTCCCCTGCCCTCTGCTGCAACACAGCCTCGCCGCTGTGTTGCGCCAGCAGTAATTCCAGTAATTCCGGTCGGTTAGCCGCCCGGCCTGCATGCTAACGCATGCGGCGTCGATCTCAACCAAAATTTTCCGGCCGCCAACTGGCGGCGCGGAGAAACGACGTATCGCCGGAACCGCGCCGCCGGCGTGCGCGATGGGACGCTCAGTACCGGCAGCGGGCCAGGTCGAACCTGAAACACGCGCCCTGCGCCAGTTGATGCATCGTCTGCGCCCCGCATGGGCAACGCCCACGGCCCACCGGGCAGCGTTGAGGAACCCCGCGCAACTGCTTATGGCCGCTCTGAAACCTTTGCGTTGGTTACGAGACGCCTGACTCATTTGGCCGTTGATGCAACGACCTGGCGCTGCCGCGCGTGGCTATCGGGCTTACGCCGGTTTATGCCGATGAGGCTGTCGGGCGCCATCCGGAGGTCATGCCGGCCTGCTGCGCTGGCAGTATGACATCATGGCAGCAGCAGGCGGCCACTGCTGAAACCAACCGCAGGTTCCACATCCACCGCCAGCCGCCACGGGCCGTCAAGACTTACAAGCTGCGCCTTCGCCGCCAGCGGCAGCGCGGCGCTCACGGCGCGAGAGGTGCAGACCATACAGCCCAGCATCATTTTAAACCCCAAAGCCTTTGCCGCATCAGCCAGCGCCAGCGCCTCAGTCAGCCCCCCGGTTTTATCCAGTTTGATGTTAATATATTCATAGCGCCCTTGCAGCGCCTTCAGGCTACTGCGGGTATGGCAGCTTTCGTCCGCGCAAACAGGCAACGGATGGATAAAGTTTTCCAGCGCGGCGTCGTCCTGAGCCGCCAGCGGCTGCTCAAGCAGCGTGACGTTAAGATCGGCGAGCAACTGACAGCGCGTCGCCAGCCCTTCGGGGCGCCAGGATTCGTTGGCATCGACAATGAGCGTAGCCTGCGGTACGGCATCGCGAATCGCCACCATACGTTCACTAATAAGCCTGTCATCAAGATTGATTTTTAGCAGGCTGACCCCGCTCTTCCACAGCGCCAGCGCTGCCGCAGCCATTTCCGTCGGTTGAGCAAGCGCGACTGTGTGGGCGGTAACCAGCGGGTCAGGAAGGTTTACACCCGCCAATTCACCTACCGTCATAGCGCAACTACGCGCCGCAAAATCCCACATCGCGCTGTCAACGGCGTTACGCGCCGCGCCCGGCGGCAGCGTTTGTTGTAACTGCTCTTTCGTCATTGAACGCTCAAGCTGAGGCAAAACAGCGGCGATTTGCGCCATAACCGATGCCGTGCTTTCACCATAGCGCAGGTAAGGCGTAGCTTCGCCTACCGCCCGAATACCTTTCTCTTCCAGTTCAACCACGACCACTTCAATTTCGCTACGACGGTTTCGCGCCGTGGCGAACGGCGTTCGCAGCGGCCACGTTTCCTGAAAGAGCCTGACGGTTCGCATTTCCACACCCAGCTTCGCTTTTTCACAGAGTATAGCCAGCCTGCGGCGCCCCGGCAGTTAAGTTTTTTATGTTCATCAAAGAAATGTTGGAATACACTAAGCCGCGTGTTAAACATATGTAAACAGGAAGATAATCATGTCCCAAACCGTTCATTTCCAGGGTAATCCGGTCACCGTTGCCGGCCATTTTCCTCAGGTGGGTACTAAAGCTCAGCCGTTCAGCCTGGTCGCAGAAGACCTCAGCGATGTATCGCTGGCGCAGTTTGCCGGCAAGCGCAAAATACTGAATATTTTTCCAAGCGTTGATACCGGCGTTTGCGCCGCATCCGTTCGCCGTTTTAACGAGCTGGCGGACAAACTGGACAATACCGTGGTGCTGTGCATCTCCGCCGACCTGCCGTTTGCGCAGTCACGCTTTTGCGGCGCAGAAGGCCTGCAAAACGTGGTTACCCTGTCCACGCTGCGCTCTGGCCGGTTTCTTCACGACTACGGTGTGGCGATTGATGATGGCGCGCTAAAGGGGCTGGCCGCCCGCGCCGTACTGGTGCTTAATGAAAATAATGAAGTCATTTACGGTGAACGGGTGAATGAAATCACTCATGAGCCGGACTACGACGCCGCGCTGGCTGCGCTGAAGGCGTAAGCACCGGGCATGTAAGCGCACCTTCTCACGGATAGCGTATCCGGCGTCGCGTCGGGCTTAAGACGATCGATAAACGCCGATACGCGCAATCCCGGCCAGAAATAGCGTAAAAAGTCAAAACATTGCTTTTCCGTCTATAGCGGCAGGAGGACAAAACTATGTGTTGTCCTCCTGCCAACAACCTGAAAGCCGGCGTCGCGCCGGGCAAAGCGAACGCCTCAGTTTAGCGGTTAACCAGCATCAGCGTTTATTCGTCTGTTTTTCGCTGACCGAGTCCATATTCGCGCAGCTTATTGGCAATAGCGGTATGGGATACGCCCAACCGCTTCGCCAGCTTACGGGTGCTTGGGTAGTTACGATAAAGCTGAACCAGCACCGAGCGTTCAAAACGGCGGGTAATTTCATCCAGCGACCCTTCCAGCACCTCTTCCCCTACCGAAAGCGCAGCGGCGTCAAAGTCCGGCAGCGGGATATCCTGCGCCCGCAGTTCGAATCCATCCAGTTGGGTAAGCGCGCTGTAAACAGCATTTTTTAGCTGACGCACATTGCCAGGCCAGCCATAACGGATGAGTATCGCCCCCAGTTCCGCTGACAGCTTCGGGCGCGCCATCCCCTGTTCATCGGCAAATCGCGCGACAAACAACTCAAGCAGCGGCATGATATCCTGTGGACGCTCGCGCAGCGGCGGCAGATGAAGCGTAAGCACATTGAGGCGATAGTAGAGGTCTTCGCGAAACAGCCCCTTGCGCACCAGTTCGACCAGGTTTTTTTGTGTTGCGCAAATGACGCGCACATCAACATGTACCTCGCTGTCTTCGCCCACGCGGCGAAACGTGCCGTCATTAAGAAAGCGCAGCAGCTTAACCTGCATACGCGGCGACATCTCACCAATTTCATCCAGCAGCACCGAACCGCCGTTAGCCTGCTCAAAAAAGCCCTTTTTACCATCCGGGGCATGGCCGAACAGTTCACTTTCCACCGCATCTTCCGGAATGGACGCGCAGTTAAGCGCCAGAAACGGCTTTTGCGAACGCGGCCCTGCCAGATGACAGGCGTGAGCCAGCAAATCCTTACCGGTACCGGTATCGCCGACAATCAGCAACGGCGCGCTGAGCGTCGCCATCTTACGCGCCTGCTCCACCACGTGGCGCATTTTAGGGCTGACGGCGACCACCTGGCTGAACGCTTCCAGATCCGCATCGCTGAGATCCTGTAACTGCCGCCCCATGCGCGCCGTAGAGCGCAGCATCACCACCGCCCCGGTCATAACGGCGTCGTCCTGAGCATCAAGATATACCGGCGTCACTTCCATTAAAAAATGTTGCCCGGCAATGACCACATGCTGAACGTGCGACGCCTGCGGCGCCTCTTCCAGCCAGCGCTGAAAATTGAAACCGGTAATCAACGTCCCCGCATTAAGATTGCGTAGGCGTTGCGCATTCTGACCAAACAGCGCGCAGCTTGCCGGGTTAGCCAGCTCGATTTTACATTTCAAATCCAGCGACAGCACAGGCTCCGGCAGCGCCTCCAGCAGCGCGCTCAAGGCACGGTGCTCCCGCTCTGAAGGCATCCAGGAAATAGTACGCACATCCGTCACGCCTGGGATGCGCCGGATTTCCGCCATCAGGCTGCTGAAGGTAGCGAAATCGAGTGTGGAAAAATTGAGATAGATTCGGCCAACAGGGTCGATTTCGATACCCCGCAAATCAATGCCGCGCAGCACCAGAAGATCGAGTAGTTCACGGGTCAGACCAAGACGGTCTTCACAGAAGACTTCAAGACGCATGGGAAACCTTGACGAACAAAGCAGTGTAAGAATTGCTGAATAATACTCTGTTTCAACGCGTCCAAGAAGCGATCTGTCAACAAAAATTGACAGCGTGGAGAAAGAAATACGCGCCGGTCGTCGCAACTGGCGCGAAAGTTCAGGCAGGACCGCTGCTCTTATTTTTTTGCAGCGTTTCTTTCATTTGCATAAGCAACTGGCGGCGGAAATCGCTGAGCTTCGGCCTGTCGTCATCCAACCACGGCAGCGGGCGGCAGATTTCCATTGCCTTAATACCCAGACGCGCAGTTAACAACCCCGCGCCGATGCCCTGCGCCGCGCGCGCCGACAGCCGTGCGGCCAAATCCTGCGACATCCAGTCCATGCCAATTTCACGCACCAGTTCGCTTGCGCCGGCGAAGGCAATGTTAAGCAGCACCAGCCGGAACAGACGCAGGCGGCTGTAGTAACCCAACTCAATGCCATAAAGCGCGGCGATACGGTTAATCAGCCGCAGATTGCGCCAGGCGATAAACGCCATATCCACCAGCGCCAGCGGACTTACGGCGATCATAAGCGTCGACTCCGCTGCCGAACGGCGAATTTCCTGCCGTGCCTGCGCATCCAGCGCAGGCTGTACGATATGCGCATACAGCGTAACGATTTCCCGATCGTTTTGGCTTTCGTGAATCGCCGCATGCCAGCGCTGAAGCGCCGGATGCCCGTGATCCAGCCCGGCCTGCGCCGCCAGCTTTTCACAAAACGCCCGCGCGCGGCCGTTGCCGTGGCTGGCGAGCAGTTCCCGCGCCTCATCGCGCGCCTCGGCGCGCTGGCGCAACCGGTACAGCCGCCGCCATTCACTCGCTACGGATCCAACGCCCGCGCCAACGATGAGCACGCCGGCAGCGCAGCCGCCAAGCGCGGCCCAGTCCTGTGTAATCCAGGCAGTATGCGCCCACTGAATGCCCTGGCCTGTAACGCTAACGCCAAAGATGCCCAGCCCAAGACCCACCATTTTTCGCCACAGGCTGCGCCTGGGGCGCAGCGCGGCATCCACGGCGGCTTCTGCGGCCCCCTCTTGCTCCTCAGGCGACGTATCCGCCGGCGTCGGCGTGAAACGCCCGGCCTCCGGCTCGCTGAAAGCATGGGCGGATTTAAACCTGGACTGCGTATCGGTTTGCAGCGGTTTGTCAAAATCAATACGCGGCTTCAGCGGCTCGCTCATCGCAGTTTATCTCCCAGTAAAAATTCCAGCGCCGCGTCCAGCCGGATATGCGCCAGCGGCTTATCCACATCCATCACCTGCGGGCGGAACTGCGCAAACTGAAAGCCCTGGCTTTCCCAGAACGCACTGCCAGGCAGACGCGCCGGAACCTCGCCCGGATAGACAGTCAGCGGCGCGCCGTCGCTCAGGCGGTGGCCACGCAGCGCCGGAATGCTCTCTCCCTGCACGTCCACAATACCACTTTGTGTCGCCTGCACTGATGCCAGACCAAGGCAATCCATACTGATGCCTTCAAACGCCGCATTTTGCCAGGCGTCCTGCACCAGTTGCTGGAGCAGCGATACCATGTTTGCGTGCTGATCGACCGTAACGTGGTCCGCCTTTGTAGCGGCAAAAAGCAGTTTGTCGATAACCGGCGAGAACATACGGCGAAACAGCGTGCGCTGACCGTAGTGAAAGCTTTGCATGAGCTGCGTCAGCGCAAGCCGCATATCGTTAAACGCCTGCGGCCCGCTGTTGAGCGGTTGCAGGCAGTCCACCAGGACAATCTGGCGATCAAAGCGTAAAAAGTGTTCGCGATAAAACCCTTTTACGATGTTATTGCAGTAGTACTCAAAACGAGCGCGCAGCATGGCAAAATAACTTCCCCTGTCGGCCTGCGCCAGCGCGGATTCGCCGTAACGCTCCACATCCGGCCAGGGGAAAAATTGCAACGCGGGCGCACCGGCCAACTCCCCCGGCAGCACAAAGCGCCCCGGCTGGATAAAATGCATGCCTTCAGCTTTACAGGTAATGAGGTAATCAGTCCAGGCGGCGGCGATGGCCGCAAGGCGGTTTTCATCGGCGGGCGCCAGCGGATCCAGCCCGACGCACAGCTCAGCCCACCTGTGAGACCACACTTTGCGCTGGCCCTGAAGCAGGCCGGTCATCTGTCGCGACCAGGTAAGATAATCCTGCGCCAGCATCGGCAGGTCGAGCAGCCACTCGCCCGGATAATCGACAATTTCCAGCCACAGCGTGGCGGTGTCTTTGAAATGGCGCAGCAGAGAGTCGTTTGAGCGGTAACGAAGCGCCAGGCGCATTTCGCTAACGCCGCGTGTCGGCGTAGGCCAGGCGGGCGGCGAACCATAAAGCTGCGCCAACCCTTCGTCGTAGGTAAAGCGCGGTATCCCTAAATCCCGCTGCGGCACGCGTTTTACGCCCAGCAGACGCTCTTCGCGCGCCGCGCTCAGCAAAGGCAGCCTGGCGCCGGCGTGTACGTTAAGAAGTTGGTTTACTATCGCCGTGATAAATGCGGTTTTACCACTGCGGCTCAGACCGGTTACGGCTAAGCGCAGATGGCGATCCATACCGCGGTTTATCAGGGACTGCAGTTCATTTTTGATTCGCTTCATAACACTCCTGTGTCATCCGCCTTGTCGGAGATGGCCGCAACGCGGCCTGCATGAAGTTTACCTGAGGCGCGCGAATTCATCATCATGCCGCCTGACGGCGGCAGAGAGATTAGCGCGGAGCATTATTCGCGAAGCGGCGGGACAGGCGGGCTGCCAGGCGAGAGAGCAGCGGTTCAAGCGCCACCGCCAGCAGCATTTTAATCGGGCGGCGCGCAACGGATTTTATCGCCCACCCGGCCACACCCGCCGGGCCATAGCGTAACGCAGTCAGCACAACCAGTTTGCCCACAATTTTGACTGTCGGTTTTGCTTTAACCGCAGCACGGCGCAACGGCGTAGTTTTCATACTCACTCTCCTCAAAATCCCGGTCAGGCTTACAGTTGGCGAAAGCGGCTGCGTAAAGTGAAGGCGTCAGACGTCACATAGCGCTCCATCGCGCGCAGCCGACGCTCGCTCTGCGCCAGTTCGAGCGTGACGTCATCAAGCAGGTTTGGGGTGGACGGCGCGTCTTCTGAAACATCGTCCGGCATCGGGTCCAGTGCGAACGTCAGGATAATGTACGCCGCGATAGTAAAGAAAAACAATCCGAATATCAGCGACAAAACTACGATCAGGCGCACCAGTTTTACCGGTACGTTCAGGTAACAGGCAAGACCCGCACATACCCCTTTAATCATACCTCGCTGTGGAATACGCCACAGCTTACGTCCGGAAAACGTTATCGCCATTAGTCATTCCTCCAGTTCGGATGTTCGGCATCAAGTATCTGCTCCAGCGTATGAATGCGTTCACGCATCCGCTGCGCCTCGTCGCTCAGTTGAGCCAGACGCTGGCGTTCGCTGTCATTAAGCTGCGCGCCCCGTTCCGCGCGGTTGCTATAATGCAGCCACAGCCAAACAGGGGCGACAAACAATGCAAAAATCGTCAGCGGGATGGCAAGAAATAGCGCGCTCATGTGTGCTCCTTACAGGTCAAACGTGCGGCGCCAGCGCGCCGCAAAAATATTACTGGTCGCCGCGCTGTACTTTAGCTTTTAACGCCGCTAACTGCTCGCTGATTTCATCATCGGCCTTCAGATCGGCAAACTGCTGATCGAGGCTGCTCTGTTTGCCAAAGCGATGGCTTTCGGCTTCCGCTTCCATTTGATCAATGCGGCGCTCAAAGGATTCAAAACGCGCCATCGCGTCATCCAGTTTACCGCTGTCAAGCTGGCGGCGTACTTCACGTGACGAAGAGGCTGCCTGGTGACGAAGCGCCAGCGCCTGCTGCCGCGCGCGGGTTTCGCTCAGCTTATTTTCAAGCTCGCCAATCTCTTTTTTCATGCGCTCCAGCGTATCATCGACATGAATCGCTTCATCTTCCAGAGCGGCTATCATATTGGTGAGCTTTTGCTTTTCGATCAATGCCGCACGGGCCAGATCGTCTTTTTCTTTACGCAGCGCCAGTTCCGCTTTTTCCTGCCATTCAGCCTGCCGGGCAACGGCCTGGTCGATACGCCGGGTGAGCTGTTTTTTCTCGGCCAGCGCGCGCGCTGATGTAGAGCGAACCTCCACCAGCGTATCTTCCATCTCCTGAATCATCAGACGTACCAGCTTTTGCGGATCCTCCGCTTTTTCCAGCAAAGCGTTGATGTTGGCGTTCACGATATCGGCAAAACGAGAAAAAATACCCATAATGTAGTCCTCAGTTATTGGTCCTGCGGGTCATTGCCCGTCACGGAAAGCTTAATACAATAAGCATGCCAACTATTTAACTCTTTGAATAATTTGATGTTATAACCGTTTACAGTTTTTGATTGCCACGCTAAAGTAGTGAAGTTCACCAACAAATAGTTAAATTCATCATGACGGAATACAAAGATAATCTGCTGGGCGAAGACAACAGCTTTCTCGAAATGCTGGAGCAGGTTTCCCGGCTTGCCCCGCTTGATAAGCCCGTGCTGGTGACAGGCGAACGCGGTACGGGTAAAGAGCTTATCGCCAGCCGTCTGCATTTTCTGTCACGCCGCTGGCAGGGGCCGTTCATTTCCCTTAACTGCGCGGCGTTAAACGAAAACCTGCTTGATTCAGAACTGTTCGGTCATGAAGCGGGGGCTTTTACCGGCGCACAAAAGCGTCATCCAGGCCGCTTTGAACGCGCCGACGGCGGAACGTTGTTTCTCGACGAACTGGCGACCGCGCAAATGATGGTTCAGGAGAAACTGCTGCGCGTGATTGAATACGGCGAGCTGGAGCGCGTGGGCGGCAGTCAGGCGCTTCAGGTTAATGTGCGGCTGGTATGCGCCACGAACGCCGATCTGCCGCAGATGGCGGAAGAAGGCACCTTTCGCGCCGACCTGCTCGACCGGCTGGCATTTGACGTAGTACGGCTCCCGCCGCTGCGCGAGCGCCGCAGCGACATTATGTTGCTGGCAGAACAGTTCGCCATCCAAATGTGCCGCGAACTTCAGTTGCCGCTGTTTACGGGATTCAGCGATGATGCGCGTGAAACGCTGCTCGGCTACGCCTGGCCGGGCAACATTCGTGAACTAAAAAATGTGGTGGAACGCTCAGTATACCGTCACGGCAATAGCGACAGCCCCGTGTCTGAAATTATCCTCGACCCGTTTCAACGCCCTCAAAAGACCATATCTGGCGCATCTGCGCTAAATACCTCACTACCAGCCCTGCCGCTGGATTTACGTCGCTGGCAGCATCAACAGGAAAAGGCGCTCGTTGAACAGGGCCTGCAACAGGCGAAATATCACCAGAAACAGGCAGCGCAACTGCTGGGCCTGACGTATCACCAGCTACGCGCGCTACTGAAGAAACATGAAATCAACCCGTCGTAAGCCCTGCGGCGCTCCGCGCTAACGCCGGATAAGGTAAATATATCGCCCGGCTGCAACAGCCGGGCATGAATGTACAGCAGGTTCAGGAAAAAGCCGCCTCGCCGGGGGCGACGCGTAGTTGTTCGCTTCAGGCGGACAGCTTCACCGTTTTAAGATCTGCTGCGCGGCACCATTAGCCAGCTCACCATAACCGCCAGCAGGCACAGGCCGGTATTAGCCAGCAGCGTAAACTGCGCGGCGCGCTCAATGCCGAACGTCATCAGTAGCGCAAACAGCGACGCCGACCCGGCAATACCAAACGCCCCGCCGAGCGAACTGCCCATTTTATAAATGCCTGATGCCACGCCCGCCTTCTCGCCGGGCGCATGGGTCACGGCGGTATCGGTAGAAGGCGTCGCATAACACCCCAACCCCAACCCAAAAAGAATATAACCAAGGAATACGGCTATGATGTAGGCGGCGTCGCTAAGGAACGTGCATGACAGCAGCATGACGCCAGCGCCGGTGATGGTCGGGCCAGCCATCATTGGCAGCCGCGCGCCATAGCGTTGCAGTAACCGTTCTCCCACGCGAATCATCGCCAACACGGTAACCAGGTAGCCAAGGGTCATTATGCCGACTTTAAACGAACTGAAGCTGCGTCCCTGCTGCATATAAATACTGGCGATCATCATGGTGCCAACGCAACCGTTGAGCAACATATTTGACAGCGTAGCGCCGCTCCAGGCCCGGTTGCGGAACAGCTCAAAATCAATCAACGCATTGCCGCCCTGTCTGACGCGCTCCAGCCGCCAGAAGCAGCACGCCGCCACAAGCGTCGCCCCCAGCATAGTGAAAGACTCTGCGCTGGCCCAGCCCCAGACTCGCCCTTTGGAAATAAACAGATTCAGCAATACCAGCGTCACCGCCAGGCTTATCAGCCCACCCCAGTCCAGCTTTGTTCGGGCAGCCATTGCGCTGCGGCTCTCCGGCGCATTGCGCAGCAGGTAAAGCGCCAGCAACGCGACGCCGCTGGAAACAATAAAAATCCAGCGCCAGCCAAGCCCGGTGGCGATGGCGCCGCCCACAAACGAGCTAAGTCCGCTGCCGCCCCATGAACCGATAACCCAGAAACTGATGGCGCGCTGACGGGCCTTACCGTCATACCACTCCTTCAGCAGCGCGAGCGTCGCGGGCATGATACAGGCGGCTGAAAACCCCTGCACCGCCCGGCCCAGCAAAAACAGAAGCGGACCCTGCGCTATTACCAGCATCAGGCAGCCGAGCACGCTCAACATCAGCCCGAGGCGAGTCAGGCGCATTCGGCCAAAACGGTCCGCCAGGCTGCCGCTGGCGACAATAAAGCAGCCGCTGAACAACGCGCTGAGGCTGACGGCCATCGTCAACGTCTCCACCGGAATCGCTACGCTGGCTTCAATAGCAGGCACTACGTTAATCATCGACTGAGCAAAAAGCCAGAATGTAAGAACGCCAAGAACAATGCCGGTTAGCAGGCGGTCATTACCGACAAAGCGTGCATTATCAAGCAAAATTGTACTCATTATATCACCCTCACTCCGGGGGATAGCCGGGCCATTTACGGCTGTGGCCAATCCATTAGCACAGATATTTTTCGGTCAGCGCACACCAGAGCGCCGCGGCAGGAACAATATTTTTATCGTTAAAATCATATCCGGGATTGTGCACCATACAGCGTTCCGGCTCATCGCCGGCGCCGACAATAAAGTAACAACCGTTCGGATTTTCCTCCAGCATAAAGGCAAAATCTTCGCTGCCCATGAACGGCGCGCATTCCCCCACACAGTCTTCTCCAAACAACCCGGCGGCAACGTCGCGCACAAGCCGGTTTGCTTCAGGGGCATTGACCAACACAGGGCTGCCGTTTACATGCGTCAGCGTCACCGTGGCGTTAAAGCTTGCCGCCTGCGCCTGCGCAATTTCGCGCACGCGCTGCAGTACTGTTTTACGCACGCCTTCATCCAGCGTACGGATACTCAATTTCATCAGCGCCTTTTCGTTAATAATATTGGGCGCCTCGCCGGCCTGTATGCTGCCGACAGTCACCACCACAGGCTGGAATGGCGTAATATTACGTGACACGATAGTTTGCAAAGCCACGGCAATCTGGCAGGCCACCAGCGTGGCATCTACGGTGCGTTCCGGCAACGCGCCGTGACCGCCAACGCCGTTTACCTCAATATGCAGCGTATCGGAGGAGGCCATCATCGGGCCGTCGCGAAAGGCAAAATGGTTGAGTTTATATCCCGGCATATTGTGCAGGCCAAAGATCGCATCGCAGGGAAATTTATCAAACAGCCCATCCTCCAGCATCACCCGCCCGCCGTACAACAGCTCTTCTGCAGGCTGAAAGATAAGGTGCAGCGTTCCGTTGAAATTGCGCGTGCGCGCAAGATATTGCGCGGCACAAAGCAAAATGGCGGTGTGGCCGTCGTGGCCGCAGCCGTGGAAACGGCCTTCGGTTTTACTGCTCCAGGCTTTGCCGCTATTTTCGCTCATCGGCAGCGCATCCATATCGGCGCGCAGCCCCAACCGCTTTCCTCCGTTACCGCACTTCAGCGTTCCAACGACGCCAGTCCCGGCTAACCCACGATGGACCTGATATCCCCATTCTTCCAGTAAGCGAGCCACCAGGCTGCCGGTAAGATGCTCTTCAAACCCGATTTCTGGCTGGCTGTGAATCTGGCGCCTCAGCGCCGTGAACGTCTCTTCCTGCTCGCGTAATGCCGTTATGATGTGTTGCATGTCATTCACCTTTGTCATTTTTGTTATACGCCTTCCGAGTGTATGGCGATTTTTCGGCTTTAAAATAGCGTTTTTTGTTTTAAAGTGACGCGGCAGCGCCGACTTTTTTTCATACAGTGCGGTTATAACAAAAATCAAGCACCCATTTTTTGACCCCGGCGCAAAGGAGTAGAAATGGTCGATCGTGAATTGACGGAGTTTTCCGTTGATCTGCATCAGGTACGATATCTGGCCGAACCGGGAGGCAATAGTCTTACGCTGATCCAACTGCTGCACGGCGAACTGTTTTTGCAAAGCGGCGATCGCTTCAACTCGCTCAGGGAGGGAGCCATTGCGTTAGTTAATCGCCATACCGACTGGATACTGGAAGGAGCAGGTGAAAATGCGGTAATGGTCATCACGCTCACGGGTCAGTGGATAGCGCGCTGGTATCCCGATTTCTTTCTTTACGATTATCAGCAAACCCCGCAAAGCGACCAGGAGCGCTGGAACAGCGCCTTACGTAACGCGCTACATCAGGTTTTGTTGGCAACGGTAATCAAAGACGAACCTCGCTATCGTCTTGAGCTTAACCGCTGGTTGAGCGAGCTTATGCTGATTCTGATTGCCGGCTTCCAGCAACCAACGCAGGCGCACAGTAGCCGTCATCAGCACTGGAGCCGCCGTATTACTCAGGTGGTGCAGCGTATTGAGGCCAACGTCGGGCGCCGTATCAGCCTGGGGGAAATTGCCCGTGCTGAGTTTGTTTCGCAAGCCTGGCTGTCAAAGCTGTTTCGCAGAGAGGTGGGCGTGAGTTTTATGCAATTTATAACCGCCCTGCGGCTGCAAAATGCCGTAAAAGCGCTGCGCTCCACCAGTAAACCCGTGCATCAGATTGCCCTGGAACAGGGTTTTGCCAACAACCGGCAGATGATCGATTTATTTAAGCGACATTACGGCAAAACGCCGCGCCAGTTTCGCCGCGCTCCCCATAACGCTCCCCCCGCCTCGGTACGCGATGAGAGCACGCCAAAGCACAGCGTCCATGCCGTGCCTTCACACCTGCTTTTTACCCTGCTGCGCCGCACGCAAAACAGCGTCAGCCCGCCCGCGCCGCTGCGTTTTGAAACCAGCGAAGAGATCCGCATCGCTGTGCAGGAAGCAAAAGCGCGCCCGCAGCGTGGCCGCAATATCATCATCACCCTGCGTGAGATTGAGGATATATTGCAGCATGACGTACAGACCCAGTTGCGCGAACTGCGCCGCACGCTGTCGCTCAACGGCCTGGATATCGTTGAGCCGATACTCAACAGCCCGTTGCTTGCCAACCACTGGCAGCCGCCGCTTGTGATAAACCCTAACTGGACACGTTTTCAGCGGATTATTAGCCTCGTCGAGGAACTGGGTTTGACGCTCACCCTGCGGCTGGACGCCGCCAGTTCGCCCGAACGATTACGCGCCTTTTTACACCAGTGCGTGAACCATTTTTCAACACCCCTGCTTATGCGCTGGCGCTTTTTGTGGATATGGTCACCCGCCAGGACGCCTTCACAAAATGAACAAAGCTGGCAGGCGCTGGCGCAGGCTGTCCGCACGTATCTGCCCGACGCGCCTGTCGGCATTGGCTATGATTTTGGGGCCGATATCTCTCTTATTCCCTACGATCCGCTCTGGCGTCAACCGCTGCTGCATGACGCCGATTTTATCGCCTGCGCCGCAGACGCAAACGCGTCTTTAACGCCCGGGAACGAAGGTGATGACACGCCGTTACAGCACGCAATCGATTATCCAGCCCGCAAGCTGCGGGCCATTACCCGCGAGTTACACCGTCACGGATTAACGCGCCCAATACGCCTGCTTACCTGGAATACCCTGACCGGACAAACACGCAATACCAATGGCGGTTTTTTTCGCGGCGCTCTGGTGATGCACAGCCTGCTTACGCTTCCGGATAGCGTGACTTGCGTGGGTTTCTGGCTTAACTCCACTTTGCAGCGCGAAGCGCTGGAGGGGGAACGTGTTGACACAACAAGCCTGGCAATTTGGTTTGGCGATACACTACCGCGTCCGGTGTACTGGGTGCTGCGCCTGTGGCGTCGGCTTACCGGCGAGCGCCTCGCCCTGGGTCCGGGCTATCTTCTGACACGGAGCAACGGCGGCTGGCGGCTGCTGCTGAGCAATACGGTCGCCTTTAATCCGGATCTTTGCGGCCAGGATGCGTTTATACAGCGCTTTCGACGCCGAATTTGCCTGACAATCACAGGCGTGCCGCCTGGCCGTTGGCGCCTTCGCAGGCTACGGTTTGATCAGCAAAACGGCGCGCTCTTTCCCTTGCTGGAACGTATGCAATCAGCCAGCGGCCCCGATGCCGAAGCGCTCGAGTGGGTTCGCCACCGGGCGCGCCCGCAGATGCGGATGTGGGACGAGATCTTTGCTAATGACTGGGTGGTGGAAGAGACGCTGGAAAGCAACGCGCTGGTGCTTTACGAACTCACGCCGCTGCGCTGAACGAGCAACAAAGCGCCAGGCAACGCGCCGGGATTTGGGGAGCGCCCTAATGTGCGATACACTTTGTTTATTGCAGATGAAAACTCAAAAACTTATGCGCGGATTTATTCCTTTGCTTTTATTGACGTTGACGACGCTTAGCGGCGCTACCCGTGCCGCCGCGCCGGAAAAACCTGAAACGGATATTCGTCAAAGCGGTTTTGTCTACTGCGTTAGCGGCCAGGTCAATAGTTTTAACCCGCAGCAGTCCAGCGGCGGCCTTACCGTCGATACGCTGGCAGCGCAGCTTTACGATCGTCTGCTTGAGGTCGATCCTTACACTTACCGGCTGGTGCCGGAGCTGGCGGAGCGTTGGGAAGTGCTGGATAACGGCGCAACTTATCGTTTTCACCTGCGTCGCGGCGTACAGTTTCAGACCACCCCGTGGTTCACCCCGCGTCGCGCCTTTAACGCCGACGACGTGGTATTCAGCTTTGAGCGCATTATCAATGAGAATCATCCCTGGCATTACATTAACGGCGGCCGCTACCCCTATTTCGACAGTTTGCAGTTTGGCAGCAACGTAAAGAGCGTGCGCAAGCTGGACCGCGACACCGTGGAGTTTCGCCTTCGCAAACCGGATGCGTCGTTCCTGTGGCATCTCGCCACCCATTACGCATCAGTGATGTCGGCAGAGTATGCCGATAAGCTGGCGGCGCAAGACAAGCAGGAACAGCTCGACCGCCAGCCTGTGGGTACAGGGCCGTTCCAGTTAAGCGATTATCGCGCCAGCCAATATATCCGGCTGGCGCGTCACCCCAGGTACTGGCGCGGCGTGCCGCGAATGCCGCAGGTCGTCATTGACCTTGGCACCGGCGGCACCGGGCGCCTTTCGCGACTGCTGACCGGAGAATGCGACGTGCTGGCCTGGCCTGCGGCCAGCCAGCTTACCATTTTGCGCGACGATCCGCGTCTGCGCCTGTCGCTGCGCCCTGGCATGAATATCGCCTATCTGGCGTTTAACACCAACAAACCACCGCTAAATAACCCGGCCGTACGCCATGCGCTGGCGCTGGCTATTAATAATCAACGCCTGATGCAGTCCATTTACTACGGCACGGCGGAGACCGCCGCTTCCATATTGCCGCGCGCCTCCTGGGCCTATGACAACGGCGCCCGGGTCACGGAATACAATCCACAAAAAGCGCGGGAACGTCTTAAGGCGCTGGGCGTGGAGAACCTTCAGCTTCAGTTGTGGGTGCCGACCCGTTCACAGGCGTGGAACCCCAGCCCACTGAAAATGGCTGAGCTGTTGCAGGCGGATATGGCGCAAATCGGCGTCAGGATCACTATTGTTCCCGTTGAAGGACGTTTTCAGGAGGCGCGTCTGATGGATGTGAATCACGATTTGACGCTTACCGGCTGGGCCGCAGACAGTAACGATCCCGACAGCTTCTTTCGCCCGCTGCTAAGCTGCGCGGCGATTCGTTCTCAGACTAACTATACCCACTGGTGTAACCCGGATTTTGATAACGTGCTGCAACTGGCGCTGCGCTCTCAGCAACTGGCGACGCGCATTGAAGAATACGACCGCGCCCAACGCATCCTGGCCGCAGAGCTGCCTGTGCTGCCGCTGGCTTCTTCGCTGCGCCTGCTGGCTTATCGTTACGATATTCGGGGGCTGGTGATTAGCCCCTTTGGCAGCGCCTCATTTGCTGGCGTATACCGTGATGACGCCCGGGAAACGACGCCATGATCATTTTTACATTACGACGCCTGCTGCTTTTGCTGGTAACGCTGTTTTTTCTCAGTCTCGTCGGCTTTAGCCTTAGCTATTTTACGCCGCATGCGCCACTGCAAGGCGCATCGCCGTGGAATGCCTGGCTTTTCTGGTTCTCCGGCCTGTTGCACTGGGATTTTGGCGTTTCAAGTATTAACGGCCAGTTAATTAACCTGCAACTGCGTAACGTCTTTCCGGCCACGCTGGAACTGTGTTTTTACGCCTTTACGCTGGCGCTGCTGGTCGGTATTCCTGCCGGAATGCTGGCGGGCGTGATGCGCAATAAATGGCAGGACAGGCTAGTTACAGCGCTGGCGCTGGTTGGGTTTTCTATCCCGGTTTTTTGGCTGGCGCTGCTGTTGACGCTGTTCTTTTCCCTGACGCTTGACTGGCTGCCGGTATCCGGGCGCTTCGACCTGCTTTATGAGGTGAAATCCGTCACCGGGTTCGCACTTATTGACGCCTGGCGCACCGACTCGCCCTGGCGACGTGAAATGATCGTCAGTGCGTTGCGTCATATGGTATTGCCAGTCTTAACGCTGGCAGTAGTACCGACTACCGAAGTGATCCGCCTGATGCGCAACAGTACCATTGAAGTCTTCGATCAGAATTATATTAAAGCCGCGGCCACCCGCGGATTATCGCGTTTTACTATCCTGCATCGGCACGTGTTGCACAACGCCCTGCCGCCGATTATTCCACGTCTGGGCCTGCAGTTTTCCACCATGCTGACGCTGGAGATGATCACTGAAGTGGTGTTTAGCTGGCCGGGCGTGGGACGCTGGCTGGTTCACGCCATTCGTCAACAGGATTATGCGGCCATTTCCGCAGGCGTGATGACGCTTGGCACACTGGTGCTGGTGGTCAATGTGGTTTCAGATATTCTGGGCGCTATGGCTAACCCGCTAAAAAATAAGGAGTGGTATGCCTTACGATAGCGTTTATCGCGAAAGGCGCGCCCCCGGCGCGCTGCGAAATGTCTGGGGCAAATTTTACGCCGATCCCGGCGCGATGACGGGCTTTTATGGCTGCGGCGCGCTCCTGGCGCTATGCCTGTTCGGCGGTCTACTGGCGCCTTACGGCATTGACCAGCAGTTCCTCGGCTATCAGCTTCTGCCGCCGTCGTGGTCGCACTACGGTGAGGTCTCTTTTTTCCTCGGCACCGACGATTTAGGCCGTGATGTGCTTACGCGCCTGCTTAGCGGGGCGCTGCCGACGGTCGGCGGCGCGTTCGTGGTCACGCTGGGCGCTACCGCAGTCGGCCTGCTGCTTGGCATTTTTGCCGGCGCCACGCACGGCCTGCGCTCGGCAATACTTAACCACGTGCTCGACACGCTGCTCTCCATCCCATCGCTACTGCTGGCCATCATTGTCGTCGCGTTTTTCGGCCCGCAGCTCAGCCACGCTATGTTTGCCGTCTGGCTGGCGCTAATGCCGCGCATCGTACGTTCGGTTTATTTTATGGTGCATGACGAACTGGAAAAAGAGTACGTTATCGCCGCGCGCCTTGATGGCGCATCAACCATAAACATTCTGTGGTACGCCGTGATGCCCAACGCCGCCCCGTTGCTGGTCACCGAAGTCACGCGCACCATGTCTATGGCTATCCTTGATATCGCCGCGCTCGGTTTTCTTGACCTTGGCGCCCAGCTTCCCTCCCCGGAATGGGGCGCGATGCTTGGCGATGCGCTGGAACTGGTATACGCGGCGCCCTGGACGGTAATGTTGCCGGGCGCGGCAATTATGACCAGCATACTGCTGGTCAACCTGTTCGGTGACGGGCTGCGCCGCGCCATTATGGCGGGGGTGGAATAATGCCGCTGCTTGATATTCGTAATCTGACTATTGAGTTTCGCACCAGCGACGGCTGGGTCAAAGCGGTAGACCGCGTTAATTTGACGCTCAATGAAGGTGAAATTCGCGGGCTGGTGGGGGAATCCGGCTCCGGGAAAAGCATCATCGCTAAAGCTATCTGCGGCGTGACCCGCGACAACTGGCGCGTGAGCGCCGACCGCATGCGCTTTGATGATATTGACCTGCTGCGCCTGAGCGTGCGCGAACGGCGCAAACTGATGGGGCATAATGTGTCGATGATTTTCCAGGAACCGCAGTCGTGCCTCGACCCGTCTGAACATATTGGTCGCCAACTAATGCAAAATATCCCCGGCTGGACGTACAAAGGCCGCTGGTGGCAGCGCTTAGGCTGGCGTCGTCGGCGCGCCATCGAACTGCTGCACAGGGTGGGCATTAAAGATCATAAAGACGCCATGCGCAGCTACCCTTACGAACTGACCGACGGCGAATGCCAGAAAGTGATGATTGCCATCGCGCTTGCCAACCAACCACGGCTGCTGATTGCCGACGAACCGACAAACGCAATGGAACCGACCACGCAGGCGCAAATTTTCCGTCTGCTAAGCCGTCTGAATCAAAATAATAACACCACTATTTTGCTAATAAGCCACGATCTGCAGATGTTAAGCCACTGGGCTGACCGCATTAACGTGATGTACTGCGGCCAGACGGTGGAAACGGCGCCGAGTGAAGAGCTTATCGCCATGCCGCATCACCCCTATACCCAGGCCCTGATTCGCGCAATTCCGGATTTCGGCAGCCCCATGCCGCACAAAAACCGCCTGAATACGCTACCGGGGGCAATCCCGCTGCTCGAACACCTGCCGGTCGGCTGCCGCCTGGGGCCTCGCTGCCCCTATGCACAGCGAAAATGTATCGAAACCCCACGGCTAACGGGCGCGCGAAACCATCTCTATGCCTGCCATTTCCCGCTGAATATGGAGAAGGAGTGATGGTCGAAACGCTGCTTGAAGTACGCAATCTGAGCAAAACTTTCCGCTATCGTACCGGCTGGTTCCACCGCCAGACGTTAGAGGCGGTAAAACCGCTAAGCTTTACCCTGCGCGAGCGCCAGACGCTGGCGATTATTGGCGAAAACGGTTCCGGAAAATCCACACTGGCGAAAATGCTGGCTGGCGTAATCGCCCCCACTACTGGCGAACTGGCGATTGATGATCATCCGCTAACCTACGGCGATTACGCGTTTCGTAGCAAACGAATCCGCATGATATTTCAGGATCCGTCCACATCGCTTAACCCCCGCCAGCGCGTGTCGCAAATTCTTGATTTCCCGCTGCGCCTGAATACCGAACTTGAAGCGCAGGCGCGTCGTCAGCACATCGTAGAAACGCTACGTATGGTCGGCCTGTTGCCGGATCACGCCGATTATTATCCCTATATGCTGGCCCCGGGACAAAAGCAGCGCCTGGGCCTCGCCCGCGCGTTAATTCTGCGCCCGAAAGTGATCATCGCCGATGAAGCGCTGGCCTCGCTGGATATGTCAATGCGTTCGCAGCTTATTAATTTGATGCTGGAATTACAGGAAAAACAGGGGTTGTCCTACATTTACGTGACGCAGCACCTGGGCATGATGAAGCACATCAGCGACCAGGTGCTGGTGATGCATCAGGGCGAAGTGGTGGAGCGCGGCAGCACCGCTGACGTGCTGGCCTCGCCGTTGCACGAGCTGACGAAGCGGCTGATAGCCGGGCATTTCGGCGAAGCCCTGACGGCGGACGCGTGGCGTAAAGACCGCTAAAGCGCGCGCCGCTGTACGAAAATAGTAACGAATGAACGCGCCTGGATAATGTTTTGCGCGCGATGGTTTCCTTCTTCCGCTTATATGCTCCGCTGGCGGACCTGTCGAATTGACGCGCCCGGCCAGGAAAATGGACGGCACCAGATATTAGCGTTGGCGGGCCCGTTTAGTTGCGTTATCTCTGCGCCGACCACAGCCTTAATGCGGGTGAAAATTATCGACACAGGACCAGGGCTGTGGGATATAATCCCCCGTTATCCGTACTAATTTCACCAACGCCGACTGAAAGGCGTGATTGAGCCACAACGATAAGGATCAAATGCTATGGGTTTTCTTACCGGCAAGCGCATTCTGGTAACAGGCGTCGCCAGTAACCGTTCTATTGCATACGGTATCGCACAGGCGATGTGCCGTGAAGGCGCTGAACTGGCTTTTACCTACCAGAACGAAAAGCTGAAAGGCCGCGTGGAAGAATTCGCTGCCGAGATGGGGTCCAGCCTGGTGCTGGAGTGCGACGTCGCTCAGGACGAGAGCATCAACGCGCTGTTTGTTGAGCTGGCGAAAAGTTGGCCAAAATTTGACGGCTTCGTGCACTCCATCGGCTTTGCGCCAGGCGACCAGTTAGACGGCGACTATGTCAACGCCGTTACCCGCGAAGGCTTCAAAATCGCGCACGACATCAGCTCTTACAGCTTTGTGGCAATGGCGAAAGCCTGCCGCAGTCAGCTAAACCCGGGGTCCGCCCTGCTGACGCTCTCCTACCTGGGCGCCGAGCGCGCAATTCCGAACTACAACGTCATGGGTCTGGCAAAAGCCTCGCTGGAAGCGAACGTTCGCTATATGGCTAACGCTATGGGACCGGAAGGCGTGCGCGTTAACGCTATCTCCGCAGGTCCGATCCGTACCCTGGCGGCATCCGGCATTAAAGATTTCCGTAAAATGCTGGCGCATTGCGAAGCGGTTACCCCTATTCGCCGCACCGTCACTATTGAAGATGTAGGCAACTCTGCGGCCTTCCTGTGCTCTGACCTTTCCGCCGGTATCTCTGGCGAAGTGGTTCACGTAGACGGCGGCTTCAGCATCGCCGCTATGAACGAACTGGAACTGAAATAAGCGCCCGCCGGGCGGCTGACGTCGCCCGGCTTCTTATGCTTTTTCCGCTATGCGTTATCGCCTTTCTTTCACCTCAATCTGCCCGGTCGTTACCCACACTGCGCTGGCGCCGCTTTACACGCTTAGCCATGGGGTTTGGCCGAATGGCGTGGCCGTTGCGGCTGGCTGGACAGCCCCTACAGGGCTGGGCTGCGCCGATTAAGACGAAACAGCGCTTGCTGCAACAGGCGTATTCGCGTAAAAATGTCTGCCGCTCTTAGGCCACGAAAACTCAATGCTATGTTTCAGGATAACCCGCTGCTTGCTCAGCTAAAACAGCAACTCCACGCTCAAACGCCACGCGTCGAAGGGGTGGTAAAAGGCACAGAAAAAGGATTTGGCTTTCTTGAAGTGGATGCCAACAAAAGCTACTTCATACCGCCCCCGCAGATGAAAAAAGTTATGCACGGCGACCGCGTAACCGCTGTGATTCACACCGACAAAGATCGTGAAACCGCCGAACCGGAAGCGCTGCTCGAACCGTTTCTCACTCGCTTTGTGGGCCGCGTGCAAAAAAAAGAGGATCGCTACGCTATCATTGCGGATCATCCTTTATTAAGAGATGCCATCCCCTGTCGCCCCGAACGCGGCCTGAAGCATGAATTCCAGGAAGGCGACTGGGCCGTGGCGGAAATGCGCCGCCACCCGCTGAAAGGCGATCGCGGTTTTTACGCTGAACTGACCCACTTTATTACCTTTGGCGATGACCATTTCGCGCCGTGGTGGGTCACCCTGGCGCGTCACAATCTCGAACGCGAAGCGCCAGACGGCGTGGCAACGCAGATGCTTGACGAGGGGCTGACGCGTGAAGATTTAACGGCGCTGAATTTCGTCACTATCGACAGCGCCAGCACGCAGGATATGGACGATGCGCTATACGTGGAGCAGGACGCCGAGGGCAAACTGCGCCTGACGGTCGCTATCGCCGATCCAACCGCGTGGATCGCCGCAGACAGTAAACTGGACAAAGCCGCCCGGATACGCGCTTTCACCAACTACCTGCCGGGCTTTAATATCCCGATGCTGCCGCGCGAGCTGTCCGACGATTTGTGTTCGCTGCGTCCAAATGAAGTGCGCCCGGCGCTCGCCTGCCGTATGACGCTGCTCGATAATGGCGCTATCGACGACATTCGCTTCTTTACCGCCACGATAGAATCCAAAGCGAAGCTGGTCTATGACGATGTCTCTGACTGGCTTGAAGGCCAGGGAAGCTGGCAGCCGGAAAGCGACGCTATCGCACAGCAGTTAACGCTATTGCAGCGCGTATGCGAATGCCGCAGCGGCTGGCGACACGAACATGCGCTGGTATTTAAAGATCGCCCGGATTACCGCTTTGTACTTGGCGAGCAAGGCGAAGTGCTGGACATTGTCGCCGAACCGCGCCGCATCGCTAACCGTATCGTCGAAGAGGCCATGATTGCCGCTAACGTCTGCGCCGCTATTGTGCTGCGCGAGCGCCTGGGTTTTGGCATCTATAACGTTCATACCGGTTTTGACCCGGCTAATACTGAACAACTTGCCGCAATGCTGAAAACCTACGGGGTGCATATTGACGCCGAAGAGGTGCTGACGCTTGAAGGTTTCTGCAAACTGCGCCGCGAACTCGACGCGCAGCCGACCGGTTTTTTAGACAGCCGCATCCGCCGCTATCAATCTTTCGCAGAGATCAGCACGCAGCCCGGCCCGCACTTTGGTCTTGGTCTGGAGGCTTATGCAACCTGGACATCGCCTATCCGCAAATTTGGCGATATGGTTAACCACCGTCTGCTGAAAGCGATTATTAAAGGCGAATCCGCACCGCGTCCGCAGGAAGATCTGACAGTGCAGATGAGCGAGCGCCGCCGCCTGAATCGCATGGCGGAGCGCGACGTGGGGGACTGGCTGTACGCCCGTTTTTTACAAAAACATGCCGGTACCGATACCCGCTTCCCGGCGGAAATTATCGATATCAGCCGTGGCGGTATGCGCATTCGTCTGGTTGATAACGGCGCCATTGCCTTTATCCCTGCGCCGTTCCTGCACGCGGTACGTGATGAGCTGGTATGCAGTCAGGAAAATGGTACGGTGCAAATCAAAGGTGAAACCGCTTATAAAGTCACCGATGTAATAGATGTAACTATCGCTGAAGTGCGCATGGAAACCCGTAGCATCATCTGTCGGCCGACGGCCTGATTACCGGGTTCAAAAAAGCAGCCGCAAAGCGGCTGCTCAGTTTATTAACAAAGCAGGAAAAACTCCGTTTTTTCCTGCTTTGTGGTAAGCGGGCGAAAACCAAGGCGTTGGCTTTCCATATTTTTTATTGTGTTTCATCCTGCCTGCGACAGGATGGGGTTTGTCAGCAGTCTCAGCAGCCGCATTAAGGAGCGCTCTCTGTCGGGAGTTTACAGGCTAACGACACGGAGAAAATGCCCCAGGGATCGGTACGCTGGGTTAATTTCACAAAGCCAGCGCTGGCAATAAGAAAATCCAGTTCACGCTGCGTGCGTCGGCGCAAAACCCATGCGCTTTTATCGCCATTACGCACCATAACCCTCGCCATAAACTCCTGCCTGGGGTGCCAGGGGATACCGGTATAAACCAGATATCCCCCCGGCATCAGCGAGCGTGAAATCCCCCTGAGAGACATTAAAACCTGCGCATTATCGCTAAAAAGTTCATAAAACCCGGAAGCTATCGCAAGCGTGCGATCCGCAGGAAGCGCCGTCAGGTCTGCTTCAGAAAAAGCATCGGCTTGCTGGTAAGTTACGCTGTTTTCCAGCCCTTTTTCCTGAATAAGCGCGTTTCCGCGCGCAACGTTTAGCGGATCGTAATCCCTGAGTAAAGCCGCGTTAATCGCCAGCAGCGTTTGTTCAGGAAGCTGAAAGAAATACCGGCCATAGCCTGCGGCAATATCCAGCAGGTTGATCTCATTCCCCCTGCCCTTTAACCTGCCGACAGCCCCGGCGATAAACTGCGCAACCAGTTGCTCTCTGATCCTTACCCCCCGCCAGGGAATACTATTAAGATAAAGCCTGTCAATAAACCGGCCTACCCCATTTTTGCCGGTCGCCTGATTGCTGTAGACATAATCCAGCATCACACCGGAATCAAACCCGTGTTCCAGCCCCAGAGCAATACCTGTCGAATGACGACCACACACAGTGAGCGCGGCACGACTTAATTGCCAGTACACTCTTTTAATCCTGTTTGTTTCCGCTTCACTAAGCCGGTTTCTCTCCTCACAGGTATTACCGGCACAGTCGGCATACAGCAAAGACAGCGTATCAGCCGACAGGCTGCGGCTATGCTGGATAAACTGTTCAAATAACGTTGCCAGCCGGGCATATGCAGACGGCTTGTCAACTTCGACGATTTCCTGATGGACAACGGCCGTTGCCAGCCCTGCCTTAAGCGTTGCGAGCGCCGATTTTTCCCGCCGTAAAATACGGCAGGTATAGGCCAGCAGCACAGGTATGCCAATGGCCGCGCAGTCTGAGAATAACCGGCGGCGCATCCAGGTCGCTTCACGCTGAAAAGATGTCGCCATCCCGCCAGGGCTGCTCAAAAAGCGCGGCGCCGCAAGTATTAGCGCTGCCAGCGCAGGCGCATAGTCGTGAACCCAGCAGGCCGCCGGCAACGCCGCTTCGCCTGCGCCGATCGCTATTATCGTGTGATGTCCGGTTACGGCCCGTTCAAACGCCGCATTAATCCGTTGCACCGTTGTTAACGTTGCACTATCGCCTTCTTCCTGCAACGGGCACTCGCACAAATTCACGGTACGCAGGGTATATGCTGACGTACAAAGCAATGTGAGAGCTTCAGACAACACCTGCGGGCAACGTTGATAATAAAAAATAATGACAAGGGCAGGTTTTTGAGTCACGTGGCGGTTATGTGAATTATCCAGGCGCGGCGTCCTGTCGTCATCCCGCGTGGGCCGGGAGCGCATATTCATAGGGTATTTATCCTTATTCGTTATCAGCCGTTTTTCCTGCCTCAGGCTGCCCGTTCCTGTAGCTGTTGTTTAATTTTACTGAGCAGCAGCGGCTCCCACTCCAAATCCCATTTATTGACTAAATAATCGATTTTAGATTTTTCCCGCGCGCTTTTGGCATTAAACCCCGGACGTATACTTCTTTTTCTGTCCGGCAGTCGTGAGTTTATCTGTTTAACCGTGATTTCTACGCCCATTTCCCGGGCGACAAACAGCGTGGCGTTAATAATACGGTGTGAGAGGATATCGTTGTTGCCACTATATTGTTCTATTGACTTCTCATTCCAGAGTGTTTCACCATAGATATTTTCGTAGGTTTCAATAGAAACATGACAATGCTCCATCTCTTCAGCATAGTGATAGCCGAGAAGATACAGCACGGCCAGGTTCTCGGATAACGATGCGATATGCTCAATTTTTCCTTTATCAAATAAATTATCAAAAAAAGAAAATGCGGCCATACACACTTCCGTTTCAAATACAGCAAGTGTTTTTAGCGCTTCACGAAAGCTATCGCCATCAAGCGTTTTACCGTCTTTTTCATCTGCCTCAATCCCCTGAATATTCGGTTCAACAAACGTTTTATACGTCATATACATGAAATCATAAACGCGGGGGTGGTATTTTTCCCGCGTCGGCGGCAGATGGTTTTTAGCCATAAACATATTCAGGCGCTTGTGCGCGGCGGCATGCCGCCGCTCCTGAGAAATAAAATCATGAAATCGCGAGTCTTCGTAGGGGGTGTTTTTAATAAACCGGTCATAATATTTACTGATTGCATCGCCGTAAAACTCGAAGAATTCCAGCAAGTAGGATATACCCAACCCCATCAGTGAAAATGTCGTATCCGGCATCCAGCGATAGTTAAATTTCGCATTAAGATCCATCATGCTGAATACCTCATTCGGTACTTTCCTTAATTTCATACAGTTAACCTTTTTGTTAAATTGACAATCCACCGTCTATCACCAGCGTCTGGCCGGTAATATAACGCGCACGATCGCTTAATAAGAATTCCACCATAGCAGCTATATCTTCCGTGCAACCGGGTTTACCAAGTGCAACCTGAGAAACCAGCCGTGTTAAAGCTTTTGGAGGCAATAATTTGAGCATAGCGGTATCAATAATGCCTGGGGCGATACTGTTAACACGAATATTAAATCGTCCGACCTCTCTTGCCAGACTACGGGTAAAGCCTGTCTGCGCCGCTTTTGAGGCCGAGTAGGCTGTCTGGCCAATATTTCCTCTGATACCCGCAACCGAACTAATACCAATAATGCAACCGCTTCCGGTTGAGAGCATGGCCGGTAAAAGTTGTTGAGAAAAATAAAACTGTGCGTCCAGATTTGTCGCAATAATGCGATGCCAGTCTTCGGAACGTGTATTAATCAGGAGGTTATCCAGCGTTATTCCGGCATTATTAATGATAGCGTAAGGCGCGCCATACTCTGTGATTAAATGCTTACAGAGCTTTTTCACCTGCTCAGCATCGCTAACGTCGCATCGGTAATACTGGCACCGGCTGTTATCATGACTGACCTCATCAACTAACCGTAGCGCCTCTTTTTGGCTGTCATGGCAGGTAAAGATAACGTCATAACCGGCACCGGCTAATGTCGTTACAATACAGGCTCCGATACCACGACTGCCGCCCGTGACCAGCACCCATTTATTTTTTCTGACCATATTATTGCTGCCCTTCATTTAATGAGGCCCGGGTGACGCTTCCCATTGAGGACTGAAAAAGAAGTTTCTGATGATAATAGACCTGATAATCAAGGATGCTATAGACTGAAAAGTCTTCCTTAATAATATCCCTGTCCTGAAAATAAAAAGTTAATCCTGCAAGATCGGTAAAATCATAGTTAAATATGCCATCAGTGAGAATAATGGTCTGGTCAACCTGGTATGTGACGACTCTGGACTTATCCGGCTGGCGCGTTATCTTCTTCGCTTTCATAAAGAAAGGATCGCCATGCTGATATTTAAAGCAAACGCTGAAAAGAAAGGCATCCATTAATATCCAGCTTTCTTTCATATCCGGAAATAGCATGCGAAGGAGCGTTAGCTGTTCATGAATAAACCTATTATCGATATCGACAGGCGTAGCGGCTCGCGCTATTGCCCCCGGGATGCCCTCTTTCAGTCTGCCGGTAATACACGTTTTATCCGATGTGGACGCCGAGCAAAAATAGCCGCCCGGGCGTGCGCAGAGCTGATAATGGATATCGGTGTCTCTGGCGACAGGTTCTTTCAGATAGAAATGTATTGTAGAGGGTTTATCCACCCTGGGGCACAATTGTATTTTTACTTCTGTCAGAGCCAGCATCCCCTGGATGATTATATCCCTGAGACCATTTTTCCTCGCCAGCTCAGCGTCAAAGTGAATACCATTGTAATCCCCGGAAAAATGCGCCCAACGCTTTATATCTTCATTATCAAACGCCTTAATCATTCAACATCCTTTTGATAATCAGGCAGCTATTCGCGCCGCCAAAGCCATAGTTAACGTTCATGACATGCTTAAGCTGCGAAAGGTAACGGTGTTCGTTGGCAACGTAGTCTAAATCACATGCCGGATCAGGGTGGCGGAGGTTGATGGTCGCCGGAACCACGTCGCCATTTATGCTGTTCAGGCAAAATATCGTTTCAATCGCTCCGGCAGCGGCAATGAGGTGGCCGGTATACGATTTTGTGCTGGATATCGGGACAGAGTGGGCGCGCTCACCAAAAACTTTTTTAATTACCTCTGTCTCGTTCACATCATTGGCCGGCGTTGACGTTCCGTGCGCATTGATATAATCAATCTCATTAATCGTCAGGCCCGCGCTGTGCAACGCGCCCGTCATTGCGGCAATTTTTCCTTCATAATCCGGAGCTGGCGCGGTCAGGTTTACCCAGGCATCGCTGTGATTGGCGTATCCAACAATTTCGCCATAGATAACCGCATTACGCCGCCGGGCGTTATCCAGCGTCTCCAGGCAAAGCATGGCTGCGCCTTCCGACATCACAAAACCGCTACGCTCCCGGCTAAACGGGCAGCAGGCTTTAACCGGATCGTGCTGCTCCTTGCTGAGCGCGCCGAGCACGTCTATCGACCACACAGGAAAAGGCGTGAGCGTACTTTCCGCCCCGCCAGCCAGCAACATTTGCACTGTGCCGCTTTTAAGCAGTGCCCAGGCATCGCCAATCGCAATATTTCCGGTAGCGCAGGCGGCGACCGGCGTATTCTGATAGCCCTTTAAACCCCAGTTAATGGCAACAGCCGATGTTGCAATACTGGGCATAGTGTGAAAACAGCTCTGAATGGACGCCGTACCTTCACGGTACTGATAAAAATTCGCAGCAGTATCATCAAACCCTCCCCAACCGGTGCCGACAATTGCGCCGCATTGCCGTGGCGAATAGTGCGCAAGCGGGGTGTGAGTATCGGCAAACGCCATAGCAATAGCATCCTTTGCTGCAATCAGGGCAAGTTGTGCAAAGCGCGGCGTATTTTTAAGTATTCTTTTAGAAAAAGCGCGGAGGTTAAGCGGGCGCTCGATTTTCCCAAAGAAACGGGCATTAATGCCCTCGCCTGGGTTGTCGACACGCGTGTAGCCTCTTTCTTTTCTCATAATGGCCTGCCAGATATCGCCACTGTTATCACCCAGTGGGCAAATAGCGCCATACCCCGTAACAACGACTCTGTTCATGATGTCGTATACTCCTGTTAATATGTTTCCAGAAAAGTAATGAGGTCCCCGTATGTAGTAACATTGGCAGTAGTTAATCGATTAAGATCGATTTCTATATCCAGCTTTCTTTTAATCGCTACCTGTATGGAGAGAAAATCGAGGCTTGCCAGGCCAATTTCCGCTACCGACGTCTCATTTCGTAGTTGATTCACATCAAAATCGGTAAGATCCGATATTTGTTGTTTAACAAGTTCATGAAATGACATAGCAATAACTCCTGTATGGTTTTAAAAATATAGCCCGTTAATTTTCCAACGTAGCCATCGGATGGGGTTAGCGTAAATATGGTGAGAAGCAGTAAAATTAATATGACAGGTTTTCTTCTTTCTTTATCAGCGCAATACGTTCCCGGGAAACTAAATCAAGCAGAAAATTAACGCGTTCATCAGGATCGGTTTGTTCATAAATCCTTTTTATTGTTGCAGTAAGCTTATCCGGGATTCCAATACACTGAAACTCTGACGTTGTGGCTTCCAGAACTCTGGTTCCTGCCATGATTAATGCTGACATCGTAGCACTATCAATACGGGCAATTCTTTTTCCCCATTTAACCAGCCCTAAAATTCCCGGAATGGAATACAGTGGCGTTACAGAAAACCGTTCGGCATTGAGACAAACAAAGATATAACCAGGAAATGCGGGATAACAGACCAGGCGAAAGCTATTTTGTGTATCTTTACGCCGTCTGCGTTCATGAATGAGCGGGCAATGTACGCGCAGTCCTAACTGTTCAAGCGACAGCATTGTTGTGCGCCACGTATTTTGTTTACAGCGTAGCAGGCACCACACTGTTTTTTCACCGGTCTCGAATTGCATTGAATGTTCCTTATTTTACCTTATCCGGGCTATTGACGTTAAAAAACTTTTTCTATATGCGTTATCCCTGCCCATTTTTATTAATTAAAAATGTCGATTTTTTCAGGGTGCGCATTCCCACACCCTGGTAATATCAGAAAAAAGAATCAGAAAGACAAGAGTTAGAAAACTGCAGAATTTAATTTTGCTTCAGGAAATTTAGCTTTTTATAACTAACGGTGTCAGGTTGAAAATTGCAAGTAATTAAAAAGAAAGATATTAATGGAATAAAACAGGCGGCAATAATGCACCGGCATTAATAAAGATGAAACGGATTGGGGGACTTATTCAGACAATAGCTTACGCACGACGCCATCCATGCCGCTATTTTTTGTTTATGATAGATATTTAAATAACACTACAACACAGGCAAAAGTAATACTAAAAAGAATCACCCGCGGTAAAATAGTGCATTTTTAGTAAAATAAAGTCAAATAGTTTTTACAGATCGATGAATAAATTTTAAAAGGTTCAACCAATCGTAATTTATTAGTAAACCACTAACAATTCCTGGAGCGCCAGCGATAATGTCAGCCTCCTTACCAAAGTTTTAATGAGCACTTCCATTTAGCATAACTCACTATTTTCATCGAACTTATTTAATGGCTATTACTGATAATAAAGGATATTCCTTCACACATCACCCTTATAATAGTAATAAAGTGAGTGCAGATAAGTTTTTATTTTATACGTCAGACATAAGCTTAAGCACATTGCGTTGATGTTAATTTTTATTGCTGTCGCCATCAGGCGCGCTGATAGCTATGTCATACCGCTGAAAATCGACGACGTGTAATACGCTGGATAATTTCACTTTAGACACCGCCTCTGAATATGCGAAAGCGTGGATAGCTAAGTGACGATATGCAACGAAAAGGGAAACAGCCATGCTCTGCTTGCATGCGAACCGGGAATAATACGCAGATAGCCATTTGGATTTATCGGTCACGCTGTAATGCGTGCTGATAGTGTAATACCGCGTTGGCTGACAGCGGCAAGCCCGGCGTAATACTTCTCTCGCCCGTCCTACCGCAGCGGTTGAGCCCTGTTATCTTACTGCCCGGGGAGACAGGCCACCGCTGACAGATGCCTCAGCGGTGGCGTTGATCCGTATGGCGGGGTTCCTGTCGCACAATTATTTTAAGAATATTTACCTGTCTTAATGCCCTGCAAAATCTACAATCATCAACCTTGATAAGTAAGGCAAAACGATCACACCAGTGATTTTTCGCTTTTTATCGCAGCATCTCTCACAGAAGCGCCTTAAGTGTAAAAGAACACTATACTTGAACGGAAACTTGCTTCTGTGAATCTTATATTCGGGAGAAAGTATTATGTCGTTAAATAGCAAAAAAATCGCTGCTGCTGTTCTGGCTGTTACCCTGGCGCTGTCTCTGAGCGCGTGCAGTAACTGGTCTAAACGCGACCGCAACACGGCAATTGGCGCAGGTGCGGGAGCCATCGGTGGTTCTATTCTGACTGACGGCAGTACGCTGGGAACGCTGGGCGGCGCTGCCGTCGGCGGGATTATCGGCCACCAGGTTAAATAAGCTGATAATTTATTAGCGCACTACTGTCATAGTACGATACGAGTCAGTTTATACAAAGGGCTGCGGCGCAAACCGCAGCCCGGCGTTTTTTAGCCGCCGGCAAGTTTTACTTTCATGCCCTTTGCTTCAAGAAGCGATTTTAGTAGCTCGCGTTTATCGCCCTGAATTTCAATCACCCCCTCTTTTACCGCCCCGCCACAACCACATTTTTTCTTTAGTTCCGCTGCGAGTTTCGCCAGCTCATCGTCATCAGCGTTAATGCCGGCGATGATGCACACGCCCTTGCCTTTTCGCCCGCTGACCTGGCGCTGAATCCGCACAATACCGTCACCGACCGGCCGCTTAGCTACTGCTTTAGGTTCATCAATACGGCCCGTTTCAGTTGAATAAACCAGTCGGCTGTTGTCATCACGCATTAGGCCTCTCCGTTCAATGAGGCAAGAATATCACACAGCGCCAGGGCTGGTTCGGCGGCCTGGGTAATCGGGCGGCCAATCACCATATAATCCACTCCCGCACGCAACGCCTGCTTCGGTGTCATGATACGTCGCTGATCGCCTGCTTCGCTACCTGCCGGGCGGATGCCGGGCGTCACCAGCTTAAATCCAGCCCCCAATTCACGTTTAAAGCTTACTGCCTCCTGTGCCGAACACACCACGCCATCCAGGCCGCATGTCTGCGTCAGACGCGCCAGGCGCATAGCGTAATCGGCCGGAGACGTGGTCAGGCCCAGGTCTGCCAGGTCGCTGGCTTCCATACTGGTAAGCACCGTTACGGCAATCAACATCGGCGCGTCTTTACCAAACGGTAGTAGCGCTTCTCGTGCCGCGCGCATCATGCGCGCGCCGCCGCTGGCATGAACATTGACCATCCATACGCCCAGCTCTGCCGCCGCCGCTACGGCTTTTGCCACGGTGTTCGGAATGTCGTGGAATTTCAGGTCGAGAAAAACATCAAAACCGCGCTGGTGCAATTCACGAACAAACTGCGGCCCGAACAGCGTGAACATCTCTTTACCAACTTTAAGACGGCAGGACGCCGGCTGAATACGATCGACAAACGCCAGGGCCTGGCTGCGATCGTTATAGTCCAGCGCGACAATAATGGGGGAATCCGTAACAGAGCGTGAAACGGTTTCGGCAGACTTCATGGCTGTTCCTTTTGCGTGTCACAGTAAATAAACGGCACGCATTTTACCCGCCCCCCTGGCAAATTGACAGTTGTGTTGTTGTCTGACTGCGTTTTCGCACGATGTATGCCGGGTGGACATAAAGATTCTGTTTAGCATGTTGTAACTAAAGTGCGATTTTTTTAGAAATATTACTGCCCGTCAAGTCCTCGAATCGGCTTAATGGTGGACCAGGCGCGGCAGGACGGACAGTGCCAGTACATAGTAAAAGCGGTAAATCCGCATTTTTCGCAGCGATAGCGCGGCTTGGTGCGCAACTGCTCGCCCACCATATCTCGCAGCGCCATCAGGCCCTCTTTGGCGCGGCCTTCTTCCGCTTCGCTGATGTGATAGTCCATTAACCGGTGAAAGACACGCGTCGTCGGGTGTTGCTGCAACTGCCGGGTAATATATTCCTGCGCGGCCTCTCTGCCCTGCTTTTGCTCAACGATTTCTGCCAGCATCAGTTCCGCTGTTGCGCCACTGTTTTCTTCCACGCAGCGGCGTAGAAACGCTTCCCACTCCTGCGGTTTATTGAGACGCTGATAGCAGTTTTGCAGCATTTCCAGCGTTTCGCTGACCAGGTTTTTATCCTGCTCAATGACCCGCTTCAGATGCTCCACCGCCCTGGCATAGTCGCCGCGCGCCATAAAAATACGGCCCATCATAATGGACACGCGTGCGCTGTTGCGATCTGCCGCAGCCCCTTTTTTTAATAAAGCCAGACCGCGATCGAGATCGTCATTTCCCATACTTTGCAGCGCCAGCTCACAGTAAAAATGCGCAATTTTAACGCGCTGCCCTTCCTGCCCCAGTTTCACCAGGCGCTCTGCGGTATCAATAGCTTTTTGCCAGTCGCTGGTGGCCTGGTTAATTTGCAGCAGTTGCTGAAGCGCGCCGACGCGAAAATGGGTCTCATCCACCAGTTGATTAAACATATCTTCCGCACGATCGTACAGACCTGCCGCCATGTAATCTCGCCCGAGTTGCTGCACTGCGAGCAGACGCTGCTCATAACTCAACGACGCGCTTTCCATAAGGGACTGATGAATACGTATAGCCCGGTCAACTTCGCCGCGCGAGCGAAACAGATTGCCAAGCGTGAGGTGAGCCTCAACGGTGCTGGTGTCCTCTTTTAACATATCAAGAAACAAATCAACTGCTTTATCCTGTTGATTTGTAAGCAGGAAATTAACCCCCGCCACATATTCACGCGACAGGCGATTCGCTTCCTGTTGTTTATCCTGGTGCGCGCTTCTGCGGCCCATATACCAGCCATAGGCTGCGGCAACGGGTAACAGCAGAAATAACAGCTCCAGCATAAAAATTTATTCCTTTGCGGACGCAGGCAACGTCGCTGGATTCACGACACTGGACGTAATTAGCTGTTGTTCAAGACGCTTGATTTTGCGCTCGGCGCGCATTAGCGAGACGCGAACGCGCAGCCAGAACAGGCCGCAGATGAGCCAGCCAATAATAAAGCCTGCGCCGAACAGCACGGCCAGCAACGTAGAAATACTAAAATCATCCTGCGCAATGAGATAGTTAAAGTGCACCTGGGTCCCGTTTTGCGCGCCCAGGGTGACTGAAACGATAAAAATCGCCAGAACCAGTAATAAAATAAGTATATATTTCACATCACTTCCCATATGTTGTTATTGGGTAAAAACTGATCGGAACATCATGTTCAGCGCTATAAATTACCATTTCCCTTACTGACGGGGAATCACTAACCGCCTGGCAACGCTTAATTTATGAAGCCGCTTGCGGCTTTTGTACTCCATTAAGCTATCAGCGCGCGCGTTTATCAATTTCAGTTTGTTCTTTGCAAGGCGGAGCCAGCGGCCCGCAAAACCGTTGCGCCAGCCAGCAGGCCAGCGTCACCAGCAGCCAGGAAATGAGCGTTGCCGCAATCAGGTCACGCGGCCAGTGCATGCCCAACAGCAGCCGGCTGCTCATTACCGCACAGGCCCACAGCATCAGCAGCGAGATAGAGATAATACGCCGCCGCGGCCACAGTAGCCCCACGGCTAACAGCGCCCAGCTTGCGGCAAACATGGTATGCCCTGATGGAAAAGCAAAGCCGGTGTCATTTTGCCAGTGCGCGCGCAGCCATGAAGGAATGCGCGTTTCATCCTGCAACTGGCGCGCCACCAACTGGCTACGAACTTTACGCTTTAAATTGTAGAACTGCTCAACCGGAACGTTGTGAGTTTTTTCAAGCCACGCCACATACGGGCGAGGCGCCCGAACCTGCTCCTTTATGACAGACTTAGCGCCCTGACCTGCCAGTATCGCAATAGCAAGAAGCGTAAACAGCGCCAGCGCTGCTTTCAACCTGAAGCGCAGGCACCACAGAAACCAGCCGACAAGCGCCACATGGGTAATAATCCCCCAGGGCTGCGTGACCGTTTCCGTTATCCAGTACATCATTTTTAACCACAGCGCATCCTGATCTGGTCGCCATACCCAACCTGATAGCATGGCAAATACCGGTACGATAAGCAGCAGCAGCGCGGCAAAAGCAGTACGTTTGGCAATAGTCAGCATGGTATTCCCTTATTTTACAAAGCTCGTCAAGGATAACTGAAAAAGTGCATCTGCGGTAAAACCCTGAGCGTGCGAAACGGCGAAGATAGCAGCCTGGACAGCAAGGAGGCGTTAATGGCCTGAATATGGCAAAATAACGGATAATAATGGCATACAGCCCGAATTCCGGCGGGCGGTTTAGGTTTATCTGGAGAATCACATGCAGCTTAAACGCGTGGCAGAGTGCAAACTGCCTACCCCCTGGGGCGATTTCCTGATGGTGGGTTTTGAAGAACTGGCGACCGGGCAGGATCACGTCGCGCTGATTTATGGCGATATCAGCGGCAGCGGGCCTGTACTGGCGCGCGTCCACTCAGAATGCCTTACCGGCGATGCGCTGTTCAGCCTGCGCTGTGATTGCGGTTTCCAGTTAGAGGCGGCGCTGACGCGCATTGCTGAGGAGGGGCGAGGTATTTTGCTCTATCATCGCCAGGAAGGCCGTAACATTGGTCTGTTGAATAAAATTCGCGCCTATGCGCTCCAGGATCAGGGATATGACACAGTGGAGGCGAATCATCAACTGGGCTTCGCCGCCGACGAGCGTGATTTTACCCTGTGCGCCGATATGTTCAAACTGCTTGGTGTGGAGGCCGTTCGCCTGTTGACCAATAATCCGCGCAAAGTTGAAATACTGACTGAAGCGGGCATTAATATTGTGGAGCGCGTACCGCTTATTGTCGGGCGTAATCCCAAAAATGCCCACTATCTGGATACGAAGGCCGCGCGTATGGGTCACCTGCTCTCGGAATAACGCAAGCCGCACATCCGGGATCCACCTGCTACGCAGGTGGATTCAGGTTGTTGGCAAAGAAGGAAAAAACGGGCCTTTCCCTTCTTTATGGTAAGCAGGCGAAAATCAAACTATTGATTTTCCTTATTTTTTATTGTGTTTCATCCATCCTGTCTGCGACAGGATGGGGTTTGTCAGCCGTCTCGATCCACCTGCTACGCAGGTGGATTATTTTTAATTCAACATGCTGCGTATAACATAGTGCAGGATACCGTCGTTGCGGTAATACGTCAGTTCCGTCGCCGTATCAATGCGACAGCGGCAATTAACGGTTTCGACGTGACCTGCGGGGAACGTTATTGTTACCAATACCGTCGCCCCCGGTTCCAGTGCAGCCAGATTATGAATATCAATCCGCTCTTCCCCGGTCAAACGCAGCGTTTTACGGTTAACGCCATCCGGGAACTCCAGCGGCAGTATTCCCATCCCAATCAGGTTGGAGCGGTGTATTCGTTCAAAAGTTTCCGCAATCACCACGCGCACGCCAAGCAGGCGTGGCCCTTTCGCCGCCCAGTCGCGACTGGAGCCGCAACCATACTCTTTGCCCGCCACGACAGCCAGCGGGACGCCCTGCTTTTTATACGCCATCGCCGCATCATAAACAGACATCACTTCCTGTGTTGGCAACAGGCGCGTCATACCGCCTTCCACGCCGGGCACCATTTCATTACGAATACGGATATTGGCAAACGTACCGCGCATCATCACTTCATGATTGCCGCGCCTTGAACCGTAAGAGTTAAATTCTTCACGCGCTACGCCATGTTCCTGAAGATAGCGCCCGGCCGGGCTGTCTGCTTTAATGCTGCCTGCCGGTGAGATATGGTCAGTGGTCACGGAGTCGCCCAGTATCGCCAGCAGGCGCGCGCCGTGAATATCCTCAACGGGCTTCGGTGCGTGAAGCATGTCATCAAAGAACGGCGTCAGGCGGATATAGGTGGAGTCAGGCTGCCAATGATAGGTGCTGGAATGAACAACGTCGATAGCCTTCCATTCCGGCGTCCCTTCAAACACCTGAGCGTACTCTTTATGAAACATAGCCGTTGAAACATCGGCTACCGCCTGGGCTATCTCCTGCGTAGACGGCCAGATATCCTTCAGATAGACCGGCGTGCCGTTTTTATCTTCTCCCAGAGGATTTTGGACCAGATTTACGTTCATATTACCCGCCAGCGCATACGCAACCACCAGCGGCGGCGAAGCCAGCCAGTTAGTTTTTACCAGTGGATGAATGCGGCCTTCAAAGTTTCGGTTACCGGACAATACCGCGCCTACGGTCAAATCGGCGGCGCGGATCGCATTTTCCACCGCTTGCGGTAACGGGCCGGAATTACCAATGCAGGTAGTGCAACCATAGCCGACCAGATTAAAACCCAGCTCGTCGAGATACGGCGTCAAGCCGGCTTTCGCCAGATAATCCGACACCACTTTCGAGCCCGGTGCCAGCGATGCTTTTACCCACGGTTTACGCACCAGTCCTCGTTCAACAGCCTTTTTCGCCAGCAAACCGGCAGCCATGAGTACGCCCGGGTTAGAAGTGTTAGTGCAGGAAGTAATCGCAGCAATCACAACGGCCCCGTCGGGCAAATCTACCCTTTTACCCTCCAGCAGGCAGGGCGCCGGCTGGCGCGGGGGCTGTGGAGCGTTAATTTCCAGTTCTTCACTGGCGCGAAAAGCCCGGGGCACATCGCGCAACGCCACGCGATCCTGGGGGCGTTTCGGCCCGGCCAGGCTTGCTTCAACCTCGCCCATATCCAGCGCCAGCGCACTGGTAAATACCGGTTCATCGCCGGCGTTACGCCACATTCCCTGTGCCTTCATATACGCTTCAACCAGCGCCACCTGCGCTTCGCTACGCCCGCTCAGGCGCAAGTATTCCAGCGTAACCGCATCAACCGGGAAAAATCCGCAGGTCGCGCCATATTCCGGCGCCATGTTGGCAATGGTTGCGCGATCGGCCAACGGCAGGCTGTCCAGCCCGTCGCCAAAAAACTCTACGAACTTCCCGACCACGCCGTGCTTGCGCAGCATTTGCGTTACGGTTAACACCAGATCGGTCGCCGTGATGCCCTCGCGCAGTTTACCGGTCAGTTTAAAACCCACCACGTCAGGAATAAGCATCGAAACCGGCTGGCCCAGCATTGCCGCCTCGGCCTCGATACCGCCAACCCCCCAGCCCAGAATGCCAAGGCCGTTAATCATCGTGGTATGGGAGTCCGTACCGACCAGCGTATCAGGACAGGCGACCCCTTCACCGTTCTGTTCTTCGCTCCATACGGTTTTACCTAAATATTCAAGATTAACCTGATGACAGATACCGGTGCCAGGCGGCACCACGCTGAAACGGTTAAAAGCCTGCTGTCCCCAGCGCAAAAAAGCATAACGTTCGTGGTTACGCGCCATTTCCAGCCTGACGTTGGCGTCAAAGGCGTCGTTATTGCCAAAATGATCGACGGTAACAGAATGGTCAATCACCAGATCGACCGGCGAAAGCGGATTGACCTTTTCCACATCGCCGCCGAGGCGTTTTACCGCCTCACGCATGGCAGCAAGGTCGACAACAGCCGGTACGCCGGTAAAGTCCTGCATTAACACGCGCGCCGGACGGTAGGCTATTTCACGATTTACATGGGCCGTTTTCACCCAGTGAGCCAGCGCGTGGATATCCTCATGGGTAACGGAATTACCATCCTGCCAGCGCAGCAAATTTTCCAGTAAAACTTTGAGCGACTTTGGCAGGCGGTCAATATTGCCCAGAATGGCTGCGGCTTTTGGCAGGCTGTAATAGCGATAGCTTTTATTGTGTACCTGCAGCATATCCTGGCAGGTTTCACGTAGGGTTAGCGACATAGCTCCTCCGTCTCACTTAAAAAGCGGTACCCGACTATTTTTCGGGTTTGCATTTAAAGATAACACAAAAACTATGCAACCATTTGGCAACAAAACCGGCAAATGGCCTTCGCCGGCAGCGCCAGTAAGCAAAACGCCCGGAAAACCCAGGCGCTTTATAATATCCGGCAACCAGATGCATGGAGCCGGACACGCTAACAATAAACGCAGGGCGCCGGACCGCCGCCGTAATTTATTTAACGCATATCGCTTATATTCAGCTCGCTGAATAAGCGTTAATATCACAACGGGCGACCTGGCGGTTAGTTAATTATTACATTTTAAAAAGAAAACGCATTCGCTATTAATAACCAGCCAGAAAAGCGCCGATACCAGGAAAACGCGACCCGGGCTTTTTGCTTCAGCGCGAAGTCCTCCTGCGACAGCGTTTCCTCATCGACTGACATCGCTGGTTACTTATAATCGGCATCCCTCATTTTGTTCACGCCAGGCGGTAGTTCAGGCGTAACGCTTTCGGATTAAAGTCAATTAAACCGGCCACGAAATGCCATCGTTTTTACGAATATTTTCTGTACAGAAAAGTAACCTGTTGGCCGCTTAACATTAAATGAAATATTGAATTTGCCTGGTTACGGTTAATTTTCTCTTTTATGGCGCCCAGGTAACCTGGTAATACTTCCGGGAATAAGGATAAAAAACAGAAAAAATAGTCGTAACGTAAAACAGACGTGCTGGCGTAAAAACGCACGGTATTTTTAACAACTAAAATACCGTGCAAAGGTTAACGGCAAGGCAGTTTAATATCGCGGAACATCGCCTCAATATCCTCATTCGATCGCAGCGCTACGGCGGTATCCACAACATCACGCGTAAGGTGCGGCGCAAATCGCTGAATAAAATCATACATATAACTGCGCAGAAATGTACTACGGCGAAAACCTATTTTGGTTGTGCTGTGGCTAAAAATATCCTGCGCATCCAGACGCACCAAATCAGGATCGCAAACCGGATCGACTGCCATACTGGCAATAACGCCAACGCCCAACCCCAGGCGCACGTAAGTTTTTATGACATCGGCATCCGTTGCGGTAAAAACAATGTGCGGCGTCAGCCCTGCCCGACCGAAAGCCATATCCAGCTCAGAGCGCCCGGTAAAGCCAAAGGTATAAGTCACTAACGGGTACTGCGCCAGCTCCTCAATGCCTGTATGGGTTTTCGAAGCCAGCGGATGATCGGGCGTAACGACAATAGAACGGTTCCAGTGATAGCACGGCAACATCACCAGATCGTCATATAAGTGCAGCGCCTCCGTTGCAATGGCGAAATCCGCGTTACCTTTGGAAACCGCTTCTGCAATCTGGGTCGGCGACCCCTGATGCATATGCAGTGAAACGCGCGGATAGCGTTCAATAAAACCTTTAATGACCTCAGGCAGCGCGTAACGTGCCTGCGTATGCGTGGTGGCTACGTACAGCGAGCCTTTGTCCGGCCAGGTATGTTCGCCCGCCACAGCTTTGATAGCGTCAACTCTGGACATCACTTCACGCGCAATACGGATTATCTCTTCGCCTGCGGGGGTCACCTGCGTCAGATGTTTACCGCTGCGAGCAAAGATCTGTATCCCCAGTTCATCCTCAAGCATTCTTACCTGTTTGCTGATGCCTGGCTGCGAGGTGTAAAGTCCTTCCGCTGTCGAAGAGACGTTGAGATTATGGTTTACCACCTCAACGATATACCGAAGCTGCTGTAGTTTCATAGCCTGCCATCCGGGGGGAAATAAAGCGTCGTTTAAGACGATTTCATCATAAAAAAGAAAGCAATGATAACCACTATATCACCGATCGCTCTCCTGTATAGATATGAAAAAAGTGGTTAACGGCATATAAAAAAGGGGGCCGGAACGTGCCGACCCCCTCTGTTACTTCTTAAAATAAGTCTATTTTTTCGCCTCAACCCATTTCCCGTCAACGAAAAACGCCGACCAGCCGGTCGCTTTGCCGTCTTTCTCTGAAGCAACATACTGCTGCTTCGTTTTACGACTAAACCGCACAATCGTTTTATTGCCCTGAGGGTCTTCCTGCGGCGCGTCGGCCAGATAGCGCAGCTTCTCCGGCAGACGATCGCGGAAGCGATAAAGCTCGGCTACCTGCGGCGCGCGGGTTTCACGCGATTTCGGGAACGTATTAGCCGCAAGGAATACGCCTGCGGCCCCATCGCGCAGCACGAAATAAGCGTCAGACTTTTCACAAGGCAGCTCCGGCAGCGGTACCGGATCTTCCTTCGGGGGCGCCACTTCACCGTTGCGCAGGATCTTGCGCGTGTTCTTGCACGCTTCGTTGGTACACGCCATATACTTGCCAAAGCGCCCCATTTTCAGGTGCATTTCCGAACCACATTTCTCGCACTCGACAACCGGGCCGTCATAGCCTTTGATGCGAAATTCGCCCTCTTCAATCTCATAACCGTCGCAGGCGGGATTATTACCGCACACGTGTAGCTTGCGTCGGGGATCGATAAGGTAACTGTCCATCGCCGTACCGCATTTGGCACAACGACGCCGGGCGCGCAGCGCGTTGGTTTCCGCATCATCCCCTTCCAGCACGTTGAGCACTTCGTTTTCTGGCACAAGATTAATCGTGGTTTTGCAGCGTTCCTTCGGCGGCAGCGCATACCCTGAACAGCCGAGAAAAACGCCCGTGCTGGCGGTGCGTATCCCCATTTCCCGTCCGCAGGTCGGGCAGTCGATGCTGGTCAGTACCATCGTGTTCGGGCGCATACCGCCTTCTTCCGGATCCTTGCTCGCAGTTTCCAGTTTTTCGCTGAAATCGCTAAAGAAACTATCCAGCACGCGCCGCCACTCTTTTTCGTGGTTAGCCACCTGATCCAGGCTATTTTCCATCTGCGCGGTGAAGTCATAATTCATCAGATCGCGGAAGTTCTCTTCCAGGCGGTCGGTAACGATTTCTCCCATCTTTTCTGCATAGAAGCGACGGTTTTCCACACGCACATAGCCGCGATCCTGAATGGTCGAAATAATGGATGCATAAGTGGACGGACGGCCGATACCGCGCTTTTCCAGCTCGCGCACCAGCGACGCTTCGCTAAAGCGCGCGGGCGGTTTGGTAAAGTGTTGCGCAGGAAGAAGATCGATAAGCGTTAGCGTTTCGCCTTTTTTAACCGGCGCAAGCGTGCGATCTTCATCGCCCTTGCGCAGCGCAGGCATTACTTTTGTCCAGCCGTCAAACCGCAGCGTACGGCCCCGCGCCTTGAGGCGGAAATCACCCGCTTCAACGGTCAGCGTAGTGGAGTCGTATTTTGCCGGCGTCATTTGGCAAGCCACAAACTGGCGCCAGATCAACTGATATAGCTTCTGGGCGTCGGCTTCCATATCCTTTAGCGTTTCTGCCAGCACGTTAACGTCGGAAGGGCGAATCGCTTCGTGCGCTTCCTGCGAATTCTCCTTGCTGGCATACTGATTGGCCGCCCCTGGCAGATAATCTTTACCAAAATTGCCGCCGATATAATCACGCGCCATGTTCAGCGCGTCCTGGCTCAGGTTAGTGGAGTCCGTACGCATATAAGTGATGTAACCGGCTTCATACAAACGCTGGGCCATCATCATGGTTTTTTTCACACCAAAGCCAAGCCGCGTGCTGGCTGCCTGTTGCAAAGTAGATGTGATAAACGGCGCGCCCGGTTTGCTACTGGTCGGTTTATCTTCACGCTCAACGACGGTATAGCGTGCCTTTTCAAGCAGGCTTACGGCGGCCATCGTTTCATCACGGGTAACAGGGCGGAAAGGTTTGTCATGATAATGCGTAACCTGCACCGGCAGCGCATCGCCTTTCGGCGTAGTTAAATTCGCGTCTACTTCCCAAAATTCTTCCGGTACAAACGCCTTAATTTCGCGTTCGCGCTCAACAACCAGGCGCACCGCCACAGACTGCACGCGCCCGGCAGACAGGCCGCGGGCAATCTTCTTCCACAACAGCGGCGATACCATATATCCCACAACGCGGTCCATAAAACGGCGCGCCTGCTGGGCATTAACCCGGTCAATATTCAGCTCGCCCGGTTGATCAAACGCCTGACGGATAGCATTTTTGGTAATTTCGTTAAACACCACGCGGCTGTAGCGTTTTTCATCGCCGCCGATAATTTCCCGCAGGTGCCAGGCAATCGCCTCCCCTTCCCGATCGAGGTCGGTTGCAAGGTAAATGTGGTCAGCTTTCTCAGCCAGCGCCTTGAGCTCGGAAACCACTTTTTCCTTGCCGGGAAGCACTTCATAATGCGCTTCCCAGTTGTGCCAGGGGTCTATACCCATACGTTTTACCAGTGCGCCGCGTTCGTCCTTTTTGACCTTTTTGGTCGTTTTGGCGGAGTCAGAGTCAGCGCTCTTTTTCTGCGTCGAGCCGCTGGTCGGCAGATCGCGGACGTGCCCTACGCTGGATTTCACCACGTAGTCATTGCCGAGATACTTGTTAATCGTTTTGGCTTTTGCCGGTGACTCAACGATGACGAGAGCTTTACCCATATTCACCTATACCTAATCTGATTCTTCCAGGAATACGTCGCACGTTAATTCACCCTCTCAGGCGATGAGCTTTCAATATTGCGACGGCGAACAGGGTTATCAACCCTCTTTTTCCTTCGCCTGACAGCCAGCGCAACGCCCATACAGAGGTGCCGAAAAACAGGTTTTTCACGCAAATTCTTTCCCGCACGACGGAGGTTCACCGGAATGTCAAGCAATTCTGTTATCTGATCTGCGAAAGCGTCACACTGTACCTGATAAAATTTGATACGCAACTTTATTAGCATGAGTTATTACATTCCGCCAGCCTGCAAGTCTTTGTGCGCCCGTGCATAAACGGCAGCAAAATTTGCCCTGCAATGAACGCAGACGTAAACTATGCGCAGTTTGTAAGGAGAAGATGATGCAAGCGAATACGCAACCGATCGATCGAGAAACATTGCTCAAAGAGGCCAATAAAATTATCCGTGAACATGAGGATTATCTTAATGGCATGGTGGCAACCGACGTCGTACAGCAAAACGGCGTGCTGATTTTTCGTGGCGAATATTTTCTTGATGAGCAGGGGCTGCCGACGGCAAAAAGCACAGCGGTATTTAATATGTTTAAACACCTGGCCCATGTGCTGTCTGGAAAATATCACCTGTCAGCGTAAACTGTCTTTACAACGACTACACGCTATCAGCCACAGAGCGATGCAATATAAAAAAGCCGGTTTTTATCGTTGTTAAAAGGTACGCAAACGTTTTTATACGTTAATCGCTTTTTTGCCATAAAAGCGACAACCGATAAAAATTAGGGTAGGCAGGCGGCGCTGAGGCGGTTAACAGATGCAGGGCCGAGCGGTTTCGGCCCGAAACGCTTTATTAACTTTTATCGGATATTCGCAAAGGAGAAAACGCCGTTTTTGCCTGCTTCATCATCAAACTTAGCGCTACGCAAATAGCCGCGTTAAACTTTACAGCAGCGGTTTTTCGCCGCGCTGCCACCAGCGCAGCATTAACCTGTCAACGCTGTTCGCCGCGCTAAACGTTAAGCGATCGGTCAGGCTTTTGCGTATAACATAACGTACTTTCACTACCTCAAAGCGTTCCAGGCGCGCTAACAGCCAGTCGTCGCTGGTGCTGATTTCATCCACCAGCCCTTTTTCGAGAGCCTGACTACCGTACCAGTGTTCGCCGGTTGCTACCTGGTCAATATTCAGCGTCGGGCGCATATCGGCAACGAAATGTTTAAATAACTGATGGGTTTCGTTCAGCTCTTCGCGAAACTTCTCACGCCCTTCTTCGGTATTCTCGCCAAACAGCGTCAGCGTTCGCTTATATTGCCCCGCCGTATGCAATTCCACATCCACATCGTTGCGCTTAAGCAGGCGGTGAAAATTCGGCACCTGCGCCACTACGCCAATTGATCCGACAATTGCAAAGGGCGCGCTGACGATATGGCTGGCGACACAGGCCATCATATAGCCGCCACTGGCCGCCACTTTATCTATCGCTGCCGTAAGCGGGATGCCGCGGCTGCGTAAACGCTGCAGTTGCGAGGCCGCAAGGCCATAGCCGTGTACCACGCCGCCGGGGCTTTCCAGGCGCAGCAGCACTTCATCATTCGGTTTATAAGCACAGAGCACGGCGTTCACTTCCTCACGCAGCGCGCTAACCTCATGCGCATCCATACTACCTTTAAAGTCAATAACATACATTACCGGCTTTACTACGGCGCTCTCACCGCGCTTTGCCTTTTCTTTGGCGGCTTTATTCTCCCGCTTAAGGCGCTTTTTTTGCTCCTTAAGCCAGACTTTACGCTGATTGCCGTCCAGCAGCGCGCTTTGCATGGTTTCCTTTATCTCTTCATATTGTTTATTCAGCCGGGTCACCTGCATCTCGCCGCGCTGCTGTTTTTTACGATGCGCCAGGCTGGACACAATCAGCGCCACAGCAGCGATTGCCGCTACCACTGTAACCACCCGGGCCAAAAATAATCCATACTCTACAATCAAATCCACAGTTCCGCCTTTTCCCATAAAAATCACAAACGCGCTATTGTAGCGCCCCACGGGTCGCCTTGCTCACTATAATGGCCGCCCTCCCGCTTTCCGCCAGGAAATATTTGCAAAATGTTAACATTTCTCTGCCTTCGCTCCCCGCTCATTGAAATCAACGGGCGAATCAGGCATAAAACGAAGCTACAGAAATGATTGATTGCCGCCCCTTTTGCTCACCCCCTGGTAATGAGGAGAAGATTGTGCATTACCAACCCAAAACCGACCTGCTTGAAAACCGTATTATTCTGATCACCGGCGCCAGTGACGGTATTGGTCGCGAAGCGGCCCTGACCTATGCCCGCTACGGCGCCAGCGTCATTCTGGTTGGGCGTAATGAAGAGAAACTGCGCGCCGTTGCCCGGGAGATTAATACGCGCACGCAGACTATGGCGCAGTGGCTGGTGCTGGATTATGACAGCGCCAATGCGCAAACTTGCCAGCAGTTCGGTCAACGCCTGGCGTCACAAGTGCCGCGCCTTGACGGCGTGCTGCACAGCGCCGGCATACTTGGCGATATTACGCCCATGTCCGAACAAAATCCGCAAGTGTGGGAGCGCGTAATGCAGGTTAACGTCAACGTCCCCTTTTATCTCACGCAGGCGTTGCTCCCGCTGCTGCTAAAATCGCAAGCCGCCTCGCTGGTTTTTACCAGCTCCAGCGTTGGTCGCCAGGGGCGGGCGGGCTGGGGCGCCTATGCGGTGTCCAAATTCGCCACGGAAGGAATGATGCAGGTGCTGGCAGAGGAGTATCGCCATCGTAACCTGCGGGTTAATACCATCAATCCTGGCGGCACCCGCACAAAAATGCGCGCCAGCGCTTTTCCGCAGGAAGATCCCGACAAGCTTAAAACCCCGCGCGATCTGATGCCGCTCTACCTGTGGCTGATGGGCGATGACAGCCGTCGCAAAACCGGCATGTGCTTTGACGCCCAACCCGGACGCAAGCCGGGGATAGCCGAATGAGCGACGAGCGCCACCAGCAGCGCCAGCAGCGGCTGAAAGAAAAAGTGGACGCGCGGATTGCCGCCGCGCAGCAATCGCGCGGCATTCTGATGGTATTTACCGGCAACGGCAAAGGTAAAACCACGGCAGCGTTTGGTACCGTCACCCGCGCCACAGGACATGGCAAACGCGCCGGCGTAATTCAGTTTATTAAAGGCGAATGGCCAAACGGCGAGCGCGCGCTGCTTGAACCGCTCGGCGTGGAATTTCAGGTTATGGCGACGGGCTTTACGTGGGATACGCAAAACCGCGACGGCGATACCGCTGCCTGTGAGCAAACGTGGCGGCATGCGCGGCGTATGCTGGCAGACCCTGCGCTGGATCTGGTGGTGCTGGATGAATTAACCTACATGATAGCCTACGGTTATCTGGCGCTGGACGAGGTACTGACCGCGCTGGCGGCGCGGCCCGCGCATCAAAGCGTTATTATTACGGGCCGGGGATGCCATCGCGCGCTTACGCAAGCGGCTGATACCGTCACTGAAATGCGCCCGGTCAGGCACGCATTCGATGCCGGCGTGAAGGCCAGTATCGGGATTGATTACTAGGCTGTGTCCCTTAATCCAGCATGGATGCTGCTGGCGGCTATTTTTACGCGCGGCAAGGCACAAGCTGCGCAGTTTGGCAGGTCCAAATCAGCGGCGCGTAAAAATAACCCCAGCCCTCCGGGGCGCGTGCGAAACCCCCGCTGACTGCGTTGTTGGGCCTGAACAGAGGGCCACTGCGCCCTTCGCCTTGTCTGCGGGGGTTTCGCTCAGCGCCGGCATCATGAGAATTAAAGGACACAGCCTGATAACAGCGTTCTGCCGCTTTCGCAAACCTCGCGCGTCCTGCGTCTGCTTGCCCACTATTCGCCTTTGGTTCTGTTCTTTTGGGCCTCCCGCGCATATCCGCGCAATGCGCGGCCGTCAGCTCGTACGTCCGCCGCCGGTGCGGCGGGCGCTGGTTTTACTGTGGCGCTTCACCGCGCGGCGAATCTGGTTGGCCTTGGTGCGCCGGCGGTCCTTTTCTACTGCCACTTTACTGGTGGTTTCCGGCGCCAGCGCCACCAGCGCGCGCAGGTAGTTAGTTTGCGCAAGGTCAAGTTCCGTCCAGCCGCCGCGCGGCAGCCCTTTCGGCAGCGGAATATCACCATAACGCACGCGGATAAGGCGACTTACCTGCACGCCTACGGCTTCCCACAGGCGACGCACTTCGCGGTTGCGGCCCTCCGTCAGAGTGACGTTATACCACTGATTAATGCCCTCACCACCGCTAAAACGCAGAGTTTTAAAGGCTGCCAGGCCATCTTCAAGCTGAACGCCGCGGGTCAACTCGTTAAGTTTCGCCGGATCCACCTGACCAAAAACGCGCACCGCATATTCACGTTCAACTTCACGACTCGGATGCATCAGACGGTTCGCCAGCTCGCCATCTGTGGTGAAAATCAGTAGTCCGCAGGTATTTACATCCAGGCGTCCTACGGCAATCCAGCGTGCGCCGTGAAGCTTTGGCAGACGATCAAATACTGTTGGCCGCCCTTGCGGGTCGCTACGGGTACAGAGTTCACCTTCCGGCTTATAATAGGCCAGCACGCGGCAAATCTGGCCTGTCGCAGGCTTCACGGAAATAATGCGGCCATCAATACGCAGTTTCAGCGCTGGCGTCACTTCAACGCGATCGCCGAGCGTGGCGATTTTACCATCAACGCTAACGCGGCCGGCAGAGATAAGGGTTTCGATTTCGCGGCGGGAACCATAACCGGCTCGCGCCAGCACTTTTTGTAGCTTTTCGCTCTTGTCGTTCATTGAGCTTCCTCGGGTGTCGCCTTCACAGGCGTCTGGTATGCTTTTTAAAACAGCGCGCCAGGCGGAGCAACCGCCTAACTCGCTGGTTTGTAAAAATTTCGCGTTAAACAGCATAATAAACAACGTATCACGCAAGCTGCCGCGCCATGTTTTATGGCCGCACATACTACACTAACTTCACACTAAATGATTCAACAAGTTTTGTTCCGCTGGCTCCCGCTACCGTTAACCAAAAGCGCGCCGGGGCATCTTAAGCCAGATTTGTGCTTTCGCTTCTGCCGTATTGTCTATACGGCTCGGACCAGGCTATCGCTAAAATGTAGCGCGAAGCCCGGCTCACTTTTGTTAAGCGCAGTGATGTAGACGTCTGCAAACTAAAGAGAAGTTAACTGTTCACGCTAAGTTCAGATGCGACTATAAAAGACAGGAGCAGGAATCAACCATAGCCATATTAAAAGCGCTGCGCGCAGGTTTCACCAGACAGGCAAACGCTCTGTGGCGGGGATCATAATGATAACAAAGAGGAGCAAAAACGGTGACCTGCCCCCTCTTTAGCGATTAGCCAACAAAAAATTTACTGCTTTAATTCGCACTTCATTCGGCCTGGCATTTGTCGACGATCCCGGGCGCGATGCTTATTCCAGCACGGTTTTTTCGGCTATCAGATGGGCTTCGAACTCAGCGTGCGTCAGAATGCGTTTGCCGGAAGATGCTTTCAGTTTCTTCCCTTCCTCCTGGAGCGTCGCACGGTTGGCCTGGGACTGTTTTTTACCCAGCTTACGCAGAATATGATTCAGTTCGTGTTCTTCAGAAAAATTGATGAGGGCTTTGTCGGTATTTGTCATCGCTTTACTCCCAAAAAGATGAAATACACCGCGACGCGCGCCTCCTTTCCCCGTCACAGCGCTGTTATGGGTATAGCTGGCGAAACGGCAGGTGTCAAAAGCAGTACAACGCCCACAGGCCGCGTTGAATACAGAAATGGAGGCGGATTATCCGCCCGCCAGGCCCGGTTCACCGCGGCAGGCGTCAACACGCGCAGACAGGCTGCCGTTATCAGCGCAGCAGCCTGACAGAGGCTGATGCGTTTCCCACAAATGTTTTCGCCGCCGGGTTATTCTGTGTTGGGTTAAACCTGCGAACGCGAGCGTCAGGGGGGCTGCTTCAATAATGTCGAGGCAAGACGCCGCTGCGCCAGGGCCTGGGTTAAAGAAACGGCCTCACATCGCCAACGCCTTCTCGCACGATAACCGGCACATCGTCGGTAAGATCGATTACGGTTGTGGGTTTCTGGCCCAGATAACCGCCGTGAATAATAAGATCCACCTGTCTTTCCAGACGATCTTTAATCTCATCCGGATCGGACTCGGTAAATTCGCTGTCCGGCAACATCAGCGAAGTGGAAAGCATGGGCGCGTCCAGCGCCTCCAGCAGCGCCAGCGCTATCGGGTTCGACGGTACGCGCAGGCCTATTGTTTTACGTTTCTCCTGCAGCAAACGGCGCGGTACCTCTTTCGTCCCTTTGAGAATAAAAGTGTAATTACCCGGTGTGTTGTTCTTCATCAGGCGGAAGGCCACATTATCGACATAGGCATACGTCGACAGTTCGGATAAATCGCGGCACATCAGCGTGAAGTTATGGCCGCTTTCCAGTTGACGAATACGACAAATACGCTCTATCGCATCTTTATCTTCCAGCTTACAGCCCAGCGCATAGCCGGAATCAGTGGGATACACGATAACCCCACCCTTACGCACAATATCCATCGCCTGAGTAATAAGGCGCGGCTGCGGATTATCCGGGTGAATATAGAAAAACTGACTCATACTGCCCTCTCTTGCTGTTCGTTCTGGCTCCAGCGCTGCCAGACCGGCGTCACGCTCTCCGGCAGCCACAGTTTGCGCCCCAGTTCTATCCACGGGCAGGGCTGATGAAAATCCGATCCCTGAGAGGCCAGCAGCGCAAACTGCCGCGCATACTGCGTCAACTGATTACGCTCGTCGGGCGATTGCTGACACTGCGCCACCTCCATCGCATCACCGCCGCATTGCGCAAAGTGCGCCAGCAGCCGCTTAAGCCATTTGGCCGACAGTTGATAACGACCCGGATGAGCCACAATCGCCTGACCACCTGAATGATGAATAACTTCAATAGCTTGTTCTATTGTACACCACTGCGCGGGAACATAACCGGTTTTCCCACGCGCCAGGTAGTGTTTGAAAACCCCGGCGATATCGGTCGCACGCCCGCACTCAATCAAATAGCGGGCAAAATGGCCACGCGTTACGGTTGCGCCATTGGCATACTTTTTTGCCCCTTCCCAGGCCCCCGGAATACGGGCTTTTTCAAGACGCTCGGCAATCATCCTGGCCCGCAACTCGCGCAGCGTATGCTGCTGCGCCAGAAACGCCAGCAATGCCGGATGGCGCTCATCCACATTTAGCCCGACAATATGAATTTCTTGATTTTCCCAGACCGTGGAAATTTCCACGCCGCTAATCAGTCGCAACGCCAGCCCGGTACGCGCAATTTCCGCACGCGCCCCGGCAATGCCCGCGACGGTATCGTGATCGGTAATCGCCAGTACGCCCACACCTTTCTCTGCGGCGCGCTGCACCAGTTGCCCCGGTGACAGAAGGCCGTCAGACGCGGTGGTATGGCTGTGTAAATCATAAATTAACCGATTGCTGGTTTCGCTCAAGTCGACCCCTGGAATATTTGCAATAAAAGAACGCCATCATAGCCCTCCGGTAATAAAAAATCGCTATTGACATTGCGCGCTCGAACCAGTTAACTAGTACACAAGTTCAAACAAAATCATGGTATCGGGCTATGCAGACAACTATCCACACTCATAACCTCTGGCGGCGCGTTTTCTGAACAGGGCAGCGTGCCTGCATAGTAGCGTTTTCAATGCAGATACCCGGCCCGCCGTTACGCGGGCTTTTTTATGAACAGAATTTGGGAAGGTTATATGGAAAATACAAAACCAGCACTGGCGCTGTTAACTCTCGCCGCCCCCTATTGCGAAAACCCCACTGCGCTGTTTAACCAGTTGTGCGGCGCTCGCCCGGCCACGCTGCTGTTGGAATCGGCAGATATCGACAGCAAAGATGACCTGAAAAGCCTGCTGCTGGCCGACAGCGCGCTGCGCATCACGGCGCTGGGCAACACCGTCAACATCCAGGCGCTTTCCGCCAACGGCTGCGCGCTGTTGACGCTGCTTGATGCCGCGCTGCCGCCGTGCGTGGGAAATCGCGCTTTGCCGCAGGGACGCGAGCTGACCTTCCCCGCCCCTGAAGGCACGCTCGACGAAGACAGCCGCCTACAGTCCATGTCGGTATTTGATGCCCTGCGCATCCTGCAAACGTTGGTTACCGTGCCGGAGCACGAGCGTGAAGCGCTGTTCTTCGGCGGTCTGTTCGCCTACGATTTAGTGGCCGGTTTCGAAGACCTGCCCACACTGCGTAAGGAGAACCGCTGCCCCGATTACTGTTTCTATCTGGCCGAAACGCTGCTGGTTATCGACCATAAACAAAAATCCACCCGCATCCAGGCCAGTCTGTTTACCCCCGTCAGCGCCGAACATGAACGCCTGAGCCAACGCATTGCCGCGCTGGCCGGGCAAATGCGCAACATTCGCGCTGAACTGCCGGTACAGAAACAGGAAACAATGTCGCTAAGCTGTAATCAAAGCGACGAAGAGTTCGGCGCGGCGGTCAGCCGAATGCAGCAGGCCATTCGCATGGGCGAGATTTTCCAGGTCGTGCCGTCACGCCGCTTTTCGCTGCCCTGCCCTTCGCCGCTTGCTGCTTATCAGGTGCTGAAAAAGAGCAACCCCAGCCCCTATATGTTCTATATGCAGGATAATGATTTCATTTTGTTCGGCGCATCCCCGGAAAGCTCGTTAAAATACGACGCCCGCGCGCGCCAGATTGAAATTTACCCCATCGCCGGCACCCGCCCGCGTGGTCGGCGCCCAAACGGCGAACTTGATCGCGATCTTGATAGCCGCATCGAACTGGAAATGCGCACCGACCATAAAGAACTTTCTGAACACCTGATGCTGGTTGATCTGGCGCGCAACGATCTGGCGCGTATCTGTAGGCCGGGCAGCCGCTACGTGGCCGATTTAACCAAAGTTGACCGCTACTCTTTCGTTATGCATCTGGTCTCTCGCGTGGTGGGGGAACTGCGTGACGATCTGGATGCCCTGCACGCCTACCGGGCCTGTATGAATATGGGCACGCTAAGCGGCGCGCCAAAAGTGCGCGCCATGCAGCTTATCGCCAGGGAGGAAGGCCGTCGACGCGGCAGCTACGGCGGCGCCGTAGGCTATTTTACCGCCCACGGCGACCTCGACACCTGTATCGTTATTCGCTCTGCCTATGTGGAAGACGGCATCGCTACCGTACAGGCTGGCGCAGGGGTGGTGCTGGATTCCGTTCCTCAGGCCGAAGCTGACGAAACCCGTAATAAAGCGCGCGCGGTACTGCGCGCTATCGCAACTGCGCATCATGCAAAGGAGATCTTCTGATGGCCGACATTCTGCTGCTCGATAATGTGGACTCCTTTACCTGGAATCTGGTGGATCAACTGCGGGCCAGCGGCTACCGCGTAGTGATTTACCGCAATCATGCGCCGGTACAGACGCTGCTTGAACGCCTGGCGGATATGGAAAATCCGGTGTTGATGCTCTCACCAGGCCCCGGTACGCCGTCGCAAGCAGGCTGTATGCCGGCGCTGCTTGCTCGCCTGCGCGGCAAATTGCCGATCATAGGCATTTGTCTTGGCCATCAGGCCATTATCGAAGCCTATGGCGGCTATGTTGGCCAGGCGGGAGAAATTCTGCACGGCAAAGCATCCGCGGTTGAACACGACGGCGAAGCTATGTTCGCCGGACTGATTTCGCCGCTGCCGGTCGCGCGTTACCATTCGTTAGTAGGCAGCGATATTCCTGCGTCGCTGAAAGTCACAGCGCAGTTCAACGATATGGTGATGGCCGTGCGCCACGACGCCGATCGGGTCTGCGGTTTTCAGTTTCACCCGGAATCTATTTTAACCACTCAGGGAGCAACGCTTCTTGAGCAAACGCTGGCCTGGGCGCTGGCGTAAGCAAGAGGGAAGGCACAATGCAACCGATTTTAGAAAAACTGTTTCAGGCTCAGGTGCTCACTCTTGAAGAAAGTCGCCAGCTTTTCACCGCCATAGTGCGCGGCGAACTGGAGCAAGGCCAGCTTGCCGCTGCGCTGATCGGCATGAAGGTGCGCGGCGAAGATCCCGTTGAGATTGCCGGCGCGGCTTTCGCGCTGCTTGAGGCTGCCGAACCATTCCCACGCCCGGACTATACATTTACCGATATCGTCGGCACAGGCGGCGACGGCAGCAACAGCATCAATATCTCCACGGCCAGCGCTTTCGTTGCCGCAGCATGCGGCATGAAAGTTGCCAAACACGGCAACCGCAGCATCTCCAGCCGATCCGGCTCTTCTGACCTGCTGGCGGCGTTTGGCATTAAACTGGATATGAGCGCTGCGCAGTCGCGTGCGGCGCTTGATGAGCTGGGCGTGTGCTTTCTGTTCGCGCCGCAGTATCACACCGGCTTTCGCCACGCCATGCCGGTACGCCAGCAGTTGAAAACCCGCACGCTGTTCAATGTGCTTGGGCCGCTCATCAACCCGGCGCATCCGCCGCTGACTCTCATTGGCGTTTACAGCGCCGAGCTGGTGTTGCCCATTGCCGAAACGCTGAAAGTGCTCGGCTACCGGCGCGCGGCCGTCGTGCACAGCGGCGGTATGGATGAAGTGTCGCTCCATTCCCCAACCCAGGTCGCCGAACTGAAAAACGGCGAGCTTTACCATTATCATCTGGATGCTGACGACTTTGGCCTTCAGCCCTATACAAAAGAGGCGCTGGCTGGCGGTTCGCCGGAAGAAAACCGTGACATTCTGGCGCGCCTGTTACAAGGTAAAGGCGAGCGCGCCCACGAATCAGCCGTGGCCGCCAACGTCGCAATGTTAATGCGCCTGCATGGCCATGAAAATTTACGCGAAAATGCCAGCCACGCGCTGGAAGTTATACGCAGCGGCGAAGCATACGCCCGCGTCGCCGCGCTGGCATCGAGAGGATAAAACACAGATGAAGGACACTGTTTTAGCAAAAATCGTTTCGGATAAAGCCGTCTGGCTAAAGGCCCGCCAGCAGCAACAGCCGTTGGCAACCTTTCAGAATGATATCGTCCCCAGCACACGCAGCTTTTATGACGCCCTGAGCGGCACGCGCACTGCGTTTATCCTTGAGTGTAAGAAAGCCTCTCCATCCAGAGGGGTGATTCGTAAGGACTTCGATCCGGCGCGTATCGCGGGCATCTACAAAGATTATGCGTCTGCCATTTCCGTGCTGACCGACGAAAAATATTTCCAGGGCAGCTTTGATTTTCTCTGCGTAGTAAGCCGTAACGTAACCCAGCCTGTGCTGTGCAAAGATTTTATTATCGACCCTTATCAGATCTATCTTGCGCGCCACTATCAGGCCGATGCCTGCCTCCTGATGCTTTCCGTACTGAACGACGACCAATACCGTCAACTTGCCGCCGTGGCCCACAGCCTGAATATGGGCGTGCTAACGGAAGCCAGTAATGAAGAAGAAATTGAGCGCGCCATTCGGCTTAAAGCCAGAGTCGTTGGCATTAATAACCGCGACCTGCGCGATCTGTCGGTCGATCTTAACCGCACCCGCAAACTGGCGCCGCGCCTCGGGCCAGATGTCACGGTTATTAGCGAGTCCGGCATTGGCAGCTACGCCCACGTGCGCGAACTAAGCCACTTCGCCAACGGCTTTCTGATTGGCTCTGCGTTGATGGGCGAAGATGATTTATCCTGCGCCGTGCGCCGAGTGTTACTGGGCGACAACAAAGTATGCGGTCTGACCCGCGCAGAAGACGCTTATGCGGCGTATAACGCAGGAGCCATCTATGGCGGGCTGATTTTTGTGCCTGCTTCGCCGCGTGCGATCGATGCCCCCCGGGCGCGTGACATTATGGCCGCCGCTCCACTGCGCTACGTCGGCGTGGTGCGAGATATGCCGGTAAGCGATGCCGTTTCACTGGCGCAGTCGCTGGGATTAAGCGCGCTGCAGCTTCACGGCCGCGAGGATCAGGCGTACATCGACACGCTGCGCGCCGCCCTGCCGCAAGGCGTGGCTATCTGGAAGGCGCTGAGCGTAGGCGAAACGCTGCCGCCGCGCAGCTTTAGCCACGTTGACCGCTACGTACTGGATAACGGCCAGGGCGGCAGCGGACAACGCTTCGACTGGTCATTGCTCGCAGGCGCCAGCCAGCTTGACAACGTGATGCTTGCAGGCGGCCTCGGCGCCGACAACTGTGTGGAAGCGGCAAAGTCAGGCTGCGCTGGCCTGGATTTCAATTCCGGTGTGGAATCCGCGCCGGGAATTAAAGATGCCAACAAGCTGGCGGCGGTATTTCGCACGCTGCGGGCTTACTAAGGAAAAGACGATGAGCACATTACTGAACCCCTATTTTGGTGAATTTGGCGGAATGTATGTTCCACAAATTCTGATGCCCGCTCTGCGCCAGCTTGAAGCGGCGTTCGTTGAAGCGCAAAGCGACCCTAATTTTCAGGCACAGTTTACCGATCTGCTGAAAAATTATGCCGGGCGTCCGACGGCGCTCACAAAGTGTCGCAATATTACCGCAGGTACACAAACCACGCTGTACCTCAAGCGCGAAGATTTGCTGCACGGCGGCGCGCACAAAACAAACCAGGTCCTGGGCCAGGCGCTGCTGGCCAAACGCATGGGCAAAACAGAAATTATCGCTGAAACCGGCGCAGGCCAGCACGGCGTCGCTTCTGCAATCGTTTGTGCGCTGCTCGGTCTGAAATGTCGCATTTACATGGGTGCGAAGGACGCCGAACGCCAGTCGCCAAACGTGTTCCGTATGCGTCTGATGGGCGCGGAAGTCATCCCTGTACACAGCGGCTCCGCAACGCTTAAAGACGCCTGTAACGAGGCGCTGCGCGACTGGTCAGGCAGCTATGAAACCGCGCACTACATGCTTGGCACCGCCGCCGGCCCCCACCCGTTTCCAACGATTGTACGCGAATTTCAGCGCATGATCGGTGAAGAAACGAAGGCGCAACTGCAGGAAAAAGAGGGCCGCCTGCCGGATGCCGTGATAGCCTGCGTAGGCGGCGGCTCCAACGCCATCGGCATGTTTGCCGATTTTATTGACGAAACCTCAGTGCGTCTGATAGGCGTTGAGCCAGCCGGTCACGGTATTGAGACCGGCGAACACGGCGCACCGCTCAAACACGGGCGCACGGGCATTTACTTCGGGATGAAATCGCCTATGATGCAGACCGAAGACGGCCAGATTGAAGAATCTTACTCGATTTCCGCCGGACTTGATTTCCCGTCTGTCGGCCCGCAGCACGCCTACCTGAACAGCACCGGGCGCGCCGACTACGTATCCATTACCGACGACGAAGCGCTGGACGCATTTCAGATTCTGTGTCGCCAGGAAGGCATTCTGCCTGCGCTGGAATCCTCCCACGCGCTGGCGCATGCCCTGCGCATGATGCGTGAAAATCCGCAAAAAGAGCAGTTGCTGGTCGTTAACCTTTCCGGTCGCGGCGACAAAGACATTTTTACCGTTCACGACATCCTGAAAGCACGAGGGGAAATCTGATGGAACGCTATGAACAGCTTTTTAAACGGCTTGCAGCCCAAAAGGAAGGGGCGTTTGTTCCCTTTGTCACGCTGGGCGATCCCTCCCCGGAACAGTCTTTGAAAATTATCGACACGCTGGTTGAAGGCGGCGCGGACGCGCTGGAATTAGGTATTCCCTTCTCCGATCCGCTGGCTGACGGCCCGACCATTCAGAACGCGACCCTGCGCGCTTTTTCATCCGGCACTACGCCAGATCGGTGCTTTGAAATGCTAACGACCATTCGCCAGAAATACCCCGACCTGCCTGTTGGCCTGTTGATGTATGCCAATCTGGTGTGGAACGGGGGCATTGACGCATTTTATGCACGCTGTGCGAGCGCAGGCGTTGACTCTGTGCTGGTGGCCGATGTTCCGGTAGAAGAGTCGGCTCCTTTTCGCCAGGCGGCGCTGCGCCATAACGTTGCGCCCATTTTTATCTGCCCGCCTAACGCCGATGATGAACTATTACGTCAACTTGCCTCTTACGGACGCGGCTATACTTACCTGCTATCGCGCGCAGGCGTTACCGGCGCGGAAAATCGCGCCAGCACGCCGCTGCGTCATCTGGTCGAAAAGCTCGCAGAGTACCGCGCCGCGCCGCCATTACAGGGCTTTGGCATTTCCGACCCTTCACAGGTTTGCGCGGCGCTGGATGCCGGTGCCGCAGGCGCTATCTCCGGTTCCGCTATTGTTAAAATCATCGAAAAAAATGTGCGACAGCCCGCACAGATGCTGGTTGAACTGAATGCTTTCGTACAGAGCATGAAAGCGGCCACACGCCGCGCCTGATCCCCCAGGGCCGGCTGTCGGCCCTGTCAGATTAATGCACAGGACAAGGCCACGTTTTACTCCCGGTTTTATATCAAAGCGGGCAAAAGCGTAGTTTTGTCCTCTTTGCGGCGATCGCGCGAAAAAAGCAATACAGTGTTTTACCTGATTTATTTTCTGCTTTTCGGGCCGGTGACGTATGTATCGCTGTTTATCTGTAGCCTCAGGGCAAAATTACGTTTTACCCGCAGCTTATTGACAAAGAAGGAAAAAACGGTTTTTTTCCTTCTTTGCGGTAAGCAGGCGAAAATCGATGCTTTGATTTTCCTTATTTTTTATTGTGTTTCATCCATCCTGTCTGCGACAGGATGGGGGTTGTCGGCAGTCTCAGGGCAAAACTACGTTTTGCCCTCTTTATGTTTACCCACCTGAATGGGCATTTCGCTGACTGGCCAATCCGCGGCTATATAACCCAACCTTAAATGCCTGCGGCTGCTTTCCTTCCTGTCATGTCCCGTTCCGCCACGATACCTGTCGCAAAAAAGCCCGTCGCGTAAATCCTTTTCGCCTGAATGCTGAATTTTTGTTCATTCGTCGCCCATTTTACCCGGGCATATCAATTTTTATTCAGATTATTGTGAATTGATTACAGACTTATCTTATTTTGTTGCAACAGGTAACTATTTTCTCAATAGATCTCTCATATCTGGAAATGTGATTGGTAAACCATGTCAACGCCTTTTACTCTAAATAGTGCGCATGCGCACATTTTTATTCTTTATAATATATGAGGTTCATCATGAATGCTCTAAACCGCCTTACGCTGGCCGCCGCTGGCGTAATCGTATCAGGGATGATGAACTCAACGACCGCTTTCGCTGACACCGACGGTGTTATTCAATTTTCTGGCGAAATAATCGAAGATCCCTGCACTGTGGTGCAGAAACAGAACACCATTCACTCCACCTGCCGCGACAGCGATGGAACCTTACTCACTACACAGCTCCTCCCACGAGACGGCACACTGAACCCACTGCCTGCTGATAAAGGTAAAACATGGATGCGCTGGATGAACGACAGCCATACAACCGGCGTTCTGACCGTAGAGTACAATTAATATACTCATAGCGCAGGCATATCACGATGCCGGTTGCTTAACGCGATCGGCATTTTTAAACATTATTTCCAGCCCGCAGCCATAAAATTTCATATCCGGTAATGGCGTAAATACGTTTTTCAGTCGCCCCGCTTCGTGTTTATATATTTTCTGATTCCTGTGTTATTGTCCCGGCTTATAAGCCAGCGGCTTTTTTATGTTTTTTGCCTGCTTTGGTCGTGTGCTTCTCAACGTTCACCTTACACGCGGCGCGCTTAAGTCTTCCTGCCGGCGGGTCGCCGTAGCCAGTTAACCAGACCGTATTATTTACCCTTACGCTTGTTGAGAGAAAACGACAGTAAAAAAAAGAGAACAGGTAACGCCCCGTTCCCTCTAAAAATTTTTAAGGCAGGCGCTATCAGAAACGATAGCCCGCAGAGAACATAAACACCCACGGATCGATGCGGGTATCAACATTCTGAGGCGTACCGCCTGCGTTAAATTTTACCTCTGTATCTATATCCATATACCACAGCGAGGCATTGAGCAGCCAGTCACGATTAATCAGGTAATCCACCCCAACCTGACCGGCCACGCCCCATGAATTTTTCAGGCTTAAATCACTCAATCCCGCTTCCTTACCCCGGCGGTTAAATTTTTCATTAAAAAAAGCCGTATAGTTGAGGCCAATGCCCGCATAGGGCCTCACTTTGCTACCGGCGTCGCCAAAGTACCACTGCGCCATCAGCGATGGCGGTAAGTGATTAACTGTCGCAATTTCTCCTCCCGCCGCCGCCAGCCCCACGCGATGACGAAACGGCGTCGCGGCCAATAGTTCAATTCCCACATTATCAGTTGCCATCCAGGTCAGCGTCAGTCCCAGTTGGGTATTATTATTAACGCTCAGGCTCCCCAAACTGCCCATCACGCTTTCGGAACCTTCGCTCGGGCGGACGGTTGCGCTCCCGGCCCGCACGAAAAACTCCCCGGCTTCATGCGCATAAGTCACGCTGGAATAACAACTTAATGCAAGCAGTGCTACTACAAATGTTTTCATTTCCCTGTCCTTATTATGGTTTGCTGCAGCGCAAATATACCTGGTAAGGGGTAGAAAACACTTTCACCGCGATCACATTTCACGACCTGAATTTACATTTAATGATCCAGATTAATTTTTTCAGCTTTCACTGCGCGCGACGTTTTGGTTGCAAATCAAATTATGCGGCGTCACAAAGCGTAAATTTTTATCCTCCGGCGCTTGTCAGATGAAACAGCGGCGAATATCTTCCGATAAGTGACTATTGATACGACGACCAGAATTTCAGGAAACATTAGGCCGCGTCCCTTAATCCAGCATGGATACTGCTGGCGGCTATTTTTACGCGCGGCAAGTAACGTAGCGACGCATAAAAATAGCCCCGGCCCTGCGCTGAGGAATCCCCATAAATCAGCGCTAATAAACCAG
>NZ_JAEPBH010000025.1 GCF_016632365.1 Tenebrionibacter intestinalis | reverse complement strand
AACACATCCCCGTCAATACGGTTCTCGCTGGACGCTTACAACTCTCTGTACAGGTTAATTAATTTGTTTGCTAAAGCGGCAACCTTTTGAAGCGCTTATATAAAAAACGTTGCGGTTACGGTTAAAATAGCCCTCGCCGCATTCTGTGCAGCCTATTTTTTACTATCAACAAAGCAGTGAAGCCGGATTACATTAAGGATGTAAAATGTTTCAGTTATTCAGTGTCAGCTATAAGCAGCTCATAACAGGACGTTCTGAAGAGCTGTTTATGCTGAGAAAAAAAACGTTTAGCGACAGGCTTAATTGGGACGTTAAGTGCCTGAACAATATGGAAATTGATGAATTTGACGGCGACGACACACAGTACATTCTGGGCGTTTACAGGCAACAAATAATTTGCAGCACAAGGCTTATTCCGCTCGATAAGCCGAACATGATCACTCATACATTTTCAGCGCAGTTCGGCGATGTTCCCCTCCCCGGAAACCTGATCGAATCCAGCCGGTTTTTTGTCGATAAATCCCTGTGCAAACAGCTTCTGGGGGACGCTTACCCTGTGAGCTATTGCCTGTATCTCGCTCTGATTAATTACGGTATTGCTAACCACCTTGATTCTCTTTATACCATCGTGAGCAAATCAATGCTTGCCATACTCAGGCGTACAGGGTGGCGTATCCGTATCGTAAAGGAAGCGTACCTGACGCCAAAAGAGCCTATTTATCTCCTGCATGTCCCTACAGACAAAGCCAGCCAGGCGATAATGGCTCCAAAAGCCGGGAGAACGTTAGAAATCGAGCCTCAGGCGCTGTTAAAATGGCCGCTGACATTACCGGTCAGTCATAAAATTTAGTACTAATCAGGTTCAGTTCAACGCCCAGCCGAATTGCCTGCCGGGCGTTACTGACATTCATCTTTTTTACCAGGTTGCCCATATGAAATTTTACTGTATGAAAGGTAATTCCCATAATTTTGGCAATTTCGGTATAGGTTTTTCCCATGCTCGCCCAGTAAAGCACTTCATTTTCTTTGGGCGTAAATATAGGGTTGCTTTCTCCCATCGGCTTCATCCCCTGCGGTGATTTTGACGTCCGGGTTTGCAACAGCTTCATCATCTGCTCATGAATTTCAATTAACGCCAACTGAAGCTGCCCCATTCCCTTATCTCTTATTGTCTGCTCTAACTCAACCCGCTCCTGCTTCTGGATAATGAGCGAAAGCAGCGCAACATTATTTAAGTGATCGTGAAGCACAAAGGTAAAGCCGTTCACCACATTGAACTGTTTTGACAGCGTAAAAATTTTCGACACTCTGATTTCATTCATCAACGTGATATTTTCATCCCAGGAGAACGGCGAAATCCTGCGAAACGCCGCCAGAATGACCGGATCGATTTGGTGAAAATGATTATCCCGGTAGACTTTTTCCCACTCGCTGGGGTAGCTGGTAATAATTAAGACTTTTGAAGGATCTTTTTTACTCAAAACCGTATAGGCATATTCTGGCAATCCATAAGGTTGCAGCTTTCGTTCGATATAGTCACGCAGCGTACTGCTGAGTGCATTATTGTCATTAAAGCTGGAAAACATGCGCGACTCCTTTGCAAAACCTGAGCTATGTTTAGCGGGAAACTACACTTTTAGTTAGGTCCCGTCCCTACATAAGTGCAACTTACATATCCGAAGTGCAGACATTATAATCAATCCCGCTCGTCAGGGGAAAACCCTGGCGGAAGATATTATCAGGCTACATACAGCGCTTAGTTAGCATCAGGGAAACAACACGGGGTAGTAAATCCCGGGAAGTAATTAACTATAAAAATAATTAAGCATCCTTCGGGATGAAATGACATAGTATGTGGCGCAACTTCCCGTTGCGCCTTCTTTTTATCAAACGTTGCCTTCGCGAAAAGGTAATAACTTGCCGGCTTTATCGGGTTAGCGAAACGCGGTTTTATGCCAGGCTTTACCTCTATCCGCGACTTTCCGCCACGATTCAATGAAACGCGCTTCGCCCCCACATGTTGTCTGGCATGTCTATCGTTGCCTTTAAACAAAACTTTCGCTACAGCGTTTCCTCATTTCGCTTTTACGCTACGTGGCTTATGCATTGTTCATTTGTGCCCTGCTGACAGAGAGGTTCAGACGCCGCAATAGCACAAGCGCCTGCGCCAGGCTATGGTTTGAAAACAGACACCACGACGCGAGGAATGTTTATGTATCAGCCGGGCGATATCGTGCAGCCCCGCCCGGGCGGGCAAAAGCTCAGGGTGATCGAAGTGCACAGCGATCAGATTGTCGGCATCCCCCTGGAGGATGAAAATGGGGAAAAAATCACGCTGAAGGCCGCTGACGTGACGCTTTATCGTAAAAGCGCAGAAGCCGGCGATGGCTAAACCCACCGCCATCTGCCCGGGTACGGTTTTGTCCTGAGCAGGATGAAACCAGCCTTAGTCAGGCGGCTGGCAAAATGACGCTGCGAACGCGTGCTAAAAAGTCTCTCACTCCCCGTGAGTATTTCTCTCAGCCCGGCAGTACAGCCACCGCAGACAGGCGAGGCCCCCTCGCCCGGGCGGCAACGTGGACAATGAAGCAGGCGTGCCACGCCCGATAACAGGATACAACCGCAACCGGCCAGTCCGCTGATTTTATGCCTCGCCGAACAACCCCGCCAGGTAACGCTCCAGCGCAACACGCGAGCTAAAGCCGTGAGGAATACCGTAGTGCTGCTGCGCATCACCGCCCAGCCACAGCGGAAATTCACGGTAGTGATCGCAGGTTTTCATATCTGTGGCCGGTTCAGCCAGCGACAGGCTACGCTCTTTAAGCCCCGGATGAATCACCAGCGCCGTGCGCCCCATGCGGGCCTCACGGTTAACATACACATAGTTGCCTTCACGCCGGTAGCCATAAGCCTTGTTCGTGACGGTATCCATAGTAAATCCGGCTTTTTCGAGAACGCGCGCTACCTCATCGGGTCGTAAATACATAGTTTTTCCTCGTCGACTTTTACAGCCTCGCAACCTTACAGTATGCCCGCGCCCTGTGCTTTCGGAAAATTCTTCAAACCACCGTGCGATCCGCGCCACGTCTGCCATCAGAGTTAGGCTACACTCAAATCAGGTTGACTAACCGGGAGAAAAGCATGTTCAGTAAACGAAACAGCGGTATGAATGAAGATGGCGATATCAGCAAAGATATTAAAGAAATGGCGCAAACGCTGGAAGATGTGCTCAACAGTTGGGGCGACGAAGCCGGCGAAAAGAGCAAACATGCCAGACAACGCGCCAAAACGGTACTTGCCGCATCCCGCGTCCACCTTCACGGCCACGGCCGCGCCGTACAGCGCGCACGGGACGCCGCAAGCTGCACCTGTTCGTGGATGCAGGATCGCCCCTTATATAGCGCAGGGATCGCCGCGCTCATCGGTATAGCCATCGGCGCGCTGCTGGTTTCACGCCGCCAGCCCCGGCAATGCTCCCGCTTAAAGGGGCGTCTGATTTCAAGCCTTCGGCGGCGTGCCTGATACCGCCTCGCCGGCGACGCCGATTTCAGCGACGCCTGCACTCTTACGGGCGTTATCAATGCCCGAATTCTAATTATTGATTTGCAAGGCTGTAGCGTGAAGTAAACGGAGCGCTGCAACACAACGCTCGCCCGGCGCGAAGCAGGCTGCACGCAGGGAAAGGCGCGGACGCCAATATTCAGGCCACGTTGGCCACGGGATTAAAGCGCGCCTGGCGCAGATTGTTGGTTGGATAAAAGAAACGTTGGCGGCCCCTTAACACCCAGCGGGGTCGCCGGTTTCGGCGGCCTGCGCCCGTAAACAAAGGCAGGCAGCCGCGGGCTGCGTATTGCCGCACGTCAAAATCAATGCCGGCCGCTTCTCAGGCGCAGTCGCTTCGCGTTACAGATAACGGCAAAGATAGGCGCTCGGTTCAGCCACCTGAAGATGGAACTCACTGTGTCCCGGCACATGAAACACCTCGCCCGGCCCGTAAGTTCTCCACATTGTTTCCCCTGCCAGCAGCACATTCAGCGCGCCGCTAACAACGGTCATCTCTTCCGGCTGGCCGGTACCAAAGGTGTATTCTCCCTGCGCCATGACACCGATGCTTGCCCGTCCGGTGCTGCTGGTAAAACCAATGGATTTTACTTTTCCTGAAAAATAATCATTACTTTCAAGCATAACAGCCCCTTATTTATACAAGTCAGTTATTCACTATAAAGAGCGCTTGCGTATGCTGTCACGTAAATTTTAGCGCCTATATCATAAGCTCTGACGCCAGCCGGGCTATCAGCATATGGGAAAGCAGAACCGGTATTCCCAGCGTTTTTTGTAGCAAATCGCGATGGCGTGGATGAAACCCCAGGCAATCCAGCACCAGGACATCCGCCCCACGTGTTTTCAGCATGTCGCCGGCGCGTACCAGCGCGGCATCGTCGTCAGGCGGCGCACTCGGGCCATAGAGAGGTTTCATCTCCAGCGCCTGCCACTTCTGCCGCTGCGACGGCGTTTGCTCAGGCGCCAACAGCAAAATCCCCACCTGATGCCCTTCAACAATAGACGCCACCAGCGGCGGCACAATGCGATCGGGTACCAACAGCAGCGCTTTATGCGCATTCAGGCGGGAAAATCGCCCGTTGTTGAGTACCATAATGATGCCGTACCCCTGGGCTTCGAGCACTTCAATGACGGCCTGAAGCGCCAGTTCAACTTTTTCATGGGATACCGACACCAACGCGCCATCACGAAGCCGCGCCAGCAACGTCTCTTCCCGCTCGCTCGCGCCATAATCTTCAAGCGCTTCTTCAGAGGTTAACCGACCCAGCAGGCTCAGATGAGTAATGTATTGTTCAGGGATATGCTCGGTAAGAAGCGACATAATGTCATCGTCCGACACGGCGCCAACGGTGACAATTGCCAGGGGTGTGTTCATTATGCCGCCCTCCTTACTTCATCACTGTTTTTGGCACAACAGGGACTCTCGCTCGGTTATAATTTAATCAAAAAGGATAGCAGTACGATAAAAAAATGCGTTAAAAATTTAACAAAGTAAAAACAAAAAAAGCAGCAAACGTATAACCGGTACTGGCAGGATCAGATTTACATTGCGTGGAGAAACACTTTGCAACCGGCGCAAAAACGCCGGTTAAAAGCATTTAACTGGCGCACAGAGGCTGCGCCGAACCCTGAGCCAGCGCGCGGGTAACGTGTTCAACAATAAGCGCTGGCGGCAACGAAGCATCAACAATATGATGCGCCGTTTCACGATAAATGGCATCGCGCTCGGCCAGTATCTGAGCAACTTCATCAACGGTGCCCCGCCCGGTTAGCGTCGGACGTAACCCCGCCTCAGGGGAGGCTTCCAGCCGCTGTGCCAGCACCTGCGCCGGGGCGCACAGGTAAATAACCGTTCCCCGCTCCCGCATAAAACAGCGGTTTTGCTGCGCCAACACCATGCCGCCGCCGGTCGCAACCAGCGTGCTATCCGCCGCTACCGCCTGTAGCGCCTGACTTTCTCTGGCGCGAAAGCCTTCCCAACCTTCCTGTTCTACAATCTGCGCAACGGTCATCCGCGCTTCACGCTGAAGCCAGTGATCGGTATCAATAAAGTGTAAACCCAGCGCAGCGGACAGCGCTTTACCCGTCGTGGTTTTGCCGCAGCCGCGGGCACCAACTAAAAACAGGGGTTGTGTCATTACTGGCAAATCCTCTTTCCTTGCGCATTGTGTAACCATTACGGTGGTATGGCGAATAAGCGAACGATAATCATACCAGCCGATGGATGCGTATCAAGGTGTAAAATAATTTTTACTTACAAACTTTTACTGACAATAATTTCACAAAAAATCAACAAGAATGGGAAATTAAATGTAAATAAAACATAACATCGTCTGTACAATATACAAGACGCATATGCCCATGCCGCAGCATGAAGCATAGCCGGTAACACTTTCACATGCGACTTTACTCACTAATTATTTACAACACATCTTTTTGTTTCACTCTGAAATATGACGCAGTGAACGGAACAGTGGTAATCAGAGGCAAGTGGAAGAGCAACGCCTGTTAAGCGCCGTGTGCAGGTCAGAAAGAACGACGCCCCATGCAATGCCTGCGCCGAAGCGCAAATTAACCAGCGGCGGAGCCGGCAACCTGACCTGATTCCGGAAGCGACGGTAAAGCAACTTAACGCCCAGGTTCAGGTGCCACAAGCGCAGGCTAATTAAAACAAAGCGCCGAACAGAACAGCGGCAGCGTCCCCCGCCGGGCTACCTGACAACAGCACGTCACATTTAACTCTCACCTGGCAAGAAAGCCCTGACAACTCGCCGGTTTTCGCCAGCCAGTTAAAAAACGCTGCGCAGAATACCGCCGCACCGCCAGGCATGCAGCCTTCAGCGCACGCGGCGGGTTTATGGACAGCGTGTTGCAGGCGGCGGCAGGCATGACGGACAGCCTGGCGCCGATAAACCAGTTAACCGGTATATTCCAGCACACCCGACCAAATTGTTACTATTATCAACACGCCCGCACGGAATACCGACATCGTCCAAACGCATAACGCAGCCCTGCGGGTGGGCCACAGGGCGCAAACCGCTTAACACGGCGTCGCCAAAACGGATAAATTACGGCTGCGACAGCAAGCGTTGGAATTAACCGCGTTGCGACGCCAGCAGCCACTTATCCAGCTCTGAGGCAAATTGCTGGCGATCCCGCGGGCCGAGCGCCGCCGGGCCGCCGGTCTGGATGCCGCTGGCGCGCAGCGTATCCATAAAATCACGCATCGTCAGTCGCTCGCGGATAGTTTCCGGGCGGTAGCGTTCACCGCGCGGATTCAGCGCAGCAGCGCCCTTTTCAATCACCTGCGCAGCCAGCGGAATATCAGCGGTAATCACTAAATCGCCCGCCTCACAGCGACGCACAATTTCATTATCCGCCACGTCAAAACCCGTCTGTACGCGTAACGTACGAATATGCGGCGATGGCGGCACGTTTAACGGCTGATTGGCCACCAGCGTCAGCGTTGTACCGGTGCGCGTAGCCGCCCGATACAACATGTCTTTAATCACGTTTGGACACGCATCGGCGTCCACCCAAATTTGCATAGCGGCTCCTGCCGGATCAATGAAGGGCGGATTGTCGCCGCAGCGCGCAGCCGTTGCAACCTGTCTGTGCTTTTTGTTTACCCGGTTACGGCGCGGTAAACGCCGCTAACCGATACAGCATACCCCACAGACACCCCGATCTGCGTCAGGTCGAAAACCATAGCGGACGTGGTCAACTGAAGCTCCCGCCGCTTCACACTCTCCCGGCATGCGCCATGCGTCCATTTTTAGCGCTCTGCTGCCCGTTCCCGATGTACAATGCGCAATTGTTGATCAGACGAGGGACAACCTATGGAAAAAAAAATCGGGTTTATCGGCTGCGGGAATATGGGCAAAGCAATTCTTGGCGGGCTTATCGCCAGTGGCCAGGTACCCGCCGGACATATCTGGGTCTACACCCCTTCATCCAGTAACGTGCAGGCGTTGCGCGAACAGTATGGAATCAACGCCGCGCAGAGCGCACAGGAAGTGGCGCAGGTTGCCGATATTGTGTTTGGCGCAGTAAAGCCGAATATCATGCTAAAAGTACTGGGCGATATCGCTTCCAGTCTGAATAAAGAGTCGCTGGTCGTCTCCATTGCCGCGGGGATTACGCTTGACCAGCTTGCCATCGCGCTGGGCCACGATCGCAAAATCGTGCGCGCCATGCCGAACACGCCAGCGATGGTCAACGCCGGGATGACGTCCGTTACGCCCAACGTTCTGGTCACGCCGCAGGATATTACAGACGTCGTCAATATATTTCGCAGCTTCGGCCATGCTGAAGTGGTCGACGAAGCCATTATCCACCCAGTCGTGGGCGCCAGCGGTTCTGCGCCAGCTTACGTCTTTATGTTTATTGAAGCTATGGCCGATGCCGCCGTACTGGGCGGCATGCCGCGCAAACAGGCTTACAAATTTGCGGCACAGGCGGTAATGGGATCGGCAAAAATGGTGCTGGAAACTGACGAACATCCGGGCGTACTCAAAGACAGGGTTTGTTCGCCGGGAGGCACAACGATTGAAGCCGTACGCGTACTTGAAGAGAAAGGTTTTCGTTCAGCCGTCATTGAAGCGATGGAAAAATGTATGGAAAAATCACGCGCAATGAGTAAATCCTGACAAAACGGCTTCCGGAGTCAACGCCTGCGCTAAAAGCGGCAACCGCAAAAATAGTGAATAACAACCCGGGCGCTGAACTGAAGTAACGAACCCCCGGATCGGTATCGGGTCAGCACCGGATTGCAATCCGGGGAAGTGAGCGCGCCGCGCACAGTGCGTCCATTGCTCACAAAGAGGGCAAGGCCCCGTTTTGCCCTCTTTGTGACTGCTGACGAACCCCAACCTGTCGCAGACAGGGTGGATGAAATACAATAAAAATCAAAGAAATGAATTTCACCTGCTTACCATAAAGAAGGTAAAACCCCGTTTTGCTCTCTTTACGGCCATCATCTGAGCAATTTCCAGATGTTTTTTCTGGCGCTTCTGGCTAAAGCCGTTTGACCCGCAAAATAACAACACGCTTTTTCTCTGCACAGGGCGACGAATGCCAGCAGCGTTAAAGCTTACGCGGATACCTCCCATTCACCCATGAATCAATCCCGCTTTTCTGCCTAACGCAAGGCGAACGCAACACCCGGCCTGCTTTAAGCGAACAATATTACCCTACAACACAGTGGGCTATGGCGCATCAAAATAAAACAGAACGCCTGTCGAACCAGCAAATATCGACTTGCCTGTGTTGCGAATATATTATTTTGGTTTTAGCTGAAGTAGCTTGCGCATATGTTGTTGTATTAATTCAGGATGTTTTAAATGGGTATTATTGCAAGACGTAAACTGCGTAATATCCTCATTAATACGGGTAGTAAAAGAGTAAAAATCTGTCGAGCTCATTTGGCCTATTAGCAAAGTTACCAAACATTCCAGCGCGCTAATACGGGCATCCTGCTCATCTAACTCAGCGTCCTTTTCCGCCAGTTTAACCAGTAATTCGGCAATTAAATTTTTCATGGCGAGACTTCCGAGACCGGGATTAACATCAAATTAACACTCAAGCGGGATAAATCCTAGCAAATAACATAATTATTTTTTATCCCAGGAAAAATATGCGTCTGACATCTAAAAACATTAGCGAAACGTTTAAACGTTATCAGAAACCTGAGCGATTCAGGTCATTATAAATAAGCCGCGCAAGGATAATACTCACGCCGCGTTTTATTGCCGAATAACACCGCATTTAATCCGGATTTCTGCGGCGCAGCGCGGCAGAAAATTGCCAGAGATTAATTAGCACAACGAACGCCGTGACGAGAAATACCCAGCGGTAACCTGCTATTGCAGACACCCCCGCCCCTGTCAATGGCCCCACAACATTTCCCAGGTACATAAACGATTGATTATAACCAAAAATACGCCCGACCACCTGCTCGCTGACATTTTTAAGCAGCATTGTCTGTACTGCCGGGAGCATGGCGCCGTCGGCAAAACCCAACAGAAAACGCAGCACGCCCAACTGTAGCGGCGAAGTCACAAAAGACATAGCGAAGAACAGTACGACAGTGCAGGCAAGCGTAGCAACCAGCACGCGCGCCGTGCCAATCCGATCGCCAAGTTTACCCAGCCGCGGCGCCGACAATAGCGCCGATACCCCAGGCACCGCCGCAATCAGGCCGCTTATGAAAGCGATATTTCCGCTGTCTTGCGACATATCTTTGATAAACAGCGCCAGTATTGGCCCTACAGAGCCGTTACCGAGCTGTATGACCAACGAAGTAATAAACAGACTAAAAATAAGGCGTCGGTGCGCCAGCGAGGCAAATAACGCTTTTGCGCTCAGGCGCTCGCCTTTTGCCGCAGCGGGCCGGACGCCCTCTTTAATCAACAACAACGTAACCAGAAAACTGACCAGCAGCAGCGAGGCCGTAATCAGAAAAACAACGCGCAGCCCAAAGGCATCGGCCATAAAGCCCCCCATGAGCGGCCCGACGATTACACCGCTGATTTGCGCTGTGGATAGCGTACTGAGCGCCCAACCGCTACGCTCGCGCGGAACCTGAGAGGCCACCAGCGCCATAGCATTAGGGATGTAGCCAGACGTGAGCCCCATCAAACCGCGCAGTAAAAATAACTGCCAGACGCTGGTGACAAACGCCTGTAGCAGAATAGCTATCGCCATGCCAAGGGAAGCGCGCAGCAGCATAAGCTTACGCCCTTTGCGATCGGCAAGATTGCCCCACACGGGCGACACAATAGCGGATACCAGGAAAGTAATGCTAAAAGTAAGTCCGGACCACATCGACAGCGCCTGATGAGAAGAGACGCCAAGCTGCTCCACATACAGCGGTAAAAACGGCAAAATCTGGCTGATAGCAAGGCCGGTAAAAAAACAGCCAAACCAGACTGAGATGAGATTAACCTTCCACTTTTCCATCCGAACAGACCCGGTAAATCGGTAATCAGTAAGCCGGCAGCGCAGCCTGCGGCGGGAGCGAAAATATGTGAACACAATCACATAATGGCGCACAGCATACCAGACGTTGTTTCATCGGCACAGGCCAAATCCACGCACGCCGAGATGAAAATGGCCCGCATGGGCGGCATTGTATTGCGGCCCAAGGGCCGTGCCATACCACAGGCAACTTTCCTGAAAAAGCGCTTTTAGTACTGCGGATGTCTTACCCCCGGCACGCCAACCCTTCTCTATGGTGATGCGCTGCCCGTTAGCAAAACGAAAGCCGCTAACGTCAAGCGCGTCTGCCGTGGCATGCTCGCTAAGTCTGCCTTCAGGGCGGTTATAGATATTACGGCAGGCAAAGCTGCCCACGTGGTCGATACGCGTCAGCGCGCTGCCCTGAAGGCGCCGCGCCAACGGCGCGGCATGCTGATGTATGTACATGGCGCTGCGCAACGCCAGCGGGCAACTGGCAAGAAACCGGCTGCTTAACCCTACGGCGCCAAAGCGCTCCACGCGAACCACATTATTAAGCGGACAGGGACCGGCAACGTCGCGCTGCGCCTGCCAGCTAATCATGCCGCGTGCGCGCGCCTGCTTCAGCAGTGCGATACACCGCTGCGGCTGCTGCGCCAGTTTATGCAGCTTATAGCGCGTAAACGTGCCGGGCGGATCGTCAAGCGTCAGGGGGATAAATGGATTATATTGCGTTGGCAGGCGCTGTAGCCCCCACCAGCCGCTCGCGAGAACAACCAGAATTATCATCACGCCAACCGCCCCTTTTGCCATACTCCCCCCTCGCGCTATGCCGACGCTTTTAGGCTGTGTTCCTTAAATCTGCATGGATGCTGCTGGCGGCTATTTTTAGGCGCGGCAAGGCACAAGCCGCGCAATTTAGTGGCCCCAAATCAGCGGCAAGTAACGCAGCGGCGCGTAAAAATAGCCCCAGCCCACCGGGGCGCGTGCGAAAAAACGCTGACTGCGTTGTTGGGCTTGAACAGAGAATCACTCTGCCCTGCGCCTTGCCAGCGGGTTTTTCGCTCAGCGCCAGCATCATGAGGATTAAGGAACACGGCCTGTATAGCCGCTTCTCACGACGGCGCTGTTCTGGCGATATCCCCAGGGGCGCGATGCTGCGCGTGCAAAACAGGCGGCGACGGCGCCTCGCATAAGAAGTGAACAAAGGCTCGCCGCTGCGGCTAATGAAATGTGAACCAGGACGTAAAAACAATATTCAGGACTATTCCGCAACATAATTTACCAGCAATCTGATGTCACCACCGGGTGCAGATTGCCAGACTTACCTTCGTCCGGGCGCGCTAAGCTGCCCATTTATATCCTGCGGGAGGTCGGCAATGGCAGAATTTCCTCTATCTAAACCGGTGATCACTGGCTCAAAAAGAGACGCATCGACCCTCGGCAACGCGGCCTATGCCGTGTTTGTCCTGTTCTGCTTCTGGGCCGGTTCACAGGCTATCAATCTCCTGATGAATATGCCGGGTCTTTTTGAACACCTGATGCAAAGCAGCGGCGCTGCGACACGCCCCTATGTTGAAATGGGGTTTGGCGTAAATATCCTGTTTGGGCTGGGCGTATTTACCGTGGGCGCGCTGGTGCTTGGCGCAATTGTCTTCGCAGCGCGTCTCTTTTACCCTCAGCGCGCCTGAACGCATTTATCGACGCATACAACTGGCACGGCGTGCGTCCACGCGTTTTGCAAACCACGCTGTCGTCAGGTTGCGGGTTATTTTGGGGCTTTCAAGCGTGATACCAGGCAGCATTTCTCTGGGCAGCTTCCTGCCGGCCCGGCGCTCTGCCAGCGAAAATACCGCATTATAAAGTTTACTGTTTTCAAACGCCGGATCATCGCTCTTTCGTAAGGCGCGGTGAATTTCGCTGTCGCTCATTTTCAGCCGGGAAGCCAACTTACGCACCGCCAGCTCGGTTTGGCCCGGTTCATCGCTGTCATAACGTATTAAGTCCCCGTCCAGCGCCAGCTTCACGCCTGAGGCTTTACTCACCGCGTTCTGAAAGGCTGCATTGCGGCTGGCGTACCAGCCGGCATTGAAATCCGCAAAGCGATACAGCGGGCTGCTGTAGCTGGCCGGATAGTTCAGCAGATGATAGATGCCAAACCACAGGCCGCCGCGCCGGGTGAAGACTTCCTGGCGTACTGTGCCATCGATTTTCCACGGATAGTCGGAGGCGTGCTGCTCGGCAAAAGCGATACTGACCTGCATTGGCCCGCCGGTTCGCACCGGGTTCAGATTACCAAACAACGTCTGCCCCAGTGGCGCCATATTAATGAAATCATCGAAAATCGCGCTGAGCTCCCCTTCGCTTTTCACGTTATCAAGCCGTTGCGTATAGCTTTTGCCGTCAGGCGAACGAATTGACAGCGCGCCACGCACCACAAACGCGGGTATATATAACTTGCCTGCCCGGCGGTTGATTTCCTGCCAGGCGATTCGACTTAACCCTGGCACCTGCGGATCGCTTTGATAGGTAGATTCCTGCGCCGCAACGGCCAGTACCGAGCAGACATTCTCTTCACTCGGCGCCAGCTTCTGGCTGGCAAAGGCCGCTGCAATATCCTGCGCCCAGGCGTTGCGATCTTTAACGCTGCCCGGCATTTTCTGACGTACCGTAGCGGCCACATCTACCGGTTTGACGCCGTCAGGCAATTTTTGCTGCGTTTGCTGGCTGGCGCAGCCTGCCAGCGCCAGCGCGCCCAATAGCAGTCCCGAACGAAAAGCATGGCTCATAGCGTTCTCCTTTTTATGCAGTCCGGAGCCTGCCATTTTTGCATCTGCGCCGTCAATACCACAGACATTACGGTGACTCTGACGCCTGGCACAGCGGCGATTCGTCCAGTTGGTGTTCAAAACGCCGTAAGCGTTTATAAATAGACATCAGCTCCACCAGCGTCGACCACGACCCAATCAGATACTGGAAGGCACCGCGCACCTTTTCAAATACATTGGTTATCTGCGTTAGCAGCCCAAGCGTGATGGTGCCCGCCACAATAGAAGGAAAGAGCAAAAACAGCCCAAAAACATTATCAACCTGAAGATAAAGAATACGTGCGATATTGAAATACATGTAGTGAAAGTAGAGGCGAAAATAGTTGCGACGCACGTCAGTAAACAGCTCGCGTACAGTAGGCGGCGCCGCGCGCTGCGGATCGTCTTCGCCATAGACCAGCTCCTTGCGGTAAGCCGCCTCCACACGCTGGTTTTTAAACTCAAGCCCGGGTAATTTAATCCCGACAACCGCCAACAACCCGGTTCCTATTAGCGCCCAGATAATGGCCGCCAGCACCAGCCCATAGGGCACGTGCCCCACAAACGGGAGCGCCTGCACATGAGGCGACAATGCAACCAGCACCGGTAAAAACGCAATTAGCGTCATCACCGCCTGAATAAACCCAATACCTACGCTTTCAAGGGTGGTGGCAAAACGCATGGTATCTTCCTGTACGCGCTGAGCCGCCCCTTCGATATGGCGCAGACGCTGCCAGTGCGCCATATAGTACTCATTCATGGCGGTGCGCCAGCGGAACACATAATGGCTAACAAAGAAATTATTAAGCACGCCTACCGTCACCGAAATCAGCGCGATACCGAGAAATACCTGCAAGCCTTTGTAAAACTGCGAAAGGGGGACGCTGCCTGGCTTACTGAGCGCCTGCTGGATAATATCGTAGAATGGCGCATACCAGGCGTTAACCGCCACGCCCACCTCCACCAGAAACCAGGTCACAAAAATAATTAACGCCGATCCGAGAATCGACCAGTATTGCCAGCGGTGCGGGCTTAACGTAAACCAGAACAGTGCAAATATCCCCACGCAAACGGCGTAGTAGGCATAAAACAGCAGATAACCGGCCGACCAGAACCGCGCTGCGCTAATGGGCGATTCGCCACGGATGCCAGCCAGCGCCATCAGCCATTCTCTTCCCCCCAGTTGCCAGAAAAGTACGGCAAAAAACGCCCAGACAACCGCCGACAAAAAAAATGCCGCCGGCCGGGGAAAAAATGATTTAAACATCGACAACCTCTCCTGCAAATTCCTGTGCTTACATCAAACATGCGCCCGTTATACTGCAAAGCGCGTACGGCAGATTACAGGATGTTGTATCAAAACATAAAATATCCCTGTAGAAACAGCGCCAAATCAGAAAGTTCCTCTCGTCTGGCAACGGAAAGCCTGCCAGCCGCGCGGGCGTCATTTAACTAACAACGGAAATTCCCCCTCTCCGTTCCTGACGTAGCGGCACGGCAAGAACGGTTTATCAAAACCCGCCGTGAATTTTTATCACATAGCGGATAAATCAGCAGCGCAAATCTCTGGCCTGCCGACTGCATCATGAAAACGCCGCCTTACATAATTTTGTTAACAGAAATACGTAACCCCGCTTGTTTTTTACTCTTCATTAACAAAACGGGTTGGGCCGCCGTCGTCGTTCACCGCCGCTTTTATTGAGAAATGTAAGGTTACGTTTTTTCCTGACAAAATTAGCGCCGAACGCTGGCGAAGCGCTGATGGGTGGTGTAAATACCAATGACCCCATGATATTAACGAATCTAACGGATCGAACACCTTGAAACGACGTCTACTTGCGCCTGGCGCTCTGGTAATAGCCGCGTTAACTTTTTCACAATCGGCCGGCGCGGCGTCTACTGAGCCGCTTTTTACTTCCGATACCGTTGAACGCTACGCTAATCAAATCTTTTATAACAGCGGCGCGACCGGCATGGCGCTGGTCGTAATAGACGGCAATCAGCGCGTATTTCGCAGCTTTGGTGAAACGCGGCCCGGCAACAATGTACGTCCGCAGCTTGATTCGGTTGTCCGCATCGCTTCCATAACCAAACTTATGACAAGCGAGATGCTGGTAAAGTTGCTGGACGACGGTATTGTGCAGCTAAACGATCCGTTGAGTAAATATGCGCCGCCAGGCGCATACGTGCCATCGTTTAACGGCGAGCCTATCCGGCTGGTCAATCTCGCAACCCACACCAGCGCTCTGCCGCGTGAACAGCCAGGTGGCGCGGCCCATCGCCCCGTTTTTGTCTGGCCTACGCGCCAACAGCGCTGGAGCTGGCTGCAAAACGCTACGCTGAAAACGAAGCCGGGCACTACCGCAGGCTATTCGAACCTCGCCTTTGATCTGCTGGCGGATGCGCTCTCCCGCGCTGCGGGCATATCGTATCCGCAGTTGTTTGAAGAACGCATTGCGCGCCCGCTCGGTATGAAAGATACCACTTTTACGCCTTCGCCAGATCAGTGCGCGCGCCTGATGATCCCTGAAAAAGGCGCCAGCCCGTGTAACAATACACTGGCGGCTATCGGCAGCGGCGGCGTCTACTCCACGCCGGAGGATATGATGCGCTGGATGCAGCAGTTCCTGGCCTCGGATTTTCACATCCGCAGCAAGCAGGCCGACAGAATGCAGACGCTGATTTATCAACGCAACCACCTTACCCGCGTCGTGGGTATGGATGTGCCCGGCCGCGCCGACGCGCTGGGCCTCGGCTGGGTATATATGTCACCGAAAAACGACCGCCCCGGCATCATTCAAAAAACCGGCGGCGCGGGCGGTTTTATTACCTATATTGCGATGGTGCCTGCAAAAAACATCGGCGCATTTGTGGTGGTGACCCGCTCGCCGCTAACCCGCTTTGCAAACATGAGCAATGGCGTAAACGATCTGGTAAGCGAATTAAGTCGCCAGCAGGACATCCAGCCTGTGATTGAACAGGCATCGATAAATAATAGTGATGAATTGTTGACCAGCCGCCCTTTCCGGTAACGTTTTGCAGGCCGGCTTTTTGTAACAATACAAGCACACAATTAACGTACTGTATTTATCTGCCGATTCTATAATTGGGAAAATTCTCAAACAGAAGAACCACTATGAACGACCGTACGGAACGTGTGCTGCTGCTGGATGAACACTTACGAATCTGCGGTACGGAAGATAAAGCGCGCGTACATACCACGCATACGCCGCTTCATCTCGCCTTCTCATGCTACATCTTTAATGACGAAAACAGGCTGCTGCTGACGCGACGGGCCTTAAGTAAAATGGCCTGGCCCGGCGTATGGACAAATTCGGTATGCGGTCATCCACTTCCCGATGAACCTTCGCCAGTTGCGCTACGGCGTCGCTGCTGCCAGGAACTGGGGCTTAATGTAGAGAATATATGCGAGGTTGACCCCGATTTTCGCTATCGTGCGGTAGATGCCGGCGGTGTGGTTGAAAATGAGGTTTGCCCGGTCTTTTTTGCTCGCGCCCTCCACTCGCCGCAGCCGAATCCCGCTGAAGTAATGGACTTTTGCTGGTCGCCGGTTTCCAGCGTACTGAATGTCGTACGCGCCGTTCCTGCAGCGTTTAGCCCGTGGATGGGCCAACAACTCCAGCGCGAGGCCGTGCTGGCGGCTATGGCCTCGCGCATGCGATAACGCCCTTAAGCCGTCGCGCTCCCCGTCGTGTGGAAGTGAAAGCGGCAATCCAAAAACGGTTTAAAAAAGGGAGCGTGAAGAACAGCGCAGTTTATGAATATATCATTGCTGTTTCTTACGTATGTCATTATTTCAGACGATTGATAAAATTTGCCGCATAGGCCAGCTCAATAGCCCGTGCGTTTGACAGGGCCATTTTTATTTAACGCAATGGCGTCTCGCGCGAGCGGCGCCGCTTGCGGGATAAAGCGCGCAATCTCCGCCTGCGCCATGCTCACTGTTTCTACGCTATATTACCTTCCTTCTTTTATTATGACGCAACCGCCAGCGAATACTTTCCACTCAATCCCGCAGCTCACATCGTGCTTTGATAAGCCGGCTCTCAAAAAATAATGCATTTACTTTATTTATTACAGTGGTTACTATATCGACCGCAATTAATGAGGTTATGTCAAAATGGATAGTTCGTTTTCTCCTATAGAGCAGATGTTGAAATTTCGCGCCAGCCGGCACGCGGATTTTCCGTATCAGGAAATTTTGCTGACGCGTCTGTGTATGCATATGCAGGGCAAGCTACTGGAAAATCGCAACAAGATGCTGAAAGCGCAGGGAATTAACGAGACTCTGTTTATGGCGTTAATCACGCTGGAATCTCAGGAAAACCACAGCATTCAGCCCAGTGAGCTGAGTTGCGCATTGGGTTCTTCCCGAACCAATGCGACCCGCATTGCCGATGAGCTGGAAAAACGCGGCTGGATCGAGCGCCGCGAAAGCGATAACGATAGACGCTGCCTGCACCTTCATCTGACCGAAAAAGGGCATGAATTCCTGCATCAGGTACTGCCGCCGCAGCACAACAGCCTTCAACAACTCTGGTCATCGCTTTCAGGTACGGAAAAAGAGCAGCTTGAGCAGATCACACGCAAATTGCTCGCACAGCTTGATAAAATGGAAAAAACGCAGTTTGAGCCAGAAACGAGCCGCTAACCGCGCATAAAAACCCCGTTCGGTTATATTTCAGTAAACTTATTTCACAGGCCAGCATCTCGCCATGCTGGCCTGTCCGGCTGAGCAGCCCGCAAACCGTGGCTAATGATAGCTAAAATAATAATTGGTCTGGAGAAAAGCATGAGCGCACAAGCACAAGCGCAAACCCCACTCAAGCCGAAAAAGAGCAAACGTAAAGGCATTCTCCTTCTGCTGACGTTATTTTTTATCCTTCTGGCTGTGGCCTATGGCATCTGGTGGTATCTGGTGCTCCGCCACTACCAGGAAACAGACGACGCTTATGTATCGGGCAACCAGGTACAAATTATGTCTCAGGTCTCCGGCAGCGTGACTAAAGTGTGGGTGGATAACACCGATTATGTGAAGCAGGGCGATGTACTGGTCACGCTTGACGCCACCGATGCACAACAGGCGTTCGAAAAAGCAAAGACTCAGTTGGCCTCCAGCGTACGCCAGACCCGCCAGTTGATGATCAACAGCAAGCAGTATGAAGCCAATATCGCCGTGCAAAAAACCGCACTGGCGCAGGCGCAAAGCGATTTACGCCGCCGTGAACCGCTTGGCAGCGCAAACCTCATCGGCCGCGAGGAGCTGCAACACGCCCGCGACGCGGTAGCCAGCGCTCAGGCGAAACTCGATGTGGCCGTGCAACAATACAATGCAAATCAGGCCATGATTCTCGGCACTCGCCTTGAAGATCAGCCCGCAGTGCAGCAGGCCGCCGCCGAAGTGCGAAACGCCTGGCTGGCGCTGGAGCGCACCCGTATCGTCAGCCCCATGACCGGCTACGTATCACGCCGCGCCGTACAGGTTGGCGCGCAGATTGGCCCTGCTACCGCGCTGATGGCGATTGTACCCTCGACAAACCTGTGGATTGACGCCAACTTTAAAGAAACCCAGCTTGCCCATATGCGTATCGGCCAGAAAGCCACCGTCATCAGCGATATCTATGGTGATGATGTGAAGTACACCGGTAAAGTTGTCGGTCTGGATATGGGCACCGGCAGCGCATTTTCGCTGTTACCGGCACAGAACGCCACCGGCAACTGGATTAAAGTCGTACAGCGCCTGCCTGTACGCATTGAGCTTGATGAAAAACAGTTGGCGCAGCATCCGCTGCGTATCGGCTTATCGACGCTTGTAAAGGTGGACACCACTAACCGCGACGGCGAAGTTCTGGCAACCCAGCAACGCCAGGGGCCGGCCTACGCCAGCAACGCGCGTGAAATCAAACTGGAGCCGGTTAATAAGCTGATTAACGGTATTATTCAGGCAAACGCAGGCTGACGTGGCGGAGGTTGTCGTGCAACACCAAAAACCGCTCGAGGGCGCACAGTTGGTCATTATGACCATCGCCCTTTCTCTGGCGACGTTTATGCAGGTGCTGGATTCCACTATTGCCAACGTCGCCATTCCGACAATCGCAGGTAATCTCGGCTCCTCGCTAAGCCAGGGGACATGGGTCATTACCTCATTTGGGGTGGCGAACGCAATTTCTATCCCGCTGACCGGTTGGCTGGCAAAGCGCTTTGGCGAAGTACGGCTGTTTATTTGGTCAACGGTAGCATTTGCCCTCGCCTCCTGGGCCTGCGGCGTTTCAAACAGCCTCAATATGCTGATTTTTTTCCGCGTGATTCAGGGGGTTGTGGCAGGCCCGCTGATCCCGCTGTCCCAAAGCCTACTGCTGAGCAATTATCCGCCGGCCAAACGCAGCATTGCGCTGGCCCTGTGGTCGATGACGGTGATTGTCGCCCCTATCTTTGGCCCAATACTCGGCGGCTGGATCAGCGATAATTATCACTGGGGCTGGATTTTCTTTATCAACTTGCCTATCGGCATCGCGGTAGTATTGATGACGCTGCAAACGCTGCGCGGCCGTGAAACCCGAACGGAAAAACGACGCATTGATGCAGTAGGCCTCGGCCTGCTGGTAGTTGGCATCGGCAGTCTGCAAATAATGCTCGACCAGGGTAAAGAGCTTGACTGGTTCAACTCCACAGAAATCATTGTACTGACTATTATCGCAGTCGTGACGATAAGCTTCCTGATCGTCTGGGAACTGACGGATAACAACCCCATTGTCGATCTGTCGCTGTTTAAGTCACGTAATTTCACTATTGGCTGTCTGTGTATCAGCCTGGCCTACATGCTCTATTTTGGCAGCATTGTACTGCTACCGCAGCTATTACAGGAGGTATACGGCTATACGGCCACCTGGGCAGGGCTGGCCTCCGCTCCGGTAGGGATCATTCCAGTTATCCTGTCGCCCCTGATTGGCCGCTTTTCCCATAAGCTGGATATGCGCCGTCTGGTGACGTTCAGCTTTATCATGTATGCGGTGTGCTTCTACTGGCGCGCCTGGACATTTGAACCAGGGATGGACTTTGCCGCTTCAGCATGGCCACAGTTCATTCAGGGTTTTGCCGTTGCCTGTTTCTTTATGCCGCTGACCACGATTACGCTGTCCGGGCTGCCGCCGGAACGGCTGGCGGCGGCATCAAGCCTGTCGAATTTTACCCGAACGCTGGCAGGATCTATTGGTACATCTATCACCACAACCATGTGGACGAATCGTGAAGCCATGCACCATACGCAACTCACACAGGCCATTACGCCTTATAACCCCAATGCTCAGGCAATATACGATCGCTTGCAGAGTATGGGAATGAGCCAGCAGCAGGCCTCGGGCTGGATAGCGCAGCAGATAACTAACCAGGGGTTAATTATCTCAGCCAACGAAATTTTCTGGGCCTCAGCGGGAGTATTTCTACTGCTGATGGGGCTGGTGTGGCTGGCAAAACCCCCTTTCGGCGCAGGCAGCGCCGGGGGCGGCGCGCACTAAAACAGGTAGCGCGAGCGTATGGCTGGGGAGCATGTCCGGCAGCGGGCTGCTTCGTCTGTCACAGGATGGCGGCAGCAAAAAGAAATTTGCTCGTTGCCGGCTGACTGAAAGCTATATGGGTTACACGCCGGCCAGGAAAGAGGCTTCTGTTAAGGCTAAGAGGGCTAAATCAAAGGCTGCTGCTGAGTCTATCCACAGCTAACTAATAAAAAAAACGCCAGCCGGTTATTTAACTGGCTGGCTCGAAGCTTTCGCGCGTTTTCGGCAACGTTGCAGACTAAATATGCAGCTCCTGCAATTTTTCCTTCGGTAGCGCCAGTTCATCATTACTGTTAACGGCTATACCGCGCTGCGTAATATGGCGGGCGATGCTCTGCGCCTCTTCCAGCGAATGCATCTGCCAGGTTCCGCACTGGTAAACGTTCAGTTCCGGGATCTGATTCTGATCTTTTACTTTCAGCACGTCTTCCATCGCCGCTTTCCACGCCTGCGCCACACGCTGTTCATCCGGCTGGCCGATAAGGCTCATGTAAAAACCGGTACGACATCCCATCGGCGAGATATCGATAATTTCCACATCGTTGCCGTTCAGGTGATTACGCATAAACCCGGCGAAAAGGTGTTCCAGCGTGTGTATACCTTTTTCCGGCATAACTTCTTTATTTGGCACGCAGAAACGCAGATCAAACACGGTGATCGTGTCGTTATGAGGCGTGTGCATCGTTTTGGCTACGCGCACCGCAGGCGCCCCCATTCGCGTATGGTCAACAGTAAAGCTATCCAGTAATGGCATCTGGCTACCTCCGTTAAGTGAATTTTTTAAATTAAATGAACTATTGGCGCCGGGGCAAGTCTGAAGTTATGAAAGACGCGCATTTGTTATCATCATCCCTGCGATCAGAGATGAAAGTTTGGCCACATAGATGTGGCCTTTTTCTTTGCTGTTACCTCTGTTTTGCCAGCCAGCTTTCAAACGGCTCGGTATCCGCCGCCTCCAGCGCACGCTGACGCGCCCATGAAGCATCGTGCTCCTGACGAAAATCCGCCTCGCTCAGTATGGACAGCGGCTCCTGAATCAGCATGCCACGGTATTTCTCCGCCAGAAGCTGGCCCGCGCCGCCAATCCCATGCGCCAACATAAGCTCCAGGAGGCGTGCGGAATACGTTAACGCCGGATTATCGAAAGATGCAACCAAGGTATCACACACATTACAATAGTCGCTGCCGCCGGAAATAGCGTCCAGCGTTTGCGCAACGCGGCGCAAATCACGAAACAGATTGCGGCCAATCTCATCGAGCGGAAACTGTGCCGTTTCACAACCCACACCCAACGTCAGGCCCGGCTTGCGCCCTTCAAGAATAACGCGATTCCAGTTCACCCGCGTGCACTGCAATTCTGCGCTGCTCATCTGTGGCGCATCTGCAAGCACGCACCAGATCATAAACAGATCCAAAAAACGTACCTGCTGCTCGTCCACGCCTGTGGGGGAGAAAGGGTTAATATCGAGCGAACGCACTTCAATATATTCGATACCGCCTCGTAGCAACGCATCTGAAGGCGTTTCCCCGTCACGCGTTACGCGTTTCGGGCGAACAGGCGCATACAGTTCATTCTCAATTTGCAACACATTAGTATTAAGCTGCAGCCTTTTGCCATCTTTTTTCAAACCAAGGCGAGCAAACTCTTGCGACGGAGTGTTAATCGCCTGTTTAAGCCCGGCGACATAACTGTCGAGGTGGTTAAACGTGATGCCAAGTTTACTCTGCGATTTATTCGTGTAGCCAAGGTCGCTCAGACGCAGCGAAGTCGCATAGGGCAGATAATAGCCGCAGCCGATTTTCTCAAACGGCAGCGCAGACGGTTTGCCCTGCAGGAAAGAAGAGCAGATGGCGGGAGAAGCGCCGAAGAGATAAGGGATAACCCAGCCAAAACGGTAATAATTACGGATCAGGCGAAAATACCCATCAGAGATAACGTCCTTGCCGCTGTTTATGTCTGTCACCCCGTCACGGGCCTGCCAGTATGCGAGCGGCAGCGAGAAATTATAGTGTACGCCCGAGATAGTTTGCATTAATGCGCCGTAGCGATTGCGCAACCCCTCCCGGTAGAGCGTTTTCATCTGCCCAATATTTGAAGTGCCGTACTGCGCCAGCGTTATCGCCTGGCCATCATCAATGAAGCACGGCATACTGAGCGGCCACATCCTTTCATCGCCGATGTTACGCGCCACATAGCGGTGTATGTCGCGAAGGAACGTCAGCATGTGGTCAACATCGCCGTCAACCGGCGTAATGAATTCCAGAAGCGATTCGGCAAAGTCTGTCGTGATCCATTTATGGGTCAACGCTGAACCCAGCACTTCCGGATGCCCGGTGCGGGCCAGTTCGCCCTCGGGAGTAACGCGCAGCGTTTCACGCTCAAGCCCGCGACTAATCCCCTTAACTGCATAAGGATGTGCTTCCAGCCAGGCCAGCGCCTGAGATACGTCCGGGATCAAATTGACCTCCGCCTGTCGAATACATTTTTATTAAGCATAATTGTAATGGTTGCCGATTAAAGGTCATCAATCACTTCAATTACTGCCACCATGCCGCACCCTGGAGCGTCAACGCGGCAACAATGCCGTAACGCAGCGCTTTACCCAGGCACAGAAAAAATAGCGCTGGCCCCCACGCCAGGCGCAACCAGCCCGCAAGCAGGCACAATAGATCGCCAATCAGAGGGGCCCAGCTTAACAACAACGCCGCCGAACCGAAGCGACGCAACAAACGCGCCGCGCTCGCCTGCCAGCGTGAACTTTCGCGTAACGGAAAAAGGCGCCCAATAATAATATTGGTCAGGCCGCCAAGGCTGTTGCCAATGCTCGCCGTTGTGACCAGCAGCCAGGGCGTGCTTTTACCCGCCAGCAGTAATGTAACCAGCAGCGCTTCCGAGCTGCCAGGCAGCAGCGTGGCGCTCAGGAAACTGCTGGAAAAAAGAGAGAAAAGCGAAAGCGTATCGCTCACAGCAGACGTACGTCTATAGCGTCCATCCCGGCATCGCGGGCCGCCTGGAGGCCAAAATCAGCATCTTCAAACACCACGCATTTCTGTGGCGCAACGCTCATCAGTTCGGCACAGCGTAAAAAAGTATCCGGAGCGGGCTTCGGATGCTGGATATGATCGGCGGCGACCACGGCGTCAAAATAGCGGCGCAGGTTCAGATGTGTCAATAACGCTTCAGCAACCACGCTTTCACTGCCGGTGCCAACTGACATTGGTCTGCGCCCATACCAGGACTTGACTACCTCAATCAGAGGGAGCGGCTGCACAGAATCGAGTAGCATCATTTTCACCAGCGCCGTTTTTTCCTCTGCCAGTTCATGCGGATCGAGATTCGCCTGATGCTGATGGATGATGTGCTGGGCGATACGCCAGGTTGGTGAGCCATTGAGCGCAATAACTGACGCTTCGTCAAAACACATGTCATAGCGGCGAAGGACTTCATGCCAGGCTTTACGATGTGTGGGTTCGGTATCAAGTATCGTACCGTCCATGTCAAAAATCAGCCCATCGTAACGATCGTACATTATGCCCCCACACAGGAAAATGTCAGGGAGTTACTTTATCGTAAAGTGTACCAAATGTCGCTAATTGCAATGGGGACAGTCACCTGCGTGAAGAGTTTTCAGACAGCGTCAGCGCACGGCGGCAAAAGGGCGCGCTCAGTATATAAAGAAACGGGAACAGAAAAGAGCGCTACAGGCGACGGATGCAAAACCGACACGGGGCTGCTATAAAAAGTTGAGTATGGAATTTGCCCGGCATGACAGAGAAATAGCGTTCAGGTCATCGCGACCAACGCTGACGCGACGTCTCCTTTTTGGTTCATCCTGCCGCACAACGTCATGAGGTAAAATGGTGCATCCAGGAGGATTCGAACCTCCGACCGCTCGGTTCGTAGCCGAGTACTCTATCCAGCTGAGCTATGGATGCATTAAATGTATTTACTGCTCTGAATGCGTTAAAGCACGAAACCGAAAAATTGCGGAAGATGGTTACAGCATAGCCCTACTTTTGGGCCAACGCCACGGCAACTCTCTTGCCGCCATATCCGGTACCCGCATCTTCCTTTTCGGAATGCCCGCCATCGGTAACATTGGGGAATATGGTGCATCCAGGAGGATTCGAACCTCCGACCGCTCGGTTCGTAGCCGAGTACTCTATCCAGCTGAGCTATGGATGCATTGAAATTTATTGCACTGAACCCGTAAGGCGCGGTTTAGCAAGCTTTCAGAAAATGAACCGCTATCGTTGTCGGCTGCGCCAGCACCGCTCGCCTTCGCGCCCGATACCGACTTTCGGAAAACCCTGTATCGGCAACGCTCTGAATATGGTGCATCCAGGAGGATTCGAACCTCCGACCGCTCGGTTCGTAGCCGAGTACTCTATCCAGCTGAGCTATGGATGCAAATGGCGGTGAGGGGGGGATTCGAACCCCCGATGCAGCTTTTGACCGCATACTCCCTTAGCAGGGGAGCGCCTTCAGCCTCTCGGCCACCTCACCTCGCGCCTCTTACGAGTGCGACGAAGAACTGTTTGCTCGTCGTCGCTGCGATGGCGCACATATTACTTTCTGAGACTTATAAGTCAAACTTTTTTTCCCAACCGTGAATTGATTGCACACTTCACAAACAGTTGGCATGGTTTATCGACAAAACGTTTGTTTTATCAGCAATAAAATGCTTATTCCAGTACCAGAAAGCGGCCGTTAAACACATTGCGTTACTCAGGAATTTTTAGGCTCGGCAAAAGTTGAAGGAGTAATAAAGTTAAAAAATACGCAAAGCAGAACAGAAGTGAAACGGAAGGAAGGGTGCGAAATGAATGTTGCGCCCCGCCGCAAAAAGCGAGGCGCTCAAACCTTAATAACTGGTCTGCTGAGACTTTTCAGCCTGAATGCGCTGGTAGATCTCTTCGCGGTGAACAGAAACTTCTTTCGGGGCATTCACACCAATACGCACCTGGTTGCCCTTCACCCCTAGCACTGTCACGGTGACTTCATCCCCAATCATGAGGGTTTCACCAACTCGACGAGTCAGAATCAGCATTCTTTGCTCCTTGAAAGATTGAAAGAGTCGGGTCTCTGTATCCCGGCATTATCCATCATACAACGTTAAAACGGTAAGCGATAACAGCCGCCTGACGGCACCTGTCGTCATCACACTGCTTTCATGTATACCTAAGTTTAGCCGATATGCACAACTTCAACCTGACTTTGATCATTTAATGCAAAAGCGCCATAACCAGGTATAAGATTATGACGCTTTAACGCTTAATGTTTGTTACAGCCTGGATGCAACCCAGCTTTCAACGCTGGACAGCGCTTGCGGTAGCGCTTTCACATCGGTACCACCCGCCTGGGCCATATCCGGACGACCGCCGCCTTTGCCACCAACCTGCCGGGCAACCATACCAATCAGCTCGCCTGCCTTAATGCGATCGATCAGATCTCTGGAAACGCCACAAATCAGAGAAACCTTATCATCTGATACCGTAGCCAGGACGATAACCGTAGAACCAAGTTGGTTTTTGAGGTCATCAACCATTGTGCGCAACATCCTGGGCTCAACATCGCTCAGCTCGCTAACCAACACCTTCACGCCCTTGATATCAACGGCTTTTTCGGTCAGGTTGGCGCTTTCATGAGCCGCCTGCTGCTCTTTAAGCTGCATAAGCTCTTTTTCAAGCTGGCGTGAACGCTCCAGCACAGCGCGAAGTTTATCATTCAGGCTGCTGCTGTCGCTTTTCAGCAACTGTGAAATTTCATGGAGTTTATCGCTCTGAGCATGCAGCGAAGCCATCGCGCCTTCTCCGGTTACGGCTTCAATGCGGCGCACGCCCGCCGCCGTACCCGATTCAGCAACAATACGGAACAGGCCAATATCCCCCGTACGGCTGGCGTGCGTTCCCCCGCACAATTCGGTTGAGAAATCGCCCATGCTAAGGACACGAACATGCTCATCATATTTTTCACCAAACAGCGCCATTGCGCCTTTGGCTTTCGCCGCAGCAAGATCCATAATATCGGTCTTGATAGCCAGGTTACGACGAATCTGTTCGTTAACTTTATCTTCTACAGCCCGAATCTCTTCTGGCTTCATTGCTTCGGTATGCGAAAAGTCAAAACGCAAACCTTTATCGTTGACCAGAGAACCTTTCTGCGCTACGTGCGTACCCAGTACCTGACGAAGCGCAGCGTGCAACAGATGAGTGGCCGAGTGGTTTAGTCGAATACGCGCGCGACGCGCCTGATCGACATCAGCCTTAACGCTATCGCCTACTTTAAGCATGCCAGACGTCAGCCTGCCGATATGGCCAATCGCCTGGCCATATTTTTGCGTATCCTGAACATCAAAACTAAAACCACTGCCGGAAAGCACGCCTTTATCGCCTACCTGGCCGCCAGATTCTGCATAGAAAGGCGTTTCATCAAGAATAATAACGGCATCCTGATCTGTAACAATTTGTTCAGCCGGCTTTCCATCAACAAACAGCGCGCTGACTTTTCCGGTTAGCTCCAGTCTGTCGTAACCTTTAAACGATGTCGCGTCGTCAATACGAATAATGCTGTTGTAGTCTGCGCCAAAACCGCTGGATTCGCGCGCGCGACGGCGCTGCGCCTCCATCGCGGCTTCAAATCCCGCTTCATCAATTTTGATATTGCGTTCCCGGCAAACGTCGGCGGTTAAATCCGCCGGGAAACCATAGGTATCATACAGACGGAATACGGTTTCACCATCCAGCGTATCGCCCTTCAGCCGCGTCAGCTCGTCATCAAGCAGCACCAGCCCACGCTCCAGCGTACGGGCAAACTGCTCTTCTTCCGTCTTCAGTGTCTGCTCAACCCGTACTTGCTGGCACTTCAGATCGTCGCCCGCGCTACCCATTACATCAATGAGCGGCGTAACCAGTTTATAGAAGAAGGCCTCTTTTGCTCCCAGCATATTGCCATGACGTACTGCGCGACGGATGATGCGGCGCAATACATAACCGCGCCCTTCGTTAGAGGGAGTGACGCCATCGGCAACCAGGAAAGCGCAGGAGCGGATATGGTCCGCAATAACGCGCAGCGACTTGTTTGACAGGTCGGTCGCGCCGGTCACTTTCGCCACTTCGGCAATCAGCGCCCGGAACAGATCAATATCGTAGTTAGAGTTCACATGCTGCAACACGGCTGCAATACGCTCCAGCCCCATACCTGTATCAACAGACGGCTTCGGCAGCGGTTCCATCGTACCGTCAGGCTGACGGTTGAACTGCATGAAAACAATATTCCAGATTTCAATATAACGATCGCCGTCTTCTTCCGGGCTGCCTGGCGGGCCGCCCCAGATATGGCCGCCGTGGTCATAGAAAATTTCGGTACACGGGCCGCACGGGCCGGTATCGCCCATCTGCCAGAAATTGTCAGAAGCGTATGCGCCGCCTTTATTATCGCCAATGCGGATAATACGCTCGCGCGGTACGCCAACTTCATTTTCCCAGATATTGTAGGCTTCATCGTCGGTTTCATAGACGGTGACCCACAGGCGATCTTTTGGCAGGTTAAACCACTTCTCGCTGGTCAGCAGTTCCCATGCAAAGTTAATAGCGTCATGCTTGAAGTAATCGCCAAAGCTGAAGTTACCCAGCATTTCAAAAAACGTATGATGGCGTGCGGTATAACCCACATTTTCGAGGTCATTATGCTTGCCGCCTGCGCGAACGCAGCGTTGCGCAGTAGTGGCGCGAGAATAGTTGCGTTTATCGAGACCAAGGAAGACCTCCTTGAACTGATTCATTCCCGCATTAGTAAACAACAGCGTCGGGTCGTTACCGGGAACCAGAGAGCTGCTGGCAACGATCTGGTGTCCTTTACTGTGAAAAAAATCGAGAAACGCCTGACGGATCTCAGCGGTGCTCTTGCTCATAGATGTCCTGGAAGAAAACTTAACTCATCATTGTGGTACCTGGCCACGTAAGCGCTTACACGCTGTCTGACCAGTTTCGCGTACAAATTGGGGGATAAGATATGTTTTCTGGCAAGGGAAGTAAAACCCCAGGTGTGCTAAACGTTGAAATTTCGGTAAATGGACTGGATATCGTCCATATAAAAACCGCGATACAGTAAAAAACGCTGTATTTTTACTTTTTCAGAAAAGGTTGAAGGCAGAGGATACCCAAACCGCTTTACCGCCAGCTCAGTCGCCAACCGTACCCAGTCTGTTTCGCTTGCCTTAAAAGCCGCGTCGATATCATCATTGCTAACGCCCTTTTGTTTCAACTCCTGCCGAATGCGCTGTGGGCCATATCCTTTACGACTGCGCCCGGCAAGATAGCGCTGGGCAAACCGCTTATCGTCAACCCAGCCGTGCTCAAGGCACCGGGTCATAACGCGTTCCAGATCGTGCTGAGTAGCATCGCTATCGTTTGTTCCATCCCCAAGCAATGTTCCAAGCTTACGTCTTAATTCCTGTTCCGCGTGATCGCGCATCGCCAGCAGACGGGTTGATTTATCAAGTAAGCGAGTATAGCCAGAACGGCGGGAAATAGATTCAGACACAGGTGTATCCAGAAAGTGGTGGCGCAGGAGAAGCTTAAGGAGAGGGGCCGCATTCGCAGCCCCGTAATCATCAGAAATCTTGATCGGCTTGTGCAACGCCTTCGTTAAGATCATCCACCGCAAAATCGGGTTTATCATCCTGATTATTCAATAGCGTTTCACGCAGCTTTTTCTCAATTTCTGCCGCCATTGGCTTATTTTCTTTCAGGAAGTTAGACGCGTTCGCTTTACCCTGCCCGATTTTTTCGCCGTTATAGCTATACCATGCGCCAGCTTTTTCAATCAGTTTATGCTTAACGCCCAGATCCACCAGTTCACCGTAAAAGTTAATGCCTTCTCCATAAAGAATCTGGAATTCCGCCTGTTTGAACGGCGCCGCGACTTTGTTTTTTACAACCTTAACGCGCGTTTCGCTGCCTACCACATTCTCACCTTCTTTCACCGCGCCAATGCGGCGAATATCAAGGCGAACAGAGGCATAAAATTTTAGCGCGTTACCGCCGGTTGTGGTTTCCGGATTACCGAACATGACGCCAATTTTCATACGGATCTGATTAATGAAAATCAGCAGCGTATTAGACTGTTTCAGGTTACCGGCAAGCTTACGCATGGCCTGGCTCATCATACGCGCCGCAAGGCCCATATGAGAGTCGCCGATCTCGCCTTCGATTTCTGCTTTCGGCGTCAGCGCCGCGACGGAGTCGACGACGATAACATCAACCGCGCCAGAGCGCGCCAGCGCATCGCAAATTTCCAACGCCTGCTCGCCAGTATCCGGCTGAGAGCACAGCAGATTATCAATATCGACGCCCAGCTTGCGCGCATAGACCGGATCCAGCGCGTGTTCCGCATCGATAAACGCGCACGTCTTACCTTCGCGCTGCGCGGCGGCAATCACCTGCAAAGTGAGCGTGGTTTTACCAGAAGATTCCGGCCCGTAAATTTCAACAATACGCCCCATAGGCAACCCGCCGGCGCCCAGAGCGATATCAAGCGACAGAGAGCCGGTAGAGATCGTTTCCACATCCATAGAACGGTCTTCACCCAGACGCATGATGGAACCTTTGCCGAATTGTTTTTCAATCTGGCCGAGTGCTGCCGCTAACGCCTTTTGTTTGTTTTCGTCGATAGCCATTATTACTCCTGTCATGCAGCGCGGCTGCGCCACTCTGTGTCTTAATCTGGATTGCTTCAGTTGCGGCAATTATACTGTATGACTGTACAGTATCAAGTGTTTTGTAGAAATTGTTGCCATAGCGTTTGCAAGGCATAAGCCGTCGCCTGGCGGCGCACTGCATCACGATCGCCGGCAAAGCATTCACAGCGGGTAACGATGCGCCTGTCGGCATCCGCGAAAGCGAACCAGACCGTGCCAACCGGCTTAACCGCCGTGCCGCCGTCAGGCCCGGCAATACCGCTAATGGCGATTGCATAGTCCGCTGAGGCGGCGCGCTGCGCGCCGAGCGCCATCTCACAAACCGTTTCCTTGCTGACGGCGCCGTGTTCGTTCAGCGTCTGGCTGCGAACTCCTGCCATTTGTTCTTTCGCCTCATTACTGTAAGTGACAAAACTACGTTCAAACCAGGCAGAACTTCCCGCGATATCCGTAATAACTTTTGCCACCCAACCGCCGGTGCATGACTCAGCGGTAGTGACCGTCGCGCCGCGTTGTTTCAACGCCAGGCCAATTTTCCGGCTTAGTTCAAGTAATGTTTCATCATTCACTATAAAGAGGCCCCTGCGCGTCCAGAACGTAATAAGCCAGCCAACCCCAAACTTCAGGGCCGGTCGATATCCCCGGAATGCCTGTTACACAACGCATATTTCAGCAAACCGGGAATGTATTTACTTACGAGCCATTGCAACAGCCTGCCCAAGCTGCCAAACGGCCATCGCATAATGCGTACTGTGGTTATAGCGTGTAATAACATAAAAGTTTGGCAAACCATACCAGTACTGATAGTGAGTTCCCACATCAAGGCGCAGCAGGCTTGCCGAGCTATAGCCCCCCGGCCGCTGCTGTGGCGTAAGACCAGCGGCCGCCAGTTGGTTAAGGGTATACCTCGTGTTATAACCCGTCGCCAGGCCCGGCGCTTCGCCGTTAGCCTGCACCGCGACCGGACCGCCTTTCACCCAGCCATGAGCTTTGAAATAGTTTGCCACGCTGCCAATGGCATCCACCGGATCCCATAAATTAATGTGCCCGTCGCCGTTGAAATCTACCGCATATTCTTTAAACGATGTCGGCATGAATTGCCCATATCCCATTGCGCCAGCAAAAGAGCCGCGCAGTGACAAGGGATCGTTGCCTTCGGTACGCGCCATCAGAAGGTAAGTTTCCAGTTCACCTGCAAAATATTTAGCGCGGCGGGGATAATCAAAAGCCAGCGTGGAAAGCGCATCGATGATACGTGTTTTCCCCATCACCCGCCCCCAGCGGGTTTCAACGCCAATGATACCGACAATGATTTCCGGCGGCACGCCATAAATCTGCCAGGCGCGATTAAGCGCATCCTGATATTGATTCCAGAACATCACGCCGTTTTGTACGTTATCAGGCGCAATAAACTTGCCGCGATAGCGCAGCCATGCGCCGTTCGGGCCGCGGGGCACCTGGGTTGTCGGCGCTTGCCGATTCATCAGGCGTAATACGGAGTCAAGACGCTTAGTTTGCGAAAATATTTCATACAATTGCTGGCGATCGAAACCATGCACGCGAACCATTTTATTAATAAATTTTTCCGCTGCGGGATTCATCGCAAAATCACCGCCGAGCTGTTTTATATTGTGCTGTGGTTCCAGTAAAAATCCCCCTAAAGGAACAGCAGCAGGCGCGCTCCCCCCCTCCGGTTGCATGTGCGTTTTACTACTGCAGGCAACAAGAAGCGCCATCGCTGGCAGAAGTGTGGCATAACGTCGACTAAGCATATGTGTCCCTGAACATAACTGCGAAAGTAGTAACTAATGGTAATTCGTTATTCGCGATCAACGAAAGTTTATCCAGGTATTTTCACATTAAATTTACCTTTCTTCGCACCAATATCAGGTTTTTCTACAACTTCAGCATAGATTTTTCAGAGAATTACCTGGTTTATTCCATTTTCGGGCCAAGCCACCCGGGCAGACAACCGAAGCCTCATCGTCAGGCCCCTACGTGGATGCTCTCGCGATAGCGGTAACGTTGGGTTCTGTTAACAAGGCATTCAATATGGTTAAAGACAGGCCTCTATTTCCATAACCTTATTTTCATCATTTCAATCAATCCCGAAGAAAGCACCTTCCGTGCTGGTTTTCCTGACATAAAGACTCCGTTATCATGCACACTGCACATCAGGGCAGTGCGCTAAACAGCACCGGTTAATCCGCTTACAGCCCGTTAAACAAGGCCCAAGCCTGGGGGTCTGAAGCCGCTCTCTTATAAATGACGATGCGACAACACAGACGCCATAAGAACAACAATTGCCGCAGCCTCATTAAAAATTAAGCAAATGGACATCAAAAGCTAATGAGTACATTAGAGAATTTAGATTCCCACACCCCTATGATGCAGCAGTATCTGCGCCTGAAGGCAGAGCATCGCGATATTCTGCTGTTTTATCGCATGGGAGATTTTTACGAGCTGTTCTATGACGATGCGAAGCGCGCCTCTCAACTTCTGGACATTTCATTAACCAAACGCGGCGCCTCTGCGGGCGAACCGATACCGATGGCTGGCGTGCCGCACCATGCCGTAGAAAACTATCTTGCAAAGCTGGTCAACCTCGGCGAATCAGTCGCTATCTGTGAGCAAATTGGCGATCCGGCAACCGCAAAAGGTCCGGTCGAGCGTAAGGTCGTGCGTATCGTGACACCCGGCACTATCAGCGACGAGGCGCTGTTGCAGGAACGCCAGGACAATCTTCTGGCCGCCATTTGGCAGGATGGCAAAAGTTTTGGCTACGCCACGCTCGACATCAGTTCCGGCCGCTTTCGCCTGAGCGAACCGGCGGACAAAGAAGCGATGGCCGCTGAGTTACAGCGCACAAACCCTGCGGAACTGCTGTATGCAGAAGATTTCGCCGATATGTCGCTAATTGACGCGCGCCGCGGTCTGCGCCGCCGCCCGCTGTGGGAATTCGAACCAGAAACGGCGCGCCAGCAGCTCAATATGCAGTTCGGCACGCGCGATCTGACCGGCTTTGGCGTGGAGAAAGCCGTGCGCGGGCTGTGTGCGGCAGGCTGTCTTTTACAGTATGTCAAAGATACGCAGCGTACTTCCCTGCCCCATATTCGCTCAATAACAATGGAGCGCCAGCAGGACAGTATAATCATGGACGCCGCCACGCGTCGGAATCTCGAAATCACACATAACCTCGCAGGCGGAACAGAAAACACGCTCGCCTCGGTGCTCGACTGTACCGTCACGCCGATGGGCAGCCGAATGCTTAAGCGTTGGCTGCATATGCCGGTGCGCGATGTGCGTACGCTAACCCGGCGCCAGCAAACTATTGCCGCATTGCAGGATTGCGTTGCAGATATCCAGCCGGTATTGCGCCAGGTTGGCGATCTGGAACGTATCCTGGCGCGCCTTGCGCTGCGCACCGCGCGTCCGCGCGATCTGGCGCGTATGCGTCATGCCTTCCAGCAACTGCCAGAGCTGCAAGCCATATTGCAGGATATGGATGTCGAATACGTACAAACGTTGCGCAGCGATATGGGCGAGTTTGCCGAGCTACGCGAGCTGCTGGAGCGCGCGATTATCGAAACGCCGCCGGTGCTGGTACGCGACGGCGGCGTCATTGCGCCCGGTTATAATACGGAGCTGGATGAATGGCGCGCGCTGGCCGACGGCGCCACGGATTATCTTGACAGGCTCGAAGTGCGGGAGCGCGAACGACTGGGAATCGATACGCTTAAAGTCGGATTTAACGCCGTACACGGCTACTATATCCAGGTCAGCCGCGGGCAAAGCCACCTGGTGCCGATGAACTACGTACGCCGCCAGACGCTGAAAAACGCCGAACGTTACATTATTCCTGAATTAAAAGAGTATGAAGATAAGGTACTGACCTCCAAAGGCAAGGCGCTGTCGCTGGAAAAACAGCTTTATGACGAGCTGTTTGACCTTCTGCTGCCGCATCTTGCCGGGCTGCAACAAAGCGCCAGCGCGCTGGCTGAACTCGATGTGCTGACCAACCTTGCTGAGCGTGCAGACAGACTGAACTACATCTGCCCAACCTTTACCGATAAACCTGGAATCAAACTTACCGGCGGCCGACACCCGGTCGTAGAACAGGTACTTAACGATCCGTTTATTGCCAACCCGCTTAACCTCAGTAGCCAGCGGCGAATGCTAATCATAACCGGCCCGAATATGGGCGGTAAAAGCACCTATATGCGTCAGACCGCATTGATTGCCCTGCTGGCCTATATTGGCAGTTTCGTACCGGCGGAAAAAGCCGAGCTTGGTCCGATCGATCGCATCTTTACCCGCGTCGGCGCCGCCGACGATCTGGCTTCGGGGCGTTCCACCTTTATGGTTGAAATGACCGAAACGGCCAATATTCTGCATAATGCTACAGAACAAAGCCTGGTGTTGATGGATGAAATCGGCCGCGGCACGTCAACCTACGACGGTCTGTCGCTGGCCTGGGCCTGCGCAGAAAATCTGGCCACGCGCATCAAGTCGCTGACGCTGTTCGCCACGCACTATTTCGAGCTAACCACCCTCGCGGAAAAAATGGAAGGTGTGGTCAATGTGCATCTGGACGCCGTTGAACACGGCGATACTATCGCCTTTATGCATAGCATACAGGAAGGCGCAGCGAGTAAAAGCTATGGACTTGCCGTGGCAGCGCTCGCCGGGGTGCCCAGAGACGTCATTAAGCGCGCACGACAGAAGCTGCGTGAGCTTGAAAGCATTTCCGGCCCGGCTGCGGCAACCCAAGTGGACGGAAGCCAAATGTCGCTGCTAAGCGTTGAAGAGCGTTCGCCAGCCGTTGAAGCCCTGGAAGCGCTTGATCCGGATACGCTGTCGCCCCGCCAGGCGCTGGAGTGGATCTACCGCCTGAAAAATTTGGTTTAGCCTACAAAAGCCAGCCGGAGACGCTTGCGCGGCTGACTTTGGCTAACCCGCTGAAAACAGAGTGGTAAAATTTAACGGCTGGCTGCGCTAAGGCTTATGGTTATACAGCGGTCATGGCTGCTGCGCTCAGGTTGATGCGGGCAATAAAAGGCTCTCTGCCTGCGGCGGGAAGACATTAACGCTGTCATAGCGACATAAAGCGAGCAAAAAAATACCTCCCGGCGGGAGGTATTTCTGTTTAAACAAAACGCTTAACCACGAAACAGCGCTTCAATGCTCAGCCCCTGGGTTTGAAGGATCTCACGCAAACGGCGTAGCCCTTCGACCTGAATCTGACGTACCCTTTCACGGGTCAGGCCAATTTCACGCCCTACGTCTTCAAGCGTTGCCGCTTCATAACCCAGCAGGCCAAAGCGACGCGCCAGCACTTCGCGCTGCTTGGCGTTCAGTTCGAACAGCCATTTGACGATACTCTGCTTCATATCGTCGTCCTGAGTGGTATCTTCCGGGCCGTTGTCTTTTTCATCTGCCAGAATATCCAGCAGCGCTTTTTCAGAATCTCCGCCCAGCGGCGTATCAACCGATGTGATGCGCTCATTCAGGCGCAGCATTCGGCTGACGTCATCCACCGGTTTATCCAGCTTTTCAGCAATTTCTTCAGCGCTGGGCTCGTGATCCAGCTTATGAGAAAGCTCGCGGGCCGTTCGAAGGTACACATTCAGCTCTTTAACGATGTGGATAGGCAAACGGATCGTACGGGTCTGGTTCATAATAGCCCGTTCGATAGTCTGGCGAATCCACCATGTCGCATAGGTTGAAAAGCGAAACCCGCGCTCCGGGTCAAACTTTTCTACCGCGCGAATCAGGCCCAGATTGCCTTCTTCAATCAGATCCAGCAACGCCAGGCCGCGGTTGCTGTAGCGGCGGGCGATTTTCACCACCAGACGCAGGTTGCTTTCAATCATGCGTTTGCGGGACGAAACGTCGCCGCGCAACGCACGCCGGGCAAAATGAACCTCTTCTTCCGCCGTCAGCAGTGGAGAATAACCAATCTCCCCCAGATAAAGCTGGGTTGCATCAAGGACGCGTTGCGCAGCGCCCTGTGATAACAACTCTTCTTCTGCAAGGTCGATATCACTGGGCTCTTCTTCAACCAAAGCTTTTTCATCAAAAGCTTCCACTCCGTTCTCATCAAATTCCGCATCTTCATTTAAATCATGAACTTTCAGCGTATTCTGACTCATAAGGTGACTCCTACCCGTGATCCCTGGGCGCAGCACCCGCATAAGCAACACCTTTCAGGGCACAGCAAAACTCTGCTGCTGTCGTTATCCCGACGCTCTGGATTGCCAGACTGTCGGGATTAACTCCGCTGCCTTCCTGGTGCGGTCTGAACGGGGGGTTATACTGGGTTTTCGCCGATGTTATCGCTGCGGTAAGTAACGCAGCGGGTTTACGGATTTCCCCTTGTAACGAATCTCAAAGTGCAAACGTGTAGAACTGGTTCCGGTGCTACCCATAGTAGCTATTTTCTGCCCCGCCTTAACTTCTTGTTGCTCCCGGACCAGCATAGTGTCGTTATGGGCGTAGGCGCTCAGGTAGTCGTCATTATGTTTGACGATAATCAGATTTCCGTAACCGCGCAGGGCGTTGCCAGCATAAACTACGCGCCCATCGGCGGTAGCGGTAATAGCCTGGCCCTTCGTTCCTGCGATATCAATCCCCTTATTGCCGCCTTCAGCAGCAGAAAAGTTCTCGATAATTTTGCCGCTCGTCGGCCAGCGCCAGGTTGAAATCGGCGAACTGGTCGACGTACTACTGACAGTCGGTTCGGCTGTGCCTGTTGCTGGAGCCGTAACGGGAGCGGCAACGCTGCCGACGCTTTGGTTTCCAGGCAACATCTTATTAGCACTCTGTTTACCCGAATCCTCAGAATACGTAATTGTTAGTTTAGACGCAACTACTGTATTCGGATTTTGTGCAGCCGTGACGCCCTGGGCCGAGGCATCGGCCTGAGTGATGGCGTTTTCGCCGGTAATCGGCCCTCCGGAAGCGTTTCCGACCTGCAGCCTCTGGCCCACAGACAGGTTATAGGGCGCAGCAATAGCATTACGCTGCGCCAGGTCGCGAAAATCATTGCCGGTAATCCAGGCAATATAGAACAGCGTATCGCCGTGCTTAACGGTATAAGTATCGCCGCCGGTATAGCTGCCTTTTGGAATATCCCCGTAGCTACGGTTATAAACAATCCGGCCATTTTGAATCTGTACCGGCTGTACTGCCGTCGGCTGCGATGTCTGAACCGGCTGCGCAGGCTGAATCTGCGGCTGTTGTAGCACAGGATTTTGCTGCGACGGGCTCTGTACTGGCGGCGGCTGAGTCACCAGCATTCCGCCGCCGCCCTCATCGCTCCCCTCACCCACAACGCTTATCGGCGCCTGCGTATTATTGCTGGAACAACCGGCAAGCCACAGGCTTACCAGCGATAACGTCGCCAGGCGACGTAAAGTAAAATTCGGGCTTCCCGCGCTCATTGATCCCCCAGGAATGAAAACTGATTTACTTTTATTGCTTTGATTTCAGGTACGTTAAGGCCTGTCCATCCCTGAATCTCCCCTTACAGGGCTGCGGCGTGGTCGGGTTAGTCTGCGCCAGCAGAGCGCCCGCTTATCGGCAAGTTCACTGACAGATGGCCACACTACCGTCCCTGCAGCGCAAAACGCGTCGGTAAAGTTGCCACCAGGTCATTCTGGCCTGTCCTCAGACATCGCCATAAGCGCAAGTATAATTGCGCTATGCCGGCTGGATGAAAACAGGATATTTCCAGGACTTAAGCCAGCTCGCCTTGTACCAGAGGTACAAAACGTACGGCTTCAACAGTGTCAATGAGATATTCACCCGACCGGCGGCGCACCCGCTTGAGAAACTGGCGCTCAACGCCTACCGGCAAAACCAGAACGCCTCCCTCATCAAGTTGCGTCAGCAACGCCGCCGGGATTTCAGGCGGCGCCGCCGTCACAATAATAGCGTCAAATGGAGCGCGTGCCTGCCAACCCTGCCAGCCATCGCCGTGACGGGTTGAAATATTATGCAGATCAAGCTGTTTAAGACGGCGACGCGCCTGCCACTGCAATCCCTTAATGCGTTCGACTGAGCACACGTGGCGCACCAGATGCGCCAGAATCGCCGTCTGGTAGCCCGAGCCAGTGCCAATCTCCAGCACGCGTGATTCATGATTAAGCTCAAGCAGCTCCGTCATGCGCGCAACCATATACGGCTGAGAAATGGTTTGTCCGGAGCCTATTGGCAGCGCCACATTTTCCCAGGCCTTGTGCTCAAAGGCCTCGTCCACAAATTTCTCACGCGGAACCCACGCGATCGCGTTAAGCACGCGCTCATCGCGAATCCCCTGTTCTTTGAGTTTATCGAGCAATTTTTGAATACGCCTGCTTACCATGCCTGCTCCATCCCGGTTCTGGCAAGCCAGGCGCTGACAACATCATGGGCGCTGTAGGCGGTCAAATCGACCTGTAGCGGCGTCACAGAAACGTAGCCCTGCTCAACGGCGGCAAAATCCGTGTCCGGTCCGGCATCGTGCTTTTCGCCTGGCGGGCCAATCCAGTAGATCGTGTTGCCACGCGGATCCTGCTGGGCGATAACTTGATCTGCCGGATGACGGCTGCCGCAGCGAGTCACGCGCCAACCTTTGATCTCGCTTAGCGGCAGATCGGGTACGTTAACGTTCAGAATACGTCCGGTACGCAGCGGTTCGCGGCTAAGCGCCCGCAACATAGCGCAGGTCACCGCAGCCGCGGTGTCATAATGTTCATGGCCATCGAGCGATACCGCCAGCGCAGGAAATCCCAGATGACGGCCCTCCATCGCTGCCGCCACAGTGCCGGAATAGATAACGTCATCGCCCAGATTAGCGCCGGCGTTAATGCCGGAAACAACCACGTCCGGGCGCGGACGCATAAGCGCATTGACGCCCAGATAGACACAATCGGTTGGCGTCCCCATCTGTACGGCAATATCGCCATTAGGGTAGCTAAACGTCCGCAGTGAGGATTCCAGCGTTAACGAATTTGACGCGCCGCTGCGGTTACGATCGGGAGCAACGATCTGAACCCCGGCGAATTCACGCAGCGCTTTCGCCAGCGTCTGAATACCCGGCGCATGAATACCATCATCGTTACTCAGCAATATTCGCATAATCACCTGTATTGATTACTTCCCGGACTACGCTTGTGGCGAAACTGCCTGCGGGTAGCCAGAAACTGGCCTCCAGCGTCACATCATCCCACCAGCTCCATGTTAGCTCGGCAGGATACAGCAACATCGCCCGCCGCGCCGCCTCAACCCGCTCGCGCGCCAACAGCGCCTGCAAATCCGCCTCATGCGCCAGCGTCTGCTGCTCAAACGCCAGCGCCTGGCCCTTGCTTCCCCAGTCGCCGCAGCCCGGCAGCGCCGCAGTAATCATCAGCTCGCCGCTGTCGACCCGAGGCTGGAGCGACGCCAGCTCCCGGTTATCGGCGACAAACCAGCTTCCCCGGCCCGCCAGTTGCAGCGCGTCGCCCTCTATCACCTGGTTAAAGTCCGCTTTTTTCAGGCGTTCGCTAACCTGCTGATTAAATAACGCGCTGCGGGCAGCGGAAAGCCAAAAGCTGCGCTTTGCGCGATCGCGCACCGGCCTGTCGCTCTGCGCCCACGCCCGCGCCTGGCTCAGATTACTGCCGCCGATGCCAAAACGCTGGCTGCCGAAATAATTTGGCACCCCCTGACGCAGCACCTTGTCAAGACGCGCCTGCACGTCCTCGCGGTGCGTAATTTCGCGCAGCACCAGCGTAAAGCGGTTGCCCTTCAGCGCGCCGGGGCGCAGTTTGCGGCGATGGCGCGCGTACTCAAGCACCTGGCAGCCCTCAAGCTCAAAGCGGCCCATATCCGGCATCGCGTTGCCCGGCAGGCGCACGCAAAACCACTGCTCAGCGACCGCATGTTTGTCTTTCTGCCCGGCAAAACTGACTTCACGGGCGTGTACTTTCAAAAACTTCGCCAGCGCATCGGCCACAAACCGTGTATTACAGCCTCTTTTCAGAATACGCACCAACAGGTGCTCGCCTTCTCCATCCGGGCCGAATCCCAGGTCTTCGGTGACGACAAAATCTTCCGGATTGGCCTTTAGCACTCCGCAAGACTGTGGCTGGCCATGCAGCCAGGTAAGCGTTTGCCCATCCATCATGCATTAACCTTAATCAGCAGCGCCACCGCTTGAGCGGCGATGCCTTCGCCGCGACCGGTAAAGCCAAGCTTTTCCGTCGTCGTGGCTTTCACATTGACGTCATCCATATGGCAGCCGAGATCTTCAGCGATAAATACGCGCATCTGCGGGATATGCGGCGCCATCTTCGGCGCCTGAGCGATAATCGTCACATCAACGTTGCCCAGGCGGTAACCTTTCTCACAAATACGACGCCATGCCTCACGCAACAGCGCACGGCTGTCGGCGCCTTTAAACGCCGGGTCGGTATCCGGGAAAAGTTTACCGATATCCCCCAGCGCCGCCGCGCCCAGCAGCGCATCAGTAAGCGCATGCAGCGCCACGTCGCCGTCAGAATGCGCCAGCAACCCTTTTTCAAAAGGGATACGCACGCCGCCGATAACAATCGGGCCTTCGCCGTCAAAAGCATGAACGTCGAAACCGTGTCCGATTCGCATCAATTATTCTCCGTTTTGGGTAACCGGGTCAGATAAAAAGCTGCCAGCGCCAGATCTTCCGGGCGCGTTACTTTAATGTTGTCCGCCCGGGCGCTAACGAGAAGGGGATGAAATCCGCAGTGTTCCAGCGCAGAGGCTTCGTCGGTAATGAGCGCGCCTTCAGCCAGCGAGCGGCTCAGACACTCGCGCAGAAGTTTCAGCGGAAAGAATTGCGGGGTAAGGGCATGCCACAGATCGTCGCGCGCCACGGTGTGGGCAATGCACGATAAACCGGGCTCGCCGCGCTTCATGGTGTCGCGCACCGGGCTTGCCAGTATGCCGCCAACCTCGCTGTGATCGGCAATAGCCAGCAGGCGACAGAGATCGTCAGGGTGCAGGCAGGGGCGTGCGGCATCATGCACCAGCACCCAGTCGGCGTTGCCGGCGGCGTTAAGGCCAGCCAGCACCGAATCCGCGCGTTGCGCGCCGCCAGTCACCTTCAGCACCTGCGGGTGTTTCGCCAGCGCCAGCGCGTCAAACCGGGTATCTTCCGGGCTGATAGCCACAATCACTTTACTGACGCGCCGGTGGCGCAGCAGCGCTGAAACGGCGTGTTCCAGGATCGTTTTATCACCAATGGTGAGGTATTGTTTGGGGCATTGCGCCTGCATACGGCTGCCTGTTCCGGCGGCCGGCACCACGGCGATAACCTCCCTGAAGTGTTCTGACATCTGCACAAGCTCAAATCTGTTTTATGGATTATTCTGTCCTGAACGCCAGTTCCGCTTAGAGGAATCAGGCACCAGACGATAGAAAGTCTCACCCGGTCTGATCATGCTCAGCTCATCGCGCGCGCGCTCTTCAATCGCCTCAAGGCCGCCGTTCAGATCGTCGATTTCAGCAAACAGTTGGTCATTGCGTAACCTGAGTTTGGCATTGGTTGCCTGCTGTGCCTGAACATCTTCGCTTACGCGCGTATAATCATGAACCCCGTTTTTGCCAAACCACAGCGAATACTGGAGCCAGCCCAGCAAAACCAGTAACAGCAGCGTTAGTTTACCCATTTCGCCCCCGGATCAAACGGCGCCATCATCCCATAACGTGTCATGAGACGCTACCAGGCCTGATTCATTCAAGAAAGTGCGGCAGAATTTACCACATAATACGCAAGGATGCGCACTCTGTGCCTGCGGCAAAGAATATGTATAGTCTGTTACGCTTTGAAGTATGTCAGTTCATCAGCCAGAGCAAAAGCGCGCCGAACATGGCGCTAACGCCTGAGAGTGTCACAATAAAGCTTAGCAGCAGGCGGCGCTCAAGCAGCGAATGCAGCGCAACGCCGGTTACTAAAGCGACCGGCAGCAGCGCCAGAAAAAACGGCCACGTATACAAAAAGAAAAACAGCGTATTAGCGCCATAGACAAAGAAGGGGAAACCGAGCGCCAGCATCCATGCAGCAAAACCAATAAGCCCGCCGGAGAGGGACCAGGCGGTATCCTCCCTGTCCGGCAACGTCGCAGGCGGGGTTGTAAAGAGTTGGGGGCTGTTGCGCATATCAAATCCTGTAAACCGAGCGGGCAGGCCTTGCAGCCTGCCCGACGCCGTCTTCAGAATTTGATGATATCGTCCCGGCGCAACAGATCTAATAATTGTCCGGTCAAATTTGTTACCAATTGTTCGCCATCAAGGCGAATTTCCGGGTTTTCCGGCGCTTCATAAACGGCGTCAATGCCGGTGAAATGACAAAGCTCCCCGGCCCGCGCTTTTTTATATAGCCCTTTGGGATCGCGTCCTTCACACACCGCCAGCGGCGTATCGACAAAAACTTCAATAAATCGCCCATCGCCTACCAGCGCGCGTACCATTTCGCGTTCAGCACGATGAGGCGAAATGAATGCGGTAAGCACCACAAGGCCGGCTTCTACCATCAGCTTTGCCACTTCGCCAACGCGGCGGATATTCTCGCGGCGATCGTCATCGCTAAAGCGCAAATCACGGCACAAGCCATGACGCACATTATCGCCATCCAGTAGATAAGTGCTTACGCCCAGCGCATGCAACGCGTCTTCCAGCGCGCCCGCAACGGTGGATTTCCCCGAACCGGAAAGCCCGGTAAACCACAATACCGCACCGCGATGGCCGTGCAGTCGCTCACGCTTTTTTCGGGTCACCGGATGCGTGTGCCAGACAATATTTTCATCATGTAACGCCATCAGCTCGAACCCTGCAAATTACGCGCATTCCAGTGCGGAAAATGGCGACGTATTAGCGCGTTCAGCTCCAGTTCAAATGCGCTATATGACAAAGGCGCCTCCTGCGCTGCGACCTGCGCCTCGCGCGCCTCGCGCACCATACCGGCGCCCACGGTTACGTTGCTCAGGCGATCAATAAAAATAAGCCCGCCGGTGACAGGATTTTCCCGGTAACGGTCCAACGCCAGCGGTTCATCAAACGTTAGCGTCACCAGGCCGATACCGTTGAGCGGCAGGCCGCTGGCGCTGTGGGTTTCCAGCGTATTGATATCCACCTGATGAACAATCGCATCCACGCTAACGCAGGTTTTTTTACCGGCGATTTTAATATCATAGCGCTGGCCTGGCTGTAACGGCCGCTCGGTCATCCATACCACATCCACATCGGCACGTTGCGCCACCGTCACGTCGCTTGCGGCGCTGACCAGCAGGTCGCCGCGGCTAATATCAATTTCGTCTCTGAGCACCAGCGTCACCGCTTCGCCAGCAGCGGCCTCACGCAGATCGCCGTCAAACGTAACGATACGCGCCACGCGGGTCTCTATGCCCGATGGCAGCGCCTTCACACGTTCGCCCACGCGCACCTGCCCGGAGGCAACGGTGCCCGCATAACCGCGAAAATCAAGGTTCGGACGGCTCACATACTGCACAGGGAAACGCAACGGCTGGCGCGCCGCCACACGCTGGACCTCTACGGTTTCCAGCATTTCCAGCAGCGTTGGGCCGCTATACCACGGCATACTGGCGCTTCGGGAGGCGACATTATCGCCTTCCAGCGCTGACAGCGGCACAAAACGGATATCCAGCGCGCCCGGAAGCTGTGCGGCAAAGGTGAGACAGGCCTGCTTAATTTCTTCAAAACGGTCCTGCGAAAACGCCACCAGATCCATTTTATTGACCGCCACGACCAGGTGGCGGATACCCAACAGGGTGGAAATAAAACTGTGGCGGCGGGTTTGATCCAGCACGCCTTTACGCGCGTCCATCAGCAGAATAGCTAAATCGCAGGTGGAGGCGCCGGTCGCCATGTTACGGGTATACTGCTCATGCCCTGGCGTGTCGGCAATAATGAATTTGCGTTTTTCAGTGGAGAAATAGCGATAGGCCACATCGATAGTGATGCCCTGCTCGCGTTCAGCCTGTAGGCCGTCCACCAGCAGCGCCAAATCCAGCTTTTCGCCCTGTGTGCCGTGGCGCTTGCTGTCGTTATGCAGCGATGAGAGCTGGTCTTCGTATATCTGCCGCGTATCGTGCAGCAGGCGGCCAATAAGCGTGCTTTTACCGTCGTCCACGCTGCCGCAGGTCAGTAAGCGCAGCAGGCTTTTGTGCTGTTGGGCATGTAACCAGGCTTCTACGCCGCCCTGGTCGGCAATCTGTTGTGCAATAATCGTATTCATCCGGCGGCTCCTCAGAAATAACCCTGGCGTTTTTTCAGCTCCATTGAGCCGGACTGGTCGCGATCGATAACGCGCCCCTGGCGTTCGCTGGTGGTGGAGACCAGCATTTCTTCGATAATCTCCGCCAGCGTCTTCGCGCCCGACTCCACTGCGCCAGTCAGCGGCCAGCAGCCGAGGGTGCGAAAACGAACCTGGCGCCGTTTAATTACTTCGCCCGGATGCAAATTGATACGGTCGTCATCAACCATCATCAACATGCCGTCGCGCTCCAGCACCGGGCGCTCAGCAGCAAGATACAGCGGCACGATATCGATTTTTTCCAGATAGATATATTGCCAGATATCCAGCTCAGTCCAGTTGCTGAGCGGAAATACGCGTATGTTTTCGCCTTTATTGATCTGGCCGTTATAGTTATGCCACAGCTCCGGACGCTGATTTTTCGGATCCCAGCGGTGAAAGCGGTCGCGAAAGGAGTAGATACGCTCTTTTGCGCGCGATTTCTCTTCATCGCGCCGCGCGCCGCCGAAGGCCGCATCAAAACCATACTTGTTCAGCGCCTGCTTCAGACCTTCGGTTTTCATAATATCGGTGTGTTTGGCGCTGCCGTGTGTGAACGGGTTAATCCCCATCGCCACGCCCTCAGGGTTACGGTGTACCAATAGCTCACAGCCATACGCTTTTACCGTGCGGTCGCGAAAGGCGTACATTTCACGAAATTTCCAGCCCGTATCCACATGCAACAGCGGAAACGGCAGCGAACCGGGAAAAAACGCCTTACGGGCCAGATGCAGCATGACCGAGGAGTCTTTGCCGATGGAGTACAGCATGACCGGATTAGCGAATTCCGCCGCAACCTCGCGGATAATATGGATGCTTTCTATCTCAAGCTGGCGCAGGTGAGTAAGTCGTTTCTGGTCCATAACCTTTCCTCAAACCGGTTTGCCGCCGTCCGGGCGCGTTAACCGGTCAATAAATAAAGCGAACAGATCGGACTATACGTCCCGTACTTGCCTGTTATGAAATGCCTGATTGGAATGATTAGTTCCACAAAGGAATAACGGGTGGGGCAAGGCCGGTTAACTTCGCTCCGGCTCCGCTTTTTCGGCGTTTGGGAAGAATGGAAATTGCGGGCGTTGCGGCCTCGTTTCATACTATCGCCGCCTGGCCGCTTGCCTGATGGAGTAAGGATTATTTATGTTTTCCGCTTTGCGTCGTTCAGCTTCATGGCTGGTTTTAGGTTTTTTTTGCTCATTTTCAACGCTGGCAAACACCCCTGAGCCGGGCGCTATCGCCAGCGCTCAGGCGCGCCATATCGCTACCGTATTTCCAGGCCGCATGACCGGCACGCCGGCGGAAATGCTGGCGGTAGAGTATGTACACCAACAATTTCTAAAATGGGGCTATAAAAGCAACACCCGCCTGTTTCCCGCCAGCTACCTGTACAACCGCCGCGATGGCGAAAAATACAAACAACATGTCACAGGCAGCATGGCCATTGCGATGCATAAGGGCAGCAGCCCACAGCAAATTATTATCATGGCGCACGTTGATACGTATGCGCCGCTCAGCGATAACGACTGCGACAAAAACCTCGGCGGGCTATCGCTTCAGGGCATTGATGACAATGCTTCCGGGGTGGGCGTCATGCTGGAGCTGGCCGAGCGGTTTAAAGATACCCCCACGCGCTACAGCATTCGTTTTATCGCCACCAGCGGGGAAGAAGAAGGGATGCTCGGCGCGCAGGATATCCTGCAACGCATGCCCCTCTCTGAGAGGAAGAATACGCTATTGGTTATTAATCTCGATAGCCTGATAACCGGCGAAAGGCTTTATTTCAACAACGGAAAGAACACGCCCGTTGCGGTACGCAAGCTCACGCGCGACCGTGCGCTGTCCATTGCTCACCAGCACGGCATAGCCGCCAGTACAAATCCCGAACTCAACCCGCGATTTCCCCACGCTACCGGCTGTTGTAACGATGCCGACGTTTTCGATAACGCGGGCATACCGATACTGAGCGTTGAGGCCGCTGACTGGACGCGGGGCAATAAAGACGACGCCCAAAAGCGGGCAAGAAACAAAGCGCTCCCGAAAGGGGAAAGCTGGCACAGCGTACAATATGACAACGTGCCGCATCTTGATAAATGGCTGCCAGGCCAGATTGAGGCACGCAGCCGCGATGTGGTGCGGATCATGCTGCCGTTAGTCAGTGAGTTGGCGAAAGCGGGATAGCGCTTTGCATACAAAACGGGCGCATACGGCGCCTGTCGGATTGTTGGCAAAGAAGGAAAAATGGTTTTTTCCTTCTTTGTGGTAAGCAGGCGAAAACCAATACGTTGATTTTCCTTATTTTTTATTGCGTTTCACCCCTCCTGTCTGCGACAGGTTGGGGTTTGTCAGCAGCCTTACGGGCGCATACGGCGCCCGTCGGATTGTTGGCAAAGAAGGAAAAAACGGAGTTTTTCCTTCTTTGTGGTAAGCAGGCGAAAATCAATGCATTGATTTTACTTATTTTTTATTGCGCTCCCCCTCCTGTCTGCAACAGGTTGGGGTTTGTCAGCAGCCTTACGGGCGCATACGGCGCCCGTTGCGATTTACCCTTCATGCAACCCGCATTCACGCTTAAGCCCAAAGAAGCGTGTCTCTTCTTCCGCCATGCCGGGTTCCCATTTACGAGTAGTATGCGTATCGCCTACTGAAAGATAACCTTTTTCCCACAGCGGGTGGTATTTCAGCCCGTGCTTTATCAGATACTGATACACCGTACGATTATCCCAGTCGATAATCGGCAGCAGCTTAAACACGCCGCGCTGTACGCCAAGGACCGGCAGCGTTGAGCGGCTTGCGGACTGCTCGCGGCGCAGCCCGGCAAACCAGGTGCCCGCGCTCAAATCCGCCAGCGCACGGTTCATCGGCTCTACTTTATTCAGGGCGTTATAGCGCTCAATCCCTTCCACGCCCTGCTCCCACAGCCTGCCATAGCGCGCCTCCTGCCAGGCCGGGCTTTCGGCTGCGCGATAGACCCGCAGGTTCAGGCCAAGCCGGTCTGTGAGTTCATCAATAAAACGGTAGGTTTCCGCAAACAGGTAGCCGGTATCGGTCAGAATAACCGGAATGTCCGCCCACTCGCGCGTCACCAGATGCAGGCAAACTGCGGCCTGAATACCAAAACTGGACGAGAGCACGAATTCGCCGGGCAAATTGTTAAGCCCCCAGACGACGCGCTCACGCGCGGTCATACTTTCCAGCGTTGCGTTTGTTTCCCGCAACGCCAGTTGACGCTCCTCTTTTGCCAGCGCGTTCAGCGCGCACAGATTATACTCGCTCATTGTCGCCCCCCATTATTCGCCCCAAAAGTCGCGCGCCGGATCGAGAATCGGGCGGATAATACCTACACGTACAGTAAAATCGCCAAACCCCTCTCCCGGCTCGCGCTCTGTCGCCCAGCGGCCGACCAGCGCGTCAATCGTTTCGATAATTTCAGGCTCGGTGATATTTTCACGCAGCATGCGCGCAATACGCGTACCCGTGCGATTACCGCCGATATGCAGGTTATAGCGCCCTGGCGCTTTCCCCACCAGGCCAATTTCCGCCAGCATGGCGCGACCACAGCCGTTCGGACAGCCGGTCACGCGCAGCACAATGTGGTCATCGCCAACGCCGCGAGCGGTCATAATCGCCTCAATTTTATCGACAAACTGCGGCAGAAAACGTTCAGCTTCCGCCATCGCCAACGGGCAGGTTGGGAAGGAGACACAGGCCATTGAGTTCTCACGCTGCGGAGTTGTTGCCGCCATCAGCCCATGATCGCGCGCCAGTTTTTCAATCTTTTCCTTCTCTTTTTCCGCTACGCCTGCCACGATCAGATTCTGATTAGCCGTCAGTCGAAAATCGCCTTTATGCACCCTGGCAATTTCCAGCAGCCCGGTTTTCAGCGGCTTGCCCGGATAATCAAGTATGCGACCGTTTTCGATAAACAGCGTCAGGTGCCATTTGTCATCAATGCCTTTCACCCAACCAATGCGATCGCCCCGGCCGGTAAATGCGTAAGGGCGAATCGGTTCAAATTTTATACCGGCGCGACGTTCCACCTCCGCCTTGAAGGCTTCCACGCCCACGCGTTCAAGCGTATATTTGGTTTTGGCATTTTTACGGTCGGTGCGGTTGCCCCAGTCGCGCTGAGTGGTCACCACCGCCTGCGCCACTGCCAGCGTATGCGCCAGCGGAATATAGCCAAATTCACTGGCGGTGCGCGCGTAGGTTTTCTTATTGCCGTGCTCAACGGAAAGCCCGCCGCCCACCAGCAGGTTAAAGCCCACCAGCCTGCCGTTTTCGGCAATCGCGACAAAGTTCATATCGTTGGCGTGCAGATCGACATCGTTTTGCGGCGGCACCACGACGGTCGTTTTAAACTTACGCGGCAGATACGTCGGCCCAAGGATAGGTTCTTCATCCGTGGTCGCCACCTTTTCCTGATCCAGCCAAATTTCCGCATAGGCGCGCGTGCGTGGCAACAGGTGCTCAGACAGCTTTTTCGCCCACTCCCAGGCCTCGGCGTGTAGCTGCGACTCAACGGGATTGGAGGTACACAGCACATTACGGTTTACGTCATTAGCCGTAGCCAGCGCATCCAGCCCCACGTCATGCAGCATCTGGTGCGCAGGTTTCACGTTCTGTTTAAGGATACCGTGAAACTGAAAAGTCTGGCGGTTAGTGAGGCGGATACTGCCATAAAGCGTGTTATCCGCGGCAAATTTATCAATGGCTTGCCACTGCCGGGGGGTCATAATTCCTCCGGGCAAGCGGCAGCGCAGCATCATGGCATGGCGTGGCTCCAGCTTCTGTTCAGCGCGCTCGGCGCGAATATCGCGGTCATCCTGCTGATACATACCGTGAAAACGGATGAGCAGGAAGTTGTCGCCTTTAAAACCACCGGTCAACCCATCCTGTAAATCTTCGGCGATGGTGCCGCGCAGGTAATGGCTCTCAAGCTTCATGCGCTCAGCGTCAGACAGCTTGCCTTCGACCACCAGAGGGCCTGGATGTTTTTCATTCATTAATAGACATCTCGCTGATAACGGCGCGCTACGCGCAGCTCACTTAAAAATTCATCCGCCGCGTCGGCGTCCATGCCGCCATATGCGGCAATGACGTCCACAAGCGCATGCTCAACGTCTTTCGCCATACGGCTTGCATCGCCGCAAACGTAAATATGCGCGCCATCGTTAATCCAGCGCCAAAGCTCTGCTCCCTGTTCGCGCAGTTTATGTTGAACATACACCTTTTCTTTTTGATCCCGCGACCAGGCAAGATCGATGCGGCTTAGCAGGCCATCTTTGACATAGCGCTGCCACTCCACCTGATACAAAAAATCTTCAGTAAAATGCGGATTACCGAAGAACAGCCAGTTTTTTCCGCTCGCGCCCTGCGCGTCGCGCTCCTGCATGAAAGCGCGAAACGGCGCTATACCTGTTCCCGGGCCTATCATAATGACCGGCGTTTCGGGGTTATCCGGTAGGCGGAAGTTATCGTTATGCTCAATGAAGACGCGCACTTCGCCCTCCTCTTCCAGCCGGTCGGCCAGAAAACCGGACGCGCCGCCGGTGCGGGCGCGGCCTTCAATGTCATAACGCACAACGCCAACGGTAATATGCACTTCATTTTCTACTTCGTTCTGGGATGAGGCGATGGAATACAGTCGCGGCGTAAGCGGACGTAGCAGGTCAATAAGCTGCTGCGCCTCCAGTTGTGCGGGCGCAAAACGCGCCATATCAACAATCGGCGTCGTCGCCGCGTAGCGCTGCAATGTTGCTTTATCACCCACCAGTTCAAGCAGAGGCGTATTACGCGTCAGCATGGCGTAGTTTTCCACAATGGCGGCAGTGTTGACCGTCAGTTCAAGATGCCACTGTAGCGCCTCAGCCAACGGCATCGTTTCGCCGCCCAGCGTCACCTTTTCATCGCCTTTGAGCCACAGCAGCTCAACCAACTCCTGCACCAGCGCCGGACAGTTCCTGTACCACACGCCAAGCGCGTCGCCTGGCTGATAACGCAGGCCAGAATCGCCAAGGTCGATTTCAATATGGCGCACATCTTTTTGCGAGTTGCGGCCGGTAATTTTCTGGTTTACGGCAAGCGTGGCGCTAAGCGGCGCCGCCTTAGTGTAGGGGCTTGAGAAAATGTCGTTTACCGCACCAGCGGCGGCGCTCTGCACGCATGCGGCCTTCGGCGCACGCGTTTTCATCACATCCACCACGCGCGCGCGCCAGGCCTGAGCGGCAGCCTGATATTCCACGTCGGCATCGACGCGGCTCAGCAGGCGTTCCGCCCCCAGTTCCGCCAGCCTGGCATCAAAATCTTTACCGGCCTGGCAGAAATGTTCATAAGAGGTATCCCCAAGACCAAACACGGCAAATGCGGTACCGGCAAGCGCTGGCGCTTTTTTAGAAAACAGGAATTTATGCAGCGCAACAGCTTCTTCCGGCGGCTCACCTTCCCCCTGGGTCGATGCCACAAGCAGCAGCAGTTTTTCCTGCGCTATCTGTTTAAATTTGTAATCACCGGCATTAACCAGCGTGACGTTAAGCTGCGCGGCCAGCAGATCATCGCGAAGTTGCTCGGCCACGCGGCGCGCGTTGCCGGTTTGAGAAGCGGACAGTAGCGTAATCGCGCACGATGCCTGTTCAACGGGCGTTAATGTCGCGCCCGGCTGCTGTTGGCTCACCCCCCAGAAGTAGCCGGCCAGCCAGGCAAGCTGGGCGGGTGAAAAATCCGCAGTCGCGCTCTGAAGGCGCTTTAGCTGCTCCGGGCTTAGCGGGAGCTGCGAGGTAATAGAAGCCTGAGTCGTCATGCGTCGTTATATTCCCGTGGCGTGAAGGCGTTACCCAAAAATGCGTGAAAACAAGAGTAACGATGTGGGTAACATCAAACCAAAGAAGCGTTGGCAATATCAAATAACAAATTCGCCTAATCTGTTTTTTCCGTAACCCTTACTGGAAAAAGTGTTTAACCCTACTGCTGAATAAAAAACGCCCTGTCTTCACTTTCACGGCCATTGGTCAGGCATGCTCACGCGCAAAGCCTCGCGGTTTTTCGCTCAATACCCGCCCTTAACGTATTTAACCATCATCGCTTTACAAAACTAATGCGGGCCGCAGACATACCCATAAAAATCATATCGGACCGAATAACACTTTGTTTTTATTAAGATTTTTTCTTGATCATGCCGACAAGTCCACCTACTTTTTTAACAGCAGCAACATAACGCAATGGAGAAAATAATGAGTGACATGACGAATGACATGAAAACCGGCACTATCCCGGAACTGGGCGAGAGTTATGAAGTCTTGTTTCGTAAAACCCAGCCGGTTAGCGCATCAGAGACATATCCGGGCTTTAATCCCTCCACGCATATTCTGCCGGCAGGTTCCGTACACCGTGAAGGCGGGATGCCGTTACCGGTAGATATTCTGTTTGAACAGGATGTCGCCGTGACGCTTCGCGATGGAACAACAATTTATGTCGATGTTTATCGCCCGACAGATCAACAGGATTGCCCGGCGATTATCTCCTGGAGCCCGTTTGGTAAAAAAGGAAGCTGGCTTAGCCTGGATCGTTTTGAAAACCGCATGGACGTTCCCACCCAGTGGGAAGACGGCCTTAATAAATTCGAAGGCCCGGTCCCGGGCTACTGGGTGCAGTACGGTTACGCCATCGTGAACGTGGACGGACGGGGCGTATTTAAATCTGAAGGGGATATTCCTTTCTTTGGGCTGCAGGACGCGGAAGATGAAACGGACGTCATCGCCTGGATTGCAGAGCAACCCTGGTCAAATGGCAATGTCGGCGCCTGCGGCAACAGCGGGTTTGCCATTTATCAGTGGAACATTTGCCAGTATAACCCGCCGCAGCTCAAAGCTATTGCCCCCTGGGAAGGTATTCGGGACTGGTATCGCGACACAATCGTGCGCGGCGGCATTCCAAACCAGGAGTTTTTCAACGGCATGCTGGCTAATCTTTACGGCGACAATTATGCCGAAGATATTGTCGCTATGGTGGAGCCGGCCCCGTTATTCGACGCGTACTGGAATACTAAAGTGCCTGACGTAAGTAAGTCGCGAATTCCGGCCTATATTGTCGCATCCTGGACTAACGTATTACATACGCAAGGCACATTTTCCGCCTGGGAAGATTACGGATGCGCGGAAAAATGGCTGCGGGTACACAACCGCCATGAATGGGTCGATTTTTTCAACCCGGTAAACAGCGACGATTTACGCCGCTTCTTTGATTACTACCTGAAAGAGGAAGATAACGGCTGGAAAGAGACGCCTCGCGTGCGGTTGACCGTGCTCGACCCCGGCCACGAGGATATTCTGTATCGCCCGGAGACAACGTTTCCGCTGGCGCGGCAAAAATTTGTGCCTCTTTACCTGGATGCCGCCCACGGCAGGCTGACGGCAAAATGCGCCAAACACTGCGCCGCCAAAGAATATATGCCGGACGAGGAAGGAACCGTCTTCAAATATACCTTTACAGAAGATACCGAAATTGCCGGACACATTAAGCTCAAAGCCTGGATGGAGGCGGCCAGTTTCGACGATATGGACGTATTCGCCTTTATCAGTAAACTCGACGTCAACCAGAATGAAGTGCTTCCCGAACCTGTAACCAATCGTTATCATCAGGGAGCCAACGGGCGCCTGCGGGCCTCTATGCGCAAGCTGGACACCGCGAAATCCCGCCCCGAAAAACCGTTTCATACTTTTGATACGGTTGAAAAACTTAAGCCAGGAGAGATTGTTCCGCTGGAAATCGATATCTGGCCCTACGCCATGAAGTGGCACAAAGGCGAAACCCTGCAACTGCGTATTAATGGCGTAAATCTGATAACCCAACCGGAATTCCCCGACCTGCCGCCCGTCGGCACGATTAATCAGGGAAATCATATTATTCACACAGGGGGAAAATTTGATTCGCATTTGCTTATTCCCGTCACGCAGGGCGTAATTAAATAACCGCAGGCGTAGTTTTACGCAGCGCAGGCCTGAACGGGCCTGCGCTGGTGGCTATTTTATTTCTGAGGCGGTGTACGTTCACCAGCGGTTAAAACACATTACCAAAAGCGGCTCCTGGCGCTTTTTCCGGCTCACTTTGCTGTTTGCCCGTTTCGTAAACAACACGTGCTGGCATGCTCCTGGCGGCGGCTAACAGGATTGGCGACATGCGCCTTACCTGTACGATTAAAACCAACGGCTTGCTTGCGGCACAAACCATTGACAATATAACTCCACAGACAATAATAGTAACCAATAGCTTCATCAGGCCATTAATTTTATTAGCCGCGCCTGATTACTGTCGTTATCGACATTGCGTGCGCTGTTTAAACATTCAATAACCTGCCTGTTATAAAATGTGATTTAATTCAAAAAAACAATGCAAAGAAAAATATAATTACCAATTATTCTTCCATTATAAAAGCATTTAACCACATAACACGGTAACAGGGATAGCGTTTCATGAAGCACAATAATATCATACCCATCCGTTAAAGCGGGGCGACTTAAGCCGTCGGCACGGGAAGTGCCCCTTTTTTTTGTAAAACAAACCATTAAATCAAATCTTCTATAGCCAGGGGGAAATGATGGAAAAATACATTATATTTATAAACGAGGATAAAACGAAAGTTATCGCCAAAACCTTATTAACGCAGGATTTAACCAGAAAGCTGAAAAAACAGGGGTTCAGAAAACATCACATTGAGGTAAATGCTGAAAATGAGAACGATGCCATTAATAAAGTGAATAAAGAATGCAACGAGCATCTGGATTCATTAAAAGATTTTTCTGGCGGGCTTGTTATATGCTCAGTTTGTTTTATTATTATCGCTCTGGTCTCTTTTTTCATATTATAAATTGCAGGCGAAATGAAAATACGAATATAATCCTGGCCAGAGCCTCGAAGCGCGTTTCGCAGTCTATCCCCCTCTGTTCACACGCTGCTGAAAACAAAACAGCCGGTGACGAACCCACATCCGGTGGCACGCTGCAACGATTAATGTCACAATGCCGCACTCAGTAAAGGTATAGCCCGCTTGCATTACGTACAGGCCAGGGCAGAGCAAACGGCTCCCCCTGTACGTCCTGAAACAGAGCAGGTTTATCCCCCCCGACAGAACAAGCCACATCGAGACATCACAATGCCTACCACGCTGTTTAAAGATTTCACCTTTGAAGCCGCCCATCGTCTGCCTCATGTACCACAAGGGCACAAGTGCGGCCGTCTGCACGGTCACTCTTTTATGGTACGCCTGGAAATTACCGGTGAAGTCGATCCCCGCACGGGCTGGATTATGGATTTTGCCGAACTAAAAGCCGCATTTACGCCCACCTATAACCGTCTGGATCATCACTATCTGAACGATATCGAAGGCCTGGAAAACCCCACCAGCGAAGTACTGGCAGAATGGATCTGGCAGCAGCTTAAACCTCAGCTACCGCTGCTTAGCGCGGTTACGGTAAAAGAAACCTGCACCGCAGGCTGCGTGTATCGCGGGTAAACGCCCCATTTAGCCCCAAATACTCCGCTTAGGCGCGACCTGCCAACCCGCGCCGTTCGCAGCGGTTTAAACGCTTACGGCAGGCGGTTTAACGCCAGGCGCTGAACGCCCCGGCGCACATTTAGCCCTGGCTGGCTCTCCATCAGGGTTAAATAGCATTAATGCGTAATGACGGAAATAACAGAGGCTGCGCCTGAGCGCCGAAGCTGAAAGCGGCCCGGGCAGAAGGGTTTTTCTGCATTCGCCAAATGGTTAATATCAATTCCATCTCTTTTCCTGACAACCTACCTGCCCTGAAGGACGGGATTTCTGCAGCGTTCAGCCCGGAGCCTGAATCGCCCCGGTGGGTTCCTGCTTCAACGGCGGCCTGACTGCGCCGCCCCTCCACAGGCAAGCACGGCATATCCTGCCGCTAAAATATTTCGTGCCCCATTAATAGTGGCGTTTTCGGTATATCCGCCTCCGGGGCATTCAAAGGTTGACGAAACCGTGGGCGCGAGAGCCGGGATGCTCACCTCTCAGGCCTCGCGGCGCCCCAGCCAGCGCTCTTTCATCAGCGATACCTTTACTGCGGCATCCAGCAGCGGAGAAGGCGGCAGCAGATTCGCCCGCCCCACCGCCAGCATATCGCCGATTAGCGGATGATCCTGTTTGAGCGCATAGTACGCCAGTAGCTCGCCTGCTATAGTCTGGCGGGAAATTCCCGCGCCGTTACAGCCTGCGGCGGTATAGATATTGCGCGCAACATTCCCCCACAGCGGCGCACCGTTACGCGTAACGCTAATGGCGCCGGACCAGGTTTTCACCAGTGCGACCTCGCCGCCAAACTGCGGATATATCCGGTTAAAAAGCGCATTGTGCTGGCGCGCCGCCTGGCGCGTCTGCTCTTTCGTCACCACGCCGCGCAGCGCCGGCATCACATGCTGGCGGATCAGGAAACGGCGATCGGACGTAAAGCGCACCGTCGCGCCGGCAATCGCATTTACCGGCGTCATCCCCCAGCTCGTCATCTCACGCGGGAGCTTCATCATTTGCTGTACGGTCAGCGGCTGCGTCAGGCTGGCGAACGTCGCCATTGATGCCTGGCGGCGCAGCCGCCCCGGCATCAACTCCGGCGAGAGCGCATTAGTCGCCAGCATCACGTTTTTTACCTTCACCGCGCCCTGCGGCGTAAAAATTTCCGTCACGTCACCTGCTTTTATCGCCAGCGCCGGCGTGTTTTGGTAAAGGGTGACGTTCGCCGGCAGGGAATCCGCCAGCCCGGCAATCAGCCGCGCCGGGTTAACTAAAATCGTGCCCGGCGTGAATATTCCCTTGTGCCAGAAGCCGCTTCCCAGCCTGCGTCTGAGCGCCTCGCCATCCAGTTCTTCATAAGGTTCTTCAATGCGCTCCAGGCTTTCGCGGTAGGTCTTCAGTACGGCATCGCTGCCTTCAGATACCTGGCAGTGGTACTTGCCGGCGTTTTCCCAGTCGCAGGCGATAGCGTGCTTCTCCACCTGCTCCCACAGGATTTCGATTCCCGCCTGCAGCAAATTACGCCACGTCTGCGCCTTTTTCAGTTCCGCCATTGAACTGCCGATATTGTGCGGCAGGCCAATCACAAAACCGGAGTTACGCCCCGCGGAGCTATCCCAGGGCGCGCTGGCGGCATCGAAAACCACAATGTGTAAATCCGGGTTTAGCGTCGCCAGCGTGCGGGCAAACGCCAGCCCCGCATAACCGGCGCCGATAACAGCCCAGTCGGCCTGAAGGTCCCCGGTTAACGCTAAACAGGTTGAAGGCGAGTCTGACGGCAGCGGCCAGCCGACACTATTTTGATTCTGAGGTAATGAAACACGTTTCATAAAATCCCTGCCGGTTATGAAATCCCTGTATTTTTAAGATTCTATCACCGCCGGCAAACGGATGGGCACCGCAAATCAGGCGATATGAAGATATTTATGAGTCTGCATTGAAAGCCGCCAGTTGCGCGCAATACAGGTATCGATGCACAGGCGCGTCGCATCTTCTTTTTGGCTTATGGGCTGTAGCGCGATAATGCGCTTTTTACCGTCCTCCAGCGTGGCGAGCAGCTCATCCAGCGCTTCAATATCACGCAGGCGGCCTACCGGGTGTTTAATTTCATCAGCGCGAGACAGTGCCTGCGCCAGCACCTCATAGCCGCCGCGCATATTAACCTTAGGCGAAACCGTTACCCAGGCCGCGTCGCTACAGCGCACGTCGTGCGTGCCGCTGGTTTCAATCTGGCAGCGAAAGCCGTTTTCTTCAAGCAATACGGTCAGCGGGCGTAAATCGTGGATACAGGGCTCCCCGCCGGTAATGACTACATGGCGTGCGGTGTAGCCCTGGCGGCCAATGGCAGCCAGCAGCTCGTCTGCGCTGGCGCTACTCCATTTGTCACTTTCACGCGTTTTCGCCAGCACGCTGAACAGCGATACTTCCCGTTCAGCACGTTTATCCCAGGTATGTTGCGTATCGCACCATGCACACCCCACAGGGCAGCCCTGCAAGCGGATAAAAATAGCGGGAACGCCGGTGAAATACCCCTCGCCCTGTAGCGTCTGAAACATCTCGTTAATCGGGTACTGCATAATCATCTCAGTGAAGGGGATAAGCAATAAGTATCGCAGATTCCCAGCAGATGATCATGCACCACAGATACTGCGCGCGCGAATTGCCGCCATAAACCGTGCTGTAATCTGCTGTGGGCGGGTGATAGCCCCACCGACAACGACCGCGTGAGCACCCAGCGCCAGACATTTCGCCGCCCGTTCCGGTGTATCAACATTGCCTTCCGCAATCACCGGGATCGTGACGGCGGCGAGAACCTTCCGCAGGAAGGCACAGTCGTTATCAGGCAGAATGTGACCGGCCGTGTCTGCCGTATAGCCGTAAAGCGTAGTACCGACACAATCAAAACCCAGCGCCTGCGCCATCACCGCTTCATCAACAGTGGCGATATCCGCCATCAATAGCACCGAAGGATAACGCGCGCGAATTTGCTTAACCAGCACCTCCAGCGGTTGACCACCGGGCCGGCGACGGGCAGTCGCATCCAGCGCAATAATCTCCGGTGAAACCGTCATCAGTTCGTCCACTTCTTTTAGCGTGGCGGTGATAAACACCTCGCTGTCCGGATAATCTCGCTTGATAATACCAATGATGGGCAAAGAAACCTGTTGTTTGATGGCTTCAATATCTACTACGCTATTAGCACGGATCGCGCTGGCACCGCCCTGGGCCACCGCCAGCGCCATGCGCGACATAATAAACGGACTATGCAACGGTTCGTTATCCAGCGCCTGGCAAGAGACGACCAGGTTTCCTTTCAAGTTATCCAGTACAGTTTTCATTACGATAAGATCTCTTCAACTTCATTTTTGATAATCGTGACGTGCGGACCATAAATAACCTGCACGCCGTTACCGCGCACAATCACACCACGCGCCCCGGTGGCTTTAAGCGCAGATTCATTCACTTTGCCGCCGTCTTTCACGGTGACGCGAAGACGCGTCGCGCAGCAGTCCACCTCTTCCAGATTGTCTCTGCCACCTAGCCCCGCAATCACCGCTGATGCTCGTTTACTTTGTGATAGAGCAGTATCTTCTGCCGTAGCCTCTTTTTCGCGCCCCGGTGTGGCAAAATCAAAGCAATTGATCAGATAGCGGAAGGTGAAGTAGTACAGGAAGAACCACGGTACACCTACCAGCGGAACAAACAGCCAGTTCGTTTTGGCTTCGCCCTGAAGTATGCCGAACAGCACGAAGTCGATAAATCCACCGGAGAAGGTTTGTCCAATCGTGATGTGTAAAATATGGGCGAGCATAAATGCCAGACCATCAAATAGCGCGTGAATGACATAGAGCACTGGCGCGACAAACAGAAAGGAGAACTCAATAGGTTCCGTAATCCCCGTCAGAAAAGAGGTCAACGCCGCGGATAGTAGCAGCCCCGCCACACGCTTTTTATTCTCTGGTTTTGCCGTGTGGTACATCGCCAGACATGCTCCGAGAAGGCCAAACATCATGGTGATGAAGCGCCCGGACATGAAACGAGAGATGCCCGCATAAAACTGTTGTGTCGCCGGGTCAGCCAGTTGAGCAAAGAAGATCCGCTGTGCGCCTTCAACCAGTTGACCATTCACAATCTCACTACCACCTAGCGCAGTCGTCCAGAACGGCAGATAGAAGATATGATGTAATCCGAACGGGCCCAGCATACGCAAAATAAACCCGTACAGCAGGGTTCCCAGATAACCGGTCGCATCAACAAGCCCCCCCAGACCAAAAATCAGTTTCTGGAAATGCGGCCAGACCACGGTCATTATCGCCCCAACAACAATTGCCGCCAGTGAGCTGATTATGGGGACAAAGCGAGAACCGCCAAAAAACCCCAGGAATTGGGGAAGAGCAATTTTGTTGAACCGATGATGTAGCACGCAGGTAACCAGCCCTATCACCACCCCGCCAAAAACCCCGGTCTCCAGCGTCTGGATACCCAGCGTCATACCCTGGCCAACTGCACCCGGGTTCTCATGGGCCAGCTTACCGGTCAGAGTGAGCAGCGCATTAATGGTGGCATTCATGATAAGAAAGGCCAGTAATGCCGCCAGCCCCGCAGTGCCTTTATCCGTTTTCGCCAGCCCAACCGCCACACCCACGGCAAACAGTACGGAGAGATTGGCAAAGACAATCGACCCCGCACTACTCATGATAGTGAAGATAGCCTGTAGCCAGTCGGCATCCAGGAAGGGGTACGCGGCCAGCGTGTTTGGGTTCGACAACGCCCCACCAATACCCAGCAACAACCCCGCCGCAGGCAGTACCGCTATCGGCAACATAAACGATTTGCCAAAACGCTGTGCTTTTTCAAACCATCCTCCGGAAGACGCCCCACTGAAAATCTGCATCATTTTCTCTCTCACACCTTACATTTGAAAATTTTTATCAAAAATTAATTATGCACTGAAAATTATCACCAACAATAGAGAGGCAGATCATGTTTTTAAAATTACTGGCGTACTTCCCCTACTTTCCGCCACACTAGCGCACAGAGAACACATTAAGGATTGAGCATGTCTGAAAATGAAAACCTGCTGCTGAGGTTGCGCCAGGGGCTTTGCGGATACAGCCCTACGCAGCAAAAACTGGGGGAGATCGTACTCAACAATCCGTCAAAGGTGCTTTACCTGACCATTACGGAACTCGCGCGGGAAAGCCATACCAGTGAAGCAAGCGTGACGCGCCTCTGCCGCACGTTAGGCTGTAAGGGATATAACGAGTTTAAAATGGCGCTGGCGCTTGATATCCAGCAGGGACAACCTGCTCGTCAGCAGGGTGATAAGATCGACAACGTCGTTGATGAGTCTGTGCAGGCACTGCAGGATACGGCAAAACTGCTCGACCGGACGTTGCTGGAAAAAGCGGCGCTTGCTCTGCATCAGGCGCAGTCGGTGGAGATCTACGGCGTCGCGGCCAGCGCTATTTTGGGTGAATACCTGCAATACAAACTCTTGCGACTTGGTAAACCTGCGCAACTCTTCAGTGACATGCACCGGGCGGCCATGAATGCCGCCACGCTCTCTGCGGATAAGCTGGTGGTAGCCATTTCCAGTTCAGGTTCGACACGTGATTTGCTGCATGTCATTAAGCTGGCGCATAAACAGGGGGCCAGGGTCCTGGCGCTCAGTAATACGCCTCGCAGTCCGCTGGCCTCATTGAGTGATTTACTACTGGTGGCGGCAAAGCCAGAAGGTCCGTTAAGCGCCGGGGCATTAAATGCAAAGGTAGGGGTAATGCTGTTGATTGAACTGCTGAGTACTTCTCTAATCGCGCTTGATGAGTATTACGGTGTAGTGAGCCAACAAACCGCCAGCGCCACACTTCCCCTGCTGCTCTGATACCGTTATAAAAAAACCGCCGAAGCGCAATACCGTTCACTTAAGCGGAGCAGTACTGCATTTCGCCTGCCCGGTGCCGGTGGCTGGCGCCACGTTGCGGTTTTCGCCGCCGCCCCCGCTGCCGGAAATCGCCACGGCGTAACCGTTACCGGCGGTTTTACTTTCGTTACGTATCGCCGTCCAGCCCAGCGTTCCCGTATCCAGCCTGTTCCGCCCGCTGTCTGCCGTGGACGCAATCACCGCTCCGTCAAGCTGCGTCCTGCCGCCCACCGTCACCTCAAACCCGCCGCTTCCCGCAAATATTCCGCTCTGCTCAGCGACGCTCTTACCGTTATGGGCGACGTTTTCGCCCGAGGCGCTGACATGGCCGGAAAGCTCCCGACTCTGAGGCCGGGATCATTTCATTTACAATTCCGAATATCTAATACCTTCAATTTGCTCATATGTTGTCGACAAAGCTTCGAAGATATTTATCTCATCACCAATATTCATAATAATTAAACTCAAGTGATTTTCAAAATCTAGCCTTAAGCCCACATAGGCATCCTCTACTGAGGAAAATATCAAAAACACCTTCAGCAAAGTTTTTTCAATAAAATTAGCAAACGGATGGATATGTGAAATATCAATAATAGTTTCTTTACCGTATTCACCAAGTTCTTTTTCTTGCATAGGATGCTCCGTTAACACAAGTGTTGAACCATCCTTTCCACATTTCAAACTACTAATGGTTACTGCCTTTGAAAAAACAAGCTGTAACTGTTGTGGATGTTCAAAATCAGGAACATCAAGGGAATAAATTAATCCTTTAATCTGCAAAAGTTTTTTACCCACAACACCGAGAGTCCATTCTTCATAATTCCTTAAAGATTTAATCATTTCGGATCTCCCTTCAATGCATTTTTCACAGAGGTATTATTAATACCATCCTTAAGAATAGTGACAAAGCTACCATCGGGCTTGGTAACAACAACATCATTTCCCTTTATTCTGAAGAATACATCACCACGGCTGGCACCGCTTCCTGCACCTTGTCCCGCAAATTTACCAGCAACAACTTTATCAGGATTTGAACCTATATCATTTATAATATCCAAGACACGTTGTCTATCTGCTGCATTCGACGCATTACCACCAAAATCTTCAACGTGTTTTCCGAGTTTTTTACCTAACTGTGCGTTGGTCACTGAAAAGGCAGCACCAGATCCTACTCCCGAACCTGGTAAAGATGTTTGGCCAGGGCTGGGCAAATGCCCTGAGAGCTCTTTACTGGCCTTATTGATAAGTGTAGACGCCTCGGCCAGTTCCCCTTTCTTCAGCGCCGTTTCCGCCGCCTTAATCACCTTACCAGCAGCATCACCCGCGCCAGGGATAATCCCCACCGCTGCGACCAGGTAATCCAGCGCGCTCTGCGCTTCTGCAAAGCTCTTGATATCGCCAACCACCGGCACAAAATCCACGCCAAATGAAGCGGTATCCTTGAGTGCTTCAAGCCTCTGCTTATACATCTGTACTGAGCACGCTTCCGCGCTCATGCCTGCGCAGTTTTCCTGCCTGTAGCGCTCGTTTTCTGCTTTTACATGCTCCTGCGCTTTCTGCTCCGGAGTTTTACCGGCCGCGACGGATTCTGCTATATCGCTTAAGCTGTTATTGGTCACTTCCACCTTCGCGGCATTCGCGCC